>CAJFOI010000017.1 GCA_904396155.1 Candidatus Avispirillum faecium | reverse complement strand
CGGATATGGCGGAATTGGCAGACGCGCTAGATTCAGGTTCTAGTCGGGGCAACTCGGTGGAGGTTCAAGTCCTCTTATCCGCACCATAAAAAAGCCGTTTCAGCGGCTTTTTTTGTATGCCTTCCCTGCTTGAAAGATATGGAGATAAAAACCATGCGGCAATACGTAGTAGATGCTTTCACAACCAAAATGTTTTCCGGGAATCCCGCAGCGGTCTGTGTGATGGATCATTGGCTTTCAGATAAGCAAATGACTGATATTGCAGAAGAAAACCATTTATCTGAAACCGCATTCACAGTAAAAAAAGGCAATGATTATAAATTAAGATGGTTCACGCCAAACGGGGAAATCGATTTATGCGGCCATGCTACCTTAGGTGCAGCATTTGTAATCCTAAACTATTACGAAAAAAATCTGAAAGAAATTGCTTTTAACACAAAAAGCGGTCGACTGCTTGTTGAGAAAAAAGAAAATATGTATGAAATAGATTTTCCAGCCTTTCCATTAAAACCGGTGACAATCACTTCTGCTATGGCAGAAGCAATGGGTGCCGCACCTACAGAGGCCTACATGGGCAGAGACCTCCTGTGTATCTTTGATAGTGAAAACATTGTAAAAACGCTTTCACCAAATATGGAAAAGGTGAAAAAGCTGGATGGACTCTTATTGCAAGTAACGGCGAAAGGTGAAAAGTACGACTGTATTTCCAGAAGTTTTGCACCAAAGCTTGGTATTAACGAAGATCCTGTTTGCGGATCCGGACATTGCCACATTATACCGTATTGGGCAAAGAAAACCGGAAAGAAAAAATTTGTCGCCTATCAAGCATCCAAACGAAGCGGTGTATTGTATTGCCACATGGCGACAGACAAGCGAATAAAAATTGGCGGAAACGTGCAATTATACTCTGTGGCAGAACTTTTTATTTAACAGAATCATTACATTTCAAAAGAACCGAACCGCAATGGCGGTTCGGTTCTTTATGTTTACACGATTTCAACGCATAAAATATGCGTCTCTTTTTGCTCCTACAGAGATCAGCCACATTTTTTGTCCGATTTTTTCTTCGATAAACTCAATATATTTCTTTGCGTTTTCCGGAAGATCTGAAAACGTGCGGCACATACTGATATCCTCACACCATCCGTCCAGGTATTCCAAAACCGGTGTCGCCTTCTCAAGCACTTCCCCCACGGGGAAAGAATGAATCTTTGCACCGTTATAGGAATATGCAACACAAACTGGAATTTTTTTCATATAGGAAAGCACATCCAGTTTGGTCAGCGCCAGCTTGTCGCTTCCCTGCACTGTGATCCCATATTTGGACGCAACCACGTCAAAGGCTCCCACACGTCTGGGACGTCCCGTTGCAGCGCCGTATTCCCCTCCTGCGCTGCGCAGTGCTTCCGCCTCGTCCCCGTCCATTTCCACAGTGAACGGTCCGGCACCCACACAAGTAGAGTAGGCTTTCATGATCCCCACAACTGTATCTAACTTCAATCCCGGCACGCCTGCTCCGATGGGCGCATATGCCGCAATGGTATTAGAGGAAGAGGTAAAAGGATAGATCCCAAAATCAATATCCCGCAGCGCGCCCAGCTGGGCCTCAAACATAATGCGCTTTCCCGCCCTGTGCGCTGCCGTCAGGTACTCACCGGTGTCGCAGATATATTCCTGGAATTCCGCGCCATAGGTATGCAGATAATCTAACATATCCTCCAGCGACGCTCCCGGTTTATGATACGCTTTTTCGATCATCAAATTTTTGTATGCTAAAATGTCCGGCAGAATTTTTTGCAGATATGTCTCATGGAGCAAATCTCCTGTCCGAATTCCCTTTTTGGCATATTTATCACTGTAAACCGGCGCGATGCCCCTCCGTGTAGAACCATAACTGTTTTTCCCCAGGCGTTCCTCCTCATAGCAGTCCAAGTCCACATGATACGGCATAGTCACCATCGCGCGGTCGCTGATTTTCAAATTGTCCGGACCCACATGGATCCCTTTCTCCCGCAGCCGCTGAATCTCATAATGCAAGTGTTTCAGATCGATGGCCATACCATTCCCCATCACACAGACAACATTTTCGCGCAAAATCCCGGAAGGAAGCAAATTCAAAATAAACTCGCCCTTGTCGTTGATGACCGTATGGCCAGCGTTGTTTCCCCCCTGATATCGTACAACAATGTCTTGTTCCTCGCTGAGAAGGTCCACGATTCGTCCCTTGCCTTCGTCACCCCAGTTAATTCCAACAACTGCAGTCAGCATATTTCTCGATTTCCTTTCCGTTTCGACACAAAATAAAGACCTTATGAAAGAGCCTCTCTCACAAGTTCCCCAATTATTTATTATAGTCAATCGGTAATTTTTTGTCAATAAAAATTGGATAAGATTTGCAGGAACCGTTAATTTTGCAATTCATATTGCAGCGACGGCGGAGCACATTAATCTATGAACGTGTAAACAGCAAAATCATCAAAGGCGGATATATATTAATGAAAAACAAGCAAATAAATAGAATTTTTACAGCCTTTCTGGCCATAATCCTACTTTTGTCTTCCCTCAGCATGCAAGCATATGGGACTTCCGATATAACACAGGTCTATTTGGGTGGAATGCCTTTTGGAGTAAAATTCTATACCGGAACTCTCATTGTCAGCGGCATCGGTGAAGTAGACAGTGCCGAAGGCGCTAAGCTTCCAGCTAAGGAAGCAGGGATCCAGGAAAACGATATTATCTTAAAGGTAAACGGAAACGAAATTTCCACGGCAGAAGATATAGCAAAAGCAGTTGAGGAAAGTGGAGGCAATCCTGTGATTCTTACCTGCCGCAGAGGAGAAAATGAATTTGACGTTTCCATCACGCCGGTTTTTTCCCAAAGTGCCAATCAATACCGTATCGGAATTTGGATGAAAGACAGCACTGCAGGAATCGGTACAATCACATATATCATTGACGAAACAGGAGGTTTTGGAGGACTGGGACACGGGATCTGCGACAAGGAAGGAAATTTATTGAACATTGAACGGGGGATTGTCACGGATATTTCCATTTCCGGTATCAACAAGGGAGCGCCCGGCGCGCCGGGAGAGCTGCATGGGTTTTTTTCCTCTGGAAAAACCGGAACCGTCACATGCAATACAGACTGCGGTGTGTTCGGTGTTCTGGCCGACATGAGCAATCTGAAAAAAAGCGGCACACGAATTGAAGTGGGAACAAAGGAACAAATCCACGATGGAGCGGCTACAATTCGATGTACATTGGACGACAATGTTCCGCAGGAGTATACGGCGCAAATCGTTATCCCGGAAGGAAGCGACGCCCAGGCAAAAAACTTTATTATTCGCATCACCGATCCAAAACTTATTGAAAAAACCGGTGGAATTGTGCAAGGTATGAGCGGCAGTCCTATTATTCAGGGCGGACTGCTGGTGGGAGCCGTAACGCACGTGCTGGTGAGCGATTCCACGGAAGGATATGGAATATATATTGAAAACATGCTTCAAGAAATGCCGGAAATATTGAAGTAATTCCAAAATAGAAGGAAATTCTTTCCCTGCATAAGCATCCCCTTGCTGGCAATACTTTAAGTATCAAACAGCAAGAGGCGAAATGGATGTATTTTAATAAAGTAGAAATATGCGGCGTAAACACCGCAAAACTAAAAACTTTAAGTGATGAAGAAAAACACGAATTGCTTTTGCGAAGCAAAAATGGAGATGAAGCAGCCCGCCAGAAACTGATCGACGGAAATTTGCGGCTGGTACTGAGCATCATTCAGCGATTTACCAATCGCAGAGAAAATCTGGACGATTTGTTTCAGGTGGGCTGCATCGGCCTGATCAAAGCAATCGATAATTTTAACACGGACCTGTGCGTAAAATTTTCCACCTACGCCGTTCCGATGATCATCGGTGAGGTGCGGCGGTATCTGCGGGACAACAATACGATCCGCGTAAGTCGTTCTGTGCGGGATTTAGCTTACCGTGCGCTACAAGTACGAGAGCAGCTTCAAAACAACGACCTCAGTGAACCTACCATTGAGCAAATCGCATCGGTGTTGGGGGAAGAGCCGGAAGCAGTCACCAATGCCATTGAAGCAATCGTAGAACCTATGTCCCTCTATGATCCAGTATACAGCGACGGAGGTGACTCCATATATGTGATGGACCAGCTGAGCGATACAAACAATACAGACGAATCCTGGCTGGAAGATATCGCCCTGCGGGAAGCACTGAAAAATCTCAGCGAGCGAGAACGGGCGATTATTAACATGCGTTTTTATAAAGGGAAAACACAGATTGAGATCGCTTCGGAAATCGGCATATCCCAGGCTCAGGTTTCCAGACTGGAAAAAGGCGCGCTGGAACGTATCCGAAAACAAATGTAAAAAGGGATCTTTTAGATCCCTTTTTCATTTTTAGTCCTTTTGTATCCACCGAGAAGCCCATTGGAGGAGCATTGCAGAAGATGTGTCAAATAAATCAGCTGCAATGTTTCCCTGCTGCCGCCATGTGATTATCTCCCGATCTTCCGGCGCAAGGTAACAAAGCAAATCCTTTTGTTTTTTTATAAAAATACCATTATCCAAGAACACGAACCCCCGCATAGCAAATGCAGCCGTTTTATACAAACTATGTAAAACAGAAACGGATCTCTCGTGAACAGCATTGTGCATGCAGCCGTGATAAACGCTACACACGCCGGTTTTTACAGCTTGCAGTACATGAGAACGTCCGATTTTTTGTAAAAGATCTTCCAGAGAACCTGCGATCGGGACAGTGTCGTTGCAAAGCCAAAACAAATCAGACTTGTCCCATCGCTGAAGCTCCTTTCTTCCTGAAACAAATCCACAAATTTTTTCGCAAAAAGGGAGCGTCTCCAAAAGTTGTCTGTATTCCTGCAGATCTCTGTAAGTCACGGCATCTAAAATCAAAACCATGTCGATATCACTGCAAAAAGTAGCTTCCTCCCTGCCCCAGCTTCCCTGAAGGCCAACAAACCAAACCCGATCCCCAAAGGCTTCTCTCACGGCTGCGGTATATTGCTTTACCCATTTCTCAATCGAAAAATCCAAACGTATATCTCCTTATAAAAAATCATATTTACTATATCACATAGGTACGCAAAATGCAAGAAAAAGTCCTCGGCACAGCGAGGACTTTTTCTTTACATATTCCAGTATTTACAAAATAATACAGATCAGACCGCCGCTGCCTTCGTTGACGATTCTGGACAGGGTGTCGGACAGTTTTTCTCTGGATTCCTCTGACAAATGTGCCAGCTTGGTGTGCAACCCGTCATCGACCAATTGATAAAGACTCTTGCCAAAAATGTTGGATTCCCAAATCTTCTGGGGATCTTCTTCAAATTCTGACATAAGATGTCGGATCATCTCCTCCGACTGCTCTTCCGATCCCACAATGGGATTGATCTCCGTCTCTATGGTTGCCTTAATCATGTGGATGCTGGGGGCCGAAGCTTTCAGCTTTACTCCATAGGCGCCGGACTGCCGAATGATCTCAGGTTCCTCCAACTTCAGCCCTTCTACGCCCGGCAGTACGATCCCATAACCTCCTGCCTCCATCTCTGCAATGGCCTGTGCATATTTGTCCAATTCCCGTTTTGCCTGCGCCAGGGACAGCATCACAGAGATTAGTTCCTTTTCGTTGCGCACACAAATGCCTGTAAGATCACAAATGATATTGTAATACATAGACTGGGGAAATTCCAAAGACACTGTTGCCATGCCTGTACCCAAATCAGTGGATGTTATTTGAACCGTCGCATTTCCGGCTTCATAACGTGCTGCGATTTCCTCCGATATCAAGTCGGAAAGCTTCTGTGCAAAGGCGGACACATCGCTCAGATTTTTGACATTTTCAACAATCCCGGAAAGACTGTTCAAAATTACCTCTGTAAGCTTGTGATCCTTCGGCAGTGCGGATACCCATCCAGGAAGACAAAGTTTCACTTCACGAATAGGAAATTCATACAGAAGCATCTCCAAAATATGCCCTACATCCTCCGCGTCCAACTCCAGACAATTGACCAGGGCCACCGGTGCTTTATACTTTTCCTCCAGCTCCATTGCAAGAGCCTCTGCCTGCTGGGACTCCGGACGAGAGGAATTGAGTATGATGGCAAAAGGCTTTCCGATTTCCTGCAGCTCCTTTGCAACACGCTCTTCCGCCTGGACAAAACTCTCCCGGGGAATGTCCCCAAAGCTTCCGTCACAGGTTACGAGCATCCCTACAGTAGAATGGTCACAAATCACCTTACGTGTGCCAGTCTCCGCTGCCTCTTCAAAAGGTACCTGCTCCTCAGACCAGGGAGTCTTTACCATGCGGGTTTCTCCATTTTCCGTTGTACCAAGGGCATCGGGTACAAGATACCCCACGCAGTCGATCATTTTTACCCGCATCGTAGCACCATCGCCGAAGGACACAGGAACGGCCTCATCTGGTACAAATTTGGGTTCTGTAGTCATAACTGTCTTCCCACCCGCGCTCTGCGGCAGCTCATCCACAGTCCGCTTGCGGTCGTACTCCCCTTTGATGTTGGGCAACACCGATGTTTCCATAAAACGTTTGATGAAGGCAGATTTTCCGCAGCGCACGGGCCCTACTACGCCGATGTAAATGTCTCCGCCGGTTCTGGTCGCAATATCATGATATATGTTTGTGCTCGTCATACACGTTCCTCCGCTCAAAACTCTTTGTACATAATATGAGCGACGGACGGGTTTTATACCATTGCAAATCTCTTTTTTTCAAAAAAACAGGGCAGCATCCGCTGCCCTGTTTTCCTTTTAAGCATTTTCTTCTGCAGTTGTATTCGAAGGCATTTCCCCGGTCGTATCTGTAGGATCGGTCGTCTCTACAGCGCCGGTGCTCTCAATGGGTCGAGAGTCAGAGACCCACGTATAAACGATCTCATCATCATTGTAGATCGTCGTTACACTCTGGCGGCCCTCATCGGAATTTTCACCGTTGATGGTGCAGCGCCACTGGGTGAAGTAACCGTTCTCCTCATCGTACCACTGCTCTTCCTTAAGCCCAAAGACACCAGCAATGGAAGCGCCGTCAGATGTAAGCTCATAAGTAATTTCATACTCCTGCAGGGCCTGCTCCGCAGCCTGCAAAACCGTCGGCGGATTGTCCCTGGTTCCCTCCACTGTTAGAGAAGGCAAATCCAAACGAACATCATCTTCCTCACCCTCTTCTTCCGCGGGAATCACAAACTTCAGAGAAACTGTCGCCGATACCTTGCCACTGGTACAACCCGCGAAAACGGGAAGCACCAAAACAACTGCAAGAAACAGGCAAAGCAATTTACATTTTTTCATGATAAACCTCCATCGTTTTTCCTATGTTCAGTATAGCGCACAGCACGGAATTTGTCAAGAAAATCCGCAAAATTCTTCGTAAACGCACAACACTACATCGCAATGCACAAAGAGAGGAGCTGCACACAAAAAACGGTCTGGAAAACCAGGAAAAGCAGCGATGGCAGCACGCCCGGACAACAGGTTTTCAAAAAAAGCGTCAGACAGAAGAAAGCAGCAACAACAGCTGCGATACAGAGAAGCAACGCAAACACGGGACTTACCGAGACAAAGATCAATTTGTACTCCGACAGGAGCGCAAAACAAACCACCGCAGCGAAAACCGCAGCCCACAGACGCCGTTCGTACAGACCTCGACAGAAAAAGATGCCGGTCAGCATCAAGCCCGCACACAGGACACGTAAGATATACCCAATGAAATACATAAATGTACCGGGAAATATCCCCCTGCACATGAATAAGCGGTATAAGTTAACGCCTCTTCCTGCAAAAATGCGGAATAAAAAAGCAAAAAAAAGCAGTATGCAAGGGAAAAGAAGCACCCTCAGGGGCTTTTCCCGGAATTCCCGGATCCACAGAGCGGCATCCCGCTTCAAAGCAGAAAACATAAAAATCACCTCATAAAAATATATGAGGTGATTTTTCAAATATGCTATTCCTGTGGCGTGTGCCCGTAGCAATATTCTGTGGGAACCGTATCCTTGGTAAAATATCCGGTTTCCTGCCAGCAAGTTTCTGTAGGAAGCAATCCGGAGTATCTGCAGTAGCTGCACTTTACAAGACGATCGGATATTTCAAAGTTTTGCAGTTCCTGTTCGCCGGCATTTACACTGGAAAGAATATCTTCATGGAGCATTGTCATCACAGTATCCCAAACCTGAAGAGCAGGATTGGTTCCAAAATCAGAAAGTGCCTGGTTCATGTCATATCCAACCCATACGCCACCCAGATAATAGGGCGTATACCCCACAAAGGTACGGTCAAAGTCTGCGGTAGTCGTCCCTGTCTTTCCTGCCACATCCACATACTGGTCCAAAGTAATGGCCGTTCCCGTACCGCTGGAAACTACGCCCTGGAGCATAAGCGTCATAATTGAAGCAGCTTCTTCACTGATGGCAATCTCATAGTCCGATTCATTTTCCAAAATCACATTTCCGTCGCTGTCCAGCACCTTGTACCAAAGCCTGGACTCGGAGTATACACCCTCATTTGGAAACATGTCATAACCGGCCGTCAGTTCCCACAACGTGATTCCATAGGAAAACTGCCCAAGTGCCAGAGGTGCCAGATCCTTGTCGCTGACAACCTGTCCGCTTTGCGTAGTATAGGATTCGATCACATTTTCCATATGAAGAGTGTCTTTCAAAAAATGAAAAGAATAATCCACCGTCAAATCCTGCAGTACCCGCACAGCAATGGTATTGACAGAACGACGCACTGCATCCTGAATCGTAGTAAGCCCGCCGTAGACATTGGGCAGGTTCCGGGGCCACGGCGCTCCCGTTTCCGTTTCCCTTACAGGAACGTCATCGTAGACAGAGCCCATTGTAATAATTTCCAGGTCCACTGCCGGTGCATAAACAGATAGTGGCTTGATGCTGGAACCCACCGGCCGCAGCGCCTGAGTGGCGCGGTCCAGAATCCGGTTTTGCGTTTTCTCTCCCCGACCGCCCACAAGGCCCAGTACATCTCCCGTATAAGGGTCCAGTACAATCATGGCAGATTCCGGCTGAAGCCCGCTCGTAGCATAGGGAAAATACTGCTCGTCGTTTACATATACCTCTTCCAATACATCTTGAACTTTCGGATCCATACAGGTGTAGATCTGAAGCCCGCCGGTATAAATTGCCAGGCTGGCAGTGTAGCTGGAGTAACCGTACTCCTCCATCAGCGCATCCCGCACGTCGGAAATTACAGCATCCGTATACCAGGAGTTGATATGCTCGGCAGATTCCTCTTCTCCGCCGTCATCTTCCTCTGTATGCAGCACAAGCTCCGTCTCCAGTGCCTCTTCATATTCTGCCTCGTTGATCTTTCCGTACTGATGCATGGTGTATAAAACCGTGTTGCGGCGGGCACGGTTGCCGTCCTCATATTCTTCTCCATTTTCATCTTCATACATCACGACATCGTGGCGCACGGGTTCATATTTCGTGGGATTCTTCACAATCGCAGCCAGAGAAGCGCACTCTACCAGAGAGAGCTCGCTTACATCTTTGCCGAAATACGTGTTGGCTGCAGCCTGTACTCCGTAACAGTTGTTGCCCAGAAAAATAATATTCAAATACATCTCCAGGATCTCTTCTTTGCTCATTTCCTTTTCCAGATTGAGCGCACGAAAAATCTCCTGTACCTTGCGCTGAATGGAGTTTTCTTTATCTCCCGTCAGGTTTTTCACAAGCTGCTGGGTAATGGTAGAACCGCCGAAATCCCCTGCACCAAAGAAATAAGTGAATACTGCCTTTCCTGTACGCAGCCAGTCCACACCATTGTGCTCAAAAAAGCGATGGTCTTCAATAGAAGTAAATGCATTGATCAAATCCTCCGGCATCTGCTCATAGGAAACCCAGATGCTGTTATCGGAGCTGTACAGGCGCTGGTCTTCGATCTCCACAGGAGTGCCGTCTTCACTGATACGGTCCTCTTCTGTTTCGTAATCCATATAATAGATTCGCGTAGTGGTATCAGAGCTGGCTCCCACCAGCAGCGAGGAATCGATCTCCGGATCCACATAATTTTTGATGTAGATACAAAAAACCGTCCCCACAATGATCCCGCACACAGCGCCGATCAAAAAAATGGTCAGCAGCGTGTTCATGATATACGTGAGTATCCGCAAAGACACCCGCCCTATCGTCTTCCAAACCGCACGGGCATTCTTTCCGCCTCCGGGATTTCCACCCTGCACAGGCGCATTTGCCGGGATATCTTGCGGCAATTTTTTATCTGCCATCCTGATCCTGCTCCCTTCTGTGAATCCTTCCAAGCTACAGCCATATCAATCTTTATACACGCAAGTGATACTACAGATTATACGATTCATATGTGAACATGTTGTGAAATTTGCAAAATTATTCCCTATTTTACCACTACAGAGGCATCTCCAAGAATCTCGCGCAGTTCCGTCAGCGTGAAATCGTTTATCACTGCACCAAAATCTGTACCGCGAAACGCAGTTTTCTTTTCTTCATCGTAAAAGGTGACAGGCACCTTTCCGCGAAAGATACACAAAAACGCGCAAACCCGTCGGAAAGCTTCCGATGATTGAGAGGGCACCCGCAGATACAGCTTCTGTACAGGTGCGTTTACAGCAGCATGGGAAGGTATACTTTTTCTTTCCGTCTGTGCAAAGGAAGGCATAATATCCCCTCCGTTTTTCTCCAATTGAAGCACGCTGTTTACCAGAATTTTCGGTGCTTCGTCTTCCCGCACAGAAATGGCTCCCCGCACAGCAATCACATTTCCCACCGTCAGCAGATGACCATACACGGACAGCGGACCGGGGAAGACAATCAGCTCAATCTCTCCGGTGAGATCCTCCAAAGTGACAAAGGCCATGGCATCCCCGCTGCGAGTCGTTTTGTTGGTACGGGCAAGAAGAACACCTGCCAGCGTCACTGTCTCCTTCTCCCGGTACTCCGGCTCTCCCTCCCTTTCCGGAGAAAAGGATGCTGAAATACCGGCAGCGCTTGCACATTTTAGAACTTCCATGTGACTTGTGTAGTCATCCAGGATATGGCCGGACAGATACATACCGCTGCTCTCTCGCTCCAAATGCAGCTTCTCTGAAGTAGACAGTTCGGGTATATCCGGAAATACTGTCTTTGGCGCTACTTCCTCCCCTGCCGGAACAGCAGAAAACAAATCCAGCTGCCCGTCCAATCCAGGTGCATCCCCTCGCTCCAACAAAGACTCATACACTGCCAGCATCTGGCTTCGCCGCGGACCCAGAGAGTCCAAGGCGCCGGATTTGATCAGCGCTTCCATTTGCCGCTTGTTGATTCCAAGCTTCCGGCTCCGCGCCAAAAAATCATCAAAATCCAGAAAAGGACCTCCGTTGTCACGCTCCTCGATGATCGTATCGATGAAACTGCGTCCTACATTTTTGAGCGCCGCAAGTCCAAATCGAATCCCTGCTTCCTGTGTGTGGAAATCCGTCATGCTCGCGTTGATATCCGGCGGGAGCACCGAAATTCCACGCCGTTTACAGTCCCCAATGTATTCGGCAATTTTTTCGGGGCTTCCCTGCACAGAAGTGAGCAGCGCACAGTTGTATTCCTTCAGATAGTGGGCTTTCAGATAAGCAGTCTGATAGGAAATGACAGCATATGCAGCTGCGTGGCTTTTATTGAAAGCGTAATTTGCAAAGGCGGCGATATCATCAAAGAGCTTTTCCGCATCTTCTCCGGATATACCCCGCTCGGCGGCGCCCTGTACAAAGGCCTCCTTTTCGTTGAGAAGCACCTGCGTTTTCTTTTTGGAAATCGCTCTGCGCACAATGTCCGCATGGCCCAGAGAGTACCCGGCTACGTCCTGAAAGATACGCATAACCTGTTCCTGATACACAATACAGCCGTAGGTTGAAGCAAGAATCGGCTCCAGTTGCGGAATACGCATCTCCGGCTTCTTCCCGTGACGTGCTTCGATATATCGGGGAATAGATTCCATCGGACCCGGACGATAGAGGGCAATGGCAGCAATAATGTCGTCGATGTTTTCCGGGCAAAGCTGGGTGAGCATCTGGCGCATACCGCCGGATTCCAGCTGAAATACCCCTTCTGTATTTCCCTTGGAAAGCATAGCATAAACTGCTTTGTCATCCAGCGGAATCGTCGCCATGGAAAAACCGGGATGTCGGTGCGCAATCTCCTTCTCCGCTGCGGCTATTATAGTCAGGTAGCGCAGAGCAAGAAAATCAAATTTCAAAAGACCAAGCTCCGCCACAGTATCCATATTGTATTGGGTAACACAAATGCCGTTATTCACAGCCAGCGGCACATAATCTGTCAGAGGATTTTCCGTGATCACCACCCCCGCCGCATGGGTAGAGGCATGGCGGGGCATTCCCTCCAGCGCGCGGCCCAAATCGATGAGCCGCCGGACCTTCGGATCGTTTTGATACATTTCGGAAAGCTCCTTTTGTTCCAGAGCCCTTTCCAGTGTCATATTCAACGTGTGTGGGATCTGCCGGGCCACTACATCTACTTCTCCGTAGGACATACCCAATGCGCGGCCTACATCCCGCACAACCGCTCTGGCAGCCATCGTACCAAAAGTGATGATCTGCGCCACGTGATCCTCTCCGTACTTGTCCCGCACATATTGAATGACCTCGTCCCGCCGGTCATAACAGAAATCGATATCAAAGTCCGGCATACTCACCCGCTCCGGATTGAGAAAACGCTCAAACAGCAAGTCAAAACGGAGGGGATCCACATCCGTGATCCCGATCAGATATGCCACAAGGCTTCCCGCGCCACTGCCTCTTCCCGGCCCTACAGGAATGCCCTGAGACTTTGCCCAGTCCACGAAGTCCCACACAATGAGATAGTATTCGCTATATCCCATCCCGTCGATGACGGGAAGTTCATATTCCAGCCGCTGCAGATACATCTCCCTGGAAATTCTTTGAAAGTCAATGGTTCCGTTCTTTTCCCGGCGCTCCAGGCCTGCTATGGCGAGAGATCGCAGATACGCGCCCGGCCGTGCGCCGTTCGGACAGGAATAGGAAGGAAAAAAGGTCTTGTCAAACTGAAATTCCAGCTGACACATATCCGCAATTTTCACGGTATTGGAAAGTGCCTCGGGATGCGCGGCAAAAAGCCGCTCCATTTCCCAGGTCTCCTTGTAGTAAAATTCGTCTGTCTCAAAGCCGATGGGCCGACCATCCTCAATGCAGCTGTTGGTTTGAATACACATGAGAATCGCCTGCGCATCGCTGTCGCTTCGGCGCAGATAATGCACATCGTTGGTCGCTACCAATCCAATTCCAAGCTGCTCGCTCATTTGAAACAGCGCCTCGTTGACGGTCTTCTGCTCTGCCAGCCCATGGTCCTGCACTTCCAAATAAAACCGGTCCGGGCCAAACAGCCGCTGCATCTCCAGCGCATATGCCTTTGCAGCTTCATAGTTTCCGGCGGAAATCAGCCTTGGAATTCTGCCGGCAAGACAGGCAGACAAGGCAATCAGTCCCTCGCTGTGCCCTCGAAGCAGATCCATATCGATCCGCGGCTTGGAGTAAAATCCTGTGCGAAAGGCTTCCGACACCATATAGATCAAATTTTTGTATCCGCTCTCATTTTCACAGAGAAGCACCAAATGCTCGGGAGCATGCTCTCTGCCGTGCTCCCGGTCAAAGCGAGATTCCGGTGCCACATATACCTCACAGCCGATAATGGGTTTGATTCCTTCTTTTTTGCAGGACTTATAAAAATCGATCACGCCATACATTGCCCCGTGGTCGGTTATGGCACAAGCCGTGTGCCCGGCAGCACGCGCAGCTTTTGGAATATCCGCAATGCGGCAGGCGCCATCCAAAAGGCTGTATTCACTGTGCAAATGCAAATGTACGAAATCTGCCATTGCCGCCTACTCCTTTACTTTGGTTCTCTTTGGGTTTCGTAAAACTGCAAAATCTTATCCAGACGATGCTTGACGCCGGACTTGGAGATGGGAGGATCGTGGAGCAGACCAAGCTCCGTCATCGAAGCCTGGGGATTTTCCCAGCGCAGCCGCGCCGTTTTCTGCAGTTCCTGCGGCAGACGAATCTCATAGCCGAGGCGAAAAAGCTCTGCAATCGCATCCGTATATTGACGGGCCGCCGTCAGGGACTTGTTGATATTGGCCATATCGCAGTTCATCTGCCGATTGGCGTTGCCCCGTACCTCCCGTACAATTTTTGCATTGATCAAATCAAAAGCCGCACGGGTAGCGCCGGTATATGCCAGAAAATCCTCGATTTCCTCACTGCTTTTCAAATACAAAAGGTACCTGTTCCTTCTCCTCCCGCATTTCATAAAAACTCCGCCGTCTGATAAAACCTCTCCCGCCGCATCCCGTTCCGACTGCGTCTCAAAGGACAACTCCAGATGGTACTGCTTGTCCGGGTCCGTAACGGAACCAAAAGATACAAACAATCCCGCTGCAAAGCTTGCAGGGCATCCGTCACACCGAAAATGCTCCGGCGCAGCCAATATCTCTTTCGCACGCACCGCCGCATCCGTATACTGCGCCAGATCCAGCGCATCCCTGCGCATGCGCCGGCAGCAATTCTTCCGCGGGGACACTGCAAGGATGGCTTCCTTTGTGATTTTACTATAACTTTGCATCATTATTTCACATAAATAATTTCACATTCTATCTCCACGCCGAATTTCTGCAAAACTGCTTCCTTGATGATCTCTATCAGACGTAGTACATCTTCCGCCGTAGCACCGCCCCGGTTTACGATAAATCCAGCGTGCTTTTCCGATACCTGCGCACCACCTACACTTTTCCCCTTTAGACCGCATTCCTCGATCATCTGACCGGTAAATCTCCCCGGATAGCGTTTGAACACGCTTCCCGCCGAAGGATATTCCAGCGGCTGCTTGCTTTTGCGCCGCTGCATATAATCCTCCATTACAGCACGGATTTTTTCCCTGTTTTCGAGTGTCAGTGCAAAATCGGCGGATAGGATGATCCAGTCGGGATGGTTGCGATACACGCTGTCCCTGTACGCAAAAGCGTGTTCCTCTCTAAAAAGCGTGTGCAGCGTCCCTGTCTTCATGTCGTAATAGGTACTGGAAGACAAAATATCCCCAATCTGCCCACCATATGCCCCGGCGTTCATAAACACCGCTCCAGCGGCAGAACCGGGAATACCATACAAAAATTCCATTCCGGAAAGTCCCCTGTCTCTGGCAGCAGCGGCCGCGCCGGTGACACCGGCACCGGCAGCACATGTCAAAACATTTTTCTGAAAGGACATATCCGTCATCGCCTCTGTAGAAAGAATCACACCCGAAAAGCCGGCGTCTGCAATCAGCAGATTGCTCCCTTTTCCCATGACCACCAGCGGGACGCTGCCGTCCTGCACAAGACGAGCGGCAGAGACCAGTTCGTCCCGACTTTGCGGCCGGACATACAGCGCAGCCGGACCGCCAATGCGAAACGTGGTGTGTGCACACATGGGCTCCTGCTCCAAAAACGGGATCCCCATTTGTACCAGCGCCTTTTTGATGCTCGCAACAGAATCCATACAGCCTCCGATCACAGCAGATGCAAAAGTTCAGGTAAAGCGTGAATCGTCCATTTGGGCGTTTCCTTTCCACATCCTCGTCCCAAGGGGTCAAAATAACAACTGTCCAGACCTGCGCCTCTGGCACCGGCAATATCGGAAGTGAGGGAATCTCCGATCATCAGATACGCCTCTTTTCGCATATCTCCAATATCCTGCAGCACCTTCTCAAAGAAAATTTGCTCCGGTTTTGCGCAGCCCATATCATGGGATATATAAACTTTCCGGAAATACGGCACGAGGGGAGTATGTGCCAGCCGCCTTTTCTGCACCCAGGCCGTCGCATTTGTTACAATATACAGCGCATATTTTTTCGACAGTGCGGCCACTGTTTCCAGCGCACCGTCCACCAGCGTCCCCTGCTGCGACAGCCGCTGCAGATACGCCGCCGCCACATCTTCTGCGCCGCGCTCGTCCAGGGTAAACCCCAGAGCCGCATATAGCTTGATGAAGCGTTCCGTCTGCAGACGCTCCCGGGTCGTCTCCCCGCGCTCCATCCGCTTCCATTCCTGCGCGTTGATTTCATGATACAGTTGCACTGTCCTGGAGCTGCAACCGATGGGCGTATCGGCCAGGGCGCCCTGCAGCGCCTCTTTTTCCGCCGCGTCAAAATCCAAGAGCGTATTGTCCGCGTCAAATAAAAGATATTGATACATCGCTCTTTTTATGCCAGCCGGAACCGATGGAAGGTCTTTTTCCCTTTTTTCACAATGAGGCCGTCCTCTGGAATATCCGTCATGTCCACAGAGGCAGCAAATCCTTCTGCCTTCTCGTCTCCGATCATGATCCCGCCCCCTGCGATCAGACGCTTTGCTTCCGCCTTGGAAGGAGCAAGACCGGCTTTGACCAGCATGTCGGAAACAAGGATCTTCCCTTCTGTAAAATCCGCCGGGGAAAGTACAGTTGTGGGCATATTTTCCGCCATGCCGCCGGCAGCAAATACCGCTTTGGCAGCAGCCAGCGCCTCATCTGCCGCCTCCTTGCCATGGATCAGGCTGGTGACTTCCCATGCCAGCCGCTCCTTTGCCGCATTCAGCTCGGCGCCCTGCAATTTTTCATATTCCGCAATTTCGGAAAGCTCCATAAAGGTGAGCATTTTCATGCAGCTGATAACATCCGCATCGTCAATGTTTCTCCAATACTGAAAGAACTCGTAGGGAGACACCTTCTCCGGATCCAGCCACAGGGCTCCCTTTTCCGTCTTGCCCATTTTCTTGCCCTCGCTGGTCAAAAGGAGCTTGAAAGTCAGGCCATATGCTTCCTTTCCGGTCTTGCGCCGGATCAGTTCCACCCCGGCAATAATGTTGGACCACTGGTCGTCTCCGCCGGTCTCCAGCACACAGCCATACTCCCGATTGAGCCGATAGAAATCATAGGCCTGCATGATCATATAGTTGAATTCCAAAAAGGTCAGGCCCTTCTCCATTCTGGATTTGTAGCATTCCGCGGCCAGCATCCGGTTTACGGTAAAGTGCGTACCCACCTCCCGCAAAAAATCAATATAGTTCAAATCCAAGAGCCAGTCGCCGTTGTTGACAAAAACTGCTTTTCCGTCGCTGGTATCAATAAACTTTGCCATCTGCTTTTTGAAATTTTCAATATTTGCGGCAATTTCTTCTTTTGTCATCATTCGGCGCATGTCGTTTTTGCCGGAAGGATCCCCGATCATCGCAGTACCTCCGCCAAAAATGGCAATGGGACGATGCCCCGCCCGCTGCATGTGCGCCATCACTTTCATCTGGATAAAATGACCGATATGAAGACTGTCTGCAGTGGGATCAAATCCGATATAAAAAGTGATTTTATGATTGTCCAATAAATCCTGTACCCGCTCCGGGTCCGTCACCTGTGCAAGCATGCCTCTGTCCACAAATTCCTGATACAAACTCATCTTTTTTCAAAACAAAGCGCTCGCTTTGTTTTCTCCTTTCCTTATCTTCATATGTTTTTTAACAATTCCCTGGCAGCTGTATATTGATGCTCCGTCACCTCTATACCGCCGATGATTCGGGCCAGCTCCGCAACGCGCTGTTCTTTGTCCAGCAGGCGCACACAGCTCTCGGCTCTGCCGTCTACTTCCTTTTTTTCGATCAGCAAGTGTTGATGGGCGTGGGCAGCCACCTGCGCCGAATGGGTGACACAAATCACCTGGGCGCCCCCGGACAGTTCCCGCAGCTTGATTCCAATCCGTTCCGCAGTGCCGCCGGACACGCCCGTATCGATTTCATCAAAAATGACCGTCCCCACGCCGGCCCTTTTTGCCTGGGCACATTTCAGGGCCAGCATAATCCTGGACATCTCTCCTCCGGAGGCCGTCTTGGAAAGCGACTGCGGCGCATCTCCCGGATTGGTCACTACCGTAAAATCCACATCATCTACTCCAAGAGAGGTGAATTTTTCCTTTCCGTTTTCCCGCATGGGCCGAATCTCCACATAAAACCGCACTTTTGGCATATCCAGAAAACGCAAAGTCTCCATGACCTCGTCTCCCATCCGTACTGCAGCACTGCGGCGATGCGCACTGAGGGCATCGGCTGCTTCTTTTCCGGCACGGACAAGTTGCCTGTATTCTCCTTCCAACGCTTCCAGCCGGCTTTCTCCCTGTTCGATGTCAGACAATTTCTTTGCCGCATTTTCCCGGAACGCAAGCACCTCTCCAAGACTGCCTCCATATTTCTTTTTCAGTCTGGATAAAAGGCTCAAACGCCCTTCAATTCGATCCAGCTGCCGGTCCGGATCCTCTCCGTCCAGTTCTTCCAGATCCAGAACATCTCTGGCACGCTCCGCGATATCGATTACCTCGATCCGATATTCCATCAGCCGGGAAGCAGCTTCTTCTGCTCCCTCCATAACGCCGCTGAGCTGCTGAAGGGCGGCCGAAGCCCGTTCCAGCAGATATGCGGCTGAGACACCTTTGTCCGAAGGAGCCAGTGCACGGGAAACAAGGCTGACATTTTTTGCAATCTGCTCCCGGTCCCGCAGCTTTTGCCGCAGCTTTTCCAGCTTTTCTTCCTCTTTTGCATCTGTAATACGCGCTTTGTCAATCTCAGATATCTGATACTTCAAAATGTCGATCATCATGGCGCGTTCTTCCATGGAACGGCGCAGCTGCACAATTTCCCCGTGCTTTTTGACCATCTCCTCGTAAATTCCCGCATAACTGTGCAGCAGCGGTCCGCTTTCTCCATAATCATCCAAAATTTGGATGTAAGCACGAGAATCGTACAAAGAGGCAGTCTCCGTCTGCCCGTGGAGCGCCAGCAGCTTTTCCGTACACCTGCGCATTTGGGACAGAGGAACACTTTTCCCGTTGATCCGAGCGCCGTTTCTCCCGTCCGCAGACAAAGTCCTGGTTATGGAAAGCTCCCCGTTTTCGTCCGGCTTTATACCCAGCGCAAGCAGTTCCCCATCCTGGTCCTCCAATTGCGAGAAAATCGCCGTTACCGATGCACCGGTCTCACCATAGCGAATCAGCTCCCGCTGTCCTTTCGCTCCCAGGAGCAGCGCAATACTGTCGATGATAATCGACTTGCCGGCGCCGGTTTCCCCCGTAAGCACCGTAAAGCCGCCGTCAAACTCTATATCCAGATCGCGGGCGACGGCAATATTCTCAATAGACAAAGCACGCAGCATCCTGTCTCTCCTTTAATAGAATCCGTTTTTCCTTCAAAAACAGATTATTTTTCCACCATTCTCCGAATATTCGCCGTCACTTCTGCTGCACCGGATGGATTGCGGACCGCAAGAAACAGGGTGTCATCTCCGGCAACACAACCCAGCACCCCGGGAATATGAAGTGCGTCCAGCCCGGCCGCGACCGCCTGCGCCATTCCCGGATAGGTTTTCACCACGACCAAATTCATTGCATAATCTGCACTGACAATGGAGGAAGCCAGTGTATGACTGTATGCGAATTGTCCGCTTCCGTCTCTTTGCTGCTTTTGCACAATGTACTTGTACCGCCCGTGATCTGTCATGATCTTTTGCAGTTTCATTTCCCGAATGTCTCTGGAGACGGTAGCCTGCGTGACGTTGAATCCCTCTCGGCACAACGCGTCAATCAGTTCCTCCTGGGTCTCGATCTCTTCCTTTTCTATAATCTCCAGAATTTTATTCTGGCGTTTTATTTTCATGAAGATCTCCCCCTCTCTCAATTGCCCGACAGCTTAGAATTCAACACTTCTACAAAATTCTTCTTCCCCGGCCAGACCAACGGCACGGTGTATGTACTTTTTGCGATCCGGATTACATCACCGTCACAAATTTCCATGACCTCTTTTCCATCTACCGATAAATAGATTGAATTGTTTCTGCAACGCATGTTCCGAATCTCCAGTATAGCATCCCCCCCGTAAATAACCGGGCGGCTGCTTAAATTATGGCAGCAGATCGGCGTTGCGCATATGCAGGACAGCGTAGGATCCAGCACCGGCCCTCCGGCGGACATGGAATACGCACTGGAACCGGTGGGAGTTGCGATCACAATTCCGTCAGAGCGCAGAAAATGGGAAAACTGACCGTCGCAGTATATGTCAAAATACAAAAGTCTGGGAATCGGTCCGTTGGAAAGCACAACATCATTCAGCGCAGGATGTGCAGGAGACAGCCCGCGCCCGTCGCGGATCACGGTAATGTCCAGCATCATACGCCGCTGGATCTCAAAATCCCCCTGTATGATTTGCAAAAGACCGTCTGTATCCGCCGCTTCCATTGCCGCCATATACCCCACGTGGCCGAAATTTACACCGACAATGGGGATATTCATCGGGACAGTCACACGGGATACATCGATAATCGTTCCGTCTCCGCCCAATACTACCAACAGATCTGCTCCCTCATAGACAGCAAGGTCTGCATCTGTCTCAGGCAATGGACCAATCTGTGCATCCGCACCCCAGCTGCAGATTTTATTTCGCAAGTTTTCTACCAAATCCGCCGGAATATGCTTCTTGGGATTGGGCAAAAGAAAAATTTTTTTCATTGCCGGCAAACCTCCAAAATTTTGTCCTCATCCACGCTGCTCACCGCACCCAACTTGCAGCACAATAGAAATTCCACGTTTCCATCTCCTCCCAGCACGGGTGAAGGAATGAGCCCTGCAGGTGCAAGGTCCACCTTTGCAGCACATTCTACGACTGCTTGCACCGCCTCCCGGCGGACACGCCAATCCCGAACGATCCCGCCTTTTGAAAGACCTGTCACCCCGCATTCAAACTGCGGCTTGATCAAGCTGATCAGTATTCCCTCTCTATCCAAAAGCGAAGGGATAACCGGCAAAATCAGTCTTTGAGAAATAAAGGAAACATCCATGACGCAAAGCCCGCACGCTTCTCCGATATCTTCCGGCATCAGCCGGCGGGCGTTGCAACGTTCCATATTCACAACACGCATATCCTGGGCCAGAGACGGATCCAGCTGCCCCCATCCGCTGTCTACTGCATAGACGCGTCTTGCTCCCCGCCGAAGCAGACAATCTGTAAAGCCTCCGCTGGAGGCACCGATATCTATCGCGCACATTCCCTCAGGATCAATTCCAAATTGGTCCAACGCAGCCTCCAGCTTGCAACCGCCCCGGCTGACATAGGTATAGGGCACGCCGGTCACTGTGACTGTTTCGCCGTCTGTCATCTCATGCGCAGGCCGCCGCACAGCCCGATCGCCCACGTTCACATATCCGCCTGTGATCAGAGTTTTTGCAAAGCTCCTGCTTTTCGCCAGCCCGCGTTCTACCAAATATTGATCCAGTCTCATTTCTTCCTCTGAAGCAAATACATGGGCAGCTGACAGATAAGAGCACCGTTTTTCTGCGCCGAAAACAATTCGGCCGCAGTTTCGCTCAGCCGCTTTGCCTCTGCAGCAGCCTCTTCTTTTGTCATAAAACTGAGAACGGTACATTTTCCGTTTTTCTGATCGCTTCCAATTGGCTTCCCAAGCACTTCCTCTGTGCTGTCTACATCCAGAAGATCATCGATAATTTGAAAAGCAAGCCCAATGCTCTGCGCGTACAGCCGCAATTTTTCTTCTATATCCGGATCTGATGTACCCTTTGCCGCATAATACCCCAACAGGCAGGATGCTTCCATCAGCGCACCGGTTTTCAAGCTGTACAACAGCTTCAAAGTGTCGTAATCTCCAGCAGTTCCCGAAAGATCCAGCTGCTGTCCCGCACACATTCCCAAAGCGCCGGCACACCGGGACAGAGCACGCACTGCCAGTGCATTGCCGGCATATTTTTCAAGATCCCCGTGATTGCCAATACAGAAAAAAGCCTGCGTCAGAAGCGCGTCCCCTGCAAGAAGCGCCACCGCTTCCCCAAATCTTTTGTGGCAGGAGGGTTTTCCCCTGCGCATATCGTCATTGTCCATACAGGGAAGATCGTCATGCACCAAAGAATATCCGTGTACCATCTCCATTGCACAGGCATAGTCGGCCGCATCCTCCGCCTTTCCGCCGAACATACGACAAAATTCCAGGGTGAGAAAAGCGCGGATCCGCTTGCCGCCCCCCAGGACCGCGTAACGCATCGCCTGGGTCATAGGACTCTCAAAAGTAAGCATTTTCCCGGAAAGCTGCCGTTCCAGTGCCGTTTCCATAAAGGATGCACACCATGTCAGTCTCTGCTCCAATGTTTCCATACGTTTTTCCTCAGCCGGCCGGCGCATCAAAATCTTTTTCTACTACGGCGCCGTCTTCCTCCGTAATTATTTTGATTCGCTGCTGCGCCGCATCCAGTTTCCCGTTGCAAAGACGCACCAGCGCGACCCCTTCTTCAAATAGTGCCAGAGAATCGTCCAACGCCGCTGTTCCGCTCTCCAATGCCCCTACGATTTCCTCCAGCCGCGCAAGAGCCGCCTCAAAGGACAGTTCCTGCAATTTTTCCTGCTCCATTTTGTTCTCCTTCCCGCACACCGCGCGTCAGCTTCCTTTTGCAATTGTATCCGACAAACGCACAGAACGAACAACCGCATCTGCCGTGCCGTCTGTCATTTGAATCGTGATCTCATCTCCGGCGGCAACCTGTCCGACAGATTTTATCAGTTGTCCCGCACCCGAAAACGCGGCACAAAAGCCCCGGGTGAGGACAGACATGGGATTGAGTGCACCCAGCGCGCCGCCGGCCGCCGCAAGAGCACCTCTCCTTTTTTCCAGTTCCCGGCCCATTGCCGGGTCCATCCGCTGCGCCAGAGACGCCACCGCCATCCGCCGGTCCTCGACGGTGTGCATGGGCGAGCGAAGGGAACGGGAAGTGCTGCTGCGAAGCAACCTCTGCCGGTCACGCTCCAATGTTTGCAGAAGCACGGCCTTTTCCCTGGACACAATATTCAAAAACTTTTGTTTCAGCTCGGCGGTATCCGGCACGGCGATTTCCGCTGCCGCCGAAGGTGTAGGGGCGCGCCTGTCCGCCACAAAATCGCAAATGGTGAAATCCGTTTCATGTCCCACCGCAGAAATGACAGGAATTTCCGACGCAGCGACTGCTCTGGCGACCAGCTCCGTGTTGAATGCCCACAGATCCTCCACAGAGCCGCCGCCGCGCCCCACAATGAGTACGTCTGCGGCGTGCGCCCGGTTAAAATATGCAATTCCCGCCGCGATGCTGGCAGGGGCATCCGGTCCCTGCACCAGCGCCGGGTACAGCACCAGCTTCGCATAGGGAAACCGGCGCCGGCAGATGTGGATGATATCCCGCACCGCAGCCCCCGTGGGAGAAGTCACGATTCCCACCACCGAGGGGATCTTGGGCAGACTTTTTTTCTTTTCCTGCGCAAACAAACCTTCGCTTTCCAGCTTACGCTTGAGCTGTTCAAAGGCAATATACAACGCGCCGACGCCGTCCGGATCCAGGGAATCTGCATATAGCTGATATGTGCCATCCCGAACAAAAACGGAAATTCTCCCATGTGCAATGACCTTCATACCATTTTCCGGCATAAACGTCATTTTTTGCGCACTGGAACGAAACATAACGCTCCTGAGGGCGCCTTGCGCATCCTTGAGGGTAAAATAAAAGTGTCCGGAAGAATGTGCCTTGAAGTTGGAAATCTCTCCTTTGATATAAACATCCGAAAGAGGGGGATTTACATCAATTAGATCTTTGATATACTGATTGAGCTCTGAAACCGTTAAAGCGCCGGGAAAACGCATGTCCCGCACGTCTATGTCCATATCTGCACCTCCCTTTCATGTTTATACCGCGCCAACAATGCCGCACCGGCGCCGTTGTCAGCAGAAAAAGCCGGCTCTGCAAAACTCCCATAGGAAGAAAGCACTGTACGAATATATCCACAGCTCATGACGCCGCCGGCATAGACAATGGGAAGATGCGGATACGCAGCACGTAAATTTCTGGTAAGAACCTGCAGCACCTCCAAAAGAGAGAGGAGAACAAATGCCGCACACTTCTCGATGCTTTGCTCCCGGGAAAACAAATCCACAGCTTGATTCTCCAATCCGGACAAATTGCAGTACAACCCCCGCACAGAGGGCCTGCACGGTTTGGTTTCATCCCAAAACGCTGCCGCTGCCCTTTCCATAGCGGGCCCCGCGGGAAAGGGCAGGCCCATTTGTACACCTACCCGATCAATTACTTGTCCCGCATGAAGATCCAATGTGCCGCCGATTTTTTCTACTGTAAAAATTTTGTCGGCATCCGGCCGCACGAGCAAAATTTCCGTAGTGCCGCCGGACACATGAAAGGCTGCAAAGGGCTGGCCGATCAGTTCCATTCGTTTTGCACCATACAATGCCGCCATCACATGTCCACCTTGATGGGAAAATGCATACAGCGGAACGCCTGCCCCGCAGGCAGCCGCATATGCGGCTGCCTGTCCCGCAAGGAAACAGGGCATGTAGGAATTCTCCGCGTCCCTGGGAGTTTTGGAATATCCCACGGCGACCAGCGATCCACCCTCCAGCGCGGCATGGACCGCATCGAGCACCTGGGGCAGCTGCACCGTATGATGAAACAGGGCCTCGCTCTGCCGAAGTCCCCGTTCCCCATGTTTTACCGGCAGGGGCCTTTTCACGTTGGTCACTATTTCCCCGTCTACAGTACACAGGGCGGCGGAAGTGGTGTAATTGCTGGTGTCGATCCCCAGGATCATTTTTTTCGGCTCACCCATGGGCTTGTCCATCCGGCACCGAGAGTTCTCCCTTCTCCCGCGCAATCTTATTCAAAATTCCATTTACAAATGCCGTAGATTTTTCATCGTTGTATAATTTGGAAATTTCCACTGCCTCATTGATCGCGACCCGGGCAGGCACATCCGTATACAGCATTTCACCCACACACAGCCGTAAAACGGCTCTGGTCACTGCAGACATTCTGGACAGGCGCCAATTCTCTGCACTTGCTTCTATTTTTTCGTCGATCTCTTTTTGATGTTCCACTGCATTGCTGTACAGCGTTTTTACAAAGGCATGATTTCCAAGTCCGCGGCAGCGCATGGCGCCGGCATATATCTCCTCCCAACTCGCCCCATCCCCTCGAAAATCCGTCTCATAAATCAATTCAAACGCACGAATTCTGCTTTCACGTCTGTTCATCCGTGACTACCTCAATTTTCATTTATATCCAAAAACACACATTTTATTATAGCGAAAAATCCAGGGAAAGTCAATGAATATTCCTTATAATTATGCATCGGTCATCCAGTCAAGGAAAAGAGTGGCGCTTATAATTTCCTCTGCGTATGGAATACTTTTGACAGTGGCATAAATCATGCAAAATAAAAAATACTGGGGCAGGATTTTTTCCTGCGCGCAATGGAGAAAGGCACAACCCAAACCATGAAAAGAAAAATTACTGCCTGTGTGCTCGCTGCCACACTGCTGATAGCTGCCGTTCCTGCCGCGGGTGCACAGGAATATATAAAATGGATCGATTTTGATGTAAGTGCAGAAGCAATGCAGGACGCGCTGGACTTTTGCACAGCCGCCTACGACGCAGGCAAACCTTGTTCTTTTTCAGATCTCTTAGCTTGTCTTGCTGTCCGGTATGGGGGTATTTTCACACATTACAAAAAAACAGACCTCACCGCAGTAGGAGAATCCCTGCAAAAGGGTGAAGATCCGAAAAAGATCACAGGCAACGAAAAACTTTATCAGTATTATTCCAAGGCCTATGATGCTGTACTGGGCGGGATGGTCGGCACATATGCAACATATACCATTCAGGAGGGAACTGTAACCAAAAAAAACAAATATGGACTCATCGCATACTCCCCTATCGCCCAAGGTTACAGCTACAGCCACGCAGATGATTTCGGTGCAGCACGCTCATATGGATATAAACGAAACCATCTGGGACACGATTTGATGGGCAGTGTGGGCACTCCGGTGATTGCCGTAGAAGGCGGATATGTGGAAGCCTGTGGATGGAACCAATACGGGGGCTGGCGTGTTGGAATCCGCTCCTATGACGGAAAGCGATACTATTACTACGCACATTTGCGCAAAGGGCACCCCTACTGTGACATCTACGAAGGCAAACAGGTTGACGCCGGCGAAGTAATTGGATATCTGGGCATGACGGGATATTCTGCAAAGGAAGATACCAATAATATCAACACGCCACACCTGCACTATGGTCTGCAGATCATTTTTGACCCATCGCAAAAAGACGGGTGGAATCAGATTTGGATTGACCTGTACGAGTTGACCAAATTTTTACGTCAAAATTCCGCTCCCGTTACAAAAGGCGAAGATGGAGAATGGCATAGTACCCGCTGGTCGATAAGTAAACAATATCCCGACTAATTTTTTACAATTCCATCTTGCATATACGGCTGTTTCATGCTATCCTATAATAAATATAGGTAGGAGAGAAAATGTATGAAATCAGGAACATTCACCGCACATGTATTCAAAAACGGCTGTGTCATTTTTACAATCATTACACTGGTCATTTATGGAATCGGTGCCGTACTCTCCGACAAAGACAAAGCCTTTATTCCTACCTTTCAGTGGATTTTGCTTTTTTTCCTCTTTTCACAACTTTTGAGCGCTGTCCAGCAAATCCTTCGTTGGGACAAAATTTCTCTTTTCCTGCGCATTTTCTTGCACTTCTCCACCGCAGCCCTGTTATATGCAGTCGCCGTAGTCCTTTGTGGTGGGCTCTATAAAAATGGCGTCACACTTTTGCTTTCTATCATTCTTTTCATTGTAGGATATGTCGTTTTTGCCGTCGTATATACAGCCAGAATGCGCAGACGAAAAAATATCATAAAAGGAAAAGAACCCTATAAAGCTAAGTTTCAGTAAAAATCCATTGTATTTGGGAGTTTTTATGAGACGATATAAAATGACCCTTATTTCTTTTGTGCTGACAGTTGCTCTGATTTTCTGCTGCTGTGCCTGCACTGCTAAAAAGAATGCCGAAGGAGAAACTACAAAAGAACCTTCGCAGACCACCGCTTCTGACAACAAGGAAGAAGAAACCGTGCCGGTAGATGCAGGATCTACAACAGCCACACCGCAAACAGCACAGGAAACCACACAGGAGACCACCGCTCCTCCTACAATCACCGACGCGCCGCCTCCGGTACAAAAGCCCCCTGTTTCCAGCACGCTGGCGCAAGCGCCCGACGCAGGGCAGGCATATCAGGATAAAATCATCTTTGTGGGGGACTCTACCACGCACCACCTAAAAAACCGGGAAGTCCTCACTGGCGGGAAGAACACCAAACAGGTGTGGACACCTACCTCCGGCACGCTGACACTGGCGTATGTCATGACTGCAAAAATTCTCTACCCGGATACAGGCACGGAAATGACGATCATAGATGCGGCAGGACTGAAAAAACCGGAAATTATGGTAATTACTCTGGGAATGAACGGGATTAGCTTCATGGATGAAAACAGTTTCAAATCCGTTTATACCGACCTGGTTTTGGGAATCCTGGAAAAAAGCCCAAACACAAAAATTATTCTCCAATCGATTTTTCCCCGTGAGCGCAACGTAAATGAAAGTTATGCTTCCATTACACAGGACATGATCAATCAGGGAAACATCTGGGTAAAAGACGTAGCACAGGCGTGCGGTGTATATTACTTGGATACAGAAGAAGTCTTGAAGGACGACAGCGGATATTTACGTACAGATTACGGCGCAGGCGACGGAATCCATATCTCCAGAGACGGATACCTGGCGATCCTGCAGTACATTCGCACCCATCCGATCCCGGGGCTTGTATGATGAAAAAGCAAACGAAAGCCGGAAGGAAATCCTTCCGGCTTTCGTTTTATGAAGATCTTTTCCGTGCAGATCCGGATTTTTTAGAATCGCGGTCGTGGCAGGCACCCGCCATCGCGCAATGGGCGCAATTGCAGCCGCAGGAAGACTTTCCCTTTCGTTTGTCGGCCACAAGTTTGCAGACAATCCCCGCTACAATCAACGCCAGTACAAGACAAATGCCAATTGTGCCAATATTTTCTCCTATCCAGGCAAGCATACACAGCCTCCTCTCCCCTGCACTGGACAACCATTATTTGTTAGTTTTGACTAACCGCTTATAGTTTACATCTGTTTTCCTTTTCTGTCAACCCCTTTTTTTCTTTTTTATTTTTTACCTCCATTTCTATTGTTTTTCTCATAGCTTTGTGCTATTCTGTTTTTATGTAAAAGGAAAAGGGGCGACAAATTATGCTGCAGGAATCCGGGGAAATGTATTTAGAAACAATCCATATTTTACATCAGCAAAAAGGAGCGGTCCGTTCCGTGGACGTGGCTGATTACATGGGCTTTTCCCGGCCCAGCGTATCCCGGGGTATCGGCCTCTTGAAAAAGGAAGGCTTTATCACTGTAGACAAAAATGGATACATCTCTCTCACCAAACAAGGTAAAAGAATGGCTGAAAAGATTTATGAGAGACATATCCTTCTTGCAAAGTTTTTGGTCCGTCTTGGCGTGGACGAGATCACCGCGGCAAAAGACGCCTGCAAAATTGAGCATCACATCAGCGATATTTCCTTCCAGGCCATCAAAAATCACGTGGCAAAATACACAAAGGAAACCGTTTCCGTGTGACTTGCTCACGGTAAAAGAGGCGGAAGTCTGGTATGATGATCTCATAAAATCTTTCGGAGGGAATATGGGAATTTTTCATTTGTTTGCAGGGCCTGCAACAGACAAAGGCGTAGAAGAGTATGAAAAAACGCAAGGAGCCGTTCTGCTGGATGTGCGAACACAGCAGGAGTACGCTGTGGGACATATCCCCGGCAGTCAGAATTTGCCGCTGGACCAATTAAAGACGATTGAAAAACAAATACCGAAAAAAGACACACCGATTTTTGTATATTGCTACAGTGGGGCAAGAAGCAGTCAAGGTGCTGCACTTCTGAAGCAGATGGGATACCAACATGTAAAAAACATCGGTGGCATTGCAGATTATCATGGAAAGGTGGAAGCATAATCATGAAAGTAGTCATCGTCGGAGGCGTGGCCGGAGGCGCCTCTGCAGCTGCCAGACTGCGCCGATTGGACGAGACGGCGCAGATTCTTTTGCTGGAACGCTCCGGCTATATCTCCTACGCAAACTGCGGACTTCCCTATTATGTCGGCGGTACAATTCAGGATGCGGACGAACTGACACTGCAGACGCCGGAAAGCTTCTGGAACCGATTTCGCATAGAAGTGCGGGTACGCCATGAAGTTCTGTCGATCGACAGAAAAGCAAAGCGTATCACTGTAAAAGACCTTGCGGCGGGAAAAATCTATACAGAGCAATATGACAAACTGATCCTCGCCCCCGGTGCAAAACCGATCCGTCCGGCGCTCCCCGGAATCGAAAGCAAAAAAATCTATACGCTGCGCACAGTAGAAGACACATTCCAAATCCGCAGGGCAGCTACAGAAAATAGCTGCAGATCTGCCATTGTTGTGGGAGGCGGATTCATCGGAGTGGAAATGGCGGAAAACCTCCGGGACCTTGGCATGGAAGTAGCACTTGTAGAAAAACAAAACCAACTCCTTGGACAGCTGGACAGGGATATGGTCAGTTTTATCCATGGACACATGCGCCAAAACGGCGTTCATCTGTTCTTAGGGCAGTCTGTGCGTGGCTTTGCAAATGCAGATCAAAAAATCAGCGTAGAGTTGGAAGGAGCGCGCACTCTCCAGGCAGACATGGTGATCCTTGCCCTTGGTGTTACGCCGGAAAGCTCCCTTGCAAAAGAAGCGGGCCTGGCATTGGGGCAGAGGGGCAGCATCATCGTAAACAATCAGATGCAAACCAGCGATGAAAATATTTATGCAGTGGGAGACGCAGTAGAAATCACCCATCGCGTTACCGGAAAAAAGACGCTGATTTCCCTCGCCGGTCCCGCAAACAAGCAGGGACGCATTGCTGCGGACGCCATTTGCGGTTTCAAAAGCAGATATAAGGGGGCGGTGGCCTCCTCCGTACTCAAAGTTTTTCAAATGACTGCAGCCTCCACCGGAATCAACGAGCGCACCGCAAGGGCACTGGGAATTGATTATGAAAAAGTCATCCTTTCCCCGGCTTCCCACGCTTCCTATTATCCCGGTGGGACGGTGATGACCATAAAACTTTTGTTTGCCAAAGAGGATCGGCGCATTCTGGGGGCACAGATCGTCGGATTCGACGGAGTGGACAAACGGATCGACGTGATCGCCACCGCCATGCAGGCAAATCTGCAAGTAACCGACCTCTGTGATCTGGATCTGGCCTATGCACCCCCGTATTCCTCTGCAAAGGATCCGGTAAATATGGCCGGATTCATGGGAGAAAACGTCATCACGGGAAAAGTAAAGCAATTCTTTTACGAAGATTTGCAAAATCTCCCCCAGGACGGAAGTGTGATTCTCCTGGATACCCGAACGGCAGGGGAATACAGGCAGGGCCACGCAGAGGGATTTGACAGACACATCCCTGTAGATGCCCTGCGGGAAAGGCTGGAAGAACTGGATCCAAAGAAGCCGGTATACGTCATGTGCCAGTCAGGGTTGCGCAGCTATATCGCCTGCCGCATCCTCATGCAAAAAGGCTATGACTGCTACAATTTTGCAGGGGGATATCGATTTTACCGCAGTGTACGCACAGAAGAGCAAGCTGCAGCACAGGCATTTCCCTGCGGCATGGAAAAAAACAACTATACAAAAAAAACGGAAGGCTAAAGCCTTCCGTTTTTCATTCATTTACTTTCATTGCTTTCTGCGTCTTCCGAGGCAGATGCCTGTTCTTCGCTGCTGCCGTCTTCGGCAGGGGCAGCCTTCTCTTCAACAGGAACTTCTGTTTTTGCTTCTTCAGGTTGCTGTGCTGGCTGTGTTGAGGCCTTCTCCTCCACAGACGCATCTTCCGCTGCAGGTGCAGCATCCTCTGTCTTTTCTGTTTTCTTATCTTTCTTGCCTTTTTCGGCAGTCTCTTTTTCCATCTCTGCACGAAGCGCCGCACGCTTGGAAGCCTTGATCTTTTCCCGCTCCTCTGCCTTTTCCGTCATTTTCTCAATCGTGTGGTTGATGTCGTCTGCCGCTTTGTCGACGTCTGCACCGTATTCTACGGTAAACTTAAACGCATCCTCTCCGGATTTCAGTTTCAGTCCAAAATAATATACTGAGATTTCCTTGCCCTGTACAGGGAATTTTTTCTCCTCAATGTAAGCTTTCTCTACATCTTCATAAGGGTACGACCCGCCAAACTCGTAGTTTGCCTCCTCAGAAGCATCTGTGAGCGTAATGTGTTTCCCATAGACATAGATCTTGGTCTTTGTGAAGTAAAGCTGCGCCGCATTGTACACATTGGTCCTGTAAATATGATCGGAACCCTTTTTGCAGTAAACATCCTTGGGGCTGAAGTCAAATCCCTTCAGAAAAATAGGCTTGATGATCGAAAGAAAATGTCTTTCATATACCTCATATTTAATCATCGCCTGCTCCGGCATCTCTTTGGTGATACCGTAAATCTGGTTGTCGATATCGTATTCCCCGGCTTTTGCACCCGAACCAAACACCGCTACAGCACCGCCAACCAGGAGAATAACAATACCGATGGTACGTGTATTCGCCATTGTCAGCAAAACGATACCCGCGAGAATGATCACAAGCCCAACGATCATTACCGGGTTAATGCCTTTTGCGGCAAAATATTTCTGATTGCGTTTTGTCTCCATAACTCTGCGTTCCTATCCTTCAAAATCAATTTGATTTGTAACAAATATATGCGCCACAAGGCATCTTTATTCCTCAACGGGAACGATCCAGCCCATTTCATCCTTTACTCTTCCCCACTGAAGATCGGTGAGACTGTCATACAGCTTTTGAGAAATAGGACCGATTTTGCCATCATGAATTTTCATGATGTAGCCATTGTCATTGTATTCGCCCACCGGAGAAATGACCGCCGCCGTGCCGGTACCAAAAGACTCGCTTAGCGTTCCGTTTTCATAGGCTGCATGAATTTCGTCAATGGACACTTTTCTTTCCTCCACCGGATAACCCCACTTTTTCAAAAGTTCGATGCAGGAAGCTCTGGTGACGCCCGGCAGAATATTTCCATCTTCCAGAGAGGGTGTCACAACCTTTCCGTCAATGACAAAGAATACGTTCATGGCGCCCACTTCATCGATATATTTGCGGTAAATTCCATCCAGCCAGAGGACCTGGGCATATCCCATCTCTTCCGCCTCTTCCTGGCCCAGGAGCGATGCGGCATAGTTTCCGCCCACTTTTGCCTCTCCCGTACCGCCCTTGACACAGCGGACATATTTGCGTTCCACACGGATTTTTACAGGTGCCAGACCGCCGGCATAGTAAGAGCCTACTGGGGAAAGGATAATCATAAAGGAATATTTTTTAGACGGATGCACACCCAGTTGTGGCTCCGTTGCAATGATAAAGGGACGTATGTAAAGGGATGTTCCCGCACTGTGGGGCACCCAGTCCTGATCGACTTTTACAAGGGCCCTGATCGCCTGCAAAGCGTCCTCCGGGGGAATGGTAGGCACGCACATTCTTTTGCAGGTGTTGTTCATACGTTCGATATTTTTGTCAGGACGAAACAGCTGAATCTTCCCGTCCTCACGGCGATACGCCTTGAGCCCCTCAAAGAGCTCCTGCGCATAGTGAAAAACCATCGCTGAAGGATCCAGCGCCACCGGGCCGTAGGGGACGATCCGTGCATCGTGCCATCCCAGTCCCGCATCGTAATCCATAACAAACATATGATCTGTAAAATATCGTCCAAATCCAAGGCTATCCTCTGCTGGCTTTGCTTTCTTCACCGCTGCCTTTTCTACTCTGATATCAAGCATAACTCGCTCCACCCTTTCTGCGGGACAAATGAAACTGCCGGCCGCGCTTACAAAATATAACATTTTTCCTGTCGTTATACTGTTTTATTATACACTTTTCCTTATATAAAATCAATATGGGCCGGCAAAATAATATGAACTTTTCGTGAATCTTTTAATAATTGATCAACGTGCGTATATATCCCGGAAAAATCTGTACAGAATATTTACAACAAAACCTATGAAAGGAAGCAAGCATATGAAAAAACAAATTCCATGGATGATACTCGCACTTACTCTCATCCTCACAGTGGCCACCTCTGCCGCCACCATTTCTCCTGGCCTGGAGGTAATGGCAGGAGAAGAGGCTATGATCGTGTCCGGCATTGTAGGAGAGAGCGTTTCTTTTTCCGCGGAAAATTTTGCAAATGCTGTCTGCAACGATGCGTTTGAATCTATTACCGTTCTTTCTATCCCTCCGGCTGAAGATGGAACACTGTACTTTAACGATGCTGCTGTAGCGCCGAACCAGGTCATTGCCCGGGAGGATATGGACAAGCTGCGCTTTGACGCTGCGGAGGGCGTACTTTCCACCAGTTTTCGCTTTACTCTGGACCGATCTTATGATATGAACTGTACCATTAAGCTGACGGACAAAAACAACAGTGCACCCGTCTGCACACAGGTCGCAGCCCTGCAAACCTTTTCCGGAATGGCCTGTTCAGGGAACATGATTGCAAGTGACCCGGACGGAGATGAAATCACCTATGAAGTTCTTGTCTATCCGGAAGGTGGATCCCTTTCCTTTGACGGAAGTACCGGCGACTTTTCTTACACGCCTTATGCTGATGTACAGGGGAGCGACTCCTTTGTCTATCGGGTACGGGACAGCTATGGCGCATACTCTGAAGAATGTACCGTGAATGTAAACGTCGATCCAAGAAGGAATTCTCTGACGTTCTCCGACATGGAAAACAGCAGCTGTCAGGCTGCGGCAATTGTAATGACAGACAACGGGCATATGGATTATACAGAAGAGGACGGCGAGATCTACTTTGAGCCTTCCAGCGAGGTAAGCCGTCTGGATTTTCTCGTCACTGCCATGGATGTGCTGGGGGCGGCTAATATTCCTGAGGTGACAAGCACCGGATTTGCCGACGACGCCGATATTCCCGCGGAATACAAAGGATATGTATACAGCGCCTACAAGCTGGGGATTATCAATGGAATTCCCAGTGGGAGTGAACGGTATTTTATGCCCAATGAACCCATCACCCGTGCGCAAGCTTCTGTAATTCTCAACAACATTTTGGGATATTCTGCTACTGCACAGGTAAACTGCAACGACGAAATCCCTGCATGGGCTGCAGATTCTGTCAGCGCCCTTTGGGAGTTGGGTATCTATCCCGTATATGGCGGAGCCGCAAACTGTGCCGCCAACCTCACAAAAGAGGACGCCGCAAAAATGTTTTTTAACACAATGACGCTTGTCAATGAATAATCCCCCCTCGTTTAGGGAATACTTTACACGTACCCAAAGGATCCTAAATTTATAAAAGATCCGGCGGGAGCCCAATTTAACAAAAGAAAGGCGAAATGTATTATGAACAACCAGAATCAGACTCCTGAAAATCAGAACAAGAATCAGCAGAAAAACCAGAACCAGAATCAGAACAAAAACCAGAGCCAGAACAAGAACAGAAACCCTCAGGCTCAGGAAAACAAGTCCAAGCAGGAACCCCAGGACTGACCTGCTATCTAAAACAGAAAAAACCGCGCATTGCGCGGTTTTTTCTTGCAAAAATCAAAAATGATGATACAATGATTATTATTAAACCAAAGGGGGCAGTCTGTCTGTGCAAAATATTTTTGACAACAAAACCTTTTTTGAAGGATACCGAACCCTTCGCAGTACCGGTGCAAACTACAATGATTTACTGGAGCAGCCGGCAATGCAAAAATTATTGCCGGATCTGCGGGGAAAAACTGTATTGGATCTGGGCTGCGGATATGGACGCAACTGCCTTGATTTCGTACACCGCGGTGCAAAAGCCGTTACCGGTATCGATCTCTCTCAAAAAATGCTGGAAATTGCCCGTGGGGAATCGGCCGATCCAAAAATCACCTACATAAATGAAAATATGACAGAGCTTTCAAAGCTTCACATGAAATTTGATTTTATCTACAGTTCTCTGGCATTCCATTACGTAGAAAATTTTTTGTCATTTGTCAGGGACATATACACTGCGCTTAATGCAGGTGGGCAACTTCTCTTTTCTCAGGAGCATCCCTTCGTCACTGCCACCATCGGCGGAAAACAGCACTATAATTACAATCAGGCAGGACAAGCAGTCTCTTTTACCTTTTCCGATTACAACCGGCCGGGAAAACGCAGCGTTTCCTGGTTTGTCGAAGGAGTAGAAAAATATCACCGTACATTTGGAGAAATCATCACCACTCTGGCAAACGCCGGCTTCGTCATTGAAACGGTGGAAGAACCTATGCCCGCATCTTTCGCGCAGGAAAAGCTGCCAGCCCTCAAAAAAGAAGCAATCAAACCCACCTTTTTAATTGTAAAAGCGAAAAAAATGGCAACGATATAAATACATGTTGATCCGGTTGTTTTCCGCATCGTACATTCCTTATCGATCCAGCCCTGAAGTGAAAAAAGCCAACACCCAGTTCACTTGATATTTTTTTCCACAGTATCTGCATGTTTCTACATAAGTCGAATGAATTCCTATTCCCCTAAAAATATCCATTCCATATTTTTTGCAGTTTGGACATTTGCTGTATTTGAGCTTTTCCATATGCATCGTTTTGCCCTCTTTGATGGAATGAGAGACCGCCCCTGATGGACGGTCCCCCTCGAAGAATTTAATTTTTACCCAGCAGTAACTTGCTGCGCACATTTTGTTATATACTCTGGACGTATACTTCCGATTTGCTGTAGTTCGCTGTCTGTAAACTCTCCTGTACAATACCGTTCGATATATGGCTTTGCAAATTCCGGATCATACTTCATTATGTATTTGCTGATATATTCAAAGCATTCCAATCTACCTTCCTCTAACAGCTTTTCACATGTACCTAGCAGTATTTCGTCATAGTCTTCTTTTTCTATTTCCTCAAAAGTCACTGCATATGGTTCTCCTTCTCTCAAATATGCTATCGCCTCATCATCGCAAACTATTACTACCTCTGTGCCGTGGATATCTATCCTCTCTAAGGGATTTTTCTGGAAATCTCCATCCATATAAAATCCTAAAATCTGCTTAGTCCCATAGAATATCTCCCCACGTGTCATACAATATACTTCTTTTCCTTCACTACGACTGACAGATCGACTATGCCGCGTTAATCTACGGTTATAATCGAAATCTGGAATCGTCGTTTTAGATTTGGAATGACTTATATTGGTATTCTGCAACGAGTTTTGAGGTAATATTAGCACTTTCGCTCCACATACAACAAAAGATAGAAGAATGATAGCCAATATCCGTGCAAAAAAATGTTCCTTTCTGGTATAAATATCTTTTTCGTTTTCCACTTTTACCATAGGAGTAGAAAAGTATAGAACAACCAATACAATTATACCCGATACAAGATCAAGAATAAAATTGCGTATCCCATATAAAAATTCCTCATTTTCCACTATTACATTGAATTCCGGTGAAAACAGCAAATATTTCTCAGATACATAAAATAACTTTTGTATTTCCCGTACGTCTAATATAACAGCTACAACCAGCGCAATCAGCAATGTCAATATAGATATTGTAAAGAATTTCTTACGGCAATTGATTTTTTCTCCTGAGACTTTAAGCAATGTTAACACAAGGATAAAAGTTCCGAAAACAGTAAATAAATCACTTACAATTGGTTCTCCATACCATTTGGAGAACAGCTTACTAAGGAAACATCTCAAAATATCAAAGACAATTTGCATACCTATGCATAGTACCATTGATGCTACGAGTTGTTTCTTTATCAATATTTTCCCTGGTTTTGCAATCGATTTTACTGAAAACAGCAATATAACAGCGAATGCAGCAAAAAATATACAACCTGTTATAATATCATAAACAAACATATTATTATTTGTTCTGAGAATACTTTTCGGATATGGCATCCATATGAAGTATATCACATCCGCAAAGAACACTGTTAATATACTAAGTATCAAATTCTTTTTTCGCGCAGTCACTTTTTTCCTCCACTGATTTACCTATATTTGTCAACAATGCCTAATATTTAGTCTATTATATCAACAGGCGCAACCTTCTTCAAGTCTGTATTCAGATTTCACTGACAAATCACACAGCGGCGCTGCATACCCAAAATGGTCATGCAGCGCCGCCTTGTTTCAGATCAATGGATCCTATTTCAAAATTCCCTTATTAACCAAAACGCCCCCTACAACCATGAAAGTAAGTAAAAGCACAAATGCAATGACAATCTTGATTGCAATGCGCTTTGCCCTCGTCATTTTGGGACGTACCACAGGAAGGGATTCTCCCTGAATAGAATACTTTTTCACAAAATAGCTTATCATGAAATGGGGAATTCCCAAAGCGGCAAATACCGCTATAACATAAGACAGTACAACTACCACATTGATGGCCACTTCCTGGGTCATCCACTTGGAAGCCAGCTTCGCCAGGGAAATTCCGAGAACCGCCCCCCCAGAAGAAGCAATTGCCAGACCCGGACTGACCTTTCCAGAATTGAGCCTTTTATATACCTCTCTTTTGATGTTAATAATTTTGAAGGCAAAAATCAACAGCACCGCCAGGATCCATGCAATTCCCAAAATAATTGAATATGCGATCTGTGTTGACTTTTCTGGTATTCCCACCTCAATAAGTAAATATGCAAGCATCAGAAAGAGTAGAGAAAAAAATGAGGAAAAAATCCCGGAAAACAAAAATCTTTGGTAATAGGAAACAGAAGTCAACCTTCGATATAAGATATTTACAAATATTGTATAACAAATTACAGCACTCACCATAATAGTAGCAACAATAAACTTGTGAGATACTATTCCATATATCAATGGAATAAGTCCCAAAAAGATAAACGGACCAACCATCGATCGCATCCCTCTCAGTGACATATATGAGTCCGAATGCCTTTTCACATACCCTGTGATACTGTCTATATCCATACAAATAAGCTCCTTTGCTGATTTAACAAATATGGCTCTCACCAAATTTTATCCCATTGATCTCCGATCCAGCCGCCTATATCAGAAGCTGTATCACCAATCCAGTTGCCGACGTCAACGGCTGTATCGCCTACCCAGCTGCCCATCTCCACGACTCGGTCGCCTACCCAGCCGGCGCCTTCTTTTACCCATTCCACAGGGGATTTCCCGTTTATTTGAACAACATCCGTCACAACATATATAACCACTCCGGTAGCAGTTCCCACTACTGCACCAACCACATTGCCTGCAACGGGAACAATAGAACCTGCCCCAGCACCTGCCGCAGCAGAAAGCCATATCGTTCCTGCTCCAAAACCGGCATCCACTACAGCATCTGTAACAATCTTCTGGGCGCGAGTTCCTGCCTCGATATTTTCATATATACCAATGCCTACATCCAATCCTACGACTGCATAGTTGAGCGCGCCTCCCCAGTTGATTCTGCCGCCGCTGCTTATTGTTAACGCTTCTTTTCCTGCCGTTATGGGGTCTACATAACTAAAAACGTTTGGATATTTGCTGGCATTTACAAACGCATAACGTGTTCCCCGTATGCCTTGACCAAGTGCCGCACTGGAATGTGCACCTTGAATGATAGCATAATTCCCTACTTTTTTTACATTAAAATGATACTTCAGGTAATTATATGTCCGCACGGAAATCTCCTGGCCATCCATTCCCCAGCCAATATAATCAGAAGCGTTTGGATCAAAATCCCAGTCGATTTCAATTCCCTGCCCCCGTTCGGCGGAAAGGCCGAAGGGGTCCACATAGGAGATCGGGTTTCCGTTTACATATGCGTATACATTCAATGTGCTGGAATCTGCTATACTTCCATCTATTATATCAGGACTCATGAACCTTTTCAAGTCCGTGTTATAATACCGCGCACGCATATACAACAGTCCGTTCGGGTCTGTCAGCACCCCGTCCCGTCCGTTGTACCCGAAGATCAGCTGGCTCTCTCCCGTCCGCTTCGCTACCCCTCCGTAGGTGTCATACTGGATCGTATCCGTCACATTTCCCTCGATGTCCGTCACTGCGATTACGCTTCCACGGTAGTCGTAGTGGTAGATTTGATATTCTCCGTCGCTCAGCGACCACGTCAGACCCTCCGCTCCGTATCCATAGATCGTCTCCTTGTAATTGTGGTCGATCGTCCACAGCAGCCGGTGCCTTCCTCCGGAGCAGTCATACGTGTACTTTGTGTTCGTCTGCACTGCGTACATGTTGACCCGGTTGTTTTCCGCATCGTACCAATATTCATACGCGCCGCCGTCTACCTGCTTCATCCGTTGCCTGTAATCATACGTTACCTCTACCACTTCTCCGTCCAGCTCGTAATTTCCAAGCACGCCATAGCTTATACTGACTCCGTAGCGCGTGTCGTTCATTCTTGTGATGCCGTTGTTTGCAGCATTGTATGTATACGTATCCGTCTTTTCATTTTTCCTCGACTCTATGATGTTTCCCGCTCCGTCGTAACTGAACGTCTCCTCATTCAGCACCGGACTTCCGGAACGCAAACTGTATTCCGTTCGTTTGGTGACACGCCCCAGCTCGTCATACTCCATCGCATACCGTCTGCTTTCCGACGGATAGATCTCGTCCTTGATTCGTCCCATGCTGTCATATCCGAATGTCCCGGAAGAAATCGCGTCCCCGTTTTTGTCCTTTTCTGTAAAGCTGCTCAGTCTTCCTGCACTATCATAGTTTCGCGTCACCACACTTCCGTCCGGATTCTCGATCCTTGTGATCTGGTTCTGGGCATTGTAGGTATACTTTATCACATAATTGCTGCCTTCCAGCCCGCTGGTCAGCATATTGTGATTCTCATCGTAAGTATACACTGCCGCCTCTCCTGTGGGATAGGTCATCCGGATCAGGTTGCCGCAGGCATCGTATTCATACTCAATCTCATTGTCGTAGATATCTGTATACTTGGTCACACGGTTCAGTGCGTCGTACTCCCGGTACACCGTTCCCGTGCTGTCCGTTGCCGTCAGTCTGTTTCCGTTTGCATCGTAGGTATATATCACTTGTCCTGCGTAATCCGAAAACCCCGTTATTCTCCCAGACACATCGTAGGTGTACTGAATCGATTGCCAGAGCGAATTTATCGTCAATTTTACCTGACCCAGCTCGTTGTACACAACCTTGTCATTTTGATAGGAATCATACCCACTTTCCTCGTACATCTGACCGGACCAGTCATAAACATATTCCTTGACAGACCCGCCGGGTCCTGTCATGGACGTGAGATGTCCCGCGCCGTCATATGTGGCACTGCTTACGCCTCCTGCCTTGTCCGTGGAACGGATCACCTGTCCTGCGCCATTGTAAACATATGCATTTTCATAACCCATGGGATCGATCTGCCGCGTGAGATTGCCCGCCCAGTCATATCGGTTGGTAGTTACCTTGCCTGCCGCGTTGGTCACAGATACCGGCTGTCCGGACGCATCGTACACCGCTTCGTAGTCCGTATGACCGGAGGCATTCATGATCTTCACCACATTGCCCAGCGCGTCGTAGTATTGACGTACTGTATTGCCCCGCGGATCCGTTACGGCAGTAACTCTGCCCAGAGCGTCATAAGCATAAGATGTAGTGTGCCCGCACGGGTCCGCCGTCTCGATCAGGCGGCCCAGGCTGTCGTAGGTATTCGTCGTGATTTGTCCAAGTGCGTTTTCCGTCGTCAGCAGATTCCCCGCTGCATCATAGGTGTACAAGGTGACATTTCCACGAGGATCCTGCACTTGAATCAGGTTTCCCAGCGCATCGTAGGTGTTTTCAGTTGTATTCCCCAAAGGATCCGTTACAGTAAGCAGATCTCCGGCATCATTATAGGTATATGTCGTCTCGCCGCCCATAGCGTTGACAGTTTTTGTCAGTCTGCCGTCTGCATCATAGGTATATGTGGTACTATGTTCCAAAGCGCTTCCCGCAACGGGTTCATAATAGTAGATGTCATATTCCTGCACAAGCCTTGTGGACTTCGTCAGGTTGCCCGCCGCATCGTACTCCTGCCTGGTAATACTCCCAATGGGATCGGTGATCTGCGTCACGTTTCCTGCATCGTCATAAGTATAGGAAGTCGTATTTCCGTCCGCGTCTGTCTCTCGAATCACTCTGCCGCCGGCGTCATATTCGCGCAGCGTATAGGTGCCGTCCGGATAAATGGTGCAAGCGGGCCGGTCCTCTCCGTCGTACGTATACAAAATCGTCGCTCCGGTAGGCGGCGTCATGGACGTCATACACAGGTTATTGTTATAGGTATACGTAGTTGTGTTTCCATTCGCATCCGTCTCGCGGATCACATTTCCGTTCGCATCGTACTCCAGAGAGGAGACATTGTCTTCGGGGTCGGTAACAGTGAGCACATTGCCCTTCTGATCGTAAGTATAACGGGTGGTATTGCCCTGCGCATCTGTGCTGGACATCAAAAAGCCCGCATCACTATACTGATTTTCCGTTGTGCCGCCCAGGGAATCCGTGATGCTGGCCACCTGTCCGTCTGCATATGTGTATGTGATGCTTTTTCCGTCGCAGGTCGTCCTGATAACCTGATTTTGCCCGTTGTACTCGTATGTCGTAACAACGCCCCGCAGGTCAGTATTGGTCATAAGGCGGTCCTTGGTATCATATGTGTTGATAACCGTCCCGCCGCCGGGATACTGAATGCTCGTTACATTGTTTCGGTTGTCATAGGTGTACTGCGTTTTGTTGCCTCGCGCATCGATGCTCTCTATGAGATTGTTCTTTCTGTCGTACACATTGGTCACACTGTTTCCGAGACCGTCCGTCTTTTTTGTAAGATTTCCCGCAGCGTCATATTCATACTGGATCTCAATGCCGTTCGGGTCTGTTTTGCTGACCAGTTGCTTCGCCGCATTGTACTTGTACACCGTAGTCTCCATCGTCCGATCCGTTACCTTCACCAGCATAAAATTCGGGTCGGACGCCTCATCGTACTGAATGACGGTCGTCACACTGTCAGAAAGTCCGTCCTTCTGGGCGATCACGCGGCCCAGGCTGTCATAAGTATCTGTAAAATACGCAGAGCCTGTACCATCGATACCTCTTTTCACCTGACCGTTTTCATTGTACTCATACGTGAGCAAATTCCCGTTTTCATCGGTGATAGAAGTGAGAAAATCGTCTGTATATCCCAGGGTACAGGTTCTCCCTGCATTGTCTGTTACAGACGCAATCTTCCCATCTGCATTTTTTACAAGAATCATATAGCGTCCGGAAACCTGGTCTGTAATTTTTACAGTGTTTGCGTCTGGATATTCCAGCAATGTCGTAAAGCCGTCTTTTGTAATAATTCTATACAGCTTTCCTTCGTTGTCATAATACTCCTTCACTTTGGAATTGCAGTTTACCACATACCCTGTCGTTGACTTTGTAATGCCGTAGCCTTCCTTCGTCGGCGTGTCCGTCGTATAATAATCGGATCCCGGAGCCCCCAGATGATAGACCGCGTAATACGTGGGACTGTCGTAAACCCAAAGCTCATCCCCATGGTCTACCAATCGCTTTTCATAATTGTGGGACCATCCTGTTCCAAAAGAGCCCACCGTGAGCAAATTGGATTTGTAACTGGCGACCAGGCTCAGCGTTTGCGCACCATGGATTGTCATCAACGTATTTTGGATCACATGAGCGCCGCTGCTCAAATCGATGGGGTCTTCCACATATTCGTCGGGAAGCGGATCTTTTCCCGGGATTTCCACCGGTTCGTCTATTGTTTCGCTCTCCTGAGGCGGGATCTCTGGGCTGTCGGGATTTCCCGGATTTCCGGAAGTGCCGGGGCCTTCCGGATCCCGATTGGTGATCACCACCGCCTGTTTGCCCAGCAGGTCGTATGCCGCTTCTACATTTTCCTTTGCGTATCCTACATATTTTTGTCCGCCGCCGTTTTGAAGCGGATCGTTAAAATAATAATAGTTTTCATCGTACCCAACCAAAAGCAGACAATGCAGTTTGTTATTATACCGAATGGTGCCTCCGTCCGGTGTTACCCACGAGGAATAGGTACACTGGCTGGTCATTTTAAGCGTCCCCCACAAGATGACCGGGATATTGTTGTCGATATAAGCGCTGCACAGCTCGTCAAGAGGCTTTTGCGACAGCTCTGTCACACCCAAATTTTCTCTATTTGCAAATTTGTTCACCGCTTTGACGATCACCGGCGCATAGCAGCCCCAACCCAGTCCGTTTGTCAGGTGCGGATCTCCCACAAATACATCGTATGGACTGGATCCCACTCCTCCGGAGGGTGCAGGTCCCATGTCCAGATAATTTGTCACAAACTGTTCAGGACTGATCTCGACACCCAAGTACTGCAACGCCATCACCGTGCTGACACTCTCGCATCCATTGGGAAGTCCCACTTCATTTTGATTTATGTACGGCGCGTCGATGATTTTCGCATTTTCCGAAGGCTGTGCCACCAGTCCTTTGCGTTCATAGACCTGTATTTCCAGATCCTCTATAAGGGAGCCGTCCGGCAATCCGGCATTTGTCGCATTTCCATCCAATGCGCCCGCAAGCTGAAAATCATTTTGAATGCTCTCCATAATCGGCGGCCATCCGTTGCTCGCCCATCCCAGCCAGCTGCCGTTGACTTTAGCGCGGTACATCACTACAAAATCATCGTAAATCCGTTGCCCGTCCTGGGTGTAAACCCGAATTTCCAATTGACTCATTGGGTATCCGTACAGGCCGGCATAATCATAATTTCCAGAATTGTCACTGGAGACAAAGCCGAGCCAATCCGCTTTGTAGCCCGGATTTCTCGCACGATACTGTAAATAATAAGGCTTGCCTCCATGTGTCTGTAAACGTACACCCTCGATCTGCCCCGTTGGAGCGCTTCCGTCGAGGGTATGCCAGTTTCCGTTCTTGTAGTATTCTATATCGATTCCCACGGCTCTCTGAAAGGCGCCTGCTTCTGCCGAACCGCCGGAGGGCGCATCGCTGATCCGCTCAAACATCCGTATTTCCAGTGCCTGAATATTGCCTCTGCTGGCCCAGCCGGCATCTGTGGCACTTGTGTCCAGGCCACCGTCCAGGCTGAATTCGTACTGGATCGTCTGCATAACGTCCGGCTGGCCGTTGCTCACCCAATCCAGCCATTCCCCCGCAACCATCGCTCTGTACATGACTACATAATCGTCATAGATCCGCACACCGGTGCCAGTATATACTTCAATAGAAAGATTGGTCATAGGATCTTCGGGAAGACCAGCATAGTCATAAGGCCCGCTGTCTGTACTGAATACACTGGGAAGCTTGCCACCGTTGGCGTTTACGGAATTGTATCGAAGGTAAAAAGCTTCGCTGTCAGTGCCCAGCCGTACACCGTCCATATGGCCTACCCTGACATCGGCATGCAGGTCATACCAGGTATCATTTAGATAGTATTCCTGGGTAAAATCATCGATCTCCCGAAACTGCTCTTCATGCGGTGTGCCGGTATATCCGATCCGTTCAAATACACGGATCTCCAGCGCCTGTATACATCCTCTGGTATACCAGCCGGCATCTGTAGCCGCAATATCCAGACTTCCCTCCAGCGCGAACTGCGTCTGAATGCTCTCCATCACTTCGCGCCGGCCGTTGCTTACCCAGTCCAGCCATTCCCCCGCAACCATCGCTCTGTACATCACCACATAGTTGTCGTAAATTCTTGTCGGGCCTTCATATACCTCGATGGCCAGGTTCGTGATGGGCAATTCTTCAATTGCAGCACAGTCATCCTGCACGCTGCTCAGTACCGGACTTTGCCATTTCCCGTCGTGGCCGGCTTTGTAGGAAAAATGGTATGGCTTTTCGCCCGTTGAAATTTGTACTTTGTCTATATGTTCTTCCACAGTCGTTTGTCCGCGAAACGTCTTCCATTCCGTTCCGTTATAGTACGCATACGTCAAGTCGTTTGTAACCTCTTCAAATGCATTGTCAATCGTTCTGCTGTCATCCGCGTTTTCCGCATAATCCGCAAATACATCGGCAATAGATGCGGCTGCAGCTGCAGGCACAGCCTGTATACAGAGCAGTATGACAATGAAAAGAGATACAATTCTTCGTCCTTTTTTCATTTTCTTATCCTTCCTTCCATTTTTGATTGGTAGTTCTCATGCATTTTTTGGATCCAGCTGTGTTCTTCCAACACATTCCGCTTTTTTGTAATATTTTTTACAATCACCGCCTTCCCTCTTAAACGTCAAAGCCTATGATAGGATTTCAACTGGTCATGTTCTGTCCTGTTTGCCGGATTTTTCAAAAAGAAAACCGCTTGCGAAAAAGCAAACGGCTGTGAGAGTATTCTGGAATATGTTGCAGAAAATAATGTATGAATTGATTTTCCTCTGTAATCAGGTGCAGGAAAACAAACCTAAACAGGAACATCAAAATTAACGTAAAGTCCAAAGCAAGAAAAAGCTGCACAGAGTGCAGCTTTTTCTTGCAAATAAAGAAACTATATTTTATAATAGAAATTACAATTCTTAACAGAAGGCGCGTATATGACCAAAAAAATTTCACTGGCAACAAAGACTTATCGAAAAATATCGGGCACTCCGCGGCATTTCCTCAACTATGCTGCAAAAAATATATGTATCGCTTATCTTTGACAAATTGTTTGATAGGAACAAAAAGAAAGGTTCTTTTATGCTATGATAAAATTGAAAAAACTGACTTTTGATAACATAAATGAAATAAAAATATTGTACAAAGACACCTTTATGAAAGAGCCTTGGAATGACAATTGGAGCGATGACAACCAATTACACTTATATATTACAGAATTAATCGGAAATAATAATTCATTGACATTTGGTTTATTCGATGACATTGAGTTAGTTGGAATTTCAATGGGGTATGTAAAGCACTGGTATTCTTCCACGGAGTATAATGTCGAAGAGTTTTTTATCAAACCAGAAAAGCAATACACTGGTTTAGGATCAGATTTTTTAAGAAGAATTGAGAGCACAATGAAAGAGGCAGGAATAAATGCAATATTTTTACAAACTGACAGAAATGTTTTCGCATACAATTTTTACAGAAAAAATGGTTTTACAGAACTGGAAAACCATGTCTCACTAAAGAAAAAGATATAACAAAATAACATTTCATCAATGCCATTAAAAACAAATCAATTATACTTTCCTGATATTGATTTTCCGTTGCAATTATGCTATTCTGAAAATAGAACATCTCACTTGAGAGAAAGGTATATAACTTATGAAAAAAAGACTTTCTTCTCCCATTCGAATCTGTATGAATATTCTGATTACCCTTGTAGCAGCTGCAATATATTTTTACATTGCTCTGCCGCCCATCAATATGCAGTCCGGTGAATTTTGGACCTTTCTTTTGCTTATTCTCGTATTTTTCTGTGTGCTGACCTTGCTGTCCCAAAGAAATGTACAGGAGAAAGCAGCATCCGGGTCTCTCTTTTCCTTTCTGTGGAAAAACCTTCGTATTCCCGTGATACTAATGGGAATATGCCTGGTCATTTGCCTGATCGGCAGCATTTTATCCGCTGTCATTTTCAACACCAAAGCGTACAGTTCCCTGATCACCCTGGAAGAGAGCGACTTTGCAGAGGATGTGGCGGAAATATCCTACGACCAGATCCCCATGCTGGACGAAGTCTCCGCCAATACCCTGGCTGCCAGAAAGCTGGGAGAACTCAGCGACCTGGTAAGTCAGTTTGAGGTAGACGCCACCTCCGCACAAATCAATTATCAAAATGCGCCTGTCCGGGTGACTTACCTGAACTATGGTGATTTTTTCAAATGGATCAACAACAGAAGCGAAGGGATCCCCGCCTACATTGTCACAGACATGGTGACCCAGGAAGTATCCGTGGTTCGCCTGGAGGAAGGAATGAAATATACGCCTTCCGAGCCTTTCAACCGGAACATCGACCGCTATCTGCGGTTCAAATATCCCTTTACCATGTTCTCCGATGTGAATTTTGAAATCGATGAAGAGGGAACGCCCTACTGGGTTGCGTCCGTCATGAAAAAAACCATCGGTCTCTTCGGCGGCGCAGATATCACCGGTGCGGTGCTGGTAAACGCTGTCACTGGAGAATGCACCTATTGCGCCATCGACGAGATCCCTTCCTGGGTAGACCGCGTGTTCACCGCAGACCTGATCATCGAACAATACGATTATCATGGCAAATATAAAAACGGTTTCTGGAACTCAATTTTCGGACAGAAGGGCTGTACTGTCACAACGGACGGATACAATTACATCGCGCAAAACGACGACGTATGGGTATATACCGGGGTCACTTCCATGGGCGGGGACGAATCCAATACCGGATTTATTTTGGTAAATCAGCGAACAAAAGAGGCAAAATATTACAGCGTAGCCGGAGCGGAAGAATACTCCGCTATGAGTTCTGCAGAGGGCTCTGTTCAGCAGTATAGCTACACGGCGACTTTTCCTCTCCTGCTGAACATTGAAGGACAGCCTACCTACTTTATGGCACTCAAAGACGAATCCAATCTGGTAAAAATGTACGCAATGGTAAACGTGCAGCAGTATCAAATCGTCAGCAACGGTTCATCTCTTGCCGAGTGCGAACAGAATTATTATGAACTTCTGCGTGAAAACAAGATCATTTCCGACGATACTCAGTCTCCAATAACAGAACAGGAAACAGAAACGGTCACAGGAAACATCACAGAACTGCGAAGTGCAGTCATTGAAGGAACTACCTACTATTATATCAAGCTGGATATTCTTCCTGAAACCTGGTTCAGACTTTCCGCAGCGGAGAGTGAAGAAATTGTTCTGTATAATATAGGAGATTCTGTTACCCTTACCTTTGAAAAGGAAGAAGCATCCATCCAGCCTGCAAAAATCGATGGATCCAGTGAATCTTAGCATCCCCATAAAAAACCCCAGGGCTAAGCCCTGGGGTTTTTCTCTGTATCTGTTATTGCATCGCATGTATCTTCCCGCGCTGCAGAATCAGTCCGTCCGCCCCCTCGATATCCGATTTCCAGATTACACCGGTGGGACAAACCTCGTAACATTTCCCGCAGCCGGCACAGAGACTGTAATCGATGGAAGCAAGCCTGCCCCGCACGCGGATCGCCCCCTGGGGACAAACCTGTGCGCAGGCGCCGCAGCCGGTACAGCCGGCACCGCAGTTGTACTGACTGTGCTGTGCATCCTCATGAGAGGAACACCCCACCCAGTGATAACAGTCATAGGGAATCATTTGGATAATATGCTTGGGGCAGCTGTCAACACAAATCCCACAGCCGGTACATTTCTGATATTGTACTACTGCCACGTCTCCAATAATCTCAATGGCATCAAAAGGACAACTGGCAGCGCAGCTGCCCAGTCCTATACAGGCAAAGCGGCAGCTTTTATCCCCGCCGCCCAACCGCATGGCCGCCGCGCAGTCCTTTGCGCCGTCCTCATATATGTATTTTTTCCTGCTGGATACACCGCCGCCGGAACACATGACCTGAGCCCGCATACGCACACCATGGGTAGGATCGACACCCAGTATCACACCGATCGCCTGAGCTGCAGCGGTTCCCCCGGCCGGACAGACATCCGCAGCCGCTCGTCCCTCTGCCACAGCCAGCGCCGCGGCGGGACAGTCTCCAAAGCCACAGGCGCCACAATTTTCTCCGGGAAGGCAGTCCAGAATTTTCTCCCGAAGCACTTCCCTGCGTACAGATGTATCCTTCTCTGCCTTTCCAAAGAGGATCGCGGCAAAGAAACCGGCAGCGGCGCATATACCTACTGCAGTTATCATTCCAATCATCATAATCGTATTTCCCTTCCCTGCTCGTCCGGCAATACTTCAAAAATGCAATCCCGCAAAGCCAGAAAATGCCATTACCGCAAGTGCAGCCGCCAGGATTGTCATGGGGATTCCCGCAAAAGCAGCTGGAGGGGCACAGTGTTCCAGCCGATCTCGAATACTTGTAAAAACAAGTGCGGCAAGTGTATATCCGATTCCCGCGCCGAGGAAAAGAAGCAGTGCCGCACCAAGTGTCATCTCCTGCTCAATCGCCAGAAAAACAGCTCCCAAAATAACTGCATTGGTGGTAATCATGGGAATATGACTGCGCATAGCTTCATTCAACTTTTCCGTTTTGGAAGCTACAATTTCCAGACCAGCTACTGCGGCAGCAATGAGAAGAACACCTACCGGAAGTGTCAAAAAAGAAATTTGCAGCGCAGACAGGACCAAAACATACAGCAGATAAGTGAGCCCACCTGCAACCACAGAAACCGCCGTCACCAATCCTCCACCTATCAAAGCGGAGGAAGGCTTTTTTGCAGAAGCCAGTGCCTGTTCAATTCCCAAAAACCGCACAAATACAAAGTTGTCGGCCAAAATCGCCGCAAGCAGTATCAATACATATTCCATAGGCCCCTCCTACACAGTTTCATAGTCTTCCCCAGACTTTTTCTCTCTGCGTACCTGTACAAACTGTATCAAAGCCGCAGCAGCAGCGATCATAAGCAGGGCGCCGGCAGGATGGGAAAGAAAAGACAGGGGTGCCGCTGGAAAAATCCGCACTCCCCCGCCGCCGGCGGGATCTGCAAACAAGCGGCCCGTACCGAACAATTCCCGAACCAATCCACAGCACAGCATAATCCCGCCAAATCGCACGCCAGTACGCAGTGCGTCCAGTACAGCAGGCCCTGGACGATTGACTGTGGAAAAGGTTTCCAAACACAGCACAGTAACACTGCTTACCGCCAGTACCGGCAGATAAACGCTCAAAGCAGCCACAGTCAGCGGAAAAACTGCACGCATGACAAGATACACCATAGTGACAGAAAAGGCAGAAACAAATAAATAAACAGGCACCCGCAACTTTGTGGGGATTCTTTTGCGCAAAAGAGAAACCAGCAGAGCGGATAATGTAAGCGAGATCAAAAATGATGCAACAATTGCCAGGGATCGGGACAGCGTCGTAGTGATCGCCAGAGCCGGGCACAGAGCCAGCAGTTGAAATGCAGACAGCGGATCGCTGCTTTTTAACTTGGTTTTCAGTAACATAGGTCACTCCAAAAAACATACAGGTTTTTTCTTCATCTGTTCCAGTCCGGCCATTCTACGCCGCCGGTCGTTTCTGCTTCGGGACTTGTTGTCTCTTCGGCAGGACCTGTTGTCTCCTCTGGAACAGTACTTTCCTCCGGTTTTTCTGTTTCCGGCGGCTCAGTCGTATCCGGAGGAGCTGTCGTCTGGGGCGGTGCCGTCGTTACAGGTACCGTATCTGTAACAGGTTCCGTCTGCGCAGTGGTTTCCTCCGTTGTCTCCTCTGGCTCCTCTGTCTCCGTCTCATAGACAGTGGTATCGTCCTCTCCCTCTGCTGAGACGTTATCGCCGTCTCCCGTATTGGAGTTCGGACCGCCTACGTTGTCACCGCCAAACACAGTATCGTCATTTGGACGGGTCGTCACCGGCGCCTCTGTGGTCTCCCCTGCGGTTGTATCCGTACCTGACTCTTCTTCCTTTTGTATCTCTTCTTCCATTTCTTCCGACGAAATGGTCTCTACGTCCAAATCCGCAGCAATGGCAAGGAAATCCAACTTCAATTCCAGTACCCGTTCTACTCCATTGTACACTGCACGGCTGGAGGCGGTAGCGCCGGAAATCAGGTCCGGCTCCACATCCGACTCCGGCAAGCCCACAAATTGGGAAAGAAATGCGTTTTTCTCAATTTTGCTGCCCAGTCCTTCAGACTCTTTATGGGAAATGATCTTTACCCCGCACACTTGATTGTCGGCATCCAGTGCAACCAAAATTTCCACAGGACCCAGGTAGCCCTCCTCCGCAACATATACGGCGTAGCCGGCCAGCTTTCCTTTATAATACGCTACATATACAGGGCAGTCTTCTACCGTATCATACAATTCCGCCCGGTCGCACCCGGGAAAAAATGTCAGAACTGCATCTCTGCGGATATCCTTTGCTCCTTTTTCTGCTGCAAACACCGTCAGCATGTGCGTGATGGCAAGGATCAGCGCACACGCCACACAGAGGATGACAAGAAAAAGCGTATTCTTTCTGTCATGTCCAGGCACATGCACCGCTGCACTTTGCCCGGGAGCAGGCGCAAATTCCTCCGGATCAAACTCCGGTGAATTGATTTCCTCCTCAGTAAGCGGCTGGGGACTTTGTATATTTCTGGCATCCTTCTCCTTCATGTAAACGTCCACCTTTCAAAATTGTTACGGCTCATTGCTTCTTTTTTGATGTGCACCGTAGCGCGTGGGAATCGTACACCGTTCCAGCAGCGGCACAAACAAATTCATGATCAGTACCGCATACGCCGCACCCTCGGGATATGCGCCAAAATAGCGGATAAACACCGTGATCAAGCCACATCCCACACCAAAAAGCAGACGTCCGCCATTCGTAACCGGTGTAGTGGCAAAGTCGTTTGCCGCAAAAACTGCACAAAACAAGAGGCTTCCTGTAAATATACTGAACAAGGCGAAATTTACATTTTCCCCTTCGATTCGCGGAAAGAAGAAAAATACGGCGGCCGCCGTACCCAGAAAGGCCACGGGAATGTGCCAGGTGATCACTCTGCGGATGAGCAAATAGACCCCGCCAATGGCAATCGCCAGCGCCGACACCTCGCCGATGGCACCTGCATAACTTCCAAGTACATAGTCAAATACGGAGCTGTCGGGAATCGTACGTTCCTTCAGCGACAGCAACGGTGTCGCATAGGAAACGAGATCTGTTCCGGGATCTACAAACCGAACCATTTCCTCTGGCCAGCATAAGGAAAGAAATACTCTGCCCGCCAGTGCTGGATTAACCAAATTTTTTCCAATCCCGCCAAAGAGCTGCTTTGCAATTATTATGGCAAAAAAAGCGCCGGCAACAGGAACCCAAAAAGACACCCGGGGCGGAAGACTGAGCCCCAAAATCAGCCCTGTCACAACAGAAGACAGATCGGTAATCATCAGCGGGCGTTTGGTAATTCTTTGAAAGAGAGCCTCAAAAAGAACGCTGGACGCTACACTGATGGATACCACCGCAAGTGCACGCCAGCCGAAGGAAAACACACCCCAAAAAAGTGCAGGCAGCAATGCGATGATCACATCCAGCATCAAAGCGCGGGTTGTGTCCAGGCTTCTGATGTGAGGTGCCGGAGACACGTGGAGCAACTGCGGGAGAACGTATTCTTTTTCCGCCGTTCCCGATTTTATATTCTGATTCATCTCATTCATACCACACTTTTCCTATCCTTCAGCCTTGCATCATTTCTACGCTGCTCCAGTACCGCTGCCTTCGCCCGAACCACCATCTGGGTTACAGGAACACCGCCCGGACAGATATATGAACACGTACCGCACTCGATACAGTCTGCCGCACCAAGTGCAGCGGCTTCAGCCGTCTTCCCCGCCTCAATGGCAGACGCGATCTTCAAAGGCATCAGCCGCATGGGACAGGCACGCACACAGCGGCCACAGCGAATGCATACCGGAGGGAGCTTGGACTCAAAATCAAAATAGTCGCTCAGCACCAGCACAGCCGACGTCATTTTGGTTACAGGTGTAGCAGGATCCCACTGAGCTTGTCCCATCATAGGCCCCCCGCAGATGATTTTCTTCGGCTGGGCACACAGGCCACCGCAGTAAGCAATTAGATCCATCACCGATGTTCCCACAGGAACCAGAAGATTTTTGGGCGTTTTGATGCAATCGCCATCTACCGTCACGACCCGCCGGATCAAGGGCATTCCCTTCGCCAACGCTTCGTATATGGCGGCGCAGGTCTGCGCGTTAAAAACAACGATTCCAACATCCAGCGGCGTTCTGCCGCCGGGAATTTCCTTTTTGGTCAGCGCATATACAAGCTGCTTTTCAGATCCGGAGGGATACTTGGAAGTGACCTTTTTCAATTGAATCAGTCCACCCTCCCCAATCTGCTTTTGCAGCGCTTCTCTTTCCTCCTTGCGGCTGCTTTCCACTGCGATCCACGCTTGTCGGATTCCCAGGGCAACCATAATGATTTTCAGTCCGTGAATAACCGCCGCCGGATCCTCCAGAATCAGCCTGTGTGTAGCACAGACAAAAGGTTCGCCTTCAATACAATTCACAACCAGTGTATCCGCCTTGCCTCTGGCTGCAGCAAGCTTTGCATAGGTGGGAAAGGCGGCAGATCCCATGCCGGTAATGCCGGCAGCTCGCACAGCCGCAATAATTTCATCAGAAGACGCTTCCGAAAGCTTTTTTCCAAAAGGAAGCACTGTATCAGACAAGGTATTTTTTCCATCGTTCTCAATAACAACATTGTAAGAAGTTCCGCCCCGGGGAGCAGTCACTTCATCTATTTTTGTCACTGTTCCCGACACACTGGAATGGACAGGACAACCCAGTCCGCCGGGAACATCGCCGATCAGCTGTCCCACGCGCACCGAATCTCCCACCTTTACTGTGGGTTTACACATCACACCCACATGCTGCGCCAGAGAAATAGAAACCTGTGCGGGAGGCGTAATTTCCTCAATGGGCACATTTTTCGTATATTTATGATCGTCGGTCCATACCCCGCCCTTGAAGGTGTAAGCCAAAATAGTCACCTCTGTTTAGATGGATTTTCTTCCCAGCGTCCGAACACCGTAAAATTCACCACTCCAGGTGCAATGCCCTGGGGCCATTT
>CAJFOI010000016.1 GCA_904396155.1 Candidatus Avispirillum faecium | reverse complement strand
GAAAAAGTCCGCATTTCCCTTATATCAAAGGAATTGCGGGCTTTTTCAGTGCTTTTCAAATGGTCTGAGTGACTGGACTTGAACCAGCGGCCTCTACCACCCCAAGGTAGCGCGCTACCAACTGCGCCACACCCAGATACATTTCAAAGCTTTATAAGTATAGCACAAATCTGTTTCCTCGTCAAGGGAATATCGCAGAATTTCTAAAATTTTGTTAGGCGAAAAAAATCTGCTTTTGTCCGCACCGCCTGCAGGCGGTGCGGACAAAAGCTTTCATCTTTATTCTCTCTCCTGCAAAAAACTGCGGATCCCGGCAATCTGCCGGCAAACAGATTCCTCCGACGGGCCGCCGTAGACCTTGCGTTCATTTACACAGTGGATCAAATCGACGGCATCATAGACGTCCTCTGCAAACAAAGGCGAAAAAGATTGGTAGACCTCCAAAGGCAGCGTCTCAAAAATATAGTTTTTCTCTATACAATACGCCACCAGACGTCCCGTGATTTTGTATGCATCCCGAAATGCCATTCCCTTGCGCACCAGATAATCCGCACAGTCCGTAGCATTCATGAATCCCTTTTTTGCCGCCTCCAGCATCTTTTCCGGTCGCACAGTGGCAGTTGCCAGCATCTTTGTAAAAAGCTCCAGACAAATCTTCGCATTGTCTACAGCATCAAAAATCGCTTCTTTGTCCTCCTGCATGTCCTTGTTGTAAGCAAGGGGGAGATTTTTCATCATGGTGAGCAGCGTAGTGAGATCTCCATATACACGGCCTGTTTTGCCCCGCACCAACTCCGCAATGTCCGGGTTTTTCTTTTGGGGCATAATAGAGGAACCCGTGGAAAATGCATCATCCAATTCTATAAAACCAAATTCCGAAGAACACCAGAGAATGATCTCCTCGCTGAAGCGGCTCAAATGCATCATCATAATAGATAAAGCAGACGCAAGTTCGATCACAAAATCCCGGTCGGATACCCCGTCCATACTGTTTTCCGTCACTGCAGAAAATCCCAGCAGCTCCGCTACCCGCTGCCGATTCAGCGGATAGGTCGTCGCCGCCAGGGCGCAACTGCCCAGTGGCATCACATCGGTGCGTGTGTATACATCGTCCAGGCGCTCTATATCCCGCCTTAACATTTGTGCATATGCCAGAATATAGTGGGCAAATGTCACCGGCTGTCCATGCTGCAAGTGTGTAAAACCGGGCATGACTGTGCGAATGTTGTCAGATGCCTTCTCTGCAATTGCAGAAAGCAGATCGGCAAGGAGTTTCTGCACCGTCCGAATCTCCTCACGCAGAAACAGCCGGATATCCAGTGCAACCTGGTCGTTTCTGCTGCGAGCCGTATGAAGTCGTTTCCCCGTTTCCCCGATTCGCTCTGTGAGCACAGCCTCAATGAACATATGGATATCTTCCGCTTCAAAATCAATGGGGAGCGCACCGGAAGCGATATCCTCCCGGATTTTTTTTAATTCAGCGACGATTTTGTCCGCTTCACTTTTCGCAATAATCCCCTGCTCTCCCAGCATGGTAGCATGCGCAATCGATCCGGCGATATCCCATGCATACATTCTCCAGTCAAAGGAAATCGAAGAATTAAAATCATTCACCCGGGAATCCAGCGCCTTCTGACTTCTTCCCGACCACATCTTCTCTGCCATATTCGACCTTCCTTCCAGGGAAACAATCGGGGACATCGTCCCCGATTGTTTTTCCTGTTGTTTTATTTGAGCTTGTCTCCCAAAAGCATCGCACGCACTTTAATGGGGAGACCGAACAGATTGATAAACCCGGCACTGTCTTTCTGATCGTAAACATCATCCTCGCCGAAAGTGGCAACTTCTTCCGAATATAAAGAATACGGAGATGTCACACAGGCGGGCATAATATTTCCCTTGTACAGTTTCACCTTTACGTCGCCCGTCACCGTCTCCTGGGTCTTGTCTACAAAGGCGGAAAGCGCTTCCCGCAGAGGAGTAAACCACTGCCCGTAGTACACACAGTCCGCAAATTTGCCTGCCAGCATCTGTTTCATGTGGATGGTTTCCCGGTCTACCGTAATGGTTTCCAGCATTTCGTGTGCAGCATACAGGATCGTTCCGCCGGGAGTCTCATACACACCCCGGCTCTTCATGCCTACCAGACGATTTTCCACAATGTCGATGATGCCGATCCCGTTTGCTCCTCCCAGCTCGTTTAGCCTGGACACCAGCTCCACACCGTTCATTTTTTGCCCGTCGATCGCCACCGGAATTCCTTTTTCAAAGGAAAGGGTAATGTAAGTCGCCTTGTCGGGAGCTTTTTCAGGGGTCACGCCAAGTTCCAGAATTTCATCATATTTCGGCTCGTTGGCAGGATCTTCCAAATCCAATCCTTCATGAGACAAATGCCAGATATTTTTGTCTTTAGAATAGTTGGTCTCTCTGGTCACAGGAATATCGATCCCCTTGGAAATCGCATAGTCGATCTCCTCATCTCTGGACTTCAGATCCCAAATCCTCCAGGGCGCAATGATCTCCATCTCCGGTGCAAAGGCCTTGATGGTCAGCTCAAAACGGACCTGGTCATTCCCCTTTCCAGTACAACCATGTGCGATCGCATCTGCTCCTTCCGCCCGGGCGATCTCCACAATCCGCTTGGCAATGATGGGACGGGCAAAGGCGGTGCCCAAAAGATACGTGTTTTCATACTTTGCGCCGGCTTTTACCGTCGGATATACATAATCCTGAATAAACTCTTCCCGCAGATCTTCGATATACAGCTTAGAAGCCCCTGTTTTCAGCGCTTTTTCTTCCAGTCCGTCTGTTTCCTTTCCCTGACCTACGTTTCCACAAACGGCAATCACTTCACACCCCGGATAATTGTCCTTGAGCCAGGGAATCATGATAGAGGTGTCCAGTCCGCCGGAATATGCCAGGACGATTTTTTTGATTTCTTTTTTCATAATATGTACCTTTCTTGGCGCCTACACTGCCATTTTTATCATAAATTTTATAAAAACAGTATACTACCTTTCCCCAAAAAATGCAATATGCACACTTCACAAAGAATGCAAATGTTTTTTATATTTATACATAAAAATGCATATATATTCGTCGCAAATCCATTGTCTGTATGTTTTCAAAAAACACGCATATCCCGCCATTTTTTTCATCGTTTCGCATTTCCCTTTTGCCGCCATACTAATATTGAAATTACGCGGAAAGGAAATATACAAATGAAAAAAGTTTTTGGAATATGCATGGCGCTGAGCCTGCTGTTTACAGGAACCGCAGGAGCCACAAAACTCCCGGATGTAAATATCAGCTGCAAAGAAACCGCGGTACACACGGAGAGCACCCCGTATAACTGGTACTGCAAGCATACAAAAGATCACAGTCAGCCGCCTCTGGATGCGCTGTTTCACTTTATAAAGGACAGTCAGACCTATTTTATCGATAAGAATAATACAGACTACACGGCAAAAGAAAAGGTAATATATTTGACCTTTGATGTAGGATATGAAAATGGAAATGTGGCAAAAACGCTGGACATACTGCGTGAAAAAGAAGTCCCTGCCGCATTTTTCGTACTGGAACATGTAGTAGAAAAAAATACAGACTTAATCAAGCGTATGGCAGACGAAGGCCACCTCATTTGCAATCACACTGCATCTCATTGTGATATGTCGGCAGTGAGCAATAAAGAAGATTTTGCCGCAGAGCTTACCGCTTTGGAAAAAGCATGCAAGGACACGGCCGGCGTAGAGGTGGCAAAATACTACCGCCCGCCGGAAGGAAGATTTTCTGAGCAAAATCTCATTTGGGCCAATGAACTAGGCTATAAAACCGTCCTTTGGAGCTACGCCTACATGGACTGGGATAACAACGCGCAGCCTTCTGCAAAAGCCTCCTATGAAAAGGTATTGGCAGGCACCCACAACGGAGAAGTGCTCCTCCTGCACCCTACGTCTTCCACAAATGCGGCGATTTTGGGCGATCTGATCGACGCTTGGAAAAGCGAAGGATTCCGTTTCGGCACCCTGGACGAATTGTGTAAGTAAAGCCGAGCCCATATATGATAAAACGCCGATACCGTCATATGGCATCGGCGTTTTCCATCATGTTCTCAGTCGCTGATATACGGCATCAGCGCCACTACACGTGCGCGCTTGATGGCAGTCGTCAACTGTCTCTGATGCTTTGCACACGCACCGCTGATTCTGCGGGGCAGGATTTTCCCTCTTTCGGACACAAACTTGCGCAGACGAGCCGTATCCTTATAATCGATATATTGGATCTTATCTTCACAGAAAATGCAAACTTTTTTCTTTCTGCGATTTCCACCGGGACGCTGCGGCTTTCTTTCAAATTTGGGAGCTCCCGCATTTTCACTTGCCGCAGGCGCATTTTCCCCATCCGCTTGTGCTACTACAGGCTCTTGCTGTACGGGCTGTTCTGCAACTTCTTCCGCTGCAACAGTCTTATCAGTATCCATGTTTCTAACGAAACCTCCATTCATACTTATCAAAATTCATTTGGTCTGCCGTAATCAACCGCGTTAGAACGGCAGCTCGTCATCATTGATTTCTTCAAATTTCGGCGCGTCCCCATCCGCATTTGTGAACGTAGGGGCACCATAATTATCCGGTACATATGGCTGTGCACCTGTAATGGACGGAGCAGATTGCTGTCCCGCACCGGGATTTTCATTCTTGGAATCTACAAAAAACACCTCATCGGCAATGATTTCTGTTCTGTATTGCTTCACGTTGTTGTTGTCGATCCAGGAACGGTTCTGCAGCGTACCTACAAGGCAAATCGAACTTGCCTTATGAAAATACCTGGTTACGAATTCCGCCGTCTGCCGCCAGGCAGTCACATTAAAGAAATCCGCCTGGGTATCTTCCGCATTTTTCGCCCTGTACGAACGATTCACCGCCACGGAAAAGGACGTGACGGACACGCCGGTAGATGTGGTCTTCAATTCCGGGTCGGCAGTAAGCCTTCCACCGATGATTACTTTATTAAAATTAAAGTTCGCCATATGTCCATCCTTTCCTTACAGACCTCTGGCCTGCATCAAAATTATGCCTGGGCCTTTTGCTCTGCCTGCCGGATCACAATGGAACGCATAATGCCTTCCGTGATGCCGAAAACGCGTTCCAGCTCTGCGGGAAAATCTGCGCCTGCTGTGAAATTTACAAGCACGTAGTAGCCTTCGGACTTGTCGTTGATGGGGTATGCCAGCCTGCGCTTGCCCCACTCGCTCACTTCACCGACAGTTCCGTTTTCGGCGATCATTCCCACAAACTTTTCTGTAAGCGCCTTGATATCCTCGTCAGCAAGCTGCGGATCGATGATGAACAAGGTCTCGTATGCGTTTGTAAGCTTCTCCATTTTTACACCTCCCTATGGACTTTTGACCGGCGACTGTATTACAAATAGGATTTTCGCCGGCAGAGAGACGGACATAAAATGCCGTTCTTACAGATTATATCAGTGTTTTTCAACATTGTCAATACTTTATGGCATAATTTTGAATTTGTAACAAAAGTTGTGTTGTGGAGGCTCCCATAAATTTGAGAGAAAACAAAATGGAATTTTGTACAAATGATAAATTTTTTCCTTTTTCTGAAAAAAGGCTTGTATAATCGGAAAAACTAAGGTAGAATATGGAACAGAGTGTATTTTTTCACTCCATTTTCGTTTGCTGAAATTTTATATATTATTTGGAGGAAAAATCATGTCAGTAAAAGTTGCAATCAATGGATTTGGCCGCATCGGCCGCCTTGCATTCCGCCAGATGTTCGGTGCACAGGGATATGAGATCGTCGCCATCAACGACCTCACCAGCCCCAAAATGCTGGCGCATCTGCTCAAGTATGACACCGCACAGGGCAACTACGTAGCCCAGGGCCATACAGTGGATTACAAGGACGCACAGTATGCAGAGGACGGGAAAACCGTGACTGTTCCCGGTTCCATCACCGTAGACGGCAAAGAGATCACCATCTATGCAGAGCCCAAGGCTGCAGACCTTCCCTGGGGCAAGCTGAATGTAGACGTAGTCCTGGAGTGCACCGGTTTCTACGCCTCCAAGGCAAAGAGCCAGGCGCACATCGACGCCGGCGCAAAGAAGGTAGTTATCTCTGCGCCCGCAGGCAATGATCTGCCCACCATTGTGTATAATGTAAACCACAAAACGCTGACCAAGGACGATACCATCATCTCCGCTGCCTCCTGTACCACCAACTGCCTCGCTCCCATGGCAAAGGCACTGAACGATTATGCACCCATTCAGAGCGGCATTATGACTACTGTACATGCCTATACTGGCGACCAGATGATTTTGGACGGCCCTCACAGAAAAGGCGACCTGCGTCGTGCACGTGCCGGTGCGCAGAACATCGTTCCCAACTCTACCGGTGCTGCAAAGGCGATCGGCCTGGTAATTCCGGAGCTCAACGGCAAGCTGATCGGCAGTGCCCAGAGAGTTCCCACCTGCACGGGTTCCACAACCATTTTGGTTGCTGTCGTAAAGGGCAAGGATATCACCAAGGAGAGCATCAACGCCGCAATGCAGGCGGCTTCCACGGAATCCTTCGGCTACAATACCGATGAAATTGTCTCTTCCGACATCATCGGCAGCCGGTTCGGTTCCATCTTCGATGCTACCCAGACTATGGTGGCCAAGATCGACGACGACACGTACCAGGTACAGGTTGTAGCTTGGTATGACAACGAAAACTCCTACACCAGCCAGATGGTACGTACCATCAAATATTTCGCAGAACTGGGTTGATTGACAAATAAAACCACTCCTATATGGTGACTTACGCATAAAAGCGGAACAGTTGCCATGCAGGACAAAAAAAGGCGGGCGAGAAGCAATTTGTTTCTCGCCCGCCTTTTTGAAATTATCTTCCGTCATCCCAACAGTCCAAACCGCAGGAGCAGCTTACCTTACCAATGCAGCAAGAACATTCCCAATATCTGCATCGATACATATCGCCCTTTTCTCTATCGGGAAGGGACAAAGGGCTTCATGCAGATTAACCGTGGCATAGATTGCCTTTTCATTTTGAAAAGTCATTTGCCAGAAAGGAATTTTTATAATACCCGGCGTGTTTCCGCCAACGCCCAACTCCAGATAAAGAATATGCAATCCGTCGTGGCGACGAATAAAGTCCTCATAGCGCCGTGCTGCCCTGTGCCAGCCATCATCTTCTACAAAAGTCCTATCTGTCCGTAAATTCATAGTCATCGGCGCGCCACAAACGGGGCAGCGCGGCACAAGTTCGGCGGGTACTTTTCCATCTTTTTGCGCAGCCACCATTTTTTTGACAACGGCTTCATTATCGTAAGTCTGTTGGTGACAGGGCCTGGAACACTGCCACAATCCATAGTCGCCCTGCGTATAAAAGAGTCTGTGTCTATCAAATCCAGCTTTCTGGAAGCAGTGGTCTACATTGGTCGTCAAAACAAAATAGTCCTTATTCCATACCAGCTTCAAAAGGTCGCTGTAAACCGGCTTTGGTGCATCCAGATAGCGGTTAATGTAAATATATCGGCTCCAATACGCCCAGTGCTCTTCCAAGGTGTCAAAGGAATAAAATCCCCCGGAATACATGTCGCAAAAACCATATTTTTCGATGAAATCCCCAAAATACTTCTCAAAGCGTTCCCCGGTGTAAGTAAAGCCTGCAGAAGTAGAAAGTCCGGCACCTCCACCGATTACAATGGCGTCAGCCTTATCTATCTCATTTTTCAGCCGGTCGATCTGCTTGGAATAATTGTCGGTAGATGTTGGAATCCAATTCCCTGTAGACATTGAAAATCACCTCAATTTTGCTGTGTGACTGTTCTTTGTATTCCCTAACAGTCTGGAAAGCAATCTGCGCCGCTTTATCATTTGGAAAATGATATTCCCCTGTGGAGATGCAGCAAAATGCAATGCTCTTTAATCCATTTTTCTCCGCCAGTTTCAAACAGGAGCGGTAACAGGATACAAGCAATGTACAATCCCGTATGGTTAAATGGTCTTGAATCGTCGGCCCGACCGTGTGCAACACATATCGGCAAGGCAAATTATAGGCAGGTGTGATTTTTGCTCCGCCTGGTTCTTCTTCATGTCCCTGCTGTCTCATGAGTTTCGCGCAAGCAAGGCGAAGCTGTATTCCTGCATAAGTATGAATGGCGTTGTCAATACAGCTGTGATTTGGATAAAAACATCCCAGCATTTGACTGTTCGCGGCGTTTACAATGCCATCGCATTTCAGCGTGGTAATATCGCCCCGCCACAGGTACAGCTCCTTTTGAACAGGTCTTAAATCCGCAAGAGCTGTAATCCCCTTTTGCCGTATGGCTTCCTGCAAATAGGCATCCTGTACCGCCAGAAATTCGTCGGTAGCCGGTCCAGGCATACGTATGTTGAAAAGCGAACGGAGCAGAACTTTTTGTTCCTGCGCAAGCGGCGGGATTTCAATTTCAGAATATCGCGGCTGTTCTTTTAAGAGTGCCTCTATCAAATACCTTCTTCTTTCGGCCTGGGTCATTTTCTTTTCCTTTCCCCACAACTTGCTTTTTGGGAACAGACTTCCAAGCAGTCATGGCAATGCAGATCCATTTCAGTACCTGGTGCAGGTGCTTCACCGAATAAAATTTCTTCAAAATTCAGTAGAGCAGGGCTGCCGTACCGACAGCCCTGCTACTATATTAAGCATAGAAAAATCCTGCCGTCATATCCAAATAGTTTTGACCGCTGTATGCGGGATACCGTTTTTGCACCTCTGCCTTGAAACCATCGGCGTCCCCGCAATTCGCTGCAATCTTTTTCAAATCTTTAAGATAGTCGATTTTTATTCTTGCATCCTTCAAATCCTCCGGTGTGTAGTGTGAAGTCAAAATCAAATCATACCCTTTTTCAATATAGCCGTTTAACACAGCAATCATCCCGTCGGCATGATCTGCACCCGCAACGATAGAATGGCAATCGTGGCCGAGCATATGCGTGTAAATTGCGTTGATTTCAGGAATTACAATGTCAAATGCTTCTGCGGTCTGCTGAATTTCAAAAACAATCCCGCCGATTGTCATTTTCCCTTCTCCGATGACATTGGTAATTTTGTGAATTGTGTTATCAAAAATTCCTCCAAAAGCGTTTGTGAAATTGTCCACCAAAGCCTTCCCACCGCCGCTTTTGGAATAATCTATAGCATTTTGCGTCGCATACTTGGGAACCTTCGAAAGGAAAGTTCCTCCTGCGCCGTGATAGGCTATGAACATACCTTCGACCTGCACATCGCTCAGATATTTTGTAAATTCTTCAATATTATCAAAAAAACAGGGAGATTCAACGATAACGGCTTTGCCATTTTTTTCAATGATAAAGACCTCATCGTCGATGAAATCATTGGTCTTGTATGCGTGCAGCTTTATGCCGCCGAAATCGTAAATATTCATTTCACCTTTTGTAAGCTTTACAGTGGTAAATGTGTTTTTATTCATCATGATCGCCTCCAGATTTTTGTATACATGGTTCGTTTGCTTTCCCTTCCAAGCCTCGGATCGGCCGTCTCCCCGGCTCTTGCCTGTATTATACGCCGGCAGGTTTTTGCTGTAAAGTACGCACAATATTGTGGCGTAGTTACCCAAAGGAAACGATTGGACAGTTACCCGACGGAAACGATTGTGTAGTAGCAATGGTTTGCAGCACTTTCAAAAACCATAAAAAATTTTTTGACCTGGCAGGAAATATTGACGAAATCTGCACCATATGGTATAATTTGATGTAAAGTTTCAATCAGAAACTATTGTGCGGAGGCAATCAATATGGATAAACAAAAATCGGCAAAAGAACTCCCCGCTTGTCCCGTTGAAACCACGTTGTCCCTGATTGGAGACAAATGGAAAGTATTGATTTTACGCGATTTGCTGCCGGGCACAAAACGCTTCGGTGAGCTAAAAAGATCTATTGGAAATGTGTCGCAAAAAGTGTTGACCGCACAGCTCCGGGCCATGGAAGAAAACGGGCTATTAACCCGTACCGTATATGCTGAAGTGCCGCCGAAAGTGGAATATACATTAACGGATTTGGGGAAAAGTCTAAAACCCATTCTGGATGCCATGCAAAGCTGGGGCGAAGATTACAAATCAAAAAACAGTCCATAAAATAGTGTGACAACAGCCGACGATATCCCAGAAACAATGCAGTAAGACTGCGAAGCTTTTCAATATTTTCCCAAAAACTCTTGACAAGCCCCTGGATGCCATATATAATAAGAGCACTGGTCTCACGGAGGCATAGCTCAGCTGGTTAGAGTACTTGCTTGACATGCAAGGGGTCACTGGTTCGATTCCAGTTGTCTCCACCATTTTTAGAAGAGCAGTTTCCTCGGAGTTATTTCGAAATTCTGCTCTTTTTTATATTCTGCTTTTTCTTCGATATATCCCGGGCAATCGTCCGGGCATCCAATATATACAGAAAAGGGCGCTGCAGCGCCCTTTTCTGTATATGCAAAACAAAAACACCCCCCTGCCGGAGCGTGGCAGCGAGATGTTCCAAGTTTTCAATCTTTGCTTACGCCATTTTGTTCAAAGCACGTGTAAACTGGCTTTTCTTGTGCGCAGCGGCATTTCTGTGCATGACATTGCGCTTTACAGCCTTGTCAACGACCACAACAGCAGGCGTATATGCAGCGGTGGCGGCGGATTTGTCTCCACTTTCCACAGCGGCATAAAACTTCTTGATTGTTGTTTTCATCTGGCTCTTAAACATCTTATTACGCAGTGTCTTGGAAGCGGTAACTTTTACACGTTTTTTTGCGCTTTTAATGTTCGGCATCGTTCATCCTCCTGCGAAAAATTCAAGCATCGCCGCAGCCTGAGAGGGTACCTCGGCGAACAATCTCATACAGCTAATGATTATAGCACAGCAAAAAAGAAAATGCAAGGATATTTTTGCATTTTTCAAAATATTTTTCTTTTCTCTCCAAAGATATGTCCCCACCGTAAAAAATGCAAATTCTTCCCTGTAAATCTTGTAAGTTCCGGGCCTTTGTGATACAATAAGAAAAGATTAGCTTGCAAACACAGAAAGGTTTTGCTCTTATGAAATATCTTGTGCTGATTCCGGACGGCATGGCCGACCGTTCTATAGACGCTCTGGGGGGAAGAACTCCCATGGAAGCTGCAGACAAGCCCTGTATGGACACGCTGTGCAGACAGTCTCTGTGCGGAACGGTTTTGAATGTTCCAGAGGGGATGGTACCGGAAAGCGACACGGCAAATCTGGCCATTCTCTCCTACGATCCAAAAATTTATTCCAAGGGGCGTTCTCCTCTGGAAGCGATGAGCATGGGGCTTTCCATGGCGGACGACGACACAGCGATCCGATGCAACCTGGTTACTTTGTCCGAGGAAGAGCCCCGCTATGAAGATAAACACATGATCGATCACAGCGCCGACGAGATCTCCACCGAAGAAGCAGCACAGTTGGTGGAAGCGCTCAATAAGGGAATGGGCGGCGATAACTGGCGCCTTTATACCGGCGTCAGCTATCGCCACTGTCTTCTTTGGAAGGGGGCAAGTCAGACCTATCCTTTCATGCGTCCCCACGATATTCTGGGGCAAACAATTGGAAAATATCTTCCCCAAGCAGAGAATGGGGGCGGAGAATTTTTGCAATTTCAAAAGAAAGGATATGAAATCCTAAAAGATCACCCCGTCAATCTGGCCAGAAAGGCAAAAGGGCTGCGCCCCGCCAACTCCCCCTGGCTCTGGAGCCCAGGGGGGAAGCCTGCCCTTCCCTCCTTTGGGGAGAAATGGGGGCTCTCCGGTGCTATCATATCCGCGGTGGATCTGATCAAGGGCATCGGCATTTGTGCCGGTATGCAGGTGATCGACGTGGAAGGCGCCACAGGCAATTTTCATACAAACTACAGCGGAAAAGCGCAGGCAGCTGTCGATGCCTTTGAAAACGGATCCGATTTTGTCTATATCCATGTAGAAGCGCCGGATGAATGTGGTCACAGGGGAGAAGTGGAAAACAAAGTGCGCAGCATCGAAAAAATCGATCAGCTGATTCTGCGTCCCGTATACGACTATCTGCAAAAGACAGGCGAACCCTTCAAAATTTTAGTACTCCCCGATCATCCAACGCCGATTGCACTGCGGACCCACACCAGAGACTATGTCCCGTTTTTCCTTTTTGACAGCATCCACGCGCAAACTGGTCCCTCTATGTTTTCAGAAGAAAACGGGCGTCGGTGCGCTACCGTTATCCACGATGGCAGTACCCTGCTGGATCGGATGATCGGGGAGGGGGCAAAATGAAGGAAACAAACAAATCCGAGCAAAATTCTCCCGTTTCTCCAGAGGACCAGGAGCGGCAGAAAATCTATGAAGAACTCCAGGGGTACTTTCCCGCACAGTACGATCTGATGCCTCAGGAACTGGAAGCTTCCATCCGCCGACGGAAAAGCATGTATGACGCCCACCGTGCGGAAAACACGGCGCAAACCTTCTCACGCGCCGCCGCGGATCGGGTCAAACAGCTGCAAAATACACCGCCCGCTGCCGAGAAAGATATGCTGGATGCGTTTTTGCCCAAAGAAGAAGCAGCGCCAAAAACGCCGCTGGTACGCTTTTTGCGGGAAGCCTTTGACATTCTTGAGGTCTTTGTTCTTTGTGCTGCGTGCATCATCCTTGTGTTTGCCTTTTTTGGTCGGTTGACCCGTGTAGACGGTATTTCCATGAACGATACATTAAAGGACAAGGAATTCTTGATCATCTCCGATCTTTTTTATACCCCGCGGCAGGGGGACATCGTGGTTCTGCACAACACTTCCCTTGGAGTACAGCAGCTCCGCGAGCCCCTCGTAAAACGGATCATCGCTGTCGGCGGGCAAACCGTACAGATAGACGCAGACGGGACAGTCACCATAACAGATGCAGACGGAACCGCCCAGGTATTGGATGAAACCTATGTCAAAGCGGAGCCGTTCAATGGCGAGCCCTTAAAGTGTTATGTTCCGGAAGGTTATATTTTTGTAATGGGAGACAATCGAAATCACTCCACCGACAGCCGAGACCCGCAGGTCGGGCTCTTTGATGAGCGATGTGTCTGTGGACGTGCTGTACTTCGCGTGTTCCCGTTTTCTGCGTTTACGGTCTTCCAAAACCCCCTCGAAGGAACAAATTAAAAAGAAAGGTGGGCGGCGCTATGCCCTCCAGACAGATTCAGTGGTTTCCCGGACATATGGCAAAAACCCGCCGGCTGATCACGGAAAATCTGAAAAATGTAGATATCGTCATCGAGCTTTTGGATGCACGTATCCCCCGCAGCTCCAAGAACCCGGAAATTTCCTCCTGGACCCGTGGAAAGCCCACACTTACCCTTTTGAACAAGTCCGGGCTTGCAGATCCGGGCGCGACGGCAAAGTGGATCGCCTGGTACCGGGACGCGGGAGCCTTCGCCCTGCCCACCGACTGCATCACAGGAGAAGGGCTCTCTGCCATCGGTCCACGGATGCGGGAAATCCTCACAGATAAGATCCGCCGTTTTCAGGAAAAGGGGATGGCAGGCAGAAGGCTGCGCGCCATGATCGTAGGAATCCCCAATGTAGGCAAATCCTCGTTGATCAACAAGCTCTGCGGGCAAAAAAAAGCACGGGTGGAAAACCGTCCGGGGGTCACTCTCCAAAAGCAATGGGTCACAACTACGGCAGGCTTTGACCTTCTGGATATGCCTGGTGTTTTGTGGCCGAAATTCGAGGACAAAGTCACCGGCGAAAATCTGGCCGCCACAGGTGCCATCAAGGATACGATCCTGGATACGGATGAACTGGGGATGCTTCTGTCTTTTCGGCTTCTTGCACTGTATCCAAAGCTTTTCTGCGCCCGTTACCGGTTGGATTATGATTTTGTTTCTACGTTAGATGCCTACGATCTTTTAGAAGAAGTGGGGAAAAAGCGGGGATTTCTCATGTCCGGCGGAACAGTCAATCTGGAGCGGACTGCCCTCACCGTACTGGAGGAATTTCGCAGTGCAAAAATTGGCAGGATTTCCCTGGAATTGCCTGAAAATGTCACCACCGCAAAGGAGGATGGGGAAAATGCTTGATCCTGCTTTTGAAAAAACCTATTACGATCGGGGATACACAAAAATCTGCGGTGTAGACGAAGCGGGCCGCGGGCCCCTTGCAGGACCGGTGGTCGCAGGCGCCTGCATCCTGCCGGCCGGCATTTCCATTCCCGGCCTGGACGATTCCAAAAAGCTCTCCGAAAAAAAGCGGGAACAGCTGTATGACACCATCTGTCAGCACGCTCTGTCCTGGGGGATCGGCGTCGCCAGCGTTGAAGAAATCGATGCGCTGAACATATTGGAAGCTTCCCTGCTTGCCATGCGCAGGGCGGTGGCCTCTCTGTCTCTGAAGCCGGACCTGCTTCTCGTGGACGGCAATATTTCCCGGGGATTTTCTCAAGATGCCCAAGCGATCGTCGGAGGCGACGGAATCTGTCCCGCCATCGCCGCTGCTTCCATTCTGGCAAAGGTGACGCGGGATCGTCTGTGCATAGAGCTGGACAGCGCATATCCCGTGTACGGCTTTGCAAAACACAAGGGATATCCTACAAGGGCACACAAGCTGGCCATATACGAGTATGGGCCCTGCCCCGCGCACAGAAAAACCTTTTTATCATTTTTGAAGCGGGACCGCGACAAGCTGGAGGAGTGGCTCTCCGCACGAAAAAAAGCCCAATGACCCGCGAGGAAGCGGGCCGCCTGGGGGAGGAAAGTGCCGTCTCCTACCTGTGCGGAAAAGGATTTCATATTTTGGGCCGCAATGTGCACAGCGGCCATTTGGAAACAGACATAATCGCTGCAGACGACCAATATATTATTTTTGCAGAAGTCAAAACCCGGCGGACGTATCCGGGAAAAAGTCATCCCTTCGGGCGGCCTGCCGGTGCGGTAAATCAGCAAAAGCAAGAGCGGCTGATCGCCGCAGCAGAAGACTATTTGCGAAAACACAGAGACACGCTTGCGGGACTGCAGCCGCGCATCGATGTGATCGAGGTCTACATATCCCCACACTGTGATGCGTATAAGGTGCTGCACATTGCGCACCTTCCCGGCGCTGTGCGCCGCAAGCCGGATCCCTGATAGCATTGGGAGGATCCAATGAAACTGGCCGATCTGCACTGCGACACCCCACTGGAGATGTACAAGCGCGGCTGCACCCTTTACAATGACACGCTTCACATATCCCTCACGCACACAGCACAATGGGAAGCCTATATCCAGTGTGCCGCCATATGGAGCGACCGTCGTCTCCATGCCGAGGAGGCATATGATGTATTTTTGCGGGCCGCACGGGATTTTCGTGAAAAAGCCGGCAGTATGCTGTGCACAAGCGGTAAAAATCTGCCGCAGGCCGGCACAGCATTCATCCTGTGCGTGGAAGATGCGCGCATTTTGTGCGGCGACATGGATCGCCTGTTCAAACTGTATCTTGAAGGTGTACGGATTCTGACTCTTGTTTGGAAAGGCCATACCCCTCTGGGCGGTGCCTGGGACACAGATGAGGGACTTACGCCGTTCGGCCGGTCCGTTGTGGAAGCCTGTTTTGCACTGGGAATGATCCCCGACGTGTCCCACGGGTCCTGGAATCTGTGCCGGGACGTGCTGAAAATGGCGGAAAAAGCCGGGCGCCCAGTCATCGCAACCCACAGCAATGCATACGCGATCACCCACAATTCCCGCAATATCACAGACGCAGTCTTCCGAAGGATTGCAAAATCCGGGGGCGTTACGGGGATCAGTCTGTGTCCGACACATCTGACCGCCGGAGCATCCTGTACCTCCGACGATGTGCTTCGCCACATGGAACACTATATTTCCGCAGCGGGAGAAGACGCCATATGTCTGGGATGTGATTTTGACGGGATTGACGAGACCCCCTCGGATCTGTATAATATATCCTGCATGGAAGCCTTTTACGATCAGGCGGTTCGCCGCCTGGGCAGCAGTGCTGCCGACAAAATATTCTTCACAAACGCTTTCCGTTTTTTGCGAGAAAACCTATAAATCTAACGGCTATGAAAGGTAAGGAAGTAAAAATGAAATATGTCAGCACCAGAGACACAGCTGCACATCCCAATGAAGTATCCGCGGCGCAGGCAATCAAAGAAGGGCTCGCCCACGACAAAGGGCTCTATATGCCTGTGGAGATCCCCACGCTTACAAAAGAGGGAATTCTTTCTCTCGCACAACAGCCCTATTTTGAACGTGCAGCTGCAGTGCTGTCCATGTTTTTGACAGATTACGACGCAAAAAAGCTTCTCTCCGATTGCAAAAAGGCATATAGTGAGACCCGATTCCCCGGCGGCGCCGCACCTCTTGTCCCCATCGGAGAAAATCTATATGCCCTGGAGCTCTGGCATGGCCCCACCTGCGCCTTTAAGGATATGGCGCTGCAAATCATGCCCCGCCTCCTCTCTTCTGCCCTATCCATGACAGGCGAGAAGAGGCGTGCCCACATTCTTGTGGCCACCTCCGGTGATACGGGGAAGGCCGCCCTGGAGGGATATAAAGATGTCCCCGGTGTCGACATTACCGTTTTCTTTCCGGTAGACGGTGTGAGTCCCATGCAAAAACTGCAAATGGTCACGCAAACCGGCAGCAATGTAAATGTATGTGCCGTACGGGGAAATTTTGACGACACGCAAAGCGGCGTGAAAAGGATCTTTGCCGATGCCTCCCTGGCACAGCGCGCAGAAGACAGAGGATTTTTCTTCTCCAGTGCAAACTCCATCAACTGGGGGCGCCTGGCACCGCAGATCGTATATTATATTTCCGCCTACTGCGATCTTATGAACAGAGGAGAAATCACTTACGGCGATAAGATCAACATCTGTGTGCCCACTGGCAATTTCGGCAACATTTTCGCCGCATATATTGCCCGGGAAATGGGCCTGCCCATTGCAAAGATGATCTGTGCATCCAATGCAAACTGCGTGCTCACCGACTTTATCCGCACCGGCGTCTATGACCGGACCAGGGAATTTTACAAAACCATGTCTCCCTCTATGGACATCCTGATCTCTTCCAATCTGGAACGGCTTTTGTATCTGCTGGGCGGGCCGGAGATCACCCGTGACTGCATGGAAAAACTGGTCTGCGACGGAAAATATACCGCACCGGCTTCCGTTATGGAAAAGATCCACAATGTGCTGGAGGGATACTATTGTACGGAAGCGGAAACCGCCCAAGTGATCCGGGACACGTTTTATAGCGGAGGCTACCTGGCTGATCCCCACACATCGGTTGGAATCGGATGTGCGAAACAATATATTGCCGCAAGCGGCGACCACACGAAAACCGTACTGGCTTCCACTGCAAGTCCGTACAAATTTGCGAAAGACGTATGCACTTCCCTGGGCACCACCCCTCCGGGAGAGTCGCCGCGGGAAATCTTAGAAACGCTTTCCAGCATCAGCAAAACCCCGATCCCTGCCCCTCTTGCCGCCACCCTGTCCCTTCCGGTGCGTTTTCAAACGGTAATAGACGCAAAGGATATGGCAAATTTTATATTTGACCGATAACGCCCATCAAGGAGGAGCCGTATGTCTCTGTTTTCCATAGCGGACCTGCATCTTTCCCTGTCTGCGGACAAGCCTATGGACAAATTCGGAAGCCGCTGGACCAACTATATGGAAAAAATCGATAGACGCTGGCGTGCCATCGTTGGAAACGATGACACTGTAATTGTACCGGGCGATATTTCCTGGGCCGTCGATCTTGAGGGAGCGCTGGCAGACTTGCAATTTATCCACGCGCTGCCCGGCAAAAAAATTCTGGGCAAAGGCAACCACGATTACTGGTGGTCCACCTTGCGCAAAATGGAGCTCTTTCTCTCTCAGCATTCCCTTTCCAGTATCCGGTTTTTGCAAAACAATGCCTTTGAGGTCGAGGATTATATCGTAACCGGCACCAGAGGCTGGTATTTGGAAGAAAAACAGCAAACAACGGAAAATGCCGATTTTGCCAGAGTCGTTGCCAGAGAAAATATCCGCCTGCAGCTTTGTCTGAAAGAAGCCAGTAAGCTTCAGGACAAAACAGGAAAGCCGATCCTGGTATATTTCCACTTTCCCCCGGTGTATCGGGATTTTGTATGCCGAGAGTTTTTGGACACGCTTCACGCCTACGCGATTCAAAACTGCTACTTCGGTCACATTCACGGCATATACGAAGCCCCGCGAACCACTGTCTTTGAAGATATTTCCATGACCATGATCTCGGCAGATTTTCTAAATTTTGTCCCTATGATCACCATGCCCATTGTTTATTAGGCGTATTTCCCTGGAGAAGGGGGAAATATTTCGGAAATATTATTGACAATTCATGGCATTTTCGGTATGATAATGAGAGGTAAATAATAAACAGCGAGGAGATAAGAAATGAGTTTGAAGGAAGCGAAAATCGCAGATAAAAATCTGTATGAGCTGAAAATTGAGATCGATGCCGGCACATTTGCCGAAGCAGTAAATAAAGTGTTCAAAAAGCGCGTGAAAAATATCACCGTTCCCGGGTTTCGCCGGGGTAAGGCCCCCCGTTCCATTGTGGAAAAGATGTACGGAAAAGGTGTATTTTACGAAGATGCCATCAACGATCTGCTGCCCTCCGTTTGGGCCGACGCCCTGAAGGAATCCGGCATTGCAGCTGTCAGCCAGCCTGATTTCTCCATCGACAGCGTGGACGACAGCGGAGTTGCCCTCACAGCAAAGGTATATGTAAAGCCTGAAGTTTCCATCGAGGGATATAAGGGTATCGAAGTGACCCGGACCGTTGAACCGACCACAGACAGCGAAGTACAGGCGGAAATCGACCGGGTGCGGGACCGCAACGCACGCATGATCGATGTCACCGACCGCGCTGCACAAAACGGCGACACCGTCAATATTGACTTTGAAGGCTTTGTGGACGACAAAGCATTTGCAGGCGGCAAGGCAGAGGGCCACGAGCTGATTCTGGGATCCGGTCAGTTTATTCCCGGCTTTGAGGAACAGATCGTGGGGAAAAACATCGGAGATGCCTTTGATGTAAACGTGACTTTTCCGGAAGAATATCACGCAGAAGATCTGGCGGGAAAAGCCGCTGTTTTCAAGGTCAAACTGAATGCCATCAAGCGCAAGGAGCTCCCTGCTCTGGATGATGAATTTGCAAAGGACGTTTCCGATTTCGACACCTATGCTGCATATGAAGCGGATGTACGGGCAAATATTACTTCCAGAAAGGAAAAGGCAGCGGATGCCGCTGTAGAAGATCAATTGATCGATGCTCTGATTGAAAAGCTGGACGCCGACATTCCCGAAGCGATGTTTGTCACAGAAACAGAAAATTTCGTGCGGGATTACGACACCCGTCTGCGGATGCAGGGGCTGGATCTGGCAAAATATTTCCAATACACCGGTATGGATTTGGATGGACTTCGTGCACAGATGCGTCCCCAGGCGGAAAAGCAGGTAAAGACACGTCTGGCACTGGAAAAAATCGCACAACTGGAAAACATCGATGTGACAGAAGAAGAGTTGGAAGCTGAATATACCCGTCTTGCCGAGGCATATAATATGGAGAATGACAAAATCAAGGCCTCTGTTGAGCCTGACGCGCTGCGGGAAGACATAAAAGTGAAAAAGGCGGTAGATCTTGTAAAAGAAGCCGCTGTCGTCAAGGAACAAGCCCCCAAGAAAGCTCCTGGGAAAAAAGCGCCGGCAAAGGAAAAAGCAGAGACAACCAGCAGCGAGAATAAAGAAGACAAAAAAGAGGCAAAAACACCTGCAAAGAAAACAACCGCTGCCAAAGCCGGCACCGATAAAACAACGGCAACCAAGAAGAACACTGCTGCGGGGACGAAGACGACGGCAACAAAATCCACAGCTACAACAAAGAAAGCTTCTAATTCCAGTGCTACAAAAACAAGTACTGAAAAAAAGCCTGCTGCAAAGAAGGCAGCTCCCAAAAAGGCTGCCTCCGATAAAGCGGAATAAAATTACGCATACAATATACATCACCGCTGCTCCCGCAGCGGTCGTGTATATTTTAGCCCTATCCATGACAGAATCAAACAAGAAAGGATCTTTTTCATATGGCACTTGTACCTACCGTAATTGAGCAGACCAGCAGAGGAGAACGCGCATACGATATTTATTCCCGTCTTCTCAACGACCGAATTGTATTTCTTGCCGACGAGATCAACGACGTGACCGCTTCCCTCGTCGTCGCACAGCTTTTGTTTTTGGAAGCCCAGGACCCGGATAAAGATATCAGCCTGTACATCAATTCCCCCGGTGGAAGCGTAACAGCAGGAATGGCAATCTATGACACCATGAATTTTATCAAATGCGATGTATCCACAATTTGCATCGGGATGGCCGCATCCATGGGCGCTTTTCTTTTGTCCAGCGGTACCAAAGGCAAACGATTGGCACTTCCCAACAGTGAGATCATGATTCACCAGCCTCTGGGCGGTATGCAGGGGCAGGCATCCGATATCAAAATTCACGCAGATCACATCATCCGCACCAAAGATCGGCTGAACAATATCCTGGCAGCCAATACCGGCAAGCCGGTAGAAATTATTGCGCAGGATACCGACCGGGACAATTTCCTCACTGCCCAGCAGGCGATGGAATACGGCCTTGTGGATCAGGTTGTGGAAAAACGCGCCTGAGTGTCTGAGCCCTCTGTGAAAATTCAATAACCCTTGGAAAGGTACGTTCTTTATGTCTGAGACGACACCGCAAATCCGCCGCTGTTCCTTCTGCGGCAAAACAGAAAATCAGGTGATGTTCCTGATTCCCTCCCCTATCGCATCCGGCATCTATATCTGCGACAGCTGTATTGGTGTATGCAACGAAATTGTTTTTGATCACAATCACGATGACACCGGTTTCACGCTCACAGCGGAAACACTGCCCAAGCCGGCAGAAATCAAAGAAAGTCTGGATCAATATGTGATCGGGCAGGACAGGGCAAAGGTCAGTCTTGCGGTAGCGGTATACAACCACTACAAACGGCTGCTTTACAACGATGCAAAAAAAACAACGCGGGACGCGGAGGATGTGGAGATCCAGAAAAGCAACGTATTGCTGATTGGGCCCACTGGTGTAGGGAAAACCTTTCTTGCACAAACCCTCGCAAAGACGCTGCGAGTTCCTTTTGCCATTGCCGACGCCACGACCCTCACAGAAGCAGGATATGTCGGAGAAGATGTGGAAAACATTTTGCTTCGCCTGATCCAGGCTGCCGACTATGATATTGAAACGGCGGAGCGGGGGATCATATACATTGACGAAATTGACAAGATCTCCCGGCGCAGTGAAAATCGTTCCATCACCCGAGATGTATCCGGCGAAGGCGTGCAGCAGGCCCTCCTTAAGATCTTGGAGGGTACGATCGCAAATGTTCCCCCGCAGGGAGGGCGCAAGCATCCCAATCAGGAATTCATCCAGATCAACACGGAAAATATTCTTTTTATTTGCGGCGGCGCTTTTGATTCTCTGGATCAGATTATCGAGCAGCGTATGGGAAATACTTCTATTGGCTTTCAGGGAGATGTAAAAACCAAAAAGGAAAAGCGTTCCACAGACATTTTTAAGGACGTTACAGCACACGACATTGTAAAATTTGGGCTGATTCCGGAGTTGGTGGGGCGACTTCCCATTATCGTAGGACTGGAGAATCTGGATGAGGATGCGTTGATACGAATTCTACAGGAGCCGAAAAACAGTCTGATCAAACAATATACAAGGCTTTTGGAATTGGATGAGGTCACGCTTACCTTCGATGAAGCGGCACTGCGTGCCATTGCAAAGCAGGCAATCGAACGCAATACAGGTGCCAGAGGGCTGCGGTCCATTTTGGAAGAACGGATGACCCAGATTATGTTTGACATTCCCTCCCGGGAAGATATCACGGAAGTGCGGATTACAGAAGATTGTATCAAAAACGGTACCGCTCCTATGCTTTTTTATAAAAAATCTCCGCCTCTGCCGGCGGCATCTGAATAGAATTAAAGAACAGCAAGGCAATTTTCAGTTGCCCTGCTGTTTTTTTGCCTTCCTGACTTTTTACACCCCCAGACAAGGCGTTAGCACTTTTCCTAATTTTAACATGTCCTTTACCCATTCAGGATGGTATGCAAACAGAGTGTATTATAAACTAAAAATGAAGATGTAAGTTTGAAAAGCAAAGGAGTGAAAATCTTGTTCAAAAAAAACAGTTGGAAAGCAGTTTTTTCGGATTTTAAGAAACATATCATCGACAAAAAACTGCTGAGCGGCGCTCTGTCGGTCATACTGGCAGGCGGTATACTCCTCTCAGCCGTTCCCCTGGTGAAAGCAGCGGGACTGGGAACGGGAGAAGTAATAAAGGAAATCCTGTCCACAGACAGCCTGTCTGTGGCGGAAGGACTTAACTATGAACAGGTCACGTTCAAAACCGCAGACGGAAGTACCGTAGCGGGGTTCATGCTGGACTCGAACTACGGCGCAGAAGGGTCGAATCTTAAGATAGGCGTAGGCATGCCGTACGGCGAAACCGAGATAGGCATGCAGCCGGTATCAGGACAGCTGTACGATGCGTTTTTGAACGGCCGCAACGTATTGGGCGGAGTCAACGGAGACTTCTATGATATGTCCACGGGTGAACCCGACGGCGTATATATACAGGACGGTGTCCAGATACACGGATGGGCGGAATCACCCATTACGGCGAGGGTTACATACCGAACATTTTTCGGTATTCTCAAAGACGGGACCGCGATCATAGGAGATGAGGAAGATTATCTCCAATATAAGGATCAATTGCAGCAGGCCATCGGCGGCGATTTTATGATGGTACAGGACGGACAGATGACCGACTTTGCCGAAAAAGAAGGTGTATGGGATTCTCCTAAAGACCCTCTGCCCCGCACCTGCGTAGGTATACGCGAGGATGGGTCGGTATTTTTCATATGCGTAGACGGCAGGCGCCCTGACACCTATTCGGCAGGATTATCT
>CAJFOI010000015.1 GCA_904396155.1 Candidatus Avispirillum faecium | reverse complement strand
GGTGTTACTAAATCAGAAGTTTTAAGACGTGGTGTCCACAGGATACATGAGGACCTCAAAAAATAAAGGAAGCGGTGCGCATCCCACGAAAGAGCCACTACTTCCCAGAGCCAACAACTACAAAAGTAATTGTAGCGTAAGTATTATACCATGCGCTATTCATTCTTTCAAGGGTTGTAAAAACAAACAATCCCTCAGTCTCCGCATACGCGGAGCCAGCTCCCTTTACACAAGGGGGCCTTTTTTTCTGAAAATTTTCTAAAAAGTATTGACTTTTTGCGTGTCACAAAATATAATATATGTGTGACAGAAAGTGAGGTGAAATTGTGTCACGAAAAATGGGAAGGCCAAAAGCAGAAAAGCCCAAAAATATTCGCTACAGCATTCGTTTAGATGCTGAAACGGAGGATCGCCTTATAGCTTATTCTCAAAAGCATAACATTACAAAAGGAGAGGCGATTAGAAAGGGCATTGAATTGCTTTTGTCCAAAGAAAAATAAAGGAAGCGGTGCGCATCTCACGAAAGACCACACCACTTCCCACTCGCCAACAACTACAAAAGTAATTGCAGCGTAAATATTATACCATGCGCTGTTCATTCTTTCAAGAGTTGTTGGAAAATAATTATTCAACTGAAAGGATGTATTTTATGAATTTCTCTGAAAACTGGGATACATTTGTACAAACCCTGGCGGCACATGCAATTGGTACCTACAGAAACTCCAACGAATACGCATATTACCGCCATCAGCAAGAGGATATGGAGGAAATTCTGACGAACTCCCTTGTGGTAGATGAAAAGGAATTGGTAGATAAAGTTCTTCTGGAGCTGGAGGCCCGGGCAGACCGGGAAATGGAAGTGGTCTACCGCCAGGGCCTTCGGGACAGCGTCACCATTCTTCGAACCCTGGGGATCTTTGGATAAATGCTCTGCAGGGAGGCCCTTTCCGGGGTCTCCCTGCCTTTTCACTCTCCCAATGCTTCCCGCAGCACCGGCAGGATCACCTGGGCCATGCGCATAAAACCAATATCGTTGGGATGCAGGGAATCCACCGTACAGGAATCCCGATCCTCGGTGCCGTACAGCGTCTGGCCATCGATAAACCAAACTTTGTCGTCCCCTTTTGCCTTTGCATCCCGATAGGTCTTGTAAATGACAGCCTTCCGTGCCTCTGTCGCTTCGATACCATCTTCACAGTCCGCCTTGCTGAGCATGATGATCGGCAGATCCGGCTGGGCCGCACGAACAATCTCAAAGAATTTCTGGTGGGTCTGCTCCAGCTCCCGGGCGCTTTCCGCGTTGTGATCGTAGTCGAAGATAAACGCGGACAGGGGCACACTGGCAATCTGCTCCGCCATGATGGGCTCCCCTTTCCCGCTGGAGGAAAAGCCCATGTTGACCACCTCGAAATTCAGCTTTCTGCTGAGAATATTAAAATACGCCATTCCCGGGCGGGAAGCGCACGCACCCTGGGTAATGGAGGAACCATAGAAAAGCACCGGCTTATCATAGTCAAAGGGCTCCGGCATCTCCAGGACAGAGCCTTTTTCCAGTCCCAGCAGCATTTTTTCCACCCCGGAATACAGGGGGAGATTCAGGGTGATCTCCTTCATCTCCCCGTCGTGAAATTCCCGCACATCCTCGTAGTGATCGGTCCCGTTCAAATAGACAAAAAAGGTCTTGAAAAACTTTTTGTTTCGTCCGGAGCCGATGTAAATATCCACCCCGGTACTGGAATTGTAGGGCATGTGGGGCATGAGATTGTTCCACTCCACATCCACCTTGATGCCGATCCGTTTAGAATTTGTTTTGAAGGAGATCTGCACGCCGGCAGTACAGGGTGAAAGCCCACGCACTCCCACATTGTACAGGGGATTGAGACTGTCGTCCATTCGGTGATAGTTTTGATTTTTCTCCCGCCAGGGCAACCCGGAGATTCGCACCGGAGCAGTAAAGCAGTCTATGTATACAAGGCCGCTCTCGTCGGTATTTTGCTGAAAGTTTTTGTCAATCTCGTCAATTCTCGGCATACTGACCTCCTTTTATATAAGGCGGGCGCCAACCTGATCTGTCGGCGCCCGCAAGCCATACAAGCGTCCCCGAAAGCATTCGGGGGATTTTTACAAAAAGGGAAATCTGTAAGCCGGGTTCTGTACGGCTAAAGCCGTGGCTGCCATCTATCTCGAACCTGCATTGCTGCAGGCCTCCAGCCACCCGCAGACACTGGTGCCGGGCCGGCACGGATTCCCATGGAATCCGGTCTGCATACGGTGTTGCATCGGATAGGGTTTACATTTGCACACAGTTGCCTGTCGTGCCGGTGAGCTCTTACCTCGCCTTTCCATCCTTGCCGCAGGCTGCGGCGGTCTATTTCTGTTGCACTTTCCCGGAGGTTTCCCTCGGCGGACGTTATCCGTTATCCTGCCCTGTGAAGCCCGGACTTTCCTCACGCTGATACCTTTCGGCGCCACAGCGCGCGGCAGCCCAATTTCCCAACACGATTGTACTATAGGATGTCGGACTTGTCAAGCCATTTGTCTCCTTTACTGAAGGAGAATCCATTGCCGTTTACCTCTCCCACCTTGCTGATAATCATAAACGCATCCGGGTCTACATCCAGGATCGTCTTTTTTGCACGGGCCAGCTGCCGGGCGGACACCACCGTCAGAACCACCTCGCACTGGGTGCCGGACAGGCCCCGCTTCCCGGACAGCAGCGTGACCCCCCGGTGAAGCTCCGTGAGAACCGCATCCCGCACCTCTCTCGTACAAGTGCTGATTACCTGAATCTGCATCTTCCCGTTGCCCATCATCATCACCTGGTTGATCACAAAGGAGTAGACCACTACCATCAGAATCCCGTACAGTGCCTGGCGCACGGAGGACACCGGCAATTGTATACAGATCACCGTAGCGTCGATGATGCACAGCATCGTGCCCACAGGAAAGCCCGTCCACTTATTGACGATCAGCGGCGGGATGTCCATGCCTCCGGTAGAGGCGCCTGTCCGCGCCACCATGCCCACCGCAAAGCCGATCATTACGCCCGCTGCAGCCGCACACAGCACAAGATCATCTTCGATGAGGACCACACCCTTAAATACCCGCTGGAACAGATAAAGAAATCCCGGATACAAAACGGTGCTGGCAGCCGTCGTCACACAAAAATGCCTTCCCAAGACGGCCGAGCCCCATATAAACAGCGCAATGTTGATGAGCAGCACAAACAGCGACATTTCCAGCCCGGAGAGATTTCCAAGCATGATGGAAACGCCGGTAACGCCTCCGGTGACCAGTCCCGACGGCATGACAAACAAAACGATGGCCAGCGCATACATGGCGTTTCCGCCCACAAGGATCAAATTCCTTCCCACAATACCCAGCGCCTTCTGCCACTTGGTCAGTTCTCCGTTGATTCCCATATTCCCCACTTTATGTACACAAAAATAGAGCGGCAGGAAATCTGTCCTTTCTCTACCGCAAGTCAAATGATAGCACAAACCCCATTCTCTGTCAATACAGAATTTAACAGATTTTTTACTGTTAAAATTTTCATATTTCTTGTACAATATGAAAAAATATGGTAAGATAAATTGGTTAGCGATAATTATGCGTTTTTGTGAGGTAAATATGAGCAATATACTAATAAAGCCCATTCCCCAGACAGAGAAGTGCTTTTTGGATGAGTCCATTCACGCCAAAATGGATTACGCGAAAGGCTCCATGCTGCTGGGGGAGCGGTTCAGCTTTCAGCTTGCCTATCAGCTGAGCGACGATGATCCCATGCGAAAGGTGGGATTTCTCTTTGTGGAAGGGCCACTGGCTCCCTACGTGACCTTTCAGCGGGTAGACAACGTGCCTGTGCGCAATCCCCTGTACTGCGGCAAGGACGACGGCGAATACCTGCGCACACAGCCGGGCCTGTATCCGGATCTGCTGCGCCCCATCACAAGCAAAAACTGGATTTACATCACAAAAGAGCTTCAGTCTCTTTGGATTGACATCCGCGTGCCGGAGCACATGAAAGGCGACACATATCCTATCCATTTCGTGCTGCGGGGACACGAAAATGAATTCCTCGCCGAAACAGACTTTACTGTGGAGATCATTCCGGCAGCACTGCCCCCGCAAACACTGAAAGTCACCCAGTGGTTTCACCCCGATTGCCTGGCCGTCTACTATAACGCAGAAATTTTTTCCCAGCGCCATTGGGAGATCATAGAATCCTTTTTACAAACCGCCGTGGACAACGGCATCAACATGATCCTGACCCCGGTATTCACACCGCCGCTGGACACGGCGAAATGGCATCAGCGTCCCACCGTACAGCTGGTGGACGTGACCAAAACAAAGGACGGCTGGTCTTTCGGCTTTGAAAAGCTGGAGCGATGGGTCAAAATGTGTGACGATGTAGGCATCCGCTACTTTGAGATTTCTCACCTGTTTACCCAGTGGGGCGCCCACCATGCTCCCAAGATCATGGCAAATACCGAAGACGGGTACCGCCAGGTTTTCGGCTGGGATACCGACGCAGCGGGAGAGGAATACCGGGATTTTCTAAATGCCTTTCTGCCGGCGCTGATCGAAGAGATGGACCGCCTTGGAGCCGGGGACCGAATGGTGTTTCACCTGTCCGACGAGCCCGGCGGAGACAAGCTGGAAAGCTATCTTGCCGCCAAAGAGGGCATTCAGGACGTGCTGGCAGGACAGACTGTTATGGACGCCCTTTCCGACTTCAGTTTCTATGAAAAGGGCGCGATAGAAACGCCGGTGGTATCCATCGACCACATCGAACCGTATCTGGAAGCGAAAGTGGACAATCTGTGGGCTTATTACTGCTGCGGTCAGTGTGAAGGGGTATCCAATCGGTTTGTCTCCATGTCCACTGCCAGAAACCGGATCATCGGCGCACAGCTGTACAAATACAATATCGCCGGATTTCTCCAATGGGGATACAACTTCTATTTCACCGAAGGCTCCATGGAATTCTGCAATCCCTATCTGTGTACAGACGGCGGGTACTGGGTCCCTGCCGGGGATGCCTTCTCCGTATATCCCGCACCGGACGGCACTGCCTACGAGACCATTCATCTGCTGGGCTTTACCGCAGCCCTGTACGATATGCGCGCCTTCGCCCTGGCAGAAAAACTGTGCGGACGGCAGGCAGTGATGGATATTTTGGAGTCCCGCGGGGAAATTACATTTAAGAAATATCCCACCGACCAGGCGTTTTTGTTGGAAGCCCGTGAGAAAATCAACCGCCTCATCGCGGAAAATATATGATTTTAGACTGGAGAGAAGATAGAATGAAGGAACTGAAAAAATTGCAGCACCCCCTGCAGGTCAAGGGACCTGTCCTCACCATCGTCATGGACGGTGTCGGCCTCGCACCGGCAAGCGAGGGAAATGCCGTGCAGCGTGCATACACGCCCACACTGGACAGAATTCTAAAAGAATATCCCATGGTAAAGCTAAAAGCCCACGGTACCGCCGTAGGGCTTCCCACCGATGACGATATGGGCAATTCGGAAGTAGGGCACAATGCCCTGGGTTCCGGTCAGGTCTTTGCCCAGGGGGCAAAGCTTGTAACCGCCTCCATCGAATCTGGAAAGCTGTTTGCCTCCAAGGCATGGCAAGAGGAAGTAAACAATGTAAAAGCGAGCGGCGGCACCCTCCACTTTTTGGGCCTGTTTTCCGACGGGAACGTCCATTCCCACATTGACCACTTAAAAGCGCTGATCACCCATGCAAAGGAAGACGGTGTTCGCCGTGTACGGGTACACATTCTGCTGGACGGACGGGACGTCGGCGAGACCTCCGCTCTGGACTACGTAATTCCCTTTGAAGCGTTCCTGGATGAATTGCGCAGCGCAGATTTTGATATCAAAATCGCTTCCGGCGGCGGCCGAATGAACATCACCATGGACCGGTACGAAGCAAACTGGGCAATGGTAGAAAAGGGCTGGAAAACCCATGTACTGGGCGAGGGCCGGCAGTTTGCCTCCGCTGCAGAGGCGATCGAGACCTACCGCAGTGAAAGCCCCGTCATCGACCAGGACCTGCCGCCTTTTGTCATTGCCGAAAACGGCACCCCCGTAGGGACCATCCAGGATGGAGACAGCGTGATCTTCTTCAACTTCCGGGGCGACCGTGCCATTGAAATTTCCAAAGCCTTTGAAGAAGGCAGCGATTTTGCGCACTTTGACCGCGTGCGCGTACCCAAGGTAGCCTATGCCGGTATGCTGGAATATGACGGAGATCTGCACATCCCCCACAGATATCTGGTCGCTCCCCCGGAGATCACCAACACCATGGGAGAATATCTGGCAGGCACGGGAGTGGCGCAGTACGCCATATCGGAAACGCAAAAATACGGCCACGTCACCTATTTCTGGAACGGAAACCGGTCCGGAAAATTCTCAGAAGAGCTGGAAACCTATGTGGAAATTCCCTCCGACATCGTTCCCTTTGAACAGCGTCCCTGGATGAAGTGCGCCGAAATCACGGATACGCTGATCGAAGCCATGCGCAGCGGCAAATATCCCTGTATGCGGGTCAATTTCCCCAACGGGGACATGGTGGGGCACACCGGCAGCCTGGAGGCGACCATCTGCTCCATGGAGGCGCTGGATCTCCAGCTGGCACGGATTCTGCAAGTGGTAGACGAGCTTGAGGGAATTGCACTGGTGACGGCTGACCACGGCAACGCAGACGAGATGTATGAAACAGACAAAAAGGGTATGCCGAAGGCAGGCAAGGACGGAGCCTATAAAGCAAAGACCAGCCACACATTAAACCCTGTTCCCTTTATTGTGTACGACAATTATTATACAGACCGGTACACGGTAAAGACCGGCGAAGAGGGGTTTGGTCTTTCCAACGTCGCCGCCACCGCAGTAAATCTGCTGGGATATGAAGCGCCGGATATGTGGGACAAATCTATTATTGAAGTAAAGTAAATATGAAAAAAGAACGAGGAGACATTCCTCGTTCTTTTTTACTGCAAGATAAGACTGCCTAATGTAGCCCACAAAAGGATTTTTACACCCCCTCCGTCTTGCCTTTGGCAAGCCACCTCCCATTTTTACTTTATAGGCCCCCTTGTGCAAAGGGGGCTGGCTCCGCGTATGCGGAGTCTGGGGGATTGTTGTTATACAACCCCTCCGTCACGGCTGCGCCGTGCCACCTCCCCTTCACAAGGAAGGGGAGGCTTTATAGTGGTAGCTGCGTCATACCACCTCCCTCGGGTCTGCTGCGCAGCCCCCGCACAGGGGAGGCTTAATGAAAAAAAGCCCCCTTGTGGGGAGTTGCAAAGCAACTCCCGCACTGAGGAAGCTTTAAGTTAGATATGGCCCCCATGTGGGCGTCTCTTGCAGAGCCGCTAAGGGGGCTGGCTCCGCGTATGCGGAGTCTGGGGGATTGTTTGTTTTTACAACCCCTCCGTCACGGCTACGCCGTGCCACCTCCCCTTCACAAGGAAGGAGAGGCTTTATTTAGTGGTAGCTGCGTCGTACCTCCTCCCCCCGGGTCTGCTGCGCAGTTCACGCACAGAGAAGGCTTCCCTTAGTGGTAGCTTCGGCGGGCCACCACTGGGGAGAATTATAAAAAAAGCTGTCTCCAATTTACTGCTTTGACAAATTATATTCCATAATATGCCGCTGGTCCCGCATTCCCTCGTGTATGTAAAATCCATGGGCACTTTCGTTGAACGCCCACACATTTAGTTCCAGCCTGCTGCACCCCTGAGACCGGCCGTATTCCTTCACATGGTCCAAAAGCATTTTCCCGTATCCTTCCTTTTGCGCGGATGCGGCCACCGACATGTCCTCCACCCACACAACGCGGCAATCCCGGAGGATCTTGTCGCTGGCTCGCTCCTGCACCTTGCACAGAATCAGCCCCGTCACTGCTCCCGTCTCATCGGCAGATACAAAAATCTGCATACTTCCCGTTTCCATAAAGTGCAGCAATTCCTCTCTGGTATATGCCGCTCTGCCGGTGCAAAACAGCTCTCCCCGCTGACTGCTGTGGCAATCTGCAACATACAAAAGCAAATCCAGCAGTGCGTCCATATCAGCGGGCGTCGCTTTTCGTACGCATTTCTCCATTTTTCTTCTCCTTTCTTTTCTGCCGCAAAAAGCCCGGAGGGACCCCCTCCGGGCTTTTTGTGTCCTTATCGGGCGACCTCTTCCATAATAAATGCTTCCAGGATGTCGCCTTCCTTGATGTCGTTGAACTTTTCCAGGCCGATACCACATTCGTAGCCCTGCTGTACTTCCCGCACATCGTCCTTAAAGCGGCGCAGGGAAGAAATCTTGTCCTCCGCCACAACGATGCCGTCCCGCACTACGCGGATCTGTGCATTGCGGGCAATGACACCATCCTGCACGTAAGAGCCGGCAATGATGCCCACATTGGGCACGCGGATCGTCTGCCGCACCTGTGCCTGCCCGATCACCTTCTCCACAAACTCCGGAGCCAGCATACCCTTTGTGGCGGCGGTAATTTCCTCGATACATTCGTAAATGACCCGGTAGGTGCGAATATCTACCTTCTGCCGCTGGGCAGAGTCGACAGCGCCTTTGTCAGGCCGAACGTTGAAGCCCACGATGATCGCATTGGAGGCAGCCGCCAGCATCACATCGCTCTCCGTAATGCCGCCTACCGCAGAGTGGATCACGCGCACGCGCACTTCGTCGTTGGAAATTTTCTCCAGCGCCTGCTTTACCGCTTCCGCAGATCCGCCTACGTCTGCCTTGACAATGATATTCAGCTCCTGCACGCCTTCCTTGATTTGTGCGAACAAATCGTCCAGATTTACTTTGGAATTGGCGCGGAATTCCTCCTCCTTTGCCTTTGCGCGGCGCTGGTCCGCCAGCGTTCTGGCCATACGCTCATCTTCTACCGCATTGAACTCGTCTCCTGCAAGAGGGACTTCGCCCAACCCGATGATCTCCACGGGAACGGAGGGGCCCGCCTCCTTCAGCGTCTGTCCTCTGTCGTTGGTCATGGCACGCACATGTCCTACGGCCGTACCTGCAATCACAATATCCCCTGTGTGCAGCGTCCCGTTCTGCACCAAAACCGTGGCCACCGGTCCCCGGCCCCGGTCCAGCTGTGCCTCAATGACGATTCCCTTCGCACGCCGTGCGGGATTGGCCTTGTATTCCTTCACCTCTGCAATGAGGAGAATATTCTCCAAAAGATCCTGGATCCCCTCTCCGGTGAGCGCGGAAACAGGCACACACATGACGTCGCCGCCCCATTCCTCCGGTACCAGATCGTAATTGGTGAGCGCCGATTTGATTGCATCCGGATTGGCACCCGGCTTATCCATCTTATTGATCGCTACGATGATTTCCACGCCCGCGGCCTTTGCATGGTTGATGGCCTCCACCGTCTGGGGCATGATTCCGTCGTCGGCGGCAACGACCAGAATGGCAATGTCGGTAGCCTGTGCCCCTCTGGCACGCATCGCCGTAAATGCCTCATGACCAGGCGTATCCAGGAAAGTGATCTCCTTTCCGTTTACCGTTACACGATATGCACCGATGTGCTGGGTGATCCCGCCGGCTTCTCCCTTTGTCACATTGGTATGCCGAATCGCATCCAAAAGGGAGGTCTTTCCGTGGTCAACATGTCCCATGACACAGACAACAGGTGCGCGTTCCACAAGGTTTGCGTCGTTGTCTTCTTCCTCGCTGAACAGCTTCTCCTCTATAGTGACGACAACTTCTTTGGTGACTTGTGCTCCGAATTCTTCCGCTACCAAAAATGCCGTGTCGAAATCGATCATCTGGTTGACCGTCACAATGCTCCCCATGAGCATGAGTCGCTTGACCACCTCTGCCGCGGTAACTTTCAGGCGGGATGCAAGTTCTCCTACGGAGATCTCGTCGGGAACTGTGATCTTCAGCGGCTGCTTTTTTGCCTCCATAGCGGCCTTGCGCCGCAGCTTTTCCATAGCTGCATTTTCCTTGTTCCGGTTCTTGGAGGAGCGCACATCCCGGGTATTCTGTTTCTTCAGCTTCTGCTTGTTGGAAGTCATCTGGTCCCGGCTGCTCTCCGGCGCAAAGGTCTCCAGTCTTTCGTCATATTTAGAAAGATTGACGGATACAGATCGCGTATCCACCACACGGGTCGTGCCCGTTCTTTTGCGTTCATTGGCAGGGGGATTCTGCTTTGTCTTCTGCTTGGACATGGTCGTCTGATCCGGCGTAAAGTCACGGTTTTGCCCCATAGCCGCGGCCTTTTGCTTTTGCTGCAATGTTTGCTGGATCTTCTGACTGACATTTTGCGCACTGCGCTTTTGATCCGTTCGCTCCCTCTCTATCTGCGTGCTCTGCCGCGGCGGTTTCGCCTGCGCCTGCTGCGCCTTTTTTGCAGCCTCGGCTTCCGCCCTGGCACGGGCCGCCGCCGCCGCCTTTTGCAGTGCAGCGTCTTTTGCCTTTTCTCTGGCGGCAGCCTCCTCTTTTTCCCGCTGTGCCGCCTGCAGTGCAGCCTCCCGCTGCGCTGCACGCTCTGCCTCCTCGGCGGCGCGTCTTTCTGCCTCTGCCCGGGCTTTCTTTTCCTCCGCGGCGCGCTGTGCAGCCTTGCTCAACCTGACAGTCGGAATGCGTGTCTTCCCATGAAGATACCCATCGATATCCTGAATTTGATTTTCCTTGGTAAGGGTGTCCAAAAAAAGATTGAACTCCTCCGGCTCCAGAATTGCCATGGTCTTTTTGCCGGTCACACCTACCTCCTCCAGGATTTTGATAAGGTCCTTACTTTTGATATCAAAATCCTTCGCAAGCTGGTTAATACGGAACATTGGGGCTTGTGCCATATTCTTTTTACCTTTCCCCCTTCGCGGGGGATCCTTTCCTGTCAGATTATCGCTGATCCGCGGCCCATACACCCACAGGTCGCTTATCTGTCCTTCTCCATTTTTGCAGCCGCGGCGATCGCTTTGGCAAATCCCTTGTCTGTCACCGCCGCCGCTGCCACAGGCGCTCCTTTGCCCACAGCGCGGGCCAGTGCCTCCATGGTACAGTCCGGCCGCACCACTTCAATTTTATAGTAAAGACTTTTATCCAATATTTGCTTTGCCGTGCGCTCCGATACGTCCCTGGCAAGAATCACCAGGCGCGCCTGACGCCGACGTATAGCGGCAAGCGTTAAATCCGTCCCGAGCGCCAGCCCGTGTGCCGCCCAGGCAAAGCCCACATATTTCAGCAGTTTGTCTTGCATCACTCGTCTGCGTTTTCTTCCTCATACTGGCGGATTTCCTGGGCCAGCGTGTCCAGCACATCTTCCGGGATATCCAACCCCAGATTGTTTTGAAACCGCTTCGCCCGCCGCGCCTTCTCAAAGCACGCCGTCCGTTTGCATACATATGCGCCTCTGCCGCTCATCTTTCCCGTAAAATCCAGCGCCACGGTTCCTTCGGGACTGCGTACCACCCGAAGCAGTTCCTTTTTTGGAAAGGACTCCCCGCAGCCGAGACAGCGGCGCAGGGGGATCTTTCTGGGCCTTTGCCCTTTCTTTGCACTGCGCATATCTTCCTCCCTCTCGGCAAATAGGTCTTTATCTTCCCTTGATATCGATCTTATAACCGGTAAGGCGCGCTGCCAGACGGGCGTTCTGACCTTCTTTTCCGATGGCCAGAGACAACTGCTCGTTCGCCACGGTAACTGCCGCACTGCGCTCGCCGTCCAGTTCTACATCCAGCACCTCGGCTGGAGAAAGTGCAGCCGCGATATACTCCTCCGGAACCTCAGAATACTCGATCACATCGATCTTTTCTCCCCGCAGCTCATCTACAATTTCTCCAATTCTGCGGCCCCGCTCGCCAATACAAGCACCTACCGGATCCACATCCGCATCTCTGGAATAAACCGCCAGCTTAGATCGGCTGCCCGCCTCCCGGGCTACACCTTCGATGATCACCACACCGTCCTGGATTTCCGGAATTTCCATTTCAAACAGCCGTTTGACCAGGCCCGGATGGGTTCTGGACAAAGTGACCATAGGGCCCGACTGGCTGTCTCTGCGCACCTCGGTGACAAATACCTTGATCCGATCTCCCACTGCAAAGGTTTCCCCGGGGATCTGCTCGCTCTGAAGGAGCACCGCTTCGCTGGTACCGGTATCGATGACAATATCCCCATTGGCGTCCGCGGCCTTGGTAACTACAGCGCTGATGACTTCCTCGCGCTTCTTTTCGTATTCCCGCAGCATGCTGCTGCGCTCCGCTTCCCGAATTCCCTGAATGATCACCTGCTTTGCGGTCTGTGCGCTGAGCCTGCCGAAGTTCTTCGTCTTTACTTCCGTCTCCACTACACCCCCCAGCGTATAGCGCTTGCTGATATTTTTCGCGTCTTCCAGAGAGATCTGTGTCGCAGGATCCTCTACCGTTTCCACAATGTCCTTACATTCGTAGACACGCACATCCTTTTTTTCCGGATCGATGGTCACCCGCACATTTCCCGTGCCATATTCCTTTTTGAAGGCACTGATCAAAGCCGCCTCCACTTTTTCAATCATATAGTCTTTTGGGATTCCCTTCGTCTTTTCCAAAAGATCCAGTGCGGCGAAAAATTCTGCATTCATTTTAATTTCCAAGCCTTTCTATTCGAGAATCGTAGTGGTTTTGTGTTTTACCAGGCAAATACAGTGGTCACTTTGGCCCACTGCCGTTCATCTAAGGTAATTGTTTCTCCTCCTGCCTCAATGGTAATGGTGCCTCCGTCTGCACCCGCCAGCGTGCCCACGATCTTTTTCTGCCCGTTTATCGGTGCGTACAGCCGTACCTCTACCTGCTCCCCCAGACATTTTTGAAAATGTTCCGGTCGGGACAGCGTGCGCTCCACGCCGGGAGAGGACACTTCGAGGCGATAAGAATTTTCAATGGGATCCGCTTCGTCCAGCAGCGGATCGATGGCACGGTGCAGCCGCTCGCAGTCGTCGATGCCGATGCCTTCCCCATCTTTGTCAATGGTGATGCGCAAAACCATTTCCGCGCCTTCCTTGACGTATTCCACATCCCACAAAATATATCCCATCTCGTCGGCTACAGGCTGGACCAGGTCCCGCACAACGCCGGCGATGTTTTTCTTTTGTCTTTCCATTTCGTCCACTCCCGCAGCTTTGCATTTCGTCTTTACAAAACAGAGAGTGGGACAAGCCCACTCTCCATTTCTGCCAATATCAGAACTGTTACGTAGTATAGCACATGCAGGCGCCAATTGCAAGGGGTTTTCCATATTTTTTTGAAAAACAGCACAAATCACAGGGACACGACTGCCCCTGGATCGATTTTGGTGATTTTGCCATTGGCGTATACCCATACAGGCATGCAGGACATATTCTGCGCAAAGGTACGGTCGATCCCGTATACCAGTGCGTCAAATGCCCGCATATAGGAGAACAGTTCCAGATTCGTGGGATACCAGACGTCCTCGTGTCCGGAAAGACGCTGTAGCAGTGCTTCCGTTTGCGCAAAATCTCCTTCGCCGCGCATCTCATAGCCGTGGCCCCACAGGTACAACAACATGGGTTCCGTGTCCCTCTGCCATACCCCCGCAGTCACGTTTCTCTCCAAAAAGTCCCGGGCCAGATCGGGCGCCGACTTCTCCAAAAAGTGACAGGTGGGCTGGAACAAATAGGGATTTTTCGGAACGTCAAAGCTGTGGGACGACTGTGCCAGGCGGCCATACAAAAATCCGCACCGGCAAAGCAGCTCCGCCGACCGGTCGTCTCCCGCCCCCTGGGGATAAGCAAACCCCCGCACCGGTGCGCCGGTGAGTGCCTCCAGCTCTGCACGGTCACGGCAGACCTCCCACATAGCGGCAGCCGGATCGATTTTATTCAGCTGGGCGTGGGTATACCCATGGGCGGCGATCTCCATTCCGCTGCCGTCGAATACCCTGCACAGCTCCCTTCTGGTGAGCCGCCGCTGTATGCTTTTGTCCGGAAAAAACGAAGCGTCCAACCGCTCGCAGTCCACCGGATCATAGGTACACAGACCCGCATTGATGTTGAAGGTGCCCTTCAAATGATACTTTTGCAGTTTCTGCACCAGCCACGCATCCTGGACCACACCGTCGTCAAAACTGAAAGTGACTGCTTTCGCCCTGCCCCCGGGAAACCGCATGAACACATGAGCGTGCTTCATATTCTCCAGTTTCCCCTTGTCGGAAATCCCTTCCGTATACTTCATTTCTCCCTCCGCAGAATGTATGTTACTCCTGAATGAGTCCGCGGGTGATCTCCGCGATATACATTTTGTGAAAGTCCCCTGCCTTGTAATGCTCCATTAAGGATGTATCCAGCATATTTTCTTCCTTGATAAAATCGGCATAAAGCTTCCTGCATTCCAATATCACAGATGCCTCCCGAAACGACATGTACCCGTCATTTGTAGAAAACGGAACAAGCCCCGCCTCCCGGATCTTGTCCGTATCTCTGCCGCTCACCCTGCCGCACAGCGCAAGTGCATCCCGGCAGGCGCCTCCGAAAAAGGAAAGGGTAAACCGATCCGTATTTTCCAAAAAAGTGTATGTGTACCGCTGGGGACGAATAAAGATAAACGCTACGGGCTTTCCCCATAAAACGCCCATGCCGCCCCAGCTGGCCGTCATTGTATTGTATTTTTCCCCGTTCTGTGCCGTCACCAGCATCCAGTCGCTGCCAATCATGGAAAACACGTTCCCCTGTATTTCCTCCGGCGTCTTTACAATATATCCCATTATAGATCCCCTTTCTTCTCCGATCATATCTTGTAAATATGCAAATTCTCGCGCCCTTTTCTCTACATCCTATGCCCGAAGAGAGAAAAAGGTTCTGTATATGTATTGTATCCAAAGCCGATGCTTTTTGCAACTGTTTTCTTGATATTTTTACCAATATGTGATATACTTATAGAAGAAAGGGGGATCTTTCATGGATAAGCTTCACAAAAACACATCAAAACAGACAGATTGCCGCTCCTGCATGTACTTCGACTACGATGAGACGTACGATATGGAGGTGTGCAATCTCCATCTGGACGAGGACGAAATGGTCCGCTTCATGCAACATCCCTACAGCGCCTGCCCCTACTACAGATTTTACGATGAATACAAAATGGTGGAAAAACAAAATTAAAAAGAGGGCCGCGGGCCCTCTTTTTCTGTTTTCTGCAAAGCCCTGTTTTCTGCGCTTGCAGAAAACAGGGCTTCTGGTGGGCCATCTAGGGCTCGAACCTAGGACCGTCCGGTTATGAGCCGGATGCTCTAACCAACTGAGCTAATGGCCCTCAAGTTTTTTTATGATAGCATATTTTGCTTTGTTTGTCAATGATTTTTACGGGAATTTCCCAAAACGCCATTTATTTGCCGTCTCCCTGTTGACGCGGGGACAATTTTCATGTAAAATAAAACATATCTCATAAAACTGCTGCAAGGAGGATCGGCCATGGATCAGGTGCAAAACAGGCAAAATATACGACGGCCCGCCCAAGGCCGATCTATGCAAATGCAGAAAATGCCCCATCCTCCGCAGCAGAGAAAAAGGACAAGCCCTCCCCCACAGAAAAAGCCCCCCCTGCACGTTCACCGGCAGCAGCTGGGCGGCGGAGCACCCGTGCCCAGGCGGATCCCCGCGCTTTCCAAAAATCCGGCGCAAAGGCGGGCACCCGTACAGCGTGTATCGCACCCCAAAACCCGGCCGGCGCAAAACAGGCAAATGCCGATCCAAAAGAAAAAGCGGACCGTCTCCCGGAATTTCATTCTGGCCACCTTGTTTGCAATACTGATCCTCATGACGATCATCATCAGCGGCGTGCAATCCTGTGCCGCAAACAGAGAGGCAGACGGAGCCGTCACTACGGCGCCGCCTAAAATCGTGAAGGAAGATGCGGCACAGCCCGCGGCAGAGGAAGAGCCAGAAAACGCGCTTCCCACCTTTGCCGCATATACTGACGCGACGGAAGATCTGGTGATTGACAGCGAATACGGCATTTTAATCGACCTGGAGAGCAACACCGTGGTGGCCTCCAAGAATGGAGACAGCCGCATCTATCCCGCATCCATGACAAAGCTGATGACGCTGATCGTAGCATATGAACACATTGAGGACCTGGATGCCACCTATACCTTTCCGGCGGAAATCTTCGACGCACTCTATGAAGCCAATGCCTCCGTGGCAGGCTTCAAGCCGGGAGAGGTCGTTCCCTTCCGGGACCTGTTTTACGGGACCGCTCTGCCCTCCGGTGCAGACGCCACGACTGCGCTGGCGCTCACCGTTGCCGGCAGCGAAACGGCCTTTGCACAGCTGATGAACGAGACCGCACAGCGTCTGGGACTGAAAAATACCCATTTTGTAAACGCCAGCGGGCTGCACGACGACAACCATTACTCGACCTGCCACGAAATAGCCATCATATTGGAATATGCCATTTCCATCCCGGAGCTGCGGCAGATTCTGGGCACATATACGTACACCACCACGCCCACCGAGCAAAATCCCGAAGGGTTGGAACTGCACAGTACGCTGTACTCCAAAATGGAAGGCAGCGAAGCGGAAGGAATGTATATCCAGGGAGGAAAGACCGGATATACCCTGGAAGCGCGTCACTGTCTGGCGACTTTTGCCGCACCCTGCACAGAAGAAAATGCGCCCTACACCCGGCCTCGTTTTGTCCTTGTGACCGCCTATGGATGGTCGGAATACAAGCCGATCTTTGATGCGATCAATACGTATGCAAAATACAAGCCGTAAGTACCATCTTCGGCAACTCCGGAGGCATGTTAACAAAGTTGACAGAGGGATTGTTTATAACAACCCCTCTGTCTTGCCTTCGGCAAACCACCTCCCCTTGCACAGGGGAGGCTTTGAGTGAAAAAAAGGCCCCCTTGTGTAAAGGGGGCTGTTTTCGCTTATGCGAAAACTGGGGGATTGTATTGCCAATCCCTCCGAGTTTTGCTTATATTACTTTACCAGTATCGTTTAGTATAAAATTCGCTTCAAAGGTCGCATCACAGGCTGCCGCAATTATTTTTATTTAATAAACGAAATTATAAAAAAGCCGGGAGAAGACAACAAAGTCCTGGTCTTTCGATTAAAGGAAACACAAAATCAAAAAGTCAGTATAGATATTCAAAGTGTATATGAGCAGAGCAAGGCCGACTGCATGGCCTGACTGAAGCATTTGCAAATACTGTAAACCATAACTTTATTTCTGCGCCTTTCCCTTTATCTTTTCCCAATATGCCGCAGCGGCCTGCTCCGTCTTATTGTCACCGAACTGATAGTAATGGCGCCCCTTCAAATCCTCCGGCAAATACTGCTGGTCCACCCACCGGCCGGGACAGTCGTGGGGATAAATGTACCCCGCAAACTTGGGGCTGCGCAAATGGTTCGGCACCATTCTGCCCCGCCCCGCACGCACATCTGCTGCAGCGGCATCCAGCGCCACATAAGCCGTGTTGGATTTGGGTGCAGTGGCAAGCATCACCGCAGCATTGGCCAGCGGGATCCGCGCCTCCGGCAGTCCCAATTCTCTGGCGCTTTCCACACAGGCACGGGTGATCACCGCCGCCATGGGATAAGCTGCGCCGATGTCTTCGCTGGCAATTACCATCAGCCGCCGGCAGGGGGAAAGCAAGTCTCCGCCTTCCAAAAGCCTGGCCAGATAAAACACCGCCGCATCCGGATCGGATCCCCGAATCGATTTCTGAAGGGCAGACAACAGATCATAATGGACATCCCCGTCCCGATCGAAGCTCCCCGCCATCACAGAAGGCGTCATGGACCGGACAAACGCCTCCGTCACCGCCCCTTCCGACGCCGCGCCTGCACATTCCAGCATGGTCAGCGCCCGGCGGACATCCCCGCCGCAGGCAGAAGCCACGTATCGAAGCGCCCCCTCCTCGGCGCCGTTTGGGCAAAGCTCCGCGGCAACGCGCTGCAAATGAAGGAACACGTCCTCGCTCGACACGGGACGAAATTCAAAGACAGAGCATCGGGACAAAAGTGCATCGTAAATATAATAGTAAGGATTTTCCGTGGTAGAGGCGATCAGGGTAATGCGGCCGTCTTCAATATACTCCAGCAGCGACTGCTGCTGTTTTTTGTTGAAATACTGGATCTCGTCCAGATACAGCAAAATCCCCCTTTGTCCCAGCAGGCCTTCTGTCTCCGCCGCCACTGCTTTTACATCGGAAAGAGAGGCCGTGGTAGCGTTCAGCCGCCGCAGTTCCATGCCGGATTTTTGTGCAATAATAGAGGCGCAGGTGGTCTTTCCCGTACCGGGAGGACCAAAAAAAATCATGCTTCCCAAATGGCCGCTTTCCAAAAGGCGGCGTAAAATTCCCTTTTCACCGACCAGGTGCTGCTGTCCCGCAACCTGATCAAAATCTGAAGGCCGCAGCCGATCTGCGGCCGGTGTCCGTTTTGCCATCCTATCTCCATTCTGCCGCAGAAGGCGGCCGCGCAAAAGTGCGCATCGGTTTATCCACGTTCTATTAAATCCCGCACTACCTCTCCCGCCAGCAGCAGGCCCGCGGCAGGCGGCACAAAGGCACAGCTGCCCGGCACGCGGCTGTCGCCGTCTTGATCTGACTTGAACGGCGGTTCTTTTGAATAGACCACCTTGACACCGGAGATCCCCCGCCGGCGCAGCTCGATGCGCATGACCCTGGCCAGGGGACACACCGATGTTTTGGAAATATCTGCAACCTGAAAGGCAGACGGATCCTTTTTATTGCCCGTCCCCATGGAGGAGATCACGGGCACGCCCGCTGCCTTTGCCCGCTCGATAATAGACAGCTTGGCGCTGACAGTGTCCACCGCGTCCACCACATAATCATATACAGAAAAATCAAAGTTTCCACAGGTCTCCGGCAGGTAAAACAGGCGGTGACACCGCACCTGGATGTCCGGATCGATGTCCCGGATCCGAGAAGCCATTACATCTGTTTTATACATGCCCACCGTGCTGTGCAGGGCAATGATCTGCCGGTTGATGTTGGAAAGGCTGACCGTATCGGCGTCAATGAGGTCCATACTCCCTACGCCGCTGCGGGCCAGCGCCTCCGCCGCCGCGCCGCCCACGCCGCCGAGCCCAAACACAGCGACTCTGCAGGTATACAATCGTTCCACCGCAGCACCAAACAAAAGAGCCGTGCGCCCATGTTCTTCTTTCATCTGAAATCCTCAAAAATCTATGTTTTCTCTGTCAATAGGATACCACAGGAGCAGTTTTCTGTCAACGGATTGACGAATCTGCATTTATCATGTATACTGTTTCATGTACATATCCGTCGCGATCCTATAGACAAAAAGAAAGAGGGCACCTCATGTTTTACCATTTTGTCTGGTATTTTTATCTGTTTTCCTTCATCGGCTGGTGCGCAGAGGTAGGATACGCCGCCGTAGTCACCAAGAAATTTGTAAACCGCGGGTTTCTGCTGGGCCCCTTTTGTCCAATTTACGGATTTGGCGTAGGGCTGATTTACCTGCTGTCGGTCCCCTTCAGCAAAAACCTCATCGTACTCTGGATCGGCTCCGTTCTGGTCACTTCCGGCATCGAGCTTATCACCGGATTTGCCATGGACAAGCTGTTCCACAACAAGTGGTGGGACTACTCCGATTTCCCGCTGAACATCGGCGGGTACATCTGTGTACCCTTTTCTCTCTTGTGGGGCTTTGCCTGTGTTGCCGTAGTAAAACTGATCTTTCCGTTCACCGACAAATTGATCGACTGGATTCCATATTCTGTAGGAACGCTCCTCGCCGTTCTCCTTGGCATTATCCTTGCGGCAGACGCAGTGCTTTCCATCCTTACAGCGCTGGGACTGAACAAACGGCTGGAGCGCATGGACCGGCTGGCAAAAAAACTGGAGGGATATTCCCAAAAATTTACCGACAAGATGACCCGCACCGTGCAAAGTGCGGCGGAATTTTGTGAAGGAGTGGGCGACCGGATCTCCGACGGAAAAAACCGTCTGAAGGAAAAATGGGACCGCGGCCGGACAAGCGAAGATCTATCCGGAGATGCTCCCGGGGAAGAAAAAGAAGAATACGAGAAAATTGCGCAAAAAAGCAGCATTTTTCAGCGGCGGCTGATCAACGCGTTTCCCCATATGAAACCGCGAAGAAACCTTTCTCATTTAGAAGCAATCCGCAGCAAAACGCAGCACAGCAAAAAGAAAAAGGACTGATATTGTATGAAAAAAAAGAAAAAAAGCCGCAGCCGATGCACCATGGGACGCGTTTTGATCAGCATCGGCGTCCTTGTGCGCATTTTGCAGATCACCGGCGTCTATCTGCGCCTGCCGGTCGCCTCCAGCGCACTGCTTTCTGCGTGTATGCTGTGTTTCTTTATCGGCGGGCTGGGGGTTTTTGCCTACGAGCATCGGGGAGCGGCCACGTTTTTCTCTCTTCTTTGCGCGCTCTGTTCCCTCCTGGGCGGCTTTCTTGTGAGTCTGACAGATTCGGGTGCCTTTGCAGGCTTTCTCTCTACTGCCTTTTATTTTCTCACATTCGGCACCTTTGGAGCAATGATTTTCTCCCTTGGAAAACCGGTGCAAAAAGGCGCCGGCGCTTTGATTATCCTGCTGGGAGCCCTCCTGATCCTGCCTCTGGCCGGCGTTTCCATGTCGGAAGGGGTTTTGCTTGCTCTACTGATAGGAACCTGGACATGGATGGGAATTTCCATTTACTTATAAAAAAGGTTTCGCAGAGAGGCTTAGGACTAAAGGCCCCTCGCGTGAAGAAATTTATTTATCCAATACAACCCCTCCGGGTTTGCAAAGCAAACCCACCACCCCGGCATCTCCTGCGGAGATACACTACAGAGGAGGCTTTTTTCACAAATGAAGCCTCTTGGCAAGGGGCTGAAGAGAGCGGTCTTTTGTAAGATGCACAAAACAAGAAGTCCCCCTTGTGTAAAGGGGGATGGCTTCACGCAGTGAAGTCAGGGGGATTGTCTCTTCGCAACCCCTCCGCCTTGTCTCCGGCAAGCCACCACCCCGCCATCTCCTGCAGAAATGCACTATAGGGGAGGATTTTTTCTCAAATGAGGCCTTTTGACAAGGGGCTGAAGAGAGTGTTCTTTTGTAAGATGCACAAAACAAGAAGTCCCCCTTGTGTAAAGGGGGATGGCTTCACGCAGTGAAGTCAGGGGGATTGTCTCTTCACAACCCCTCCGCCTTGTCTTCGGCAAGTCACCACCCCGCCATCTCCTGCGGAAATGCACTATAGGGGAGACTTAAACTGACGAGAAATTCGTCCAACTTCTGCACAGAAAGGCTTTTTATTGAGAAAACCCGGACTGCCACTTGGCAATCCAGGTTTTGATACATTTGTATCTCAATTACTTGATCTCTACTTCTGCGCCCGCCTCGGTCAGCTTCGCCTTGATCTGCTCGGCGTCTTCCTTGCTTGCGCCTTCCTTTACGGTCTTCGGAGCGCCCTCGACCATCTCTTTTGCTTCCTTCAGACCCAGACCGGTGATCTCGCGAACCACTTTGATTACGTCCAGTTTCTTTGCTCCAAAGCTCTTGAGGACAACGTCAAACTCCGTCTTCTCCTCAGCAGCAGCTGCGGGAGCAGCGCCGCCTACGGCAGCTACGGCAACAGGAGCCGCAGATACGCCGAATTCCTCCTCGATCGCCTTCACCAGATCGGACAGTTCCAAAATTGTAAGTGCTTTGATTTCTTCAAGAATCGCAGTAGTCTTTTCAGATGCCATGATTGTATACCTCCAAATTTTTTCTCATGAATTGCTTCTTACCGTAATACGTTTGCTCACGCCTGTGCGGGATCTTCCGCCGCAGGCTCTGCAGGTGCGGCAGCCGCCTCTTCTCCAGGCGCTGTCTCTTCCGCTGCAGCAGGGACTTCCTCCCCGCTCTTGTCGATCACTGCCTGAAGGGCAACCGCCAGACCGGACAGCGGTCCCTGGAGGGAACCGAGCATTCTGGAAATCAGAACTTCCTTGGGGGGAATGTCGGCCAGCGCCTTTACTGTGGCAAGATCCACCACCGCACCGTCCAAAAATCCACCGCGAAGCTCAAAGCTCTCCACTTTTTCCTCATATTCCTTGAGGATCTTTGCCGGCGCCACCGGATCGTCATAACTGATCGCAATAGCGTTCATGCCTTCCAAAAGGCCCTTGAGCTCTCCAAAGCCCGCAATATCTGCGGCACGGCCGATCAGAGAATTCTTCACCACCGCATATTCCACACCGGCGCCACGCAGCTTTGCGCGCATTTTGGTGTCGTCTTCCACAGTAATCCCCTGATACTTTACAAGCACACCCGAAACGGCCCGTCCCATTTTCTCCGAGAGCTCCGCCACGGCAGCTTTCTTTTGCGCAAGAACTTTCTCACTGGGCATTTTCCATACCTCCTTTTTAGATTTACTTCAGCAGGCACATACGTAAAAAACGTCTTTTTTCGGCATGCCGAAAAAAGACGCAAATACCCATTTTCTCGTCTCCTCGGCAGGAAAGCCTTCGCTTTTACCGAAACCTGCTGTCTCTGGTGAACAAAGGTATTGTACCATGTATTTTTTTCCGTGTCAAGGGGCTTTTTCATTTTTTCCCTGCAAATAAAAAAGAAAGCAGGCAAAAGCCTGCTTCCTGCTTGATTTTATTGGAGCATACCCGCAAGAATTGTCTGCGCTGCATCCAACGCCTGAGGAATTTTGCTCAAATCCCGGCCACCGGAAGTAGCCGTGTCCGGACGCCCGCCGCCTTTTCCTCCTGTGATGGCAGACACCGCCTGCAGCAGCTTTCCCGCATGAGCTCCTGCCTCTACCGCCGCTTTTCCGCAGCAGGCCACAAAATTGAGCTTGTCTCCATTGCGTACCGCAAGCACCGCCACAATGGTACTGTCCCGTTCCCGCAGCTTGTCACACAAATTGCGGGCCACCTCCACCGGCGTATCTGCAAGCTCCGCCGTACACAGCTTTACGGAGCCCACCGGCCGGGCGGCAGCAAGGATGCTCTCCAGCTGTCCGCCGGCAAGCTTTGCCTGCAGGCTCTCCACCTCTTTCTTCAGCCACGCCGTTTCCTGCTGAAGTCCCGCAGCTCTCACGGGGAGATCCGCCGGACTGTTTGCGCGCAGCACACGGGCTGTATCCGCGATCAAATGGTCCTTCTCCGTCAGAAGGAACAGAACCCCCATCCCGGACACCGCCTCGATCCGGCGCACCCCGGCCGCCACAGAGCTCTCCGAAAGGATCCGGAAAAGTCCAATTTTGCCGGTATTGTCCACATGGGTCCCTCCGCAAAGTTCTGTGGAAAAATCGCCCATCTTTACGACACGCACCGTTTTGCCGTACTTTTCGCCGAACAGCGCCAGTGCGCCGGCCTTCTTTGCCGTTTCCATATCTGTTTCCATGGTCTCGACGGGAAGGGCGGACAAGATCTTCTCATTGACCAGAAGCTCGACGCGGGCCAGCTCCTCCGGCGTCATGGCGGAAAAATGGCTGAAATCGAAGCGCAGGCGGAATTCGTCTACATAGGAGCCCGCCTGTTCCACATGCTCCCCCAGCACCTGACGCAGCGCCGCCTGGAGCAGATGCACGCTGGAGTGATTCCTGCGAATAGCCTGCCTGCGCGTCCCATCGATGGCGGCGGTCACGCTGTCCCCTTTTTGAAGAATGCCGGACTCGATCCTGCAGATGTGCACATATACGCCGTTTTTCTTTTTCGTATCCACAACGGCGGCACCGCCCCCCTGAGCCGTGAGCGTCCCGGTGTCGCCCACCTGACCGCCGCTCTCCCCATAAAAGGGCGTCCTGTCCAAAACAATGCTGCATTCTCCTTCCAAAACTGCTTCGCACGGTTGCCCGTCCACAAGAATGGCGAGAATTTTCGCATCCGTCTGATTTTCCCCATATCCTACAAATTCCGTAGGCGCAAATCCGGACAGTGCACCGTCGGAACCGCTGTCCCAGCTGGACAGATCGGACCTGGCCGCACGGGCGCGCTGCTTTTGCGCCTGCATCAGCGTGTGGAATGCCGCTTCGTCTACAGAGATCCCCCGTTCCCCGGCGATCTCGTGGGTGAGATCCAGCGGGAACCCGTAGGTATCGTACAGCTTGAAGGCATCTTCCCCCGACAGCGCCTTCAACTGAGCCGTCAGTGCAGCATCGATCATTTTTTCCAAAATGGAAAGCCCGGCGTCGATGGTCGCCTCAAATCGTTCTTCTTCCATGGTGATGACCTTTTGAATGTACGCCTGCTTCTCCACAAGCTCCGGATATGCACCGCCGCTCTCTTCAATCACCACCCGGCAGAGATCTCCCAAAAATGCCTTCTGAATGCCGATGCGCTTTCCGTGGCGGGCTGCCCGACGCAAAAGCCGACGGAGCACATAACCCCGACCCTCGTTGGAGGGAAGCACCCCGTCCGAAATCATAAAGGTGGCACTGCGGATGTGGTCGGTGATCACCCGCACAGACATGTCCGTCTCCGGATCGGCGCCGTATTTCACTCCCGCAACAGCACAAACTGTATCCAAAATTTTACGGATCGTGTCTACCTCAAACAGACTGTCCACGCCCTGGATCACACAGGCAAGACGCTCCAGTCCCATGCCCGTGTCGATATTCTTTCGGGCAAGCTCCGTATAATGGCCCTTGCCGTCGCTGTTGTACTGGGAAAACACGTTGTTCCAGATCTCCACATACCGGTCGCAGTCGCAGCCGGGATAACAGTCCGGCTTTCCGCAGCCGTATGCCTCGCCCCGGTCAAAGTAAATCTCCGAACAGGGACCGCAGGCGCCGCTTCCGTGCTCCCAGAAGTTGTCCTCCTTTCCCAGGCGCACGATTCGCTCCGGTGCAATGCCGATCTTGTCCCGCCAGATCCCATACGCCTCCTCGTCCTTCTCGTAAACGGAAGGATACAGCCTGTCCTCCGGGATCTCCAGCACCTTCGTGAGAAACTCCCAGCTCCATGCAATGGCTTCTTCCTTAAAATAATCTCCAAAGGAGAAGTTCCCCAGCATCTCAAAAAATGTCCCGTGGCGGGAGGTCTTGCCTACATTGTCGATGTCCCCCGTGCGTATGCACTTCTGGCAGGTACACACCCGGTCGCTGGGCGGCTCTTCCTCCCGGGTGAAATACCGCTTCATGGGAGCCATGCCGGAGTTGATCAAAAGCAGGGATTTGTCGTTTACAGGGATCAGGGAAAAGCTCTGCAGACGCAGATGTCCCTTGGATTCAAAAAAAGAGAGAAACTGCTCCCGCAGATCGTTAAGCGAAGTCCATTTCATGGCGGTATACCTCTTTATCCTACATTGATGGGAAAGTAGATTTATTATAGCATTTGCCGCAAATCCTGTCAAGAAAAGGCTTGGATTTCTTTTATGCAAAGAAGCAGACAGGGAACAACCCCTCCGAGTTTTGCTTCGCAAAACCCACCACCCCGGCATCTCCTTCGGAGCTGCATTACTGGGGAGGCTTGGGTTTGTGCAGGCTCCTTGTGGGGAGATGCGCAGCATCTCCGGGGGAATGGCGGCAAAGCCGCCTGAGGGATTGTTCTCTTTTACAACCCCATCGTCCGCTTCGGTGACACCTCCCCGGGACTTGCGCAACAAGTCCTCCACTGGGGAGGATAAAAACGTAAGACCCCTTATGGGGAGGATAAAAAAGTCCCCCTTGTGGGCGTCTCTTGCAGAGCCGCTAAGGGGGATGTCTGCATTAGCAGACAGGGGGATTGTTCTCTTTTTGAAAAGCTCAGATCAGACCACACCCTGGGCCATCATCGCATCGGCCACCTTCAAAAATCCGGCGATGTTTGCACCTGCCACAAGATTGTCCTTCATTCCAAACTGCTCTGCCGCTGCAGCACAGTTTTTATAGATGTTGACCATGATCTCCCGCAGCTTGCCGTCGACTTCTTCAAAGCTCCAGCTGTACCGGGCGGAGTTCTGGCACATCTCCAGCGCAGAGGTGGCCACGCCGCCGGCATTGGCGGCCTTTGCCGGACCAAAGCACACGCCGGCAGCCTGGAATGCGGCGATCGCTTCCGGTGTGCTGGGCATATTTGCGCCTTCTGCCACAGCGAATACGCCGTTTTTGATCAGCGTATTTGCAGCCGTCTCGTCCAGCTCATTCTGGGTCGCGCACGGGAGCGCAATATCGCAGGGGATCGACCAGATCCCGCTGCAGCCCTCCGTATATGTGGCGCCGGGATTCACTTGTACATACTCGGAAATACGGCCCCGCTTTACTTCTTTGATCTCCTTCACCGTATCCAGATCGATCCCTCTGGGGTCGTGGATATATCCGGAGGAATCCGAAAGGGCAACCACCTTTGCGCCCAGCTGGGTCGCTTTTTCCGTGGCGTAAATGGCCACATTTCCGGAACCGGAGATCACCACCGTCTTTCCCTTGAAGCTCTTGCCCTGTGCTTTCAGCATCTCCTCCGTAAAGTAGCACAGTCCGTATCCCGTGGCCTCTGTTCTGGCCAGGGAGCCGCCGTATGTGAGGCCCTTTCCGGTGAGCACGCCCACAGACTCATTGCGCAGGCGCTTGTACTGTCCGTACAAGTAACCGATCTCCCGGCCGCCCACGCCGATATCCCCGGCGGGAACGTCTGTGTCGGCACCGATGTGTTTGGAAAGCTCCGTCATGAAGCTCTGGCAAAACCGCATGATCTCCATATCGGATTTGCCCTTGGGATCAAAATCACTGCCGCCTTTGCCGCCGCCGATAGGCAGTCCGGTGAGGCTGTTCTTGAAGATCTGCTCAAATCCCAAAAACTTGATGATCCCCTCATATACAGAAGGATGGAACCGAAGGCCGCCCTTATAGGGACCGATTGCGGAGTTAAACTGTACGCGGAATCCTCTGTTGATCTGCACCTTGCCGCTGTCGTCCACCCACGGCACCCGGAATTTGATGATCCGCTCCGGCTCCACGATAGATTCAAAAATTCCCCGTGCGATATATTCGGGATGCGCGGCGGCCACCGGCTCCAGAGATTCCAGCACCTCCTGCACCGCCTGATGAAATTCCGGCTCGCCCGGATTGCGCTTTATCACTCGATCCATCAAATCCGCAAAATATTGGTTTTGAAACGCCATACTTCGATTCTCACTTTCTGTTTATTCAAATTTGCGTTTTTATTTTATCACAGTTTTTGCAAGTTTGTCAATACAAAATTGCAAATTTTACAAAAATAGCGGGATGCAAATTTTGTGCCACACAGGGAAAGTATTTCTTGCAGTTGCTGGAGATTTGTGGTAAAATACCCTTCGATCTCTTTTTGAAAAATCCAGGAAAGGAACAGAAATATTATGTCCGAAGTTTATTTCTCCCCCATGGCCTTCTCCAGATATGAAGCATCCCAGACACTGCCGGAAAAGTTTTCACGCATGCTGGATGCCTGCGGATTGGGTAAAGCCGTCCGTGATAAAAAAGTAGCCATCAAAATGCATGTGGGGCAAGGTGTTTCCTATTCCACGATCCCTCCTATATTCGTACGTAAGCTGGTTCAGTTCGTACAGAACAATGGAGGTGAGTGTTTCATTACAGATCACTATATTGCCCATCGACGCCCCTATGAGAGAGGCTATTCTGAGGCGGGGCTGGGATGTCCCGTATTGGACGACTGCGGCTATTTCGGCAAATATTTTTACACTATCGAAGCAGACTATAAAAAGCTGCGGCACGTGGACGTGGCGGGGCTGATTTACGATGCGGATTTTATGATCGATTTTTCCCATGTGAAAGGACACGGTGCATGTGGATACGGCGGTGCGTGCAAAAATATCGCCATGGGCTGCGTCACCGACCGTACCCGTCACGAGATCCACTCCCTGGAGGGAGGCCTTCTTTGGAACGGGGACAAATGCGTACACTGCAACAAATGCCTGGACGCCTGCAATCACTACGCAAATCATTTTGGTGAAGACGGTGCATATCATGTAAATTATCACAACTGCACGCTGTGCCAGCACTGCGTGAAAGTCTGCCCCACCGGCGCCATCACGCTGGACTCCCACGATTATACGGACTTTCAGACCGGCATGGCTCTGTGCACAAAGGCCGTATGCAACACCTTTGCACCTGGGAACATCTTCTACATCAACGTGCTCACGCAGATCACCGCTCTGTGCGACTGCTGGGGCATGACGACGCCGTCTCTGGTCCCCGATATCGGCATTCTGTCCGGATGGGATATGGTCTCTGTGGAACAGGCGTCCGTAGACGCCATCAAAATGGAAAATCTGATTCCGGAGGGAATCCCCCAGGGAATGGAGCTGCGAAGCGAGGGGCACCTGTTCTACCGGCTCCACGGGAAGGACCCCTATGTGCAGATCGAAAAGCTGCAGGACGCGGGACTGGGCACGAAGGATTACACGCTGACGATCATAAAATAAGCAAAAACAGGAAAAGAATTGAAAAAAAATATCCCTTGAGGCGCATATGACTGGCAATTTGGAAATACTATATACAAAGCGGATCAATACGATTTTTTTTGATTTGGACGCCACCTTGGTCCCCTATGTACAGGCAGAGCTCACAGAGGCGTATTTCAGCGACCTGCACAATTTTGCGCAGGAACAGCTGGGCAGCGCGGCAGACCGGTTTGACGCCGCCGCCATGAAGGGCTTTCAAGCCATGAAGGAAAACGACGGCAGTATGACCAACATCCAGCGGTTTCGCCAGGTGTTTTACGACGCATGGCCGGATTTTCCTCTGGACGTAGAAGCTTTTTACGAAGCCTTTTACAACGGCCCGTTTGATGCGGTAAAGCGAGTCGTTCACTACCGGGGCAGCGAAAAAGCTCTGCTGCGCAGCCTGCGCCAACGGGGATACCGACTCGTCTGTGCCACCAATCCAGTATTTCCTCTGTGCGCCAACCGCCGGCGGATGTCCTGGGCGGGGATTGAGCCTGCAGATTTCGACTTTGTCACCAATTACGACAACTGCCGGTACTGCAAACCCGCTCCCGGCTATTTTGTGGATGCCGCAGCGGCAGTGGAAACCGTGCCGGAACTTTGTCTGATGGTGGGCAACGATACCAGGGACGATTTCGGGGCGATCGACGCTGGCCTGCCGGTGATCCTCCTCACGGATTATCTCCATGTACGGGGGAATCGTCCCCTGGAGCAGGCCGGAGCGATGGATTATGCAGCCTTTCTGCAGTTTGCAGACATGCTCCCCCGGGCAGACTAAGCAAAATCAAAAAAAGGAAAAGGTCCGACAGGGCCTTTTTCTTTTTGCAAATACAGTGGGCCGGCCTGCGTCAGACACGGATAGGCGAAAGATACATAGCTGCGGGTCCGGCTGCAGTGTTACGATCTTGGGGGATGTATGAAAAACACGTATCAAAACGATTCGGCGTTGTATCTGTTCCACGAGGGAACCAACTACAAAACCTATGAATATATGGGCGCACACCGCACAGAAGACGGATATGTATTCCGCCTCTGGGCGCCGGGCGCGCAGGCGGTGTTTATCGTAGGCCTTTTCAACAATTGGGACGAAACGGATCCCATGGTCCCCATCGGTTCTTCGGGGGTGTGGGAGGGGCGCATCCCCGCCGACCGCTTCGGAGACGGTTACGGATACAAATACAAGCTGCACACCAAAAAGGGCGTGCTTTACAAAGCGGACCCCTATGCCTTTTATGCGGAGCTGCAGCCAAACACAGCCTCCCGCTTCTGGGATCTTGCAGGGTTTTCCTGGCACGACCAGGTCTGGATGGAGCAGCGCCGGAGAAAATATACGCGGGGCACTTGCCAAAGGCAGCCCATCAACATTTATGAGCTCCATGCCGCTTCCTGGATGCGTCACCCGGACGGCACCCTTTTGTCTTACCGGGAACTGGCAGAAGAACTGGCTCCCTACGTACTGCAAATGGGATACACGCATGTAGAACTGATGCCCATTATGGAATACCCGTACGACGGCTCCTGGGGATACCAGGTGACAGGATACTTCGCACCCACTTCCCGGATGGGCACACCCCAGGACTTCATGGCCTTTGTGGATCATATGCACGGCGCCGGCATCGGTGTGCTGCTGGACTGGGTGCCCGCCCACTTCCCCAAAGACGAAGCGGGGCTTTTTGAGCTGGACGGGGGACCGCTTTACGAATATCAGGGGAAAGATCGCATGGAACAGGCCGACTGGGGCACCCGCTGTTTTGATGTAGGGCGGCCCGAGGTACAGTCTTTTCTGATTTCCAATGCGATGTTTTGGGCGTCCAACTATCACATCGACGGTCTGCGGGTAGATGCAGTGGCCTCCATGCTGTATCTGGATTACGGAAAAAAAGACGGGGAGTGGATCCCCAACATCTACGGGGACAACCGCTGTCTGGAGGCCATCGCCTTTTTTCAAAAGCTCAATTCCGCGATGGTCACCTATTACCCCGATGTGATGATGATCGCAGAGGAATCCACCGCCTGGCCGGATGTGACTACTTTTGAAAGGGGCGGGCTGGGGTTTAGCCTGAAATGGAACATGGGCTGGATGAATGATACCCTAAGCTATGCTATGACAGATCCACTCTTTCGTCGATACAATCACGAAAAAGTCACTTTTCCCATGATGTACGCCTATGCGGAAGGGTTCATCCTTCCCATCTCCCACGATGAGGTCGTCCATGGAAAAAAATCCTTTCTGGATAAAATGCCCGGCACCTACGAGGAAAAATTTGCCCAGGCGCGCCTGTTTATGGCATATATGATGACCCAGCCCGGAAAAAAGCTGACCTTTATGAGCAGCGAGATCGGGCAGTTTCAGGAATGGAACTACCAAAAGCCGGTGGAATGGTTCCTGCTGGACTACGAAAAACATGCGCAGTTGCAGCTGTACAACGCACGGCTGAATCATCTCTATCTGGAAACGCCTGCCTTCTGGGAACAGGACGATTGCTGGCAGGGATTTAGCTGGATCGATGCGGACGATCGGGAAAAGAGCATCCTCTCCTACCGGCGCATCGATCCGGCCGGCCGGGAGGTAATTGTGCTGCTGAACTTCACGCCGGTAGCCCGGCCGGGCTTTACGGTGGGCGTGCCCCACAGGGGCAAATATGAGGAATTTTTCACCTCGGACAGCACCTGCTACGGCGGCAGCGGAACAGAAAACGGAATTCTCAAGACCACGGACGGCCCCTGGGGCGTCTTTCAGCAGTACCTTACTCTGGATCTGCCGGGATACGGCGCGTGTTTTTTGCGCCAGACAGACAAATAAACCACAAAACGGAGTGTATATGTTCAAGAAAAAAGAATGCGTCGCCATGCTTCTGGCCGGCGGGCAGGGCAGCCGGCTGTACGCCCTGACTCAGCAGGTCGCCAAGCCCGCTGTCCCCTTTGGGGGCAAATACCGAATCATTGACTTTCCTCTCTCCAACTGCACCAATTCCGGCATCGACACCGTGGGTGTGCTCACGCAGTACCAGCCTCTCGTACTCAACGATTACATCGGAAACGGTCTGCCCTGGGACTTGGACCGGGCATACGGAGGTGTAAAAATCCTGCCTCCCTATCAGGGGCAGCATTCCCGGGACTGGTACAAGGGCACCGCCCATGCCATCTATCAAAACATGCGCTTTATCGATCAGTTTGATCCGGAATACGTGCTGGTACTCTCCGGAGACCATATTTATAAAATGGATTATTCCAAAATGCTCCGGTTCCACAAAAACCGGGGAGCAGACTGCACCATCGCCGTCATCGACGTCCCGATAGAGGAAGCCAGCCGCTTTGGAATTATGACTGTGGACTGGGAGCAGCGCATCACCCACTTTGCGGAAAAGCCGAAAGAGCCCCAGTCCACCAAAGCCTCCATGGGGATTTATATCTTCAACCGAAAAAAGCTGTATCCGTACCTCATCGCGGACGCAAACGACCCCGCATCTGACAACGACTTTGGGAAAAATATCATTCCCGCCATGCTAAAGGCGGGAGAAAAAATGATGGCCTTCCAGTTTGATGGATACTGGAAGGACGTGGGAACCATCGCAAGCCTTTGGGAAGCCAATATGGACCTGTTGGGCCAGCGGCCTGTATTTTCTCTGGAAGATGACTCCTGGCGGATCTTTACCCGGCACGATCCCCTCCCGCCCCAGTTTATCGGAGACAGTGCAAAAATCAAAAATTCCATCATTACGGAAGGCTGTGAAATTTACGGCACTGTGGAAAACGCCGTCCTCTTTCCCAGTGTGCGGGTGATGCCCGGCGCCGTAGTACGGGATACGGTCGTCATGGACAGCACGGTGATCGAGGAGGACGCGCAGGTGGAATATTCCATTTTAGACAGAGCCGTTTCCATCGGGGCAGACGCCTGTATTGGCCGCCGAAGGGACGGCACACGGGCGCTGACCGTCATCGGAGAGGGCATTTCCATCGGCGCCGGCCAGACCGTAGAGGCTGGCATCATGCTGCCCGATCCCCGATAAGCGCACAGCAACAAAAGAAAGGTACGGTTTCAAAATGACAGCGGCAGGACTGATTTTTTCCAATATACACGATCAAAGCATCCCCCAGATGACCGCAATGCGCACCATGGCTTCCCTTCCCTTCGGCGGAAGATACCGGATGGTAGACTTTGCGCTCTCCAACATGGTAAATTCCGGCATCACCAAGGTGGGCATTGTAACCCACAACAATTACCGCTCCCTGATGGACCACATCGGCACCGGAAAGGACTGGGATCTGGCCCGCCGGGGCGGCGGCGTGATTATTCTTCCGCCCTTTGTCACCGCCTATGAAAATCCCCGGGCGGGAAAGCTTTACACCACGCGGCTGGAAGCACTGATAGGCGTCATGGAATTTATCAAAAACTGCACCGAAGACGCCATTGTTCTGTCCGACTGCGATGCAGTATGCAACATCAACCTGTCCGCAGTGCTGGAGGAACATGAAGAAGAAGGGGCAGATCTCACCATCGTAACAAGGGAAACGAATCTGGGAAAGGCAGACAAGATCGGAGGAGGCCCCATCGTCTATGCGGACGAAGATGGCAACGTGACGGAGTTTGTAGAGCACACCCGACTGCTGCGGGGAGCGTATGATGTGAGCACCAATATCATGGTGTTTTCCAAGAGCTTTCTGATGACCCTGCTGCTTCGCGCCCTTTCCCATGGTTATACCTCCTTTTACCGGCAGGCTCTCTCTTACGCCATGGGCAGTGCCCGTATCCGTATTTACCGGCACGACGGATACTATGCAAAAATCGACGGCCTGACCCATTATTTTCAGGCAAACCTCGCACTGCTCCACGCCCAAACGCGAGATGCGCTTTTTAATGTAAAAGATCGACCCATCTACACGAAGGTGCGCAATTCTCCCCCTACCCGGTACGGAGACAGCGCCGTGATCGCCAACGCACTGATCGCAGACGGCTGTCGGATCGACGGCACAGTGGTCAATTCAATCCTCTTTCGCGGCGTACAGGTGCGCCGGGGGACTGTCATCAAAAATTCTATTTTGCTTCAGGACAGCTTTACGGGGGAAGACGTCACACTCAACTGTGTTATCGCCGACAAAAACGTGGTGATTCGGGATGCCCGCACTCTGTCCGGACATACGTCTCTTCCATTTTACATCGGCAAGGGGAAAATGCTTTGACGGGAGACTTCCAATATGAAAATTTTGTTTGCAGCGTCGGAATGTATGCCCTTCGCCGCGACCGGCGGGCTGGGAGATGTGATCGGCAGCCTGCCCCAGGCGCTGGGAGATATATACGGGGCAGCAGCTGACATTCGCGTTGTCCTTCCGCTCTACGGCTGTATCCCCGGCCCCCTGCGTCAGCGCCTTACCAAAGAGGGCGCCTTTACCGTCCGTCTCTCCTGGAGGCAACAGTACTGCGGCGTCTACCGTCTGTGCCAGGAAAACATCACGTATTATTTCATTGAAAATGCATATTACTTCGATCGAGAAGAAATATACGGATATCCGGACGATGGAGAACGCTTCGCCTTTTTTTCTATGGCTGTGCTGGACATGCTGGCACATATCGGTTTTTTCCCGGACATTCTCCATGCCCACGACTGGCAAGGCGCCCTTTCTATCCTATACAAAAACCTCTTGTACCGTGACCGACAGGGGTATGCCGGGATAAAAACCGTCTTTACCATCCATAATATTGCGTACCAGGGACAGTTTCCGACCTACATGCTGGAAGACGTGTTCGCCCTCACTCCTGCCCACGAAAAATCCCTCGGCTGGCAAGAGCATATCAATCTGATGCAGGGTGCCATTCTCCTGGCAGACCAGATCACCACTGTCAGCCCCACCTATGCAGCGGAAATCCAGACTCCTGCGATGGGCTGCGGTCTGGACGGCGTGCTGCGCACCTGCAGGAAAAAGCTCCTTGGAATTCTCAACGGGATTGACACTGCCTATTACAACCCCGCTTGCGATCCCGTCCTCACAAGGCAATATACAAAAGCCACCGCCCAGTACAAGGTTGAAAACAAAACGGCTCTGCAAAAGCAGCTGAAACTGCCCGTACGAGAGGATGTACCTGTCTTTTCCGCAATCTCCCGCCTGGTGGAACACAAGGGGATCGATTGGATCTGTACGGCAGCGGCGCAGCTGCTGCAGGAGCAGGATGCCCAGCTGATCGTTTTGGGTACAGGAGACACACGCTATGAGGCGCGCCTTCGTACCATGGAAAAATCATTTCCCGAAAAGATGCGCGCCCTCATAAAATATGACAGAGACCTCTCCAAAAAAATTTACGCCGCCTCCGATTTCTTTCTGATGCCCTCTGTCAGCGAACCCTGTGGGCTGGCCCAGATGATCGCCTGCCGCTACGGCGCCATCCCCATCGTACGCAAGACAGGCGGGCTGGCGGATTCCATTTGTCCCTTTCATATGGAAAATGGAAAATTGCAGGGAAGCGGCCTTTCCTTTGCCTCCCCCGATCCAAATGCACTATATGAAAAAATCCTGCAGGCTCTGAAAATTTATCAAAATCCGGCACTGTACAAAAAGCTGTCTGTGCAGGCGATGGGGCAGGACTATTCCTGGGAGGTCTCCGCCGGTGCATACGCCCACCTGTACAACCGATTGATCCCATCGCAGAAAGGATGATTTCCCATGAACGATATCCCAAATACTGCAGAAGTTAAAAATGACATTGTCAAAAAGCTTTCCCGCTATTTCGGCTGCGCTCCGGCAGAAGCTACACCGGAGCAGGCATACAAGGCAGCCGCAATTACCGTACTGCATCTCCTCACAGAAAAACGACAGGCCTTCAAAGAAAAAGTACGCCGGCAGGATGCAAAAAAGGTGTATTATCTGTCCATGGAATTTCTCGTAGGCAGATCCCTGAAAACCAATCTGGCAAATCTGGGGCTTACAGAAGCGTACCGACAGGCGCTGGCCTCCATCGGGTTTGATCTGAATACACTATACGAATGCGAGCCGGACGCAGGGCTTGGGAACGGGGGCTTGGGCAGGCTGGCCGCCTGCTTTATGGATGCGCTGGCAGAGCTGGCCTATCCGGCTACCGGGTTTTCCATTTGCTATGAATACGGCTTGTTTTCGCAAAAAATTGTAGACGGTATCCAGGTAGAGCTGCCGGACAATTGGCTGCCGGGGGGCGACGTGTGGCTGGTGCCCCGGACGGATCGGGTGTTTCGCGTGCGCTTCGGCGGCAAGGTTCGGGAGATTTGGGAAAACGGGCGGCTGGAAATCGTCTACGACAACTGTGAGGAGATTGAAGCCGTCCCCTATGATATGATGATCAGTGGGGCAGACAGCGAGGGGGTAAGCCAGCTGCGTTTGTGGAGGGCCCGGGACCTTGACCACTTTAACATGGGTCTGTTTTCCCAGGGAGAATACTCCAGAGCCCTGGAGCCCAGTGTCAACGCAGAGATTATCTGCAAGGTGCTCTACCCTTCCGACAATCACTATGAGGGCAAGCTGCTGCGGCTGACCCAGCAGTATTTTCTGGTGTCCGCATCCTGCCAGAATATCATCCGGGATCACATGGCCGTATACGGCACCCTGGATAACTTCAGCGAAAAGGTGGCCATTCATATCAACGACACCCATCCCGCCCTGTGCATTCCGGAACTGATGCGGATTTTCCTGGACGAATACAGCTTCAGCTGGGAAGCCGCCTGGGATCTGGTGCAGCGCACCGTCACGTATACCAACCACACCGTACTTCCGGAAGCACTGGAAGTATGGAACGAGGATCTGCTGGCACTGCGGCTGCCCCGCATCCACCGCATCCTCCAGGAGCTGAACGAACGCTTCTGCAGAGAGATGTGGAACTATTTTCCTGGAGACTGGAACCGGATTTCGGAAATGGCAATTTTGTCCGGGGGCAGGGTACGCATGGCAAATCTGGCGGTGATCGCCTGTGCCAAAGTCAACGGCGTGTCCAAAATCCATTCCGAGATTATCAAAACCACGATTTTCAAAAATTTCTACAAAATCTGGCCGGAGAAATTTGACAATGTCACCAACGGCATCGCACACCGCCGCTGGCTCTGCTATTCCAATCCAGGGCTGGATCAGCTCATTGCAGAATGTATCGGAGAAGGATACAGAAAAAATCCCGCCGAGCTGGTGCGCCTGCGCGCCTTCGCGGAAGACGGGGAGGTCCTGCGCCGCCTTGCAACAATCAAAGCGGAAAACAAAAGGCAGCTGTCCAAAAAGATATTTGACAAAACCGGCGTACTGCTAAATCCGGAATCCATCTTCGACGTACACATCAAACGTCTCCATGAATACAAACGGCAGCTGCTCAACGCCATGAATATCATCGGCATCCTGCTGGATCTGCGGGACGATCCCGACGCGGATATCCAGCCCCAGACCTTTATCTTCGGCGCCAAAGCGGCGCCTGGATACCGCATGGCCAAAGAAATCATCCACCTGATCTGGTGTCTGGGTGAAGAAATCTCCTGGGACTCCAGAATCAGCGAAAAGCTGCAGGTGTTGTTTGTGGAAAACTACAACGTAACCATTGCAGAAGCGCTGATCCCCGCCGCAGAGGTATCCCAGCAGATCTCTCTGGCCGGCAAGGAAGCCAGCGGCACCGGATGCATGAAGCTGATGATCAACGGAGCCCTTACGGTGGGCACCGCGGACGGTGCCAACATCGAAATGCAGGAGCAGGCGGGGCAAGACAACATGTTTTTGTTCGGGCTGAGTGCCGCTGAGGTCCAGTCTCTCCAGGCGAGCGGATACCGCAGCGCAGATTATTACGCAGGCAGCGAACGGCTGCAGCGGATCATCGGCTGCCTGAACACCGGCTTCAACGGGGAATCTTTCTCCCACATTGCAGAATATCTTCTGACGTTTGACCCGTATATGTGCATGGCAGATTTTGAATCCTATCAAAAAACCATGCGGGAAGCGTGCGCCGTATACCGAGACAAGGCGAAGTGGAACCGGATGTCTCTCCAAAACATCGCGGGAGCGGGCCAGTTTGCCGCCGTACGCAGCGTGAAAGAATATGCCGATCGTATTTGGCATTTGCAGAGAATAGAGAAATAATATGCTGATTCGATTGTCAAACGCACTCACAGAGGGAAAAAATATTTCCCTGCGAAAATCTGACGCTGCGGGAAAGGACGTCTCTCTCGTGGGGGCCTTTTCCGTTGAAGAAACCGTCACCTGGCGCATTTCCCCCCACCGGACATACGGTGTGCAGGGCGTGGTCCTGCGCATCGCAAAAGACGGAGAGGGAGCCCGGGACTTTCCATTTACGTGGCAGGAGGACGGCAGCTTTGCCCTGTCCCTGTCCATGCAGGCACTTTGCGAAAATGTCGACAATTGTCTGTTTTACTATCATCTGATCCTACTCCGGGGGACAGACTCCCTTTGCGTCAATGCCATCGACAACGTAAACTTTTATATTTCGACAAATGAAGAAAAATCCTTTCGCCTGCTCGTGTACAGCGCAGACTTTACCACGCCCTCCTGGTTTTACGGCGGGGTTATGTATCATATTTTTGTCGATCGATTCTGTAAAAGCGGCAAGGTGACACAGCGGCGAAAGAACGCCGAATATGCCCCCGATTGGTATGGAAGCATCACCCAATATGGCGCGTACCCCGGCGCGCCCGTGCAGAACAATGAATTTTTCGGCGGCGACTTATGGGGAATTATAGAAAAGCTTCCCTATCTGCAGGAGCTTGGCGTGACTGTACTGTATTTGAGTCCCATTTTTGAAGCGTATTCCAACCACAAATACGACACGGGAGACTATAGCAAGGTAGACGCCCAGTTTGGCGGCAGAGAGGCGCTGGACGCGCTGCTCCGGCAGGCGGCGAAATATGGAATGCGCGTGATTTTGGACGGCGTATTCAACCACACGGGGGACAACAGTCTGTACTTTGACCGGTATGGCAATTACGGCGGGAAAGGGGCGTTTCACAATCCTGCTTCCCCCTATCGGGATTGGTACTATTTCGGAAAAACAGACGAAGAATACGACGCCTGGTGGGGAATCAAAATTCTGCCGAAACTGAATCACAATGCGCCCTCCTGCCGGGACTTTTTCACCGGGAAGGACGGGGTAGGCGCCCGCTACGCATCTGCCGGCATCGGCGGATGGCGTCTGGATGTAGCAGATGAACTTTCGGACGATTTTTTGGATACGTTTCGCACTTCTGTAAAAAAAGCCAATCCAGACGCCGTCATCATCGGAGAGGTGTGGGAAAAAGCTGCGGACAAAATCGCCTACGGCAAGCGGCGGCGGTACCTTCGGGGCGCACAGCTGGACAGCGTAATGAACTATCCCTTTCGAAGGGGTGTTCTTACCTTTCTCCTGGAAGGCGACGGGGCTTTTTTTGCCCGCACGCTGACAGAAATTTACAGCAGTTATCCAAAATGTGTGTGCAACTGCCTGATGAATGTCCTGGGCACCCACGACACGGAACGCATTCTCTCTGTTTTGGGAGACAGCGCCAGTCTCTCTTTGGACAATGCGGTGCTGGCAACCCACAAAATGGATGCTGCCGCCCGCCGGCGAGGGATTTGGCTCTTGCGCCTGGCATCCATGATGCAATTTACCGTATATGGTGTCCCCTCTGTCTTCTACGGAGATGAAGCCGGGGTGGAAGGCGGACACGATCCATTCTGCAGAAGGCCCTTCCCCTGGGGCAGAGAGGATATGGGCCTCGAATCACACTACAGACTTCTTGGAAGCATTCGAAAGCTCCCCGTTTTTGCCACGGGAGATTTCCAGGTTTTGGAGGGATCCCGAAATTTTATTCATTACATCCGCACGCTGGGGACCTGCCGGGTCCACGTCGCGGTCAATTTGTCGGATACTCCCCGTTCCCTGCCCCTGCGGGGAAAAGATCTTCTCACCAAAAAATCGTTTGAGGGAATTGTTCCTCCCTGCGAAGGGATTATTCTTTTGGAAGAAGGAAAACAAACGGATCCATAAAAAATGCGGAACAAAAAGACAAGCTCAGTCTTTTTGTTCCGCATCCTCTTGCAGCACAATTCCATTTTTTCTCAGCAGATCTTCAATTGCCTATCTTGCCGCGCAAAAACATGGACCAGCCTCATCGGAACGTTTTGGGTACAGACAATTGTAGAAATCACCAACACCGGTACAACATTTTCCTTTCAATAAAATCCCCCTTGTGAGCGTCTCCTGTCAGAGCCGCTAAGGGGGATGCTTCACGCAGTGAAGTCTGGGGGGGGAAAAGGCCCCCTTGTGCAAAGGGGGATGTCAACGAAGTTGACAGGGGGATTGTCTTTTTCTCTTTACAACCCCTCCGCCGCAACAGG
>CAJFOI010000014.1 GCA_904396155.1 Candidatus Avispirillum faecium | reverse complement strand
TGCTCCGGGGATTGTTGCTGTTGGGTGAGATCTTCGTGTAATTCACAAGACTGCTGTTGCTCATTCTTCCTCTCCTTTCCCATTCGTCAGTTCCCTTTCCATCTCTTCCGTCATTTCTTCCTCGGATGCTATCACCGCAAGCTTATTCTCCATCCCGCTCTCCCTCACTTCCTGTCAACTCCGGAAGTCCGGCAATACTGGTCAGCAGAGACAGGATCCCCGCCAGAGCGGAGGCGGACAAGACCATGATCCAATCTACCGCTCCCAAAGCCGCTGCCGTTCCAATGGTCGCCGCCGCCGTTTGCGCCACTGTTTTCACTGCACGTACTCCTGCCGCACGCAGCCATTTTTTGATATTTTTCATATTTTCCTCCAAACGCCTTTTTTGCAGACAAAACAAACTGCAGCAAAGACACCGGAGACTGCAAGCCGGCATCAAGAGGATCTGCTGCAGTATCGAAGTCTGCGGGGTGAAATTTCTTTCGATCCCCTATTGAAGTATAAAAAGAAATTTTGGATCTTTCTCCCCCATACGCTTTCTTTCATAATATTCTATAAGAAATATCTCATATTTCTGCCACAGACGGATATTTTACATAAATTTCACACAAACTATAGCCGCACATGATTTCCGGCATACAAAAATCGATTTATACTAAACGCGAGTTAGGAACAAAACCAAAAATACATAAGGAGATTACAGAAATGAAAAAAGTAATATCTATCCTGCTCGTTCTGATATTGGGACTGGGTGTGTTCACCGCATGCAGCAATGAAGAAGACCCCGCGGACACCAGCGAGACCACCGAAGCCACTGAAGGCGGCGAAACCACTACCGGTGACGAGGGCGAAGACGAAGCTCTGTCCGGTACGGTAAAGACCGGCGGATCCACCTCGGTAGAAAAGGTTATGACTGCTCTGATCTATCAATTCCAGGCAGACAATCCGGACGCTACGATCGAGTATGAAATGAACGGTTCCGGAGACGGTATCAAGAACACCATCAGCGGCATGTACGAGATCGGCCACTCCAGCCGGGATCTGAAAACAGACGGCACAGAAGACGGTCTGGTTGCCACCCCCTACGCCATCGACGGCATCGCAGTAGTTGTACATCAGGACAACGAAGTAGAGAGCCTCAATGCGGATCAGCTGCGGGACATCTACACCGGTAAGATCACCAATTGGTCCGAGGTCGGCGGCAAGGACGCTCCCATCACTGTAGTTACCAGAGAAGCAAGCTCCGGTACGAGAAGCGCGTTTGCAGAGATTATCGGGCTGGAAGAAGATGACGCTACTGCCATTGTCGCATCTGCCACCACCTGCGACAGCACCGGAGCAGTACAGACGACTGTCTCTCAAAATGAGAACGCCATCGGCTACATGTCCTTCTCTGATGTAGATACAACAAAAGTCAAGACGGTACAGTTTGACGGCGTGGAAATCAGCACGGAAACACTGAAGGATGACTCCTACAAGCTGAAACGTGAGTTTTATCTGGTCACTAAGGAAGGCGCTACTTTGTCCCCCGTGGCACAGGCGTTTATCGACTTTGTCCTGAGCGATGCAGGTCAGCAGCTTGTTACCGACAATAATCTGCTTCCTGTAGACTAAGCAACACTTCTCGGCAGGGACGGAAGGCGGCTGTCTTCCCCCTGCCCTTTTTTGTCGGAATCCGCTTTGAAAAATTTTAGAAAGAAGGGATTGTCTTTGAAGGATCACTCCATCCTGCGCAGCGCAAGAACCAAGTCTGCCGTAGAGCTTGTGATGCATATTTTGTTTATTGTCTGCGGCCTTTTAGCAGTGATTGCCGTGCTCTTCATTTCCATATACATGATCGCCTCCGGCGGCCCGGCCATTGCAAAAATCGGCGTTTTCAAATTCCTGTTCGGTCAGATCTGGAACCCAGAGGCAGGACAATTCGGCATTCTGCCCTTTATTCTCTCCTCCATTGTTGCAACGGCCCTGTCCATCTTAATCGCCGTACCCATCGGGGTGGGTGCTGCGATTTTCCTCACATATATGGCCGGCAAAAAAACCGGCGGCATCTTTCTCTTTATCGTAGAATTGCTGGCATCTATTCCCTCCGTAGTCTACGGCCTTCTGGGCGCCATGCTGGTGGCACCTATGATCTTCAAGCTGCAAACCATGCTGTCCCTTCCCCAGAGCGGATCCCTTCTTTCCGCCACCATTGTTCTCGTCATCATGATTCTCCCCACGATTATCAGTGTATCCGCCTCCTCCCTGCAGGCGGTGCCCAAAACTTACAATGACGCTTCCCTGGCACTGGGATCCTCCAAAATCCAGAGTATTTTCAAAGTCCTCCTTCCCGCGGCAAAAAGCGGGATCATTGCAGGAATTGTGCTTGGAGTGGGCCGCGCCATCGGAGAAACCATGGCCGTTATGATGGTCGCCGGGAATGCCGCCATGATGCCCACGCTTCTGGGGCCCGTCCGTCTGCTGACTGTTGGGATTTCGCTGGAGTGGGCCTATTCCTCCGGACTGCATCGGGAAGCTTTGTACGGAATCGGTCTTGTGTTGTTTGTCTTCATTATGATCATCAATATCGTCCTCAATATCATTTTGAAAAAGGGAGGCAAAAAGGCATGATCAAAAAAACAAGTATCACGGAAAAGCGCAAACGTCCCTTGGATAAGCTGGCCTATTTTGGGATCTTTCTGTTTGCGTTCTTGGTGTTTGCCATGGTCGTGCTTTTTGTGGTATATATCTTATACAATGGAATACCGGGGCTCACCTGGGAATTTCTCACCACTGCGCCCAACCCCATTGAACAGACCATCGGAATTTTGCCCAGTATCATCAACACCGGCTACATGATCCTTCTGGCCATTCTCTTTGCTGTACCCGTCGGCGTAGGCGGCGCCATCTACCTGTGCGAATACGCCAAAAACAAGCGGCTGATTCGTATTATCGAATTTACCACAGAGACGCTCTCCGGCATCCCTTCCATCATTTTTGGTGTCTTCGGATATGTGTTTTTCTGTACCCTGCTGAATCTTAAAGTGTCCCTTTTGTCGGGCGCGCTGACACTGACCATCATCGTACTTCCCACCATCGTCCGCACAACGGGAGAAGCACTGAAAGCTGTCCCCAATTCCTATAGGGAAGCAGCGCAGGGGATCGGCGCTACAAAATGGTATATGATCCATACCGTTCTCCTTCCCAGCGCTTCCAGAGGAATTATCACCTCGATCATTCTCGCCATCGGCCGCATCGTAGGAGAGTCGGCGGCACTGATCCTGGTGTCAGGAGGCTCCGCCATGTACATGCCCCGGGGGAACTTCTTTGAGCAAATTATGGGCTCCGGCGCCACACTTTCCGTAGAACTGTATCGCTACGCCTACTCCAGAGGGGAAAACGGCATCGGATTTTCCATTGCAGTTGTTTTGCTGGCAATATCCGTTCTTTTGAACCTGCTAGTAAAATTGATCAATAAAAAGCTTGGGACCCAAAAAGCAGAAAGCTAAGAGCCAAATCGTAAAGAAAGGCATAGGCACAGAATATGGCAAATAAAATCATAACAAAAGATTTGAACTTGTATTACGGTACACACCATGCGCTGAAGGATGTCTCTATAGAAATCAAGGAACACTGCGTCACCGGCCTGATCGGCCCCTCCGGTTGCGGAAAGAGCACCTTTCTCAAAACCCTCAACCGGATGAACGATACGATCCCCGGCGTGCGGGTCACAGGAAACGTACTGCTGGACGATGAAGAAGTATATCAAAATGCAGTGGATGTGACCCAACTGCGTAAAAAGGTGGGCATGGTGTTCCAAAGTCCCAACCCCTTCCCCATGAGCATCTACGACAATGTGGCATATGGACTGCGGATCCATGGGATCAAAAAGCGAATCATCGTGGATGAGATCGTAGAAAAAAGCCTCCGGGGCGCCGCCATATGGGACGAGGTAAAAGACCGCCTGAAAAAATCTGCCCTCTCCCTCTCCGGCGGTCAGCAGCAACGTCTTTGTATCGCCCGCACGCTGGCCGTACAGCCGGATGTGATCTTAATGGACGAACCCACCAGTGCGCTGGACCCCATCTCCACCATGAAGATCGAAGAGCTGATGAGCGAGCTGAAAAAGAATTACACGGTGGTAATCGTCACGCACAATATGCAGCAGGCAGCGCGTATATCGGATTACACGGCGTTTTTCCTGCTGGGCGAGCTGGTGGAATACGGAGAGACCTCGCAAATCTTCTCCATGCCCAAAGATAAACGCACGGAGGATTACATTACGGGAAGATTCGGATAGACAAAAAATGCATTTTGTTGTATACTAATTGTATCCTGAAGGAGGCCAACACATTGAACGCAAGAAATTCCTTTGACAAAGAGCTGGAACGGCTGCACATGGATTTGATCAAAATGGGGAGCATGACGGAGGAAGCCATTGAACAGTCCGTACACGCTTTCACGACGCGGGATAACGCCCTGGCGAAAGAGATCATGCAGGGAGACCATCAGATCGACGATATGGAAAAGCAGATCGAAACCGTATGTCTTTCCCTGATCCTGCGGCAGCAGCCGGTAGCGGGAGATCTGCGGAGGATCACCTGTGCACTGAAAATGATTACAGACCTGGAGCGCATTGCCGACAATGCAGCGGATATCGCAGAACTTTCTCTTATGATCCGGGGAGACCATATTGCGGAAATGGTACAACACATCCCTGGCATGGCCAGTGCTTCTGTAGATATGGTGCACAAATCCATCGACTCGTTTGTGCGCAGCGACCTGGATCTGGCCGAATCGGTGATCGCTCAGGATGACACTGTGGACGCGCTGTTTTGTAAGGTAAAAGACGAACTGTGTGAAACACTGCGTCAAAACCGGGAAAACAGTGACAACGCCATCGACTTTCTGATGATCGCAAAATATCTGGAAAGGATTGCTGACCACGCAGTCAATATCTGTGAGTGGGTGCTTTTCTCGGAAACCGGGATTCACAAGGACAAAAAAATCATGTAAGGGGGCACTGACAGGTGGCGCAACAGATTTATGTAACAGAAGATGACGACGGGATCCGGGAGATGATTCAAATCGCTCTGGAAAGCCTGTCCTACCAAGTCACTGCTTTTGCAGCAGCAGAAGACACACTGGCTGCCGCAGAAAAAGAAACGCCGGACCTGTTTATCTTTGATATTATGCTGCCGGGCATGGATGGAATCACAGCCGTGCAGCGGCTGCGCGCACACAGCCAGACGGCACGCACACCCATTCTGTTTCTGACCGCTAAGGATACGGAAATGGACAAGGTAAAGGGGCTGGATGCCGGCGCAGATGATTATCTTGCCAAACCTTTCGGTATCATGGAATTGTCCGCCAGAGTGCGCGCGCTCCTTCGACGCAATACAAAGCAGGAGCCGGTGCTTACAGAAGGAGACATTTCCATCAACTGCGCAACCAGAGAAGTCTTTTTATGCGGGAAACCGATCGAACTTACCTATAAGGAATTTGAGCTTTTGTCCCTGCTGATGCGCAATAAAAACCGGGTAGTTCCCCGGGAAGAATTGCTGGACAGCATATGGGGGTATGATTTTCTGGGAGAGACCCGTACCCTGGATACCCACATTCGGTCTCTGCGCCACAAGCTCCACGACACTCCGGAAAATCCCCGGTATATCCACACTGTCCGCAATGTAGGATACCGGTTCCAGGAAATAAAGGTTCCATAAAGTGCATGCAGCATATATTGCAAAAAAGGGAGGGCGCTTTATGAAGAAAGCGATTTACATCCGATTTCTTTTGATTATTTTTCTTACCGCGCTGATCAGCGGCACCGTATCCGCCCTGTTTGCCGCCGCGGGAGAGGAGCGGCAGGTGCGCGAGGACGCCTCTATGCTTTGTACGTCCCTCACATACCAATATGAAACGCACCCGGATGCAGAGTATCTGTCAGAGGTTCTGAGCGGTGTGCGCGTGACGATCGTCGACCCCGACGGCGACGTTTTGCAGGATTCCGATACAAACGCCCCTATGGAAAACCATGCCGACCGGCGGGAAGTCCAAAATGCCCGAGAGGGATATGTCTCCACAGACAGCCGTGCTTCCGATACGCTGGGCAGACATTTTATGTACGCAGCTACCAAAATGGAGGATGGAAACATCTTGCGTGTAGCACTTCCCTACGGCGGATTCTGGGCAGGGTTGTTGGAACAGCTTCCCGTATTTCTCATTGCATTTGCTGTCTCTGCGCTGATCTGTATTTTCTTTGCTGTCCGCTTCGCCAAAAAGATCACCCAGCCGCTGGAGACCTTTACTCAGCAGCTCTCCCTGGGTGAATACGATCAAATGTCCGCCGAAAGCGGCTACTATGAGATTGAAAAAATCACCCGCAGGATTCAGAACCTCTTGCACAAGATCAAGGAAACGGAAGCGGAAAATCAGATACAGGATGAAAAGAATCATTATATTCTGTCCAATATCGAAGAGGGCTTCATTCTGCTGGACGACCAGAAAAATATTTCCCTCATGAATGAAAGTGCCCGCAGTATCCTCCGCGCAAAGCCGGATTTTGTCCACGGCAATTTGATGGAGCTGACAAGGCAGCGGGAGTTCCTTGACGCAGCAGACCGCGCCATCACAAAAAATGAAAGTTCCACTTTTGATCTGGAAACTGACAACGCCGTTTATTCCGTTCATGTCTCCCCTGCCAAAGGGAAATATGTAGATTCCAGCAAAAACGGCGCCACCATTCTGTTGGTAGATGTAAGCGCCCAGCGTCTTTCGGAAAAGCAACGCAGCGAATTCTTCACCAACGCATCTCACGAATTAAAAACGCCTATCACCACATTGATGGGTCTGTCCGAAATGCTGGAAAGCGGCGCACTTCCCGCGGAGCGTCTGGAGAAGATCTATAGTCGTATCCACGCGGAAACGGTGCGTATGAGCCAGCTCATTGGAGATATCCTGACAATCTCCCGACTGGAATCCGGCGCGACAGAGGACTATTCTGAAAAGATCAATGTGGCGGAAGTTGCCGCTGAAGTGGCAGCCAATGCGGAACCCCAGGCAAAGGCAGGGGATATCCAGCTGCATGTGGAAAGCAGTGATGTTTTTGTATATGCCAACAGCCGGCGTATCTGGGACCTTCTTTCCAATCTTATTGACAACGCCATAAAGTACAACAACCCCAAAGGCAGCGTAGAGGTGAAAGTCTTCTCCGAGGGTACAAATGCAGTGATCCAGGTGCAGGACACCGGGATCGGCATCCCGGCGGAGGAGCAAAGCCGGATTTTTGAACGCTTCTACCGCTCTGAAAGCGGCAGGGCGGTCAAGGGAACAGGACTTGGACTGTCCATCGTCAAGCACATCGTCAAAAGCTATGACGGCACGATCACGCTGAAAAGCAAGCCGGGTGTCGGTACTACCTTTCGCATCACACTGCCGAAAATGGAAGCATAAAACCAAAAGACACATGCAAGCTGCAGCCTGCCGGCTGCAGCTTGTTTCATAAGAAAAGCCTTTTTTGCACTTTCTTACTTTGTCAAAGGTGTCCATTGACTTTCCCTCTCCCGCAGATTTATAATAGATGTATCGAGGCAAAGGAGACATTTCATGGAATACGTATACAATGGACGCGTATTGCAGATCGCAGACGCGCATACCCACATATACCCAAAAAAAATTGCAGACAAGGCCGTTCACGCTGTGGGAGATTTTTACCATATTCCCATGACTTGCGGGGGCACGGCAGAAGATCTTCTTGCCTCGGGAGAACAGATCGGTACCCAATCCTATTTGGTATGTTCCGTTGCTACCAAGCCGGAACAGGCGGCCTCCATCACAAACTTTATCGCAGAAGCGTGCCGGGAGCATCCGCAATTTGTCGGACTTGGTGCCTATCACCAGGACGTAGAGGATCCGGAGGGGCTTTTAGCGTCCGTAAAGACCTTGGGGCTATACGGGATCAAGCTCCACTCGGATTTTCAGCGATGCAACATCGACGATCCAAAACTGATGCCGGTTTATAAAATGCTCTGTGAACTGGACCTGTGCGTTTTATTCCATATGGGAGACGACCGATACGACTTTTCCTCCCCCGCCCGCCTCGTTCGTGTTTTGGAGAAATACCCCCACCTTCGCTGTATCGCAGCTCACTTCGGCGGTTATCAGCGTTGGAAGGAGGCAAAAGCGTGCCTGGCCGGTGCCGGAGAAAACCTGTATTTTGATACCTCCAGCAGTCTGGCGTTTTTGGGAAAAGAGCAAGCGGAGGAAATGATTTACACTTTTGGACCGGATCGAATGCTGTTCGGAACAGATTTTCCCATGTGGAGCCACGCAGACGAGTTGCAGCGGTTTCTATCGCTTTCTTTGCCGGATACGGCGGTCGATGCTATCCTTTCCAAAAACTTTCAGCAGTTTTTCAAAAAAAATGTATAAGAAAAAGCTGCGGCGCTCTGCCGCAGCTTTTTTATTTTTTCCGTATGAACCGCATATTTCTGGCAAAAAATATAGCAACCAATGTTTTTAGGAGGTCATTATGGATTTTAAGACAAGTGAAACCAAAACCAATCTCATGCGGGCATTTGCCGGAGAAAGTCAGGCGAGAAATCGGTATACTTTTGCTGCGTCGCAGGCAAAAAAAGAAGGACTGCAGCTGATTGAAGGCGTTTTTCTGTATACAGCAGGGCAGGAAAAGGAGCATGCGGAGATTTTCTACAATCACCTGCGGTGTATGGCTGGAGAAACCATTTCCATCGATAACGCAGGGTATCCCATCGACCTGGCTGACTCCACACTGCAGTTGCTGCGCATGGCGCAGCACAACGAATACCAGGAACACGACGTAGCGTACAAGCACTTCGGCGATGTGGCAAAGGAAGAGGGATTCGCGCAAATCGCATCCTCCTTTCATATGATTGCTGCTATAGAAAAAGTACACGGCGACCGGTTTGGCAGATTTGCCGATCTGCTGGAGCAGCAAAAGCTGTTTGTATCCGATGTGGAAACCGGATGGATCTGCCTCAACTGCGGTCATGTTTATACCGGGAAGGAAGCACCGAACCAGTGCCCCGTCTGTCAACACGACAGAGGATATTTTATCCGCATAGAGCTCTCTCCCTATGAAAAATAAGAAAAAGGACGGTACAGCCGTCCTTTTTCCTTTCCTTAAAATCCAGCCGATACCAAGTCCCGCACCATATTAACATAGACACTACAAATATCAAAAGACCTGCATGTGTGCCGCCGAAAATCCACAGCATCTTCATGAGAAACCCCTCTGCGGCCCGCTCCCTCCAGCACGCCCTTAAAAACCCCCCATTTGGAGGATTCCACGGAAACCAAGCCATCGTTGTCTCCATCGTACCGCCGGACCACCCAAAAGGGCACCATCAAAAACAGATCGCTTCTGCCGTTTTTCATTTTAGCACCATAACTTGTATAAGCGACTCCTTCTGCATCGGGATTGTTCCTGTTAAACTCCGCGCAATATGCAGTGGAAAACTGCCGACATACCCGCTGAAAATCCGGTTTCTTGTCCCCCAATAGACGGAAAAAGCAGTTGACAAAAAACGCGGAAATACGAAACAATACAGCAGGAAATTCCAGCAGCCGGTCGATGGTTCTCGAGCCATGATGGCAGGTACAGACAGTCGTAAGAGACGCCACATACGGCGCCATCCCAAGAGAATGAATCACGTAACGCGATTCCATTCCTCCATTGGAGTGGGCAATAATATTTATCTTCTCTGCACCAGTAAGGGCGAGAATCTCCTGGATATCCCGCCGAATGATCTCCCCATTATGCTCCATAGCGCCCCATGCGTCATGCCCTGTGTAGAAAATCTGTGCGCCCCGCCTTTCCAATTCCTTTGGAATCCTTCCCCAGTAATTTAAGTGCTTTCGCTGACGGAATCCTACCCCATGCACCAAAATAATGGGATACCGTGCAGCGCATTCCATCGTTTTTTCTTCTTTTTTATGCATACGTCTCTATCTCGCTTATCGATTATTGGCTTTAGTATACATTTTTTCACGTTTCTTGTCAATCCGTCGACAAACGCTCTTGACAAAAGGTGAAAAATCGTATATACTAATATATATAAATATAGAAACCGTTGAAGCGGGAATAAAAATACATCGTGCACTCACAGAGAGCCGGGGGGCTGAAAATCCGGCAGAACGCAGGGTATTCAATGGGCCGCAGAGGGCGCAGGGGAAAAGCAGTAGAGATATGTGCTAAGTATACTGCGACGCAGGGCACGCGTAAGGTGCCGGGAATATGTTCGTATTCCGTAAAGTGTGGGTTTTACCCAAAGCAAGGTGGCACCGCGGATCACAGATTCGTCCTTGACAAGCATTTGTCAGGGGCTTTTTTGTTGCCTTGCACTGTGTGCGGCCCTCTCTGACAATACCCTACATCAATCATTTCAGGAGAAAACCAATGAACAAAAAAGGTATGTTCGGCGACTTCGGCGGGCAATATGTGCCGGAAGCACTGATGCAGGAGATCCTCACCCTGGAACAGGCGTACACCCACTTCAAGGCAGATCCCGATTTTCAAAAGGAACTGGCCGATTTGCTGAAAAATTACGCGGGACGTCCTTCCTTACTGTATTTTGCAGAAAAAATGACAAAGGATTTAGGCGGAGCAAAAATCTATCTGAAGCGTGAGGATCTCAATCACACCGGCTCCCATAAGATCAACAATGTACTGGGGCAGATCCTTCTTGCAAAGAGAATGGGGAAAACCCGCGTCATCGCTGAAACCGGCGCCGGGCAGCACGGAGTAGCCACAGCCACTGTGGCGGCGCTGATGGGAATGGAATGCGAGATCTTTATGGGAGAAGAAGATACCCGAAGGCAGGCGCTCAATGTATACCGAATGGAACTCCTGGGTGCAAAGGTACATGCCGTTACCACCGGCACCCGAACGCTGAAGGATGCCGTCAATGAAACCATGCGGGAGTGGGCTCGCCGCACCAAAGATACCCATTACGTGCTGGGCAGCGTAATGGGACCCCACCCCTTTCCCACCATGGTGCGGGATTTTCAAAGTGTGATCAGCAAGGAGGCGCGGGCACAGATCCTGGAGACGGAAGGCAAGCTGCCCTCCGCTGTGCTGGCCTGCATCGGCGGCGGCAGCAACGCGATGGGAATGTTTTATCATTTTATAGATGATCCCGCTGTACGTCTCATCGGCTGCGAAGCCGCAGGACGCGGGATACAAACCGGAAAGCACGCCGCCACCATAGCAAAAGGGACCAAAGGAATTTTCCACGGAATGAAATCCTACTTCTGCCAGGATGAAAAAGGACAAATCGCCCCCGTATATTCCATTTCAGCGGGACTGGACTACCCCGGAATCGGCCCGGAGCACGCCGATCTTCATGACCGCGGACGCGCGGAATATGTTGCCGTGACAGATGATGAAGCAGTCGATGCTTTTGAATATCTCGCCAGAACGGAAGGAATTATCTGCGCCATTGAAAGTGCCCACGCCGTAGCGCACGTGCGTAAAATTGCTTCCAGCTTTTCAAGGGATGATTGTATTCTGGTTTGCCTGTCTGGGCGAGGAGACAAAGACGTTGCGGCCATTGCAAAGTACAGAGGAGTATCCATTCATGAATAAAACACAAAAAAATGAAAAATCCTTGTTTTGCCATATCACGGGCGGAGATCCCGATCCAGCCCAAAGCCGGGAATATATCGCAGCGGCGCTGCAAGCCGGAATAGACGGTATTATCCTCGGTATTCCCTTTTCAGATCCCATCGCAGAGGGGCTCCTGCTCCAAGAAGCGGATTTGCGGGCACTCTCGGCGGGCACAACGCCGGATACAGTTATTCATCTGGCTGCTTTTGTGCGCAGACAAGCAGATCTCCCCCTGTATCTGCAGTCTTATATAAATCCCCTTTACAAATACGGGATCGATGCATTTTTTGCCCGTTGCAAGGAAGCCGGCGTGGACGGTATCATTCTTTTGGACGTTCCTTACGAGCAAAAGGATGACGTACAGTCTGCAGCAAAACGCTGCGGTATCTCTGTAATTTCCATAATTGCTCCCGCGGGAAAAGAACGTATGCAAAAAATCGCCCGGGACGCCGAAGGCTTTTTGTATATACTCCCTTCGATGTGCCACGCAGGAGACATGCAAAACATACAAAAGGATTTATCAAATATTTTGGAAGGGGTGCGGCCGGTTACAAGCATTCCTATTCTCGCTGCATTGGAGGATGTCTCCCCGGCACAGGCGGCAGAGATCGCCGATGTTGCCGATGGGATCCTCCTGGGCAACGCTGTCGCCGCTATAACTGCAGCGCACAAAGACAGCGCTGCAGACGCGATTGCCGCGTATATACAATCCGTCAAACAGTCCATGGCACAAATGTGATAAAAGCGCACCGATGATCGGTGCGCTTTTTCCTGTTTCACCTTCCTATCGGGACAATTGCAATCACCTTTAATTTTTCTAAAATTTCAAGTAAATACGTTATATTTTCGTGATAATACGCAAATCTATTCTGGCTGAGCCATGGGAAGCAGAATATCTGCTTCCCATGGGCATAACCCTCCGTCGTCGTACAGGTACAGCGTATCATACCTCTTCCCGCCGATCGTCTGGCTCTGTCCCACATACTCCCCGTCCAGTATGTGGTATTCCACGCTTCCGTATCCCGCCGCACTTTTGTACGTACGCAGCCCGTCTCCATTGTAGTTGTACCATCCCAGTCTCTCTCCGTCCTTTGTGATGCTTTCCAGACTTCTCCCGTGTTTCCACGTCATCGTCATCCCGTCGCGGTAGTGCAGCGGGTTCCCGATCGTGTCATACATGATCTCCTGCCCGTCATACTCCGTCATCAGATCCGACCAGGAATCGTCTTCATACTTGTACGTGATCGTGTCAATCGGCGTCCGCCCTTCCAGAGATCCCAGACAGTACGCGTACTTCGTCCGGCTCAGGATATTCCCCCGGCCGTCATATGTATAGGTCTCCGTGTAGTCCACATCCGGCTCTCCCTCGTTTGCGCGCACCAGCCGCCCCAGTTCGTCGTATGCATAGCTGAAGTTATCCCGGGCACTGTTTGCGGAGGTGATGTTCCCGTTTGCATCATACTGAAAGCTTGTCACCACCATATGCATATCCCGGAACGTCTTCACCTGGGTTGTGGTCGTCCCCTCCGGCCCAGGACTGTATGTGTACACTTCCTTGTTTGCTGTCAGCCCTCCTACTTTCCGCTCCGTGACGCGTCCCAGCCCGTCATAGACATACTCCAGAAACGGTGCGCCGTCCTTCTCCACGTCATACAATACGCCCGGCATCTCTCCCACGGACCAGTCTCCGTACCGATAGGTATATTTTACTCCTTCCGCCGTCTGGTTCCCCGGTCCGTAGATTCGCATGCTTTGACTTTCCACTGTTCCTTTTCCGTCCGTATACCGGCGTTCCATGCTGGCTCGGTGGTCCTGGGCCCCTGTGGCCTCTGCGGAACGTACCCCTACGATTCGACCTGCCAGGTCGTACTCGTACAGCGTTTGAATCCCGCTGCTCCACAGTCCGTCTGTCACCTTATACAGATTTCCATTTGGATCATAACTGTAACGGATTGGTCCAGCAGTATAGTCCCCATACCGCTTCTCTATCAAACGGTCCAGCTCGTCATAGGTAAAGTCCACACGCAGTCCGTTGCTGTACGTTTGGTCCGTCATGGTGTTTCCCGTGTACCCATAGGTCGCCAGCCAGTGCTTTCCACTGTTCCCGCGGGATATTTGCACCGCTGTTTTTCTCCCCAGAGAATCGTAGTCGAAGTGATACTTCGCCTCTCCATCGTTTACACCGATCTGTTTTATCTGGTCCTTTTCATAGGTATATTCTACCTTGGATCCCCCGGATTCCACCGTCTTTGTACGGTTGACTTTGTCATAGGTGTAGCTTTCCTCATTCCCCTTTGCATCTGTCACGCCGGACAGCAGTCCCGCGCTGTTGTATTCGTATTCTGTGGTATTCCCCAAACTGTCCGTCGCACTCGTTACGTGATTGCCGTCCTCCGAATATGTGACGCTGCTTTTCATACGCAGAGAAGCGTCGGCCACCAGTACAATGTACCACGTGTCCTGCTGGGCATGATGTTCCCGGGACCACTGAATGGTTTTATCTCCCCACAGCGGATGGTCCTCTCCTTCTCCCTCGCACAGTACCCGTACATAATCGGTCTGACCCGTAGAAATGCGATAGATCCCGTCTCCTTCCGGAAGCAGACTGAATCGATAATTCATGGGAGTGCCCACCCATCCAAGATATCCTATGCGCAGATCCAAGGCGTTCTCGGAATAGAGCGCATTGTCTCCGTTGGTCACCGGCCGGATTGTGTGTACCGTAGTCGATATGTTGAACAGCCACCACTGCTGGCTTTCTTCTCCAATTTCCCAGTCCTGGAGCCGGGCTTCGCCGCCGTCGTTGGTCAGCGCACGCCCCGTCTGTCCGTTGATGATATAGCACGCTGCCCCCGTGGTCAGCGGTGCCACATCCACCTCTGCGATTTCCATCTCTGTGGCGCCGCCGGTGCTGTTATACGTCATATCCACCCGCTGTCCGGAAGAGGACAGGGCATACTGCATATTGTGAGTTGTACCGTCATAATTGTACGTAAATCCGCTGCCGGAAGGACTGAGACTCCGGGTAAGATAATTGTCCTCATAACCAAAATGGGCACTGGTTTCAGCGGCACTTTCGCTGGTTACAATATCCCCGTCGGTATTATAAGTATAGCTTTGACCGTAACTTTCTTTATATAAAAACGGGCTGCCGAAAGCTACGCTTCCCATATTGTAGTTGTAGGTAAAGGCGTACTGAACACTGTCATACTCCCCGGGAGCCAGCGCCTTACCCATTACATACTGCCAGCCGGAAATGCCGGCATTAAAGGGGACAGTGACCGTATCCCCTACTTTTCCGTCTTCTTTATAAAAGGTCAAATGCAGAGAAAAGGTAGGCGTGCCCGCTTTTGTGTCCATACCCGTATTACCAGTTTCCAGCGCAGTATCCAGGGGAATGGAATTGCCTCTGGCCCAAGCACCGAATACAAACACGTCCCCTTCGTTTCCGGTATTCCAAACCCGCTGGCTCAACTGCTTTGCCTCGGTGGAACTGCCGGTCAGATTGACCTGCCGGTGTACATTGGAGGGAGCTGCAGATTCTCCTGCACCATCTGTAATTCCAGTATCAAAGGACCAGCCGCTTCTGTTATTGAAGAATTGTGCGTTGTGCAAATAATTAAAGCTGCCCGCACCCTCTCCGTATTCCAGTTGGAAATCATCCAACCACGCGCTGCCATGGGTATCATCGGCAAAGGAAATGCCCACATGTACCCGCGTGTCTCCAGGCTCTATGTCAAATGTAGTCTGCAGGCGCACCCATTCTCCGCTGGTATCCGTCACAGAAATGGATTTTGTCTCGGCACGGTATCCACCGCCGTTGAAAATATTTGCCGCCAGCGTCACGCCGTTTCCCGAAAGGGCTCCGTCGGTGCGCACATAACCGGACAAGGTATATGTTCCCACAGGAAGATTGCTCACCGGCACATAAACAAAACGCGTCCCTTCGCAGGCAGCCGTCTTGGACATATACATACTGTTGGGACTGCTGTTGCCCGGGCCGTACACGTGCGCTTTTCCAAATCCGTTTTCATCCGGATATATGGTATACTGGCTTACAGAACCCGGCGCGAAAAAACTGCCACTGTCTATAAAATTCTGGCTGGGCGCAATGGTCTTGGACACACGCAGCAGTTTGTTTTCTTCACCCGTCTGATCTCCGCCCGGTGCGCCATAGGCATAGCTTTGTCCCATGGAAGAGGTGTGATCCACCACGCCCACAGTCTGTCCGGCATTGTTAAACTGATACGTAACGGCGCGGCCTTCCTGATCCGTCACGGTAGTGGCATTCCAATCGTAGGCAAAGGTGTAAATATAGTTAAAGGTTGCGCCATTTCCGTATTTTATGGAAGACACCCGCCGATCGTTTGCGGTATAGCCGAGATAGGTCCCATGCCCATATCCATCTGTAACAGACAAAAGTGCACCGGTAGAAGCATTATAGGTAAACGCCACTGCTCCGCCAGAAGTTGTATTGGTGCTGTCCGGATAATAAATAGACTGCAGCCATGCCCGACTGGTGCCGTTATATACCAGCGCCAGATTATTCTGTCCAGGTGGAGTAATGTTCACTTTGGATCCGTCATATGCAAACGTAGTGGAACGGGTACCGGCAGTATTCCCCCCTTCAACAATAGACGAAATCGCATGATCGCTTGAATCTGTCATAGAAACATACATCACACGATTATAGTTGCCGTTTCCGTCTGTGATTTGTTTTAAGCGGCCAAACCAGTCGAATAAGACCTCCGTTTTATCCTTTGTAATCATCTTATAATGATGATCCGCCTCATGGATCACGGTCATTTCCAGGCCAAGGCCGTCTTCGTCTACATATTGCCCGTCTTTCTCATACAAATAGTGGCGTGTTCCGTCGCTGTCCACAAAGCAGTAAGGATAGCTGGTTCCCTGAAATTCGATATCGCACGCTTCGATATACATATGATAATTGGTGCGCCAGCAGCCCAGACCCGACTTGTTGCTTTCCGCACTGTTCATGCTGTATATGAGAGAAAGGCTGACAGGCATCCGCTCCCCCGTGCTGGCACACAACTCTTGTACCACCACCGGATTGCCGTTGAAATTGTTTACAGCCGCCGTCCCGTTCCTGCCCGCCGTAAGAGATGTAAAGGTCCAATAATCCTCTGCGCCTTTGGAGTCACGATATTGATAGACAAATGTAGGACATGCGGCCGCAGTCTGCGTGTTGGTGCTGTCGTAAAATCTTGCAAAACACTCAGCACTTCCAAGGTCCGTGGCCCGCAGTGCTACTCCGTAGTTGGGCTCCAGCCCATCCATCCATTGTTGTGCTGCCTTGGTGATGTCCAGCGTATACCAGTCGAAATAATCTTCTGTAGAATCATTTACCCGGATAAAGTCCAGTACATCGGAATAGTCCGCATTGCCGTTTGCACCGAGAGTAACGACACTGTTTTCATGAATATCCGTTGTATTCCAATCTTGTGTAATTCGATACGCATTCAGCTGCAAGGTATTGGGACAAGAAGAAAATCCCATATTATACCCGTGCAAATACATGCGTGCCTGCAATAGACGCACGCCGCTGTGCTCCGTCAGCACATCCGGCAGAGGGGAATAAATCATAGACTGTACTTCCGATTTGGTCCCCGCCGTACTGTCGTACCGAAGTCCAGCTTTTAAGTACACTTTTTCCCCGCTGGTGGAAAGATTTCCCACATTGCTGCCGAACACCGCCGTGGTATCTTTGACAGTAGTCACATCCCCTGTCTGCAGCGGCGGATCAATAATCACCGGATACACCCGCGATGCGTCAGAAAGCCAGGATCGATCCACCGTCAATTCATAGAAATACAGTCCTCCCTCTGCCGCATTCAGAGAAACTTCAATACTGTCGGAAAAATTCCCCGCCGCATCGTACATAAATGGCGCCGCCATGCGTATTTGTTCTTTGCCCGTATCATCCGTAAAGCTGACGCTTCCATCCTGCAAAAGACTTGCCTGCAAATCGGCAGACTGGATGGTAAACGTAAACCGGTTGTCTGACGGAGCCTTCTTCAGGATGATCTCCTCCTTGAGCTGTGTGCCTTGGAGACTGTAACGCAGATCTATTTCGTCACCGAGATCCCTGTAGGTCACTGCAGATGTATTGTTCTCTACCTGGAGCTCCAGCTGCAGCAATTTTGCTTTTGCTTTTTCTACCGTCAAGTCTTTCGGTTTTTCTATGCTGGAGGGTCTTTTGTTGTATGCCGCCACAAATTGTTCCTCTGGCAGCTCCTCTGCCTCCACATATTCCCGCAGGATGTCCGCACGGGCGTTGTAGTCCGGCTTTGCCGCAACAACAGCAGGCTTTCCCTGCCCAATCCGCAGCACAAAGGAAAGCTGCGATCCGTCCTCCGTCTCCACTTTGATGGGAGCAAGGGCAGACATGCGCACCGGCAGAGTAAACTGCACCGGTGCGTTCTGATTTTGATAAAAACTTTGTCCGTTTTCGGTGACGAGGTGCAGAGAATTGTCGATCTCCTGCATTTCTCCATCCCGCTCAAAATGAACAGGCTGCGGATATACCGCCGCCGTATAGGATCCGTCACTCATGCGGAATACCTTGGTCTGCTCTTCACGCGCCGCAGCAATCTCCGCAACCGGATACGGAATATTTTCCGATTCTGCCTTCTCTTCAAAAATACTGTCATCAAAAATATCTGTTCTGTATTCTTCTAAAGCAACCTGCCTTTCGGCAAAAGAATCCTTTGCAAAAACCTCCGCCGCCCCAGTCAGGGGCACTGCCTGGATAACGATGGCTGCCACTATGAAAAGACCTACGGCCCCTTTCCATATCTGCTTCATTTTTGTCTCCCCCTGTTGTTTCCATTTTTGTCGCTATAAAACTTTTGTTAACACAATTGTAACAAAACAGCTGTTTTCTGTCAACAATTTTTACAAAATTTTATGAAAATCACACTTGTTTTCTATTGAATATGCAAATCTCTGCGATAGAAAAAGCAGTGCAAATGCACTGCTTTTTCTATAGATTTTCCGGCAGCGGGCAGCGGACAATGTCCGTTTCCTCCAACTGTTCTCCTGTTTGGATCTCATGAATGATCAAAAGTCCGTCACCCGTATTTTTTACAGTATGCAGCTGTCCGGGCAGGATCCGGACCCTGTCTCCCGGCTTCAGCGGCTGCGCCCTGCCGTCCAGCACAAATCTGGCACATCCCGAATCGATCGCCCAGTCCTCTGTTCGATGCAAGTGATACTGATAACTGATCTGCGCACCCGGTTCAATGTACAGGTACTTGATCTTACAGTACGCATCCTGGTATAAAACCGCATAGGATCCCCAAATCCTCTTCTCCCGTTCCATAGCTGCTCCCTTTGTCTGTTTTCCATCTGTATCATACACAATGTACCTCCCCTTGTCAAGGGGATCTGCCCAAAAGGTACAAATCCTCTAAATCCACCCATCCGTTCACAAAGAGCCCTCCTCCCGGCTTAGTCCGTACGTACACTGTATGAATTTGGGTATAAATAGGATGGCATATAATCTTCATAACTTCCCCCATACCACTCTTGCACGGGATCGGGCAAGCGGAGGAATAGGGCGTTTTATATTGCCGGCACCCGGAAAAATATACAAAGTCGCCCACCTGCAACTTTGTGCCGCACTGTTTTCGCTCCTCTGCAAGCAGTGTTTTTACCTCGCTGCGAAAATCCTCCATCGTAACCCCAAAAGCCGCAAACCAATCCTCCGGATCCTTTCCAAAGTCTCCAAATCCTCTCCAATACGCTTCCCTGTGGGAACAGATCTTTGTCTGGGGCAGCCCGTACTGCGCACATAGAAAAGCGCAAAATGCCGCAGCCCGCTGCCAGGCCTGCCAAAAATAGGATTTGTCCTGTCGGCTACCCGTACAAATGGAAATCTGTATGTGTGCTTGTGGATTGCAGTCGTAGCTGGCACAAGTCCCTTCGCCCACCCCCCGGCAACAATCGTCCAAAGGCAGTGTCTGGTAGACCTGTACAGTGCCAGCAGCATTTTTCCCGATATACGCATGCGTGCAGTCGGGAGGTCTGTTTTTCCCCGAAAAATAACTACAACATCCTTTCCGGAAAGATTCTCCAATATCCAAGAGAATTTCTTCCCTCCGTACATCCTCCAAAGAGGGCTGTATATGATACCGCAAGTATGGATTTTTGAGACGGGTACTGTGAAGTACAATTCCTGCAGGAATCCCGTCCAGCATCTTTGTGGCACTGCGATAGCATGGATGATCGTAAAATATGCACTGCTTCCAAATCATGACCGGCGCCGTCTCTTTCCTCTGTTCTTCTTCGGGGAAAATCCGCAGCAATCCTCCGTGAGCACTGCCGAGGGAGGCAGATTCCTTCCAGCGGAACGCGTCGTGGTCCGCTGCTCTTTTCTCTTTTTCATAAAACGCTGCCTCCCTCAGCGAAATCGCACTGCAAGGATCTGAGGCGCAAAGGCGCTGTCCCCCGTAGACACCACCGTATATCCGCTTCCCTTCGTCCGCAGCACCCAACCTTCTGTCTGCCGCAACAAATGTGTGTGGGGATCTGTGAGAAATCCGGTAAGGTCCAATGTATGATAGCCTCCCCGCACCAGACTTTCCCCAAAAACACAGCCCGTCTCTACTTTGTTTTCCCAGGTGGAACCAAAACTGCAAAATCGGCGCGAAAGTGCGGTCCCGCACAGTACGGCGTTCTGCCCCGCAAATATAGGGATGTGCAAAGAGATCTCCTGTATTTGGCGCCCCGACACATCCGCAAGAATGGAATAATCCGGACGCGTATACAGCCACTGGGTGCCATAGGAACGGGTTGAGCCGAGAAATGCAGCCGTCCCGTAGGCGTTGTTTTCCTCCGGATGCCGGCTTTCCACCGTGGTGTCCAAAAACAGCTTGGGCTCATACAGGCCAATCTCCATCCACAATACCCTCGGGGTACCGGACGTGCTGCACAGCCATACGGTATATTCCCGGTCGTGTATTTTCTGAAATGCCATTTTTAACCCACCGCATAATTTTCCGTCCGCAAGAAACGCCCCAATCCCCGAAAGCACCATAGAAGGGCGAAAGGGCTCCTCCATAAGGGCAAAACATTTGGAACTTGCCCGCACATGATAATATGGTTTTTCTGTACGGATGCGCACCGTAGTTCCGCCGTCGCCGCAACACAGCTTCACTGCAACCCCGTTCAGCGCAGGGCAGATTTCAATTCCCTGTCCCACATAGCGCGCATCCTCCATTTTCAATGGTCCCGCATCAAAATCACAAAAAATTGTATCGTTCGCCCCCATAAGGCAAAGTGTGCTTTTCTCAACAAAAGCAGTACCGCCTGTCCCCACCAAAATACCATCACTTCCAAAGCGACCGTCTACAAGTTCTCGGTCCCCTGCCCGGTAAACAGGCGGGGAAAAATAATACGCCGTCTGCGTCTGGTCCTCCTCCCAGAGTACAACCCTGTGGCGGTTTGCATTTGCCCGATTGATGACAAGCTCCGTACATCCGCGCAGCGCGCATATCGTCTGCAAAACAGCACTATGCATTTTCCGTATCCTCCCTGTATTTCCCTGTCCGTAAAAGCTTGCCCACTCCGTTTTTGGGGAGTGCCTCCATCAACTCTACTACCGCAGGGATCTGATAAGGGAGAAGCCATTGCCGGCACATGCGCAGCACCTCGTCCCGACCTGAAAAATCCCCTGCAATCCGCAACCCGATCCGCTCTCCGGACACGGGATCGGGAATACCGTATGCCATGACCTCCCGCACTCGGGGATCTGCAGCCAGACACCTTTCGATTTCCGCCGGATAAATGTTCATGCCTCCGCGGATGATCAGGTCGTCCTTGCGTCCCCGGATCTTTACCAGCCCGTTTCGATCCATAGCGGCCAGATCTCCCGTATGGAGCCATCCGCCCCGAAGGACGGCATCTGTCGCTGCAGGATCGTTGTAATATCCCATCATGACGCTGTCTCCCCGGACGCACAATTCTCCTGTCTCACCGGGAAAAACTGCCCTGCCCTTCTTATCTACCACCCGCAGCTGCAAGGAGTGCAGCGGATATCCAACATAAGATCCCTGCCGGGCAAACTGTTCCGGAGGAAGAAACGTCACCCGAGGCGAAGCTTCCGTCAGTCCGTACACATGATAGATCCGCGCCGCCGGGAAGGCACGCCGGATTGTCCCTGCGCGGATCGCATCCATACATTCTCCACTCACTGCAAGCGTGCGCAGTTCCCTTGCGGCGACGGTCTGCCGTCCAAACCGGGCCAGCGCTCCAAGCATAGTAGGTGTGCCGCACAGTGTGGTGATCTCCTCTTCCTCTATTCTTTGCAAAAGCTTTCCGGGATGAAACCCCTCAGAGAAAAAATGGATGTGAGCGCCCTGACAAAGCGCGGTCAAAAACTCTCCCGTCAGTACCGCGCAGTGATACAGAGACCGGGAAATGAGAATCCTGTCCCCGGGGCCGATGGCAAAATAACGGCAAATATCAGAAACATTGGTGCACAGATTCTTCTCGCTGAGCATCACTCCTTTGGGCGCTCCCGTAGTTCCCGAGGTACACAGAATCGCTGCCGGACGCTCCCCCTTTGGCGCACAGTATGTACTGTCCTCCAGCTCTGCTGCGCGCAGCTTTCCCCCCTCGTCCGTGAGAATATATTCCGGACGTATCGTCTGAAAGATGTTTTCGCAGTGTCTTCGGCCATACCGATGGCAAAGGGGAACAAATGGGACGCCCGCTGCAATACAGCTAAGAACCGCCAGCGCACCGGACAGCTCCGAGCGGCACAGCACTCCATAGCAGCTGCCGGTCAATTGCGCTGCAAGACGCTCTGCAAAAGCGGAGACTTCCCTGTAGGCATAAATCACTTCCCCTTCGGAAAGCGCGCTGTTTGGATATCGGTCCATCTTCTCTTTGATATATTCCCACAGCATCAAAAACCCTCCCGTTCGATCTTTTCTATCAGCCGGGAAAGGATCTCCCTCTCCCGCCTTTGTATATCCTTCAGTCCGCTCTTGACATACAGCAACAAGTCATCCTTGCGCCGCATACAGTATTTTGCATATATCGTCCGTATGCGTCCCGCATCATCCAACACCTGACTGTATGCACTGTGCAGCTCGGTGCCCAGCACAAGTGTGCCCTCTACGGCGGCAATGCGCTGATACATACAGTTCTTGTGCTCCCAGAGAAGTCGAAAAATCCTGTAATCTGCTTTTTCATAGGGAATTTCTCCGGTGTAAAGAAGATCCAGATACATACCAAGATATGTGTGTACAACAGTTCCTTCTGGCGCCTGGCTTTTTTCAATCGGGTCCGTCTGCAGATCAGAAGAAAGATACTCGGTCAGCTGTTCCTTGATTTGAGGGATTTCCAGAGAAAGAACTGTATCCCTTGCCTTGACCGCAGTCACTTCCCCCATAATGTAATAATCCTGGATCATGGATTCCATCCCCGCTTCAAAAGCCTTTTGCGGAATGTGGAACAAATGCAGCATCCATTTCTCATCATACGCCATCAGAGCATACGTCCCTTTTTCATCGTCATACCCGCATATCAATCCGTCGTGATCAAAGTGCCGTCTTCCATACCAGCTTTTTCCCGGAATATAGTAATCATCGATCCCGCAAAAAGCCGCATAAAAGTCCTTGTCCAACATCCGTTTGATGAGCCTGTGTACATCTTCCCGGACAAAGAGCAAATTGTAAGGGATCTTCTCCAGAAAATCCATGGCACCTGTATCTGTCCCGATAACATTCAAATGCGGCGTGGGACATCCCCGCAGGAAGACTTTGCCGCACTGAAGCTGGATGCAGTGGTTGTAATACCAGTTCAAATATGTGGGGTTTGCCTGCGCGGCCACACCGGCAATCACCTGATAGTGGTAGGTGGAAAACAAAGGCGTCTGCGCAGGCAGCAATACTTGTCCCTTCATTTCTCTTCTCCCAAATACTTTCCCAAGAGCTGTACGATATCATCTACCGTCTGCAGCGCCATGGGATCCATATCCGATTCCTCCAACTCAATCTGAAATGTGTCTTCTATGGACACCAGTAAAGTGATCATGCCCAGGCTGTCTATTCCCAAATCTCCCGCCAGTTCATCAAACGCACTGATCTCCTCTACGGAAGTCAGTTCCTCCAGCAGTTCAAATACCCGCTCTTTTCGGTCCATGCCGCAGCCACCTGTGCCTTTCTATATGATGCAGAATCTCAGAAAACAACACGTCCTCACTTTTCAGAGAGGAAAGCAAAATTCCTTTGTTTTGCGCCGCGATGCGCCGATACTGGCGCCGCAACCTGTACTGAAGCTCCATATCGATGTACCGGTCCCGCTCCGCCGCACGACTGCGAACCCGTTCCACTGCCACCTGCACCGGCACATCAATAAAAAAGGCAAAATCCGGCTCCAGCATGTAGGAAGCAATTTCATCGGTCCATCGATCCCTTGTATAGCCCCTGGCCCGCAGATTGGCGATCCAGGAATACAGATACCGGTCGCTGAGCACGCACTTTCCCTCTGCCAGTGCCGGCAGAATTACCTTGTTTATGTGCTGCAGCCGGTCCCCAGCTGCCATCAGAGAAAGGCACCGATAATCATAAGCAGTATGATTGCTCTCATCCATATAAGTACGAAAAATCTTCGTCTCCCGCATCAAAGCAGTGGGCTGGCGGGTACACAGCACAGGCTTGTTCCAGCCTTCCAAATATTCCGCCAGCCGTCGAATCATCGTGGTCTTTCCACAGCCGTCCAGACCACAGAATGTAATCAGCAGCCCTCCTGTCTTGTGCGGCTGCAGATGCAGTTTATCTCTTTTCACAGGGTTCTACCTCCTTCAAAAGCGTTCGCCTGTCCTTTGTAAAAAAACGCCGGCGCAAATCGGATACGCTGTAAAGAAAATCCCGCCCTCCGGAAGGATCGACAACCCGATCCATGATTCGGAGATCGGACGGACAAATCCGCGCTAAACATCCCAGCAGCATAGGGTCCTCGATCTGCAGCAGCGTCCGCGTCGCTTCCAGCGCATAATAACATGGAAAAAGCAGGTCATATTCTTTCGCTTTCTCTGCCAGCAACGCATAATCCTGCAAGGTATATGCATACAGCAAAAGATATAAATCGCAGAATTTGTATAGGCTCATATCCCGCCCCATCTGCACCCATGGGTATGTAGTCGCTTCCTTATAAAGATGCGCGCACAGATGAAGCATAAAATGCAGACTGTCCAGAATTCGACATGTTCCGTAAGACCTCGTGCCGGACACAAACGCATGCAGCGCCGGATCCGCCGTATTTTTATAATCCAGGGAAAAATTCAGATCCACCTCCAGATACTGCATATATGGAAGATCCACCTTCAAAATGTAGGGCACCGTCTCTCCCCGGAGCATTTTTGCTCGAATGACTTTTTCACGGGTGGCCGGCATAAACTTTCCGCCCCGGATATATCCCTGCCGAAACCCCGCCTTTGTAAGAGCCTGCCCAATCGGTGTGACCCACCTCCCCTCTGTGAGTACATCTACATCATTGGCTGTCCGGCATCCCGCCGGATATACATCGCATAAATATGCGCCTTTCAAAAGCGCATACTCCACGCCAGCGTCTTCCAGTATTTCCCCAACAAGGTCCCTGCACCGGACAAAGCTGCGGTTTTTTTCCAGTCCCTGAAGCCACGTATCCCGCAGGGTGTTGCGAAATTCCCTGTCAGCACAGTCTGCCGTCCCTGTCTGTACAAGTACGTGATACGCCACCCCTCCCATGCGGTTGTAAAGCAAGTGTCCCAGCACCGCCGGTGTTCCCGCGCCTTTTTGCAACAGCTGTGCGATCTCCTCCCGGCAGGGATCGAGAAACCGGCAAAGACACCAAAACAGCTTTCTTTCCCATTGGTTCATATATCGCAATTCCTTTCTTTTTTCGTGTGAGGAAGGGAAAAGGTCTCCAAAAGCGCTCGCAGCGCACCGAGTTCTTCGTCCTGCAGACTGCACTGCTGCCCATGGATGGCAAAGCGGATGACTTTTTCCACCGTTTGTGTTTGCAGTAGGCTCATATACTGCTGGTCGATCCGGTGTCCGCTTACTACATATACGCCTCCGCCATACCGACCCTGCTGGGTGTATACCGGCTCACTGAGACTCAGTGTTTCGATATCCCGCCGGATCGTGCGCTGAGACACGCCGAACTCGCACGCCAGATTGGCGATCGTCTCGTGTCCTCTTCTGCACAAAACGCGCATGATCATGCGGCGCCGTTCGGCCGTTCCCATCCTCACACCTCCTTTCTCTTCTTTGCTTCAGTTTAACGATTAAACTGGACAGCCTTTGTCCGGTTTAGAAAACAAATGAAAAAAGCCTGATAAACAGACAGGTATCACCAAGTCGTAATACCGTCCATTTATCAGGCTCCTCTTGATTTCTTAACAAGTCCAGCACTCTCGGGCCGTCTGGCCTCGATAAATGTACTGCGCATACTGCGCAGCAGTATTCTATTGTATTTCCCCTTGCGGTCTCTTGGATTCGCAAGCAATAATATGAATGCCCTCGTTTTCCACTGTGACGCACAAATATGTCTTGCACTTGGGGCAGGTCATATTTAAGTCAGAATGGGGAGCTGCTTGCACCAACACCCGGCCGCATACGGGACAGGACGCTTTGTACTTCAACACTTCACTCTCTTTCACCGCTGTAATCTCTGTAAGTCAATGTGTATGCCTTACATTCTTCAAAACTTTTACAGCGACACCCTGAATCAAAACATTCCGCACAAGCATATCCCGGTATTTGGGATTTTCCGGGTGAAGACGGATGCATTTATGCTTTTTGTCCCAGAAGAGCGTCTTTAGCGTCGCTTCATCTTCCATCAGAGCTACAACAATGTCTCCGTCTCTGGCTGTGTTTTGCTGCCTGATTACCACCAGGTCGCCGTCGTCGATATCGGCGCCGATCATAGAATCGCCCTTTGCCCGAAGAAGATAAAAGGATCCCTCCCCTAAAATCTGCCTGGGCAGTTCTATATACGACTCGATATTCTCCTGTGCAAATCTGGGAAGCCCGCAGGAAACGTCCCCAAGGACCGCTACTATACAAGAATCCGTGCATAATTTGCTTGCCAGCTCTGTGTGCAGTCCTCCGACGCCGTCATAAGAAAGCATCCCGTTTTCTTGCATTGCATGTAAATACCGGTATGCAGTAGTCTTCCCGATTTTCAAATGTGCAGATATCTGGCTTAGACTCGGCCAAGTCCTGTTCTCCAGAAAAAAGGTCTCTGCAAAGGCCTTGATATTGTGCATCAAGGCTTCATTCTTTTGCCGCATAGTGTTTCACCCCTATGTGGAACGATGCGTTCCACTTACAAATGCATTATACTGCACGCCATAGATTTTGTCAATAGGATTTGAGAAATTGGGAGGATAAATTTTTCTCGGCAGGAGATTCTGCTCATCAAGAGGCGTAAATACGAATAAGCCTCCCCACAAGGGGGGCCTCAATAAACTTTATGCCTCCCCTGTGCAAGGGGGCCTCATTTAACTTTATGCCTCCCCTGTGTAAGGGGAGGTGGCTTGCCGTAAGGCAAGACGGAGGGGTTGT
>CAJFOI010000013.1 GCA_904396155.1 Candidatus Avispirillum faecium | reverse complement strand
TGCTCCGGGGATTGTTGCTGTTGGGTGAGATCTTCGTGTAATTCACAAGACTGCTGTTGCTCATTCTTCCTCTCCTTTCCCATTCGTTAGTTCCTTTTCCATCTCTTCCGTCATTTCCTCTTCTGTTTCTACTACCGCAAGCTTATTCTCCATTCTGCTCTCCCTCGCTTTCTGTCTTCTTCGTCATCTGCTTGTATACCTGATGAATACCAGTTGCCGCAAATCCGGAGACGATTCCTACAGCTGCTGCATTGAGTATATCTCCTGCCGGATACTCCGGGATAACAAACATTCCCACAACCCCCAGGATTCCTCCCAGTACCCCGCAGATGATCGGAATAAACTTGTTGTCCAGCTTCGTCGCCTTCACCCCCAGCGCCGCAAGATAGCAGATCACTGTGATCGCCGCCACGTTTGCCATGTTCCCTATTTCCATTTCTTCTCTCCTTATGTATGTTTATTTTCCTTTGTGATACTCCTCCAAGTCCGACACCCGGTGATTCACCACCTTCATCTGTTCCTCTATCACCGGTATCCGCCGCGCAAAGTCGTTGTGGATCCGCACCTCCCGCGTCAATTCTTCTATCCGCTCCTCCATAACTGCCTGTACGGTCTTCATCTCATTTTGCATCTTGCTGTTCGACCGGCTGTTCGTTATGATCACACCGATCAGTGACAGCCCGCCCACGATCACCGCCGCCCCTGCCGCTATGAATGCCTCTATCATTTTATCCTTGCCCCTTCCTTTGCTGTCCCATCTTATCACCTCAACCGGTCAGCACCTGTCCTCTTTACCGGATAAAAATTCCGCCCTCTCTATAGAAAAGCATATGAGAATCCCAAAACACCAGAGGCGTTTCAAGAACTCCGAATTTGTATATATAAAAAAAGATGTTCCCGCCGGAAACATCTCCTTTATGCAAATACACTCTGCTTGATTGTGTTTGCCACATTTCTGCAGCACAGTCAGTTACACCGTTCAGTACATCCAACACAATTCTATCGCTTATAAAAAAGAATCTCTGAAAAATATCTGTACGAATGGCAGTCTATTCTGGAATGGAATAGGTTCCTTTACAAAAACGCTCAGCAAGATCTCTCCTATCCTTCATGGACTCCCAGCGCGTATCTTTTTCAAATGCTTCCCAACAGCAATTCGTCACAGACAAAGCGCACACTTTGCTTTATGTTTGCATCCGTCACTTTCTTCTTACTTTTTCTCCATACTGCCCCACCTCGGCCAATCGTCCACTTACGCCCCTCTCATATGTCGGCGACATCCACCGAATTCCCGTGTTCCCGGATAAGATCCGCCAGATCCTGGGTTTTGATCCAAACGGTGGCCGTATTCTCATTGGGATGCACCCCTAAAAAATGGGGGGCGTCCAAAAATTCTCTGTCAATATAAAAATGGACGCTGCGTTCCCGATCGTGGAAAATCCCAAAGGGCGTCACAGATCCCGGCGTCAGCTGCAGAATCCGCATCAGCTCCTCCTCTGAAGCAAAGCACAGAGGACGGGTGCCGTTTCCCTTTTTGAAAGCCTTCAAATCCACCCTTTTGCTCCCCTTTACAGTGATCAGATAATAGTTTTCTTTTTTGTCGTCCCGCACAAAAAGATTTTTCGCCTCCTGCTCTGGATAGGGAAGCGCGATTTTGGAGAGCTCCTCCATATTGTACACAGCCGTATGTTCCGTGACTTCATACCAAATGTGCCTGTCCTTCAAATAACTGTAAATTTCCTGTTTGTTCATAACAGCTCCGCTTATGTTCCCAATATCTTTTGCCGACAGCTTTCCATGGTATCCGTATCCCGAATACATACAAAAGCACCGGAGCGCAAGACCTCCAAAAGTTGTGCGTTGGAAGTGATAGGCGCCTCTGTCAAAATGCCGGCGTCCGGATACTGCTCCAAACCATGGTGGTCGCTTCCGGATATGCCGATAAAGCTTGGATACTCCTTCATCCATTCCTCCGCCATGCGATTGTGGGACTTTTGCGTGGGATGTCCGTTGAACACTTCAATTCCGTCCACCACATAGTCTTCCGCCAGCATCATGCCAAAGCGAAAGGGATGTGCCTGAAAAAACATGCAGCCGTTGTTGTGTACAAGACTTCCCATCCAATACCGCTCATGGCGGTACATGTCCGGATTGTTTTTGAAGAAGTCCTCATCGGCGCCGTATACAAGAAAATCGGTCCCGCCTGTGTTTGGAAAACGAATCTCGCAGCCAAGCAATACGTTGAGACGGCCTTTTGCGTATTCCTTCACCTTTCTGTATCCATTTAGAAAAAACTCCATGCGCTCATCCAGCCCCGCCTCGGGAATCCAGTGCTGGAAGGTCCCCTCGTGAAGGTGGTCCGTAATCACCACTGTGCTGTAGCCGAATTCCAAATACTGCTCTACAATTTCCTTTGCCCCCACATCGGAGCAGGAACTTACATATTTGCTGTGGCAGTGCAGCTCCGTCTTGTACCGATACGCCATAAAGCAGTCCTCCTCTGTATCCCAAATATCTTTTTTATTATACTCTCCCGCCTGCAACAAGTCAATTGCAGAAAAAACGGAAAAACAGATTTTTTTCACAAATGCTCTTGACAAACGCAAAAAGTCGGCGTATACTGAGAACAATCAAATAAAAGGCTGTGACGAAGACGGCGACAAATTTCCTCATTGCAGAGAGCCTGCGGACGGTGCAAGCAGGTATGAGCATTTGAAGCAATCCCTTCTGAGCCGGAGACCCGAACGTATACATGAATATATGTGTTGCAAGTAGACGTCTCTCGCGATTGCGGCGTAACGGCAAAGGGCTTGATGGAGTCCGTAAAGTGGCACATTTGTGCAATTTGAGTGGTACCGCGGGTGTAAAGCTCGTCTCAAAAAGAGACGGGCTTATTTTTTTATCCGCCGCCCTTCCATCACAATTATTTTCTTTATTTTGAAAGGAGCAAGTTATGGAAAACAACGTAAATACTGCGATTCGAGATGTTGCAGGGCGGATCCGGGCGCTTCGGGAAAGCTGCGAGGTATCGGAAGAGGAAATGGCCGCCTGCACAGACACCACGCTGGAAGCATATCGGGCGCTGGAGGCGGGAGAGTCGGATTTCACTTTTACCTTTATTTATAAATGCGCGCAGCGTCTGGGCGCAGATCCCACCGATATCCTGAAAGGGACCAGCCCTACCCTGTCTGAATACTACGTAAACCGGGCCGGCGACGGGCTGCCTATTGTCCGGCGAAAGGGCTTTCGTTACAACAATCTGGCACCCATGTTTAAGGAAAAGATCGCCGAACCCTTTTACGTCACCGCAAAATACAATAAGGAAGAACAAGGAGAAAAAATCCGCACCAGCCGCCACAACGGGCAAGAATTTGATTTGATTCTAAAGGGTTCCCTGAAAGTGGAGGTAGACGGAAAAACAGAGATTCTGCACGAGGGCGACTCCATTTACTACAATTCCGGTCTTCCCCACGGAATGATCGCTGTAGACGGAGACTGCGAATTTCTGGCATTGGTGATGAACAGAGGAGACGGAGCCTACAGTATGACGGAAGAGAGTGCAGCGGCAAAATTTGAAACCGCTCCGCTCCACGCCCTGCCTGCAGATCCGGTAGTGGCTCCGTTCGTACACTGCACGGAGGATGAAAACGGCCTGCTTCGGGATATTCAGTTTTCCAATTTGGAAAACTACAACTTTGCCTATGACACTGTAGATGCGCTGGCAAAAAAATGTCCGAATAAAGTAGCGATGATCCATCTGGATCACAACAAAAACGAGCGCCGTTTTACCTTCTCGGATATGCGCCGCCTGTCCAACAAGGCTGCAAATTATTTCCGCTCTGTAGGAATTTGCCAGGGGGACCGGGTGATGCTGGTCCTCAAGCGCCACTGGCAGTTTTGGGCGGCAATTCTGGGGCTGCACAAGCTGGGCGCCGTAGCAATCCCTGCCACGCACATGTTGGTAGAACACGATTTTATCTATCGATATGATGCCGCCGGCGTCAGTGCAATCGTGTGTACCGGTGACGGAGACACTCATGTACACGCGCAGACAGCCGCCGAAAAAAGCAGGGAACCGGTAAAACTGATCATGGCAAACGGAAAAGCAGAAGGCTGGCTGAACTTTGATGAGGGAATCGAAAATGCCCCGGACAGCTTTGAAAGGGTAACAGACGCCTGCGGCAACAAGCCCATGATCATGTTCTTCACCTCCGGTACCACCGGATATCCCAAAATCGCTGCACACAGCTTTTTGTACGCCATCGGTCACTATATCACCGCCCGTTACTGGCATAACATAGACCCCGAGGGACTGCATCTCACCATTTCCGATACAGGCTGGGGCAAAGCGCTCTGGGGCAAGCTGTACGGCCAGTGGCTGTGCGAAGGGGCTGTCTTTACCTACGACTTTGACAAATTCGATGCCCATGACATCCTTCCCCTGTTCAAGCAGTACCACATCACCACCTTCTGCGCACCGCCCACTATGTTCCGCTTCTTTATCAAAGAAGATCTGAAGAAATACGACCTTTCCTCCCTGTCCTATGTAACCACAGCAGGAGAAGCACTGAATCCAGAGGTGTTCTATCAGTTCAAGGCAGCGACAGGCCTGACTATTATGGAAGGATTCGGACAGACGGAAACAACGCTTTCCATCGGCAACCTGGTGGGCAGCACACCCAGACCCGGCTCAATGGGCAAACCCTCCCCCATGTACCGGCTTGAGATCCTTCGCCCCGACGGCACGCCCTGCCCTACAGGAGAGACGGGAGAGATCTGTATCAACACGAAGGAAAGCACGCCTCCCGGATTGTTCTTGGGCTACTACCGGGACGAAGCACACACAAAAGAAGTCTGGTACGACGGATATTACCACACAGGCGACACCGCATGGATGGATGAAGAAGGCTATATCTGGTACGTGGGCCGTACAGACGATGTAATCAAATCCTCCGGATATCGGATCGGTCCCTTTGAGATTGAAAGCGTGATCATGGAGCTCCCCTACGTGCTGGAATGCGCCATCACACCCGTGCCGGATCCGGTACGCGGGCAGATCGTCAAGGCCACCATCGTTTTGATAAAGGGAAAGGAAGGCAGTGACACACTGAAAAAGGAAATCCAAACCTACGTAAAAGAACACACCGCACCGTACAAATATCCCCGGGTGGTGGAATTTGTGGAGGAACTTCCCAAAACCATCAGCGGAAAAATCCGCCGGGTGGAAATCCGAGAAAAAGACTTGGAAAAATAAGGTGAGCAATATAAAAAGCCTCCCCTGTGTGCGGGGAGGCTTGGGCTTGGGCTTGGGTTTGGTGTAGGCTCCCTTGTGGGGAGATTTACGTTAAAAAGGCCCCCTTGTGTAAAGGGGGCTGTTTTTGCGCAGCAAAAACTGGGGGATTGTTCTTTTTACACCCCTATTCTTCAACAAGTTCCAGATAGCTGCTGATGCAGTACAAAACCTGCCCGTTGTACTCCACCCTCGACCAGCCCTCGTTTGCAATGCCCGTACGCACCGCAACCTCGCCGTGCTTGAGCTGCACCACCACCTGAGAGGGCTCCAAAACGCTTGGGATATCCCGAAGATTGGTCACTTCCTTTGCAGTCACCTTTTCATTTACCGGCGTAAACTGTGTCTTAAACCCGTCCGTATCCGCAGCGGGTGGCACATAGCTGAGATCCGTGGTAAGGTAACTGCTGACACAGTACAGAGTCTGTCCCTCGTACACCACACGGGACCAACCGTTTTCTGCGATCCCCGTCCGCAGGGCAATCGCTCCGTTGACAAGACTGCATACGATATTGTCGTCTGTACCCTGGTCCATGCTGCTGCGCAGATTGACCTCGTTTTTTGCGGTCACTTGCTCGTTTACCTCTTGAAATCTTCCATCGGAAGTCTGCGGCGCATCTGTGGTCTCAGGTGGATATGTTACCGTACTTTCTGCTTCGGTGGTAAGTGCGGGAGTGTGCTCCGTGTCGGTTGTGTCTTCCTGGGTTTCTGTAGTATTTGCTTCTTCCGTTTCTGCGTCTTTGGAATCCTCCGGATCATTCTGCGGTTTCTGACGCAGGACCAAAAACAATGTCAGTGCGATCAGGGACAGCGCCAGCACCCCTGCAACCACTGACAGAAAAATGATGGGCTTCTTGTTCTTCTCCATATAAATCCTAAAAACTACAAATAATATATTTTTATTTTTAATATCTTATCACTTTTTTCTGCCAAAAGCAATAGCGCCTCTTCTCTTTTATAAAAATCCCTCCCTGTGGAACTTTCCCTTGCATTTTGCCAGATATATGCTATAGTATAATTATAATAAATCGCAGCTGGAAGTTCCTGCCCGGCTGCGTATTTCATACAATAGATAATAGATCATGCTGCACAAAAGAAAGGAGAATCTTATGCTGGAAAAGCTCCTCAATACGGTTACTGATTTCGCCTTACATGCAGGAGTAAAAATCCTCATTTCACTGGCAATCCTTGTTGTGGGCTTCAAACTTATTAAATGGATTACGAAAAAATTCAAAGACGCAAAACATGCAAAGCACTCTGATCCGTCCGTTAAAAGTTTTCTCACAAGCTTTATCAATATCGCTCTCAAAATTGTGCTGATCATCACCGTTGCCGCTTATCTGGGCGTGCCCATGGCCTCCATGATCACCGTACTGGGCAGCGCCGGTGTAGCCATTGGTCTGGCCCTACAGGGCGGACTTTCCAATATTGCCGGCGGGCTGATGATCCTGGTTTTCCGCCCCTTTTCCGTAGGAGATTATATCGACTGCGGACAGAGCAGCGGCACAGTGAACGCCATCGGCATATTCCATACGACCTTGATCACGTCCGACAGCGTGCGGATCATCATCCCCAACAGCGTCCTCACCAGCAGTACTGTGGCAAATTACTCCATCGAAAAGCTGCGCCGCCTGGATCTGGAATTTCGCGCAGCATATCAGGCAGATTCGGATGCTGTAAAGTCCCTGCTGCTGGAAGCGGCAGCATCCAGCAATATGGTGCTGCAAGACCCTGCACCGGAGGCTGTCCTGCTGGACAGCAATCCCCTCTGCGCCAAATACCGGCTTCGGATCTGGTGCAATCGGGACGACTATTTCGACGTGCAGCCCTATCTCACAGAAACGGTAAAATCCCGGTTCGATGCCGCAGGGGTTGCCGTCCCACCCAATAAATAAAAGAAGAAGCCGCTCTATAAAAGCGGCTTCTTCTTTTGTTCTACCTTTCCCGCAGACCTTTGGGATAATGATTTTTCAAGTATCCATTGACAATCTTTCCACCGCCGCAGGGGACTGTGTCTATTTCTACTGCACACCAGCCGCTGTCCGGTGCCCCCGTCAGAAGGAAGCCCTCTCCCCGCAGGTACGCCGCACACGCGGGATCCTCCAGGGGCAGATCTACACTTCGCTGAAAGTCTTTTCCATACGCGCTGAACAGATGATGATGCGGCACCAAGCGTCCTTTTATTACCTTGCCCGCCGGCACACCACAGGAAAGCGCGCCGCCTGGGCAACAACTTACTTCCCCCGAAAGCAAAACCACATTGTCCCGCAATGCCGCCATTTCCTGTGGGATATCTCCAAAGGCGTCTGCAAAAAAAGCCTCTGCCGCTTTTTTCTCCTCTCCAGTCAGGGACCGCAGCGCACTTGGAAACTGTTCTTTTCCGCGCATTCCCCCGCTGCGCTGCATAAGGCAGAAAAACTGTCCTTCTCCAGAAGACAAATGGGGATAAAACCGCCTTGCCGCCGACAGATCCCGCCCTCCGACAGAGATCCCCTCCGCCGTCACGGCAGCAACGTCTGCCGCCACAGGCAGCAGAGAAAAATCCGGATGCTCCGTCAAAAACCAGTGAATTACCTGCTCGTTTTCCTCCAGGGAAAAAGTACAGGTGGAATACAGCAAATATCCCCCACCGGCCACAGTTTTCGCGGCATTTTCCAAAATTTCCTTCTGTCTGCGGGCACACATGGCCACGTTTTCCTCGCTCCACTCTTTTACCGCCTCGGGATATTTGCGGAACATCCCCTCTCCGCTGCAGGGAGCGTCTACCAGGACAAAATCGAAAAAATCGGGGTAATATGCCGCAATCCGCTGCGCATCAAAGGAAGTAATCACGGCGTTCTTTACACCCATGCGCTCCATGTTTTGCCGCAGGATCCGACAGCGCTCCCCGGATATCTCATTGGCCACCAGTACACCGGTTCCCTGAAGCATACCCGCAAGCTGGGTGCTTTTCCCTCCGGGCGCCGCACACAGATCCAAGACCCGCATTCCCCGACGCAGCACAGGACTGGCAGCCGCAACGGTGCTGATGGCGGAGGGGTCCTGCACATAAAAGGCCCCTGCATGGTGCAGCGGATGATGTCCGACAGAATCCCGGGAGAAAATGTAGCCGCCGCCGGAAAAGGGCAGCGGCTTCGTCTCTATATCGGCAGGTACGGAAGATGTTTTTAGAAAATTGACCCGCAGCGCACGCACCGGCCCTGTCTCCATGGACTGGAGAAAGGCGGGGTAGTCCCCACCGAGCAGTTCTTTCATCCGGGCCAGAAAGGCTTTCGGCAACATATCCTTTGCAGCACTCCTTTAATCCATGAAGTCAAATTCGATATCAAATATGCGCACCGTATCTCCTTCTTCACATCCCGCTTCCCGCAGACGGTCGATAATTCCCGCGTTGTTCAGAGAACGCTGGAAGTACATCAGGGATTCCCGGTCGTCAAAGTATACCCGGCCGCACAAACGTTCCAACCACTTGCCCTCGCAGACAAACGTCCCGTCCTCCTCCCGGCGGATGACAGTATCCTGCGGATCCCCGCCGGCTTCTTCCCTGTCCTCCGGCACCGCATCCGGCTCAAATCCCTGCACAGGCGGCAGGGTGGACAGCGTCTGCTCAATAAGCAGCAGCAGCTGGCGGATCCCAGCTCCCGTAGCGGTGGAGATACACACCAGTGGATACCCCATCGCCTCTGCACAGGTTTGCAGAGCGGTGATCTCCGGTGTGTTCGTCCCATCTAAAAGCAAGTCGCATTTATTCGCCACTACGATCCGGGGACGTCCTGCAAGCTCCTTGGAAAATGCCTCCAATTCCTCGGAAATCGTACGAAAGTCGTCTGCTGGCAGCCTGCCCTCCACCCCGGAAGCATCCACCACTTGAACGAGCAGCCGGCACCGCTCGATGTGACGGAGAAAATCATGCCCCAGGCCTGCACCCTGCGCTGCACCTTCGATCAGACCCGGAATGTCCGCCATGACAAAGCCCCGGTCTTCTCCCATGTCCACCATTCCAAGACTGGGTTCCAGTGTGGTAAAATGATATGCGGCAATCTTCGGCCTGGCTGCGGATACTGCAGCCAGAAGGGAACTTTTTCCCGCCGACGGCAGACCTACAAGCCCCACGTCGGCAATCATTTTCAGTTCCAGAAGTAGAGTCTTTTCCTCCCCCGGCAGCCCGTCCTTGGCAAAACGGGGCACCTGACGGGTGGCAGTGGCAAAATGCTTGTTGCCCCAGCCGCCCCGTCCGCCACGGCAGGCCACATAAGGCACGCCGTCCCACATGTCGTGGAGGATCCGCCCGCTTTCTTTGTCCCGAATGACCGTCCCCCGGGGCACCAGAATTACCGTATCGGCGCCGCTTTTTCCGTGACGCTTTCCGCCTTCTCCGCTGCCGCCATTTTCCGCAACAAATTTTCGTTTATAACGAAACGCAAGAAGGGTATTGGCCCCCTCATCCACCTGAAAAACAATATTTCCGCCACGGCCCCCGTCGCCCCCGTCGGGGCCGCCGTTTGCCACATATTTTTCTCTGCGGAAGGATACAACGCCGTTTCCGCCGCTTCCGGCTTTCACATAAATCTCTATTTTATCGATGAACATATCTCTCTCGCTTCAATCGGAAGGGTTTTGCCGCCGCAGTCTTTGATAATTCTCCATGGCATGGGTGATGATCTGCTTTGCATCTCCCGCGTCCAAAAGCTCGTCCACGACTGTTTCCTTTTGCTCCAACTGCTTATAAACGGTAAAAAAGTGGCAGATCTCATCAAACACATGCTTGGGAAGCTCATACACCGATTTATACCCGTTGTATATGGGGTCCGCAAAGGGAACAGCCAGGATCTTCTCATCTGGATATCCCCCGTCTGTCATGCGAATCACGCCAATGGGGTATACCTGCACAAGGGTCAGCGGCCGGATCGCTTCAGAACACAGCACCATCGTATCGAGGGGGTCGAAATCGTCCGCATAGGTCAACGGGATAAACCCGTAATTTGCCGGGTAATGGGTGGCCGTGTGCAAAATCCGATCCAGGCGCAAAAGTCCTGTATGTTTGTCCAACTCATATTTGTTCTTGGAGCCCTTGGAAATTTCGATCACAGCAGAAAAGCTGTCCGGTGTGATCATAGCCGGGTCGATATCATGCCATATGTTCATAAGGCAGCCCCCTTTTGAAGTTTTACTTGCCCTCCAGCATCTGACGGGCAACGCTTGCCAGAATCTCACATCCCTGCACGATCTCTGCATCCGATGGAGTGGAGTAATTGAGACGCACCGCGTTGATGGACCCCTCCGGATCGCAAAGGAAGGTGTTCCCGGGAACCACCGCCACTTTCTGTTCCAATGCGGCACGCACGTAGGTCAGCATATCGATGGAGTCCGGCAGCGTCATCCAGATAAACAAGCCGCCCTCGGGCCGGCTGTAGGTGACGGATGCCGGCATATGCTGGTCCAGTGTATCCAGCATCAGCGCACATTTTTCCCGGTAAAGCTTGCGGATTTTGGCGATGTGGGCATCCAGATCCCGCTCTGTCATATAGCGGTAAGTAAGCATCTGAAAGAATATATTGGTATGTACGTCCTCGCTCTGCTTTGCGACCACCATCTTCTGTACCACAGGTTCCGGACCGCAGAGATATCCCAACCGGATTCCCGCAGAAAGGATCTTGGAAAAGGAGGAGCAATACAGTACGATGCCCGCTGTATCCATACTTTTCAATGTGGGCAGATCCTCTCCGGCAAAGCGCAGTTCTCCGTAGGGGTTGTCCTCCAAAATCATGATCCCCCGCCGGCGGCAGATATCATACACTGCCTTTCTTTTCTCCAGACCCATGGTCGTTCCCCCGGGATTCTGAAAGGTAGGAATCAGATACACAAGCTTTACATTCGGTGTACGCTCCAGCAGCGCGTCCAGTTTTTCCGGATCGATCCCGTCCCCTTCAATGGGCAGTCCTACCGTTTTTGCCCCGCAGGAACGAAATGCGTTCAGCGCACCGATAAAGGAGGGATCCTCACAAACCACTATGTCTCCCTCGTTGCACAGCGCCTTGCAGGCAAGCTCGATTCCCTGCTGTCCGCCGGAGGTGATGATCGTCATATCCCCCTGCCCGCCGATGGAGAACTTCTCCCGCATCCGCGCTTCTACCGCCCTGCGCAGGGGAGGATATCCCTCCGTCACACTGTATTGCAGCGCTTCCACAGGGGCATTTGCAAAGATATCCGCAGAGATCTCCGCCATATCGGAAACCGGAAAAGACAAGGGAGAAGGATTCCCGGCGGCAAAGCTGATGATACTGGGATCTGAGAGACTTTTGAAGATTTCGCGGATCGCAGAAGGCTTCAGCCCTCCAAGTTTGTCTGAAAAGTAGTATTCCATCGTATATCCATCCTTTCGGCTTACATCAAAGATTCCCTTATATTATACCGTACTTTTGCCCCGTTTTCAAGGATATGCGTGCATTTTCCCGTCAGTCCTCTGCAAAGCCCTCTCCCAGAACTTCCGAAGCATTGGAAAGGATTACAAATGCCCCCGGATCCGCCTGTCGCACGAAACTTGTGAGCGCGTACTGCTCGCTGCGCTTGATCACGCACAGAAGTACGTTTCGACGGGCCTTTGTGTACCAACCCGCGCCATGGAGCAATGTCACACCCCGATGCATCTGCTCCGACACCTGCTGGGCGATCTTTTCATGTTGATCGGAAACAATGATCACCAATTTTGCCCCTCCAAAGCCCTCCAACACCCGATCAAAAGCAGTCGTATAGCACCACACCGCCACAAAGGAATAAAGCAATCCCGTCCATCGCTGCATCAGAGCGGAGGAACCTACTACAATTACCACATCAATAAAAAGAATGACACGCCCGGTGGTCAGCCGGCGAAATTTGCGGGTAATGAGAAACGCACACAGATCCGATCCGCCGGTCGTATACCCCCGGGTGAGCAGCAGTCCGCCGCCGGCTCCCATAATCAGTCCACCAAAAACAGCACACAAAAGGGGATCGGTAAAGTCGGAACGAAGAAAAGAAAACCCGTCAATCGCCAGGGAGGTACACAGGATCCCGATCCCCGTGCGAAGCACCCCGGCGCTCCCGGCGCGCCGCCACTCCAAAAACAGCAGCGGCAAATTCAAAAGAATCATCATTGTACCAACGGGCGTGCCCAAAAAGTGATTGATCGTAGTGGAAATCCCTGTAAAACCACTCATGGTGATCTGTCCCGGCTCAATAAACAAATTTACCGCAAGCCCAAACATCATACTGCCCGCGAGCAGCACCGCTGCCTCTGCCACAATCCCCCGCAGCTCTGGGAATCCCTTTTTTCGCAGCTGCATTTCTATTTTTGCTCCTCTTTCTAAAATCGCTTTTTGTACATACGGTTATAATTCCCAAAACCTCCTCATAAAATGTATCGTACAAGCGATATCAAAACGGAAAGGAAAACAATATGGAACGGCAAAAACACGAAAACCTGTATCTCCCGGAGGGTTCACTGATCGACACGGAAGCAAATACGTTATATACTGCATCCCTGCGGATGCTGGACCGGGCCATGCGTCAGGGCCGTATTTTGGAAGCAGTGGCCACCGTGTGCGACTGCACAGACATGAGTCTGCATGTAGATCTCGGTTTTGCCAGAGGCATCATCCCCAAAGAGGAAGCCCAGTACTCCCCCGGCGGAGGAAAGGATATTGCCGTAATCACCCGCGTGGGAAAACCTGTGTGCTTCAAAGTGCTGAAAATCCAGGATACCCGGGGAAAACCCACGGCGATCCTGTCCCGCCGGGCAGCCCAGGAGGAATGTACAGAGCGGTTTATCCAAAAACTCGCACCCGGCGACATTATCCCCTCTGCCGTCACCCATCTGGACCCCTTCGGCGCCTTCGTAGACATCGGCTGCGGAATCGTATCGCTGATCTGCGTGGACTGCATCTCTGTGTCTCGAATTTTCCACCCTTCTGACCGGTTGTACGCGGGACAGAAAATTATGTCCGTGGTAAAGAGCATCGACCGGGAAACTGGCAGAATCTACATGACCCTGCGGGAACTGTTGGGCACGTGGGAGGAAAATGCCGCGGCGTTCTCTCCCTGCAGCACTGTATCCGGCATCGTCCGAAGTATTGAAGACTACGGAATTTTCGTGGAACTGACCCCGAACCTTGCGGGGCTGGCAGAACTGCGGGACAACGTATCCCCGGGGGATGCCTGCTCCGTTTACATAAAAAACATCATTCCGGAACGGATGAAGATCAAGCTGGTACTCATTGACAGTCACGCACCTGCGAAAAAAATGCCGCTCCAATATTATGTAGACACTGCACAAATACAGCATATGTCCTACTGGCGGTATTCCCCCAAGGAATGCAGCAAGGTGATCGAAACCTATTTCGATTAAAGGCAAGATAAGGAAAAGCCCATAAAAGCCTGCGCTTTCAAAATCACAAAGGCCCTCCTCAAATGAGGAGGGCCTTGACAGTTTAAGCTTTCTTTGTACCTTTTGTACCTTTTGCACCTTTCGTACCGGAATGCGCGCTCATTGCCAGCAGGTTCGTATCAAAGGAAAACAAAATGTCCGCCTCCTGCCTGCTTCTTTTTATCGCAAGGGAAATCAACCTGTCCAATAGTGCTCCATACGAAACCCCTACCGGCTCCCACAAATAAAACGCAAGAGAGCCGGGAATGGTGTTGAATTCGTTGATGTACAGTGCGTCTGCTTCACAGTCGATCATAAAATCGATCCGGGAAACCCCCGACATCCCCAAAAAGTGAAACGCATCCACCGCCATTGTACGAATCTTTTCCCGCAGCTTTGGAGAAATATCCGCGGGAATCTTCCGCTTCAGGCTCGCCATTCCCTTGGATCCTCCCCCCTTGGAGGCGCCTGTATCCATATATTTGTTTTCGTAGCTGAGGATCTCATCCTCCATAAAGGGTTCTTCACATTCGGATGCCTGGGCCTCCCAGGCGTCCCCCACAACGGAGCAGTTGATCTCCCGCAGTTTTGTGATCGCGGGCTCCGCCAAAACCGCGTCCGCATAGGTGAACGCCGTCTCCAGTGCCGCCTCCAGTGCCTCTCTGTCCGACGCCTTGGTTATCCCTACGCTGGAACCCAGATTGACAGGCTTTACGATCATCGGATACGCCATTTTCTCCTCCGCCCGGCAGACCATATCCTCCATTTGCTCTCCCCGCAGAAAGCGCACACAGTCCAACACCGGGAACCCTCCGTCCCGAAGCATGGTTTTCATGACATATTTGTCCATGCCCACCGCAGAAGCCAGCACGTCAGGTCCCACAAAGGGAACTCCCACCGTTTTCAGGTACCCCTGCAGCGCGCCGTCTTCTACGTTGGTCCCGTGGGTGATCGGGAAAGCCACGTCGATGCGCTCCGGCTTTTCTTTTCTACCGGCACCGGAAAGCGTCTGCAAATACACATCTCCCCCCACTGGCAGAAAGGTCACTTGCCGGCAGGTGCGAAGCAGCGCCGGGATATCCAAATACGAGGACATGCTGCGAAGGGCCTCGCCGGTATACATCTCCCCGGTTTTTGCAATATAAACAGGATGGATCTGGTATTTTTCCTTGTTCAAGTTTTCCATCGCCTGCAGAGCAGAAATGATGGAAACCTCATGCTCTACACTGCGTCCACCGAACAACACCGCAAGTTTGATTTTCATACAGCTTCCCCCTCAGTAGTTATCCGGCAAATCGTTTTCCAAAAGGATCACTTTTTTGCGGGCCGTTTCTATGGAGTAAGCCTTTTGCATAGCATCTGCCAGATCTTTGGCAACATAGGTCTGTTCCTTCGGATACCCGGCCTTGGCAAGGCCCGCCAGAATAGGACCGGCCCGCCGCTGGCCTACGGCAATGACAAAATCACATACACCTGCCGCCTGTGTGCCGAATGTCTCGTTTAAGGCTTCTTCCTGTTCCCCCAGTTCCACCATACCGGGCGTCACCAAAATTTTATATTCACTGAACAGCGCCATGGCTTCCAGCGCCGCCTTGCATCCGCTGGGGTTGGAATTGAAAGCATCGTCAATGATCAATGCAGGTCCTTTTTCCAAAAGCTGCATGCGGTGGGGCACCGGCTGGATCCGCCGGAGGCCCTGCCGGATATCCTCCGGCGGCACACCCAAAAAGTCGGCCATTGCCACTGCGCCGCACAGGTTGACAACATTATGCGCGCCGATCAAAATCGTTTGAAACGCGTGACATCCCCCGTCGGGATAAGTGACGGTAAAGGCAGTCCCCTTCCGGGACACAGAAACAACCTGTGCCCGATAGTCAGTATTCTCTCCTGTACCGTACCGTATGCACCCGTCCGGCAGACGGGCGGCGATCAATTCGTTGTCTGTATTCAAAAACACCTTTCCGCCTACGGCATCGGCAAGTTCATATTTGGTATTTACAATATTCTCCATGCTTTTGAAGGATTCCAGATGCTGCGGTCCGATAGAAGTGATGATCCCCAGCTGCGGCTTTACAATGTCGCACAGTTCCCGAATTTCCCCCGTCTTTTTGGCACCCATTTCGCATACGAAGATCTCATGATATCCCCGCAGCTGCTCTCGAACGGTCTTTACCACGCCCATGGGCGTATTGTAGCTTTCCGGCGTCATCAGCACGTTATACTTCTGCCGCAGCAGCGTCGTGAGAAAATACTTCATGCTGGTCTTGCCATAACTTCCCGTAATGCCGATCACTTTGAGGTCAGGGCAATCCTGCAAAATTCCCTTCGCATCCCGCACATAATGCCGGCGCACTGCGGCCTCCGCCGGCGCGTTGATACCATTGGACAAAAGCAGGAGAAGCGGTGCCGCCGTATAGCCCAGGAAAAGCGATGCAAAGTGCCAGCTGCTGCGCTCCAGAAGAATATACAGGACCGCTGCACCTGCCACAATGAGAAGATGCAAAACCATATATGTAAAAAGCAGCCGCTTGACCCGCGCCGTAAATACCAGGGGCTTCTTCGCCTTCTTTTTCGGGATATCCGAAAGAGCAAACATGACGAATGCCCCCACAAACAGGATCTGTATGACATTTCCGACAGAAAATGAAACACCGGATATCCGTCCGATATACAGCGCCACTGCCGCAAACGCCACTGCATATATGTTGGACGCCACGCTCCCCAGATTTGTCCCGATCCACTTCAGCTGCCGGACCGGATGATAGGAGTTGAGCTGAAAAATATGCGTCTGGGTCAGCGCATTCATGAAGACCGCCCACAAGTATGCGGCCGCACACAAAATAAAAAAGTATATCTCCATATAAAACCATGCCTTCCCTGGCAATTGCCGTCATAAAATAAAAAGCACTCAGTCAAGCTTCAAATAAGACCGTAAAATCGAAGCAAATACACGGGGCTGATCCAGCCAGGCATAATGTCCCGCACCGGCAATTTTCGCAAGTCCCGCATTGGGGATTTCCCGCTCCATCTGCAGCCCGTCCGAAAGAGGGGTCGCCGGATCGTTTTCCCCCCAGATAAGCAAAGTCTCTTCCGGAATCTGCGGCAGCAGCGGCGCCAGGTCCTCATTCACCACCCGCACAAAAACCTTTCGCATCGTGGGAGAAGCCGCGGCATAATCCGAGGAGCCCATCCTTTTCTGCAAGCTGGACAGGGCCCCCGGGCACAGACTTTTCACAGGTGCCCAGTTCAAAAAAGCCTTTCCCATTTTATAGAGCCTTGTGCGCAGGTAATACCCCGCCCCGCGCCTGGGCAGAATGCCCGCACTCCCAGTGAGGATGATCTTGTCGACGGCAAAGGGCAAAGCGCCGCGGGAAGCCATTTTGATAATCACCCGACCGCCGAAGGAATGCCCCAAAAGGATCACCCGCTTTGCACCAAAGCTTTCGATAAAGCGGATGACAAAATCTGTGTAGCTGGCCAGATCCCACTCTTCCGGCGGCTCCTGGGTTTTGCCAAAGCCGGGCAGGTCCGGGGCGACGACCCGATACTTCGCAGACAAAAGTTCTGTAATCGGGGCAAACAACTCCTTTTTGGAACCCCAGCCGTGGAGCAAAAAAATGAAGGGGCCCTCTCCGCAGTCCGTGTAGTCGGTCTCGATCCCGTCTATGGTTTTGCGCATCCTGCCACCTCCTCTTTCTTCCAGTATATGCACACGTTCCAGATTTTACAAAGACATTTTTATCATATCATATCCCCGATTGGCTGTCAAGAAAAGGATGTCGCAAAAGAGAAATACACAAGGAAAAAGCCGGGCCCAACGCCCGGCTTTTTTGCACACATGTGCTGTAGTTTCCTCTTTGCAAAGTCAGGAATATGTCTGAATGATCTCCTCTGCCACCTGCCCTTTGGAAATACACCGGTCCATGGCCTGCTTCTCAATATACCGATGCGCCTGGGGCTCGTCCATCTCCAGCTTGCGAATCAGCAGCCACTTTGCCCGATTGACCAAACGGATCTCCGCCATTTTTTCCGCAAAGGATAATGTTTTCCGCTCCATCCCGCGCAAACGCTCCCGTGCCCCGATCATCCAAAAAAGCGCCTGCTGCAAGGTCTGTCTGGAAACAGGTCTGGGGAGAGAAAAAACGCCGGATTCCGCCGCCTCGTCCCGGGTCTCGGCATACAGCTCCGGACGCATCAGCAGCAGTACTACCGTGCCCGCTGTCGTGCACAGTTCTGCCGCAAACTCCACGCCGGGGTCATCCGGCAACGGCGCATAAAGCAAAACAAGGTCAAAATCCCGTTCGGCAATTGCCTGCTTTGCAATGCTGACTCCCCGCACAAAACGCACCGGAGAAAAAAGCGACTGGGGAAGCATCTCGGACAGTGCGGCATTAAAGCGCTCTGCCGCCGACACCACAAGAACGCTGTACACCCGTTCCTCCAGCCCCATGTCGCTCCCTCCTTTTCCAAACATGCATTTATCTGCCGCAGTAATGGTCCACGACCGCCCCGGGCAGATGTGCTCGAATAAAAGCGCTGTCCCTTGCAGCTTTGCAGGCAGCGTGCAAGTCCATAGGCAACTGCCGAAGACCTGCCGCGCCCGTCTGCAACCAATTGCAGTCTACCGCCGGCGGCAATTCCAGACGATTTTCAATCCCATACAAACCCGCATAAATCATAAGCGCAAACGCAAGATAGGGATTTGCGAAAGGGTCTGGGGAACGCAGCTCCGCCCGGCGATATTCTCCCACGGCGGCCGGAATGCGCACCAGTTGAGAACGATTTTCATTGGACCAGGAAATATAGCGGGGCGCTTTGTCCTTTCCAAAACGGGCATAGGAGTTTTCCGTCGGATTCAAAAACGCAGTCATTTCACCGATTCGCTCCATAATACCCGCAATCACGTGGGAAAGCGGGTCCGACCTGTCCGCCGCCTTTACCGATATGTTGATATGGAATCCGTTGCCCGGCTTGTCCGCAAAAGGCTTTGCGCTAAAATCCGCCCATAGCCCGTTGCGGCGGGCGACCGTTTTTACAACGGTCTGAAACGTCATGGCGTTGTCTGCGGCAGTCAGCGCGTCGGAATAGCGAAAATCGATTTCATTTTGTCCGGGACCCTCCTCGTGATGAGAACTTTCCGGCTGGATACCCATTTGTTCCAGGGTGAGACAGATCTCCCGCCGGACGTTCTCTCCGCTGTCATCAGGGGCAATATCCATATATCCCGCATGGTCGGAGGGGATTTTGGTGGGCTCGCCCTTCTCATCCAGCTTGCACAGATAAAATTCTTGTTCTGCGCCAAAGGAAAACTTGTACCCCGCGCCGCGCGCATCTTCCACCGCTTTTTTCAAAATCCTTCTCGAGTCGCAGGCAAAGGGGCGTCCATCCGGATGTGTAATGCTGGAAAACATTCGCACCACCTTGCCATGTTCCGGCCTCCAGGGAAGGACCATCAGTGTCTCCGGCTCCGGATGAAGCAACAGATCCGAGCGAGTCTCTCCTCCAAAGCCCGCAATGGCGGAAGCATCAAAAGCAATCCCATAAGTAAACGCCCGTGCAAGTTCCCCCGAAACGATGGAGATGTTTTTCTGTACCCCAAATAGATCGCAAAAGGCAAGGCGAACAAACTTCACGTCCTCCTCCTGCACATACTGCATCACTTCCTGCCTGGAATATTCCATCGTCTCCACCGTCCTCTCCTAATTTGCCACGTACATCTGCTGATACGGATTCCTGCTGGCGGGTGTCACCAGTGTAAAGGGACTGTCCAGAACAGCTTCTGCATCCCGGTCAAACAAGGCGCAGTACTCCCGGACGTACCCCTCCAATTCCGCCCGCGCCGAGGCTTCCACCGGCTTTGCTGTAACCTCGCGGGGAAAATGTATTCCCTGACAGTCTCCCCTGAGAAACATCTTTCCCCCGTGCATACCGGTGCAGGGAAAATTCCCTATGATCCGCCTGCCTTTTTCGCCCAGTCCCAGCACAACGATCACACCGCCTGCCTGATATTCTCCCAAAAAGCTTCCCGCACTGCCGCCGATCACCATCAGGGGCACTTTTTCATGATAGGCCTTCATATGAATGCCCGCCCGGTATCCGGCGCTGTCCCGGACAAAAATCCTCCCGCCGCGCATCGCATATCCCGCCGCGTCGCCGATGCTGCCGTAAACAATGATCTCTCCCGCGTTCATCGTATCTCCCACGGCGTCCTGCGTATTCGCACGTACCGTGATGGAGGCACCGTTGAGATAAGCTCCCAGGGCATTTCCGGGAATGCCGTCAATGGTGATATGTATTTTTGACATGCCGGCGGCGATAAACCGCTGACCGCAGCAGCCTGTGACGGCACAATCTTCTCCGCTCTCCCGCAGTTTCCGGTTCAGCGTTTCAAAATCCATATCCTTTGCATCGATTTGTTTCATATATTATATCACACCTCAAAGTTTTTTTCCATAGCTCCTTTTCACTCTCCTGCATGGAGGATGCCGAGAATCTCCAATTCCTTTTCCGTAAGACCGACTCCCCGCAGCATCAGGCGGTTTCCGCGCAGCGCTTCGATGGAGTTGATTCCCATACCACCCATTAGTTCCTTAATTTCGTGGCGCCACGCTGTCATCAGACGGATCAGCCGCTGGCTTCCCACATCGGGATCCAGTCTTTTCACAAGATCCGGACGCTGGGTGGCAATCCCCCAATTGCACTTGCCGCTCTGACAAGTGCGGCAAAGGTGACATCCCATGGCCAGCAGCGCCGCGGTCGCTATATAGCAGGCATCTGCACCCAGCGCCACCGCTTTGATCACGTCTGCCGCGCTGCGGATACTGCCGCCCACCACGAGAGAGACATCTCCCCGGATCCCCTCATCCCGCAGCCGCTGATCCACAGCAGCCAGCGCCAGTTCAACAGGGATCCCCACGTTGTCCCGGATCCGCGTGGGCGCCGCGCCAGTCCCGCCGCGAAATCCGTCAATGGCGATGATATCTGCACCGCTGCGGGCGATGCCGCTGGCGATGGCTGCAATATTATGGACCGCTGCCACCTTGACGATCACCGGCTTTTTATATTCCGTGGCTTCCTTCAGAGAATAAACAAGCTGCCGCAGATCCTCAATGGAATAAATGTCGTGATGGGGCGCGGGAGAAATGGCGTCCGAGCCTTCCGGGATCATCCGGGTACGGGAGACGTCTCCCACAATTTTCGCTCCCGGCAGATGGCCGCCGATCCCCGGCTTAGCCCCCTGACCCATCTTGATTTCGATGGCGGCACCGGCATTCAAATACGCTTCATGGACGCCGAAACGTCCGGAAGCCACCTGCACAATGGTATTTTTCCCATAACAGTAAAAATCTTCGTGCAGGCCGCCCTCTCCCGTATTGTAGAAAATTCCCAGCGCCGCAGCCGCCTTAGCCAGTGCGGCATGGGCATTGTAGCTGATAGATCCGTAGCTCATGGCAGAAAACAGCACCGGCATAGAAAGCTCCAGCTGCGGCGGCAGCGCGCATTGCAGCTTCCCATTTTTATCCCGCCGGACCCGCCGGGGCCTGTGTCCAAGAAATACGCGGGTCTCCATGGGTTCCCGAAGGGGATCGATGGGTGGATTGGTCACTTGAGAAGCGTTGATCAGAATCTTGTCCCAGTACACCGGCAGAGACTTTGGGCTTCCCATGGAAGAAAGAAGAACTCCGCCGCTTCCGGCCTGCTTGTAAATTTCCTTGATCGTGTCGCTTTGCCAGTTGGCATTTTCCCGCAGCGTACAATCGCTTTTGACAATCTTCAGCGCTCTGGTGGGGCAGAAGGAAACACAACGCTGGCAATTGACGCACTTTGTCTCGTCGCTCACCATGATCCTGTTCGTGCTGTCAAAGCGGTGTACCTCGCAGGCACACTGCCGCTCGCATATCCGGCAGCGGGTGCATCGTGCGTCGCTGCGGACCACTTCAAATTCTGGATAGATAAATTCTAAAGACATTCGTACGCTCCCTCCTCTACCTGCACGATAACTGGCTCGCCCCCGGCGGGCGCCCAGATATTTTCCGCTTGGGGTTCCATGGCGCGAATAGCCGCTTCTTCACTGGAGATATACACTTTATCGTCCTTTTCCCCCACCACCATTGAGCGGAGCTTTAAGCGATCATTGAGGGCCATCAGCCCGCCGGAAAAGCCGAAAACGATGGAAAAGGGTCCGGTAATCAAAAGGCCCGAAAAAAGTGTGCGCAAATACATATATTTCTGCCTCTTTTCCGGATCCGTCTCCCTCTCGATCGTGCTCCAAAAAGGTGCCGCAATCACGCTGGCCGCCTCTCTTCGCGTCAGTCCCTGCACACGGATAAGATAATCCATGATATATGTGATGACCTCCGTATCGGTCTGCAGCGTACACCTGTATCCAAACATCTCAATAAAGCGGCGGTTCGCATCATAGGAAGAGATTTCCCCGTTGTGGACAATGGAAAAATCCAGCAGCGTAAAGGGGTGCGCGCCGCCCCACCAGCCGGGAGTGTTGGTGGGATACCGTCCGTGACCTGTCCAGGAATACCCCTCGTACTCCTCCAACCGGTAAAAGGCGCCCACATCTTCCGGAAAGCCCACCGCCTTGAATGTTCCCATATTTTTCCCGCTGGAAAATACATACGCTCCCGGCATCTCTGTGTTGATGCGCATCACCGTTCTGGCCACAAATTCCTTTTCGTCCAGCTGCGCAGCGGCAAGAACAGACTGGAGAGGTGCTACAAAATACCGCCAGATGATGGGCTCATCTGTAATCTCCGGGATCTTCCGGGTGGGAATGATCTCGGATTTTACAATTTCAAAACGTTCCTTTAGAAAAGTCTCGCAGTTTTTGCGTGTGGCACGCTCGTCAAAAAACATATGCAGTGCATAAAAATCTTTATATGCGGGATAGATTCCGTATCCGGCGAACCCGCCTCCCAGTCCGTTGGAACGATCGTGCATGGGCCGCATGGCCCCTGTGATAACTTCTCCGGAGATGTTCCGTCCCTTTCTGGAAATAACAGCGGCGATCGCACACCCGGAGGGAATGCGCACCTGACCTTCCATTTTCATGATTTCAGCCTTCCCTTCCTAATAATAAAAGGCATCCACGGCACAGACTACGGCCTGTGCCAATGAACGCCTTTGCTCATTTGCAATTATTATACGTGTGTTCCTGCATTTTGTCAAGATATAAACAGGAAATTTTGAAAATTATTCAAAAAAATGCAGGATTGTTAAAAAAAGTTGCGAAATGGGGTTGACAACCGCCCGCCGCAGGTGTATAATGCGATGTGTAAAGGCAAAGACGTCTTTCCTGCAGGCCGCAGGGGAGGCGTCTTTGCCTTTACGGATAAAAAAGGAGGATTTTTAGCATGGGAACTGTACCGGAATATTTTGGATGCCTGGTCTTTGACGACAGAGTGATGAAAGCCAGTCTGCCTGCGGATGTATACCGTTCGCTGCGAAAGACCATCGACGAAGGGGCACGGTTGGACAGCAGCGTGGCCAATGCAGTGGCAACCGCCATGAAGGATTGGGCGGTGGCCCACGGCGCCACCCATTACACCCACTGGTTCCAGCCACTCACCGGAATTACTGCGGAAAAGCACGACAGCTTTATCTACCCTTCTCCCGACGGCGGCGTCATCATGGAGTTTTCAGGCAAAGAACTGATCAAGGGGGAGCCCGACGCCTCTTCCTTCCCCTCCGGCGGGCTGCGGGCCACTTTTGAGGCAAGAGGATATACCGCGTGGGATCCCACCTCCTATGCGTTCATCAAGGGAAAGACCCTTTGCATCCCCACCGCGTTCTGTTCTTACGGCGGAGAGGCGCTGGACAAGAAAACCCCGCTGCTTCGTTCCATGAAAGCCCTCAACAAGCAGGCGATGCGCATCTTACGGTTGTTTGGGAATGATACGGTCAAATGCGTGCGTACCTCCGTAGGGCCGGAGCAGGAATACTTTCTGATTGCAAAGGAAATGTACGACCGGCGGCCGGACCTTCGGTTCACCGGCAGAACCCTGTTTGGTGCAAAGGCCCCCAAGGGTCAGGAAATGGATGACCATTATTTCGGTGTAATCAAACCCAGGGTCGCCGCTTTCATGGAAGAACTCAATGAGGAACTGTGGAAACTGGGGATACTGGCAAAAACCGAGCACAACGAGGTAGCCCCTGCCCAGCACGAGCTGGCTCCGATCTACAGCACCACCAATATCGCCACAGACCACAATCAGCTCACCATGGAGATCATGCAAAAGGTAGCGGCAAAGCACGGACTGGTGTGCCTGCTCCACGAAAAGCCCTTTGCCGGCGTCAACGGAAGCGGTAAGCACAACAACTGGTCCATGGCCACCGACACAGGCACAAATTTGCTTTCTCCCGGCGATACCCCCTACGAAAACGCGCAGTTTCTCCTGTTTCTGTGCGCAGTAATCAAGGCCGTAGACGACTATCAGGATCTGCTGCGCCTTTCTGTAGCTACCGCCGGCAACGATCACCGGCTGGGCGCCAACGAGGCGCCGCCGGCCGTCATATCCATCTTCTTGGGGGATGAACTGACCGGCGTGTTGGAAGCGATCGAAACAGGGACACCCTACAACGGTGCCGAAAAGAAACAAATGAAACTGGGCGTAGATGTGCTGCCCAGATTCAACCGGGACACCACCGACCGCAACCGCACGTCCCCGTTCGCCTTTACGGGCAACAAATTTGAATTTCGCATGCTGGGTTCCTCCAACAGCATCGCTTGCGCCAACATCATGCTCAACAGTGCAGTAGCCGAAAGCCTGAAAATTTATGCCGACCGGCTGGAAGGTGCCGAAGACTTTGAAACCACGCTCCACGAGATGATCCGCAAAACCATCAAGGATCACAAACGCATTATTTTCAACGGAAACGGCTATGACGATGCATGGATCAAAGAGGCCACCGAACGGCGCGGTCTGCACAATTACCCGACCACCCCGGACTGTATGCCGCACCTGCTGGACAAGAAAAACATTGACATGCTTACCGCTCATGGTGTATACTCACAAGCAGAGCTTAAATCCAGATGCGAGATCATGCTGGAAAATTATTGCAAAGCAGTGACCATCGAAGCAAATACCATGGTAACCATGGCAAAAACAGAAATCGTACCTGCTGTGGAGGCCTATGCGATGGAGGTTGCAAAGGCAGCCGCCGCAAAAAAAGCTTTGGAAGCAGGCCTTGCCTGCAGCTACGAAAGTGCGCTGATTCGCAAGCTCTCTGCGCTGACCGATAAGATTGCTGTAAAGGCCGACGAATTGGAGGAAGCTGTCCTTGCACTCCACACGGCACAGGACGTTATTGCCCAGGCAAATGCCATTCGCGACACGGTACTGATCAAAATGCGCGAGCTGCGAGTTCCCTGCGACGAGGCAGAGACCCTTACGGCAAAAAAATACTGGCCGTATCCTACATACGGGGATCTGCTTTTCAGCGTAAACTGATGTTTCATCCGGATGCCTTCCTGCCAGAGAAGGTCCAAAAGCTCTGTACGTGTAAAAAAATGAAAAGAGGGATCCGGAATGGAGGAAAAGATTCTTATACTGGATTTCGGCGGACAATACAATTTGCTGATCGCACGCAGAATCCGTGAATTGCATGTTTACGCCGAAATCCGTCCGTACAACAAAATCACATTGGACGAAATCCAAAAAGGCGGCTACCAGGGCATCGTTTTTACCGGCGGGCCAAACAGCGTGTACGACAGCGACGCGCCCCGCTTTGACTCGGGCATTTTGAACATCGGTATCCCTGTTCTGGGCATCTGCTACGGGGCGCAACTTATGGCATACATGGCCGGCGGGGAGGTCTCCAGTGCCGAAGGAAGCAGTGAATACGGCAAAACCACTGTCTATACCTTCGGGGATGCCCTGTTTGAAAATGTACCCACAGAAAGCGTCTGCTGGATGAGCCACACGGATTTTATCAAAACGCCGCCGCCGCACTTTGTGATAACGGCAAACACGGACAACTGTCCCTGCGCGGCGCTGTGTGATCCAAAGAGAAAGCTGTACGGCGTACAATTTCACCCGGAAGTTACACATACCACCTACGGGAAAACCATGCTGCACAATTTTCTCTTTTCCATCTGCGGATGCAGCGGCACATGGAACATGGAAGACTTTGCCGCAGCGTCTATCGCCCGGTACCGCGATGCCCTCGCGGGAAAAAAGGTTCTCCTGGCCCTGTCGGGAGGTGTGGATTCCTCTGTAGCCGCACTGCTGCTCCACCGGGCGATCGGCCAGAATCTCACCTGTGTATTTGTGGACCATGGCCTGCTGCGTAAAAATGAAGGGGATTTTGTAGAGCAGACGTTTCGGGACCAGTTTGGCCTGCATTTGATCCGAATTAACGCACAGGATCGGTTTCTCCAAAAACTGGCCGGGGTGACAGAACCGGAGAAAAAGCGGAAGATCATCGGAGAAGAATTCATCCGCGTATTTGAAGAAGAAGCGAAAAAACTTGGAAAGATCCACGTTCTGGCCCAGGGTACCATTTACCCCGATGTGGTAGAAAGCGGACGGGGCGACGCCGCTGTGATCAAAAGCCATCATAACGTGGGCGGCCTCCCCGATGTAATTTCTTTTGATGAAATCACCGAGCCCCTGCGCAATCTTTTTAAGGACGAGGTGCGGGAAATCGGAACGCAGCTGGGACTGCCGCGGGAACTGGTGTGGCGCCAGCCGTTCCCCGGTCCCGGGCTGGCCGTGCGCATCATCGGAGAAATCACGCGAGAGAAGCTGACGCTTTTGCAGGATGCAGATGCGATCTTTCGGGAGGAGATCGCAGGCGCCGGGCTGGAAGATATCACCAGCCAGTATTTCGCCGTACTGACCGATCTGAAAAGCGTGGGCGTCATGGGAGACGCACGCACGTATGGCTATACCGTGGCGCTGCGGGCCGTCACTACCGATGATTTTATGACTGCCGAGTGGACCCGGCTGCCTTACGAGGTGCTGGAGCGCGCCAGCAGCCGCATTACCAATGAGATTCCCCACATCACAAGAGTTGTCTACGACATCACTTCCAAACCACCGGCTACCGTGGAGTGGGAGTGAGGCAAGAAAGGATATCTATGCACTTTACCAAAATGCACGGTCTGGGAAATGATTATTTATATGTTTACGGAGAACCCACAAATCCGTCGGAATTGGCCGTTCGCCTGTCCGATCGTCACTTTGGTGCCGGAGCTGACGGGATGATCTGGATTTCTCCTTCCTCCGTCGCCGATTTCAAAATGCGTATTTTCAACGCAGACGGCAGTGAAGCAAAAATGTGCGGCAACGGGATCCGCTGTGTGGGCAAATACGTCTACGACAAGGGATATACGGACAAGAAGCATCTGACCATTGAAACCCTGTCCGGCATTCGTACACTGGACCTTTCCGTAGACGGCGGCAGAGTGCAGAGTGTCTCCGTAGACATGGGAAGAGCGGCAGCAGAAGAGGAACGCACGCTCACCATTTGCGACATTTCTGTCGTCTGCACCCCGGTATCTGTAGGAAATCCCCATGCTGTAATATTTGTAGAAGACATAGAAAAAGCGCCGCTGACCACGCTGGGTCCAAAACTGGAACACCACGAAGCCTTTCCAGGCGGCGTAAATGTAGAATTTGTACAGGTGTTGTCAAAAGATGCACTCCGTATGCGCGTATGGGAGCGGGGCAGCGGCGTTACAATGGCCTGCGGCACCGGCGCATGCGCCAGTGTCATGGCGGCGATACAAAAAGGCTACTGTTCTTACGATACGCCTATCTTTGTCCATCTGGATGGAGGCGTGCTGCAAATTCAGATTGCACCAGACAATACTGTGACCATGACCGGTCCGGCAGAAACCATTTACGAAGGAGAGACCGCAGTATGATCACTGTAAACCGGCATTACGCCGATCTGAAGGACTCTTACCTTTTTTACAATATCGCACAAAAAACAGGCGCATACCTGGACGCACATCCCGGTACCCACCTGTATCGCATGGGGATCGGAGACGTATCTCTTCCCCTGTGCAGTGCAGTCATTCAGGCGCTGCACGCCGCCGTAGACGATCAGGGAGACAAACTGCGTTTCCATGGATACATGCCGGAATGCGGCGCCCCCTTCCTGCGGGAAGCCATCGCCGGCTATTACGCAGAAAAACATGTGGTCCTTTCTCCGGATGAAATATTTGTATCCAGCGGCGCCAGCGACGAGCTGGGAGATATTTTGGATCTGTTTGACCCAAAGAGCACGGCGCTGGTCATGGAGCCCGCATATCCGGCATACGTAGATGCCAATGTGATCGCCGGCAGGAACATCGTCCATCTGCCCGCCGGAGAAGAAAACGGTTTTTTGCCGGAGCCGGATGAAAACATCCAGGCAGATCTTCTCTATATCTGCTCCCCCAACAATCCTACCGGCGCCGTCTTCTCCCGGGAAAAGCTGCAGGCTTGGATAGACTTTGCAAACAAACACGGTTCGATCATCCTCTTCGATGCCGCATACGAAGCGTTCATCGAAGACCCCGCGCTGCCGCACAGCATTTTTGAGCTGGAAGGGGCACGCACCTGTGCCATTGAAATCTGTTCCCTTTCCAAAACTGCCGGCTTTACCGGGACACGGCTTGGATACACGGTCATTCCCAAAGAACTGGTAAGGCAAGGAATGCACTTGAACGCCATGTGGGTGCGCAATCGGACCACAAAAACAAACGGCGTATCCTACATCATACAAAAAGGCGGCGCCGCCGTTTTCACTCCCCAGGGGCAAAAGCAGATCCGGGAGAACATCCAGATCTACAAAAGCAACGCAAAAGTGCTCATGGGCGCACTGGACAAGCTGAATCTCTGGTACTGCGGTGGCAAAAATGCGCCGTATATCTGGATGCGCTGCCCGGGCGGCATGACAAGCTGGGAATTCTTTGACGTGCTGCTGCAAAAGATTCAAGTGGTGGGAACGCCCGGCGCAGGGTTCGGCACCTGCGGGGAAGGATATTTTCGCCTTTCCACCTTCGGAGACCCCGCAGACACAAAAGAAGCGGCCCGCCGTCTGACAGAACTGCTCAAAAATCACGCATGAACAAACAGAAAACAGTCCTGTCTACCGATCGTAAGAAAACAAATCCCCGCATTCAAAATACCGGACCAAAGTCCCGTCAAATTTGCCATCGATTTCCTTTGCAAAGGATCGCATGGCAAATTTTTCACTTTGTACATGTCCCAGCAACAGCATCGTCTTCTGCATACCGAACTCCGCCGCCTCCCGCACAGGCTCGCCGAACTGCCACTCACACGCCTCTCCGCATACGGCAAGATCCGTGTCATCGATGAAAAAAGACGCGTAAGTGTCTGTATCCCGGGCACCCAAAAACAGCCCCACTTTTTTCACTGTGCCGTCCCGACGTCCGATCCGCCGCAGGCAGGGCATCTCCAGACCGGCGCAAATATCCCCCATGATCTGTGCAGGTGTCGTGGGCATGTCAAAGACAAAGTGCAGCTGTCCGTCAAATTCTCCCTTCCAATGCATAAGACGCAAAAACGACCGGCTCACCGCATCCTCCCCTCGAAAATGCATGGAATCATGATAGCGGTAAATCACAAGTCCAGTTTTTTCCACCAGCTCCCTTTTGCGGTCTGCCAGAGGTGAAGAATAAAATTCATCCAAGTGGTTGTAATATGTAGGCTCGTGGGTAATCAAAAGCTGCGCGCCCCAGGCTGCAGCCTGCCGGAGAACCTCCGGCGTCGGCGCAAAGCAAACTGCAATCCGTTCCACTTCTGTCGTCGGATCCCCCGCCTTGCAGCAGTCTATTTTCCCGTGCCAGCCCTCCATAAATTCCCTGCCGATCACTGTTTCCATAATTTCATTTGCTCTCATAATCCGCACCTCCTTTTTCTGCAGGTGATTTTTTTCAGTATAGCACAGTTTTCTCCCAAAGGCAATTTTTTATCATGCGGGAGGCTAACACATATACTGAAAACAAGGAACATATCCATGCTTTTGTGCGGACTTCATGTTCATCTATTGGGAAAGGCGGGTTACATATGAAAGTACCTTTTACAGGCTGCGCGACGGCGATCGTCACACCCATGCGGGACGGCGGAGTGGATTTTGACGCCCTGGCGCGCCTGATCGAATATCAAATCGACAACGGGGTGTCTGCCATCGTCCCCTGCGGGACTACAGGGGAAGCGCCTACACTGGGAGGAGAAGAAAAAAAGCGGGTCATCGCATTCACCATCCGACGTACCGACGGAAGAATCCCGGTCATTGCCGGCTGCGGATCCCCTTCCACGGAATATGCCGCAAAATACGCAGCGGATGCAGAAAAAGAAGGCGCCGACGGGATTCTGGTAGTGACACCTTACTATAACAAGGCCACAGATACCGGCGTGTATCTCCATTATAAAACAATTGCAGAGCACGTCCACATCCCCGTGATCGCGTATAACGTCCCCGCGAGGACAGGTCTGTGCATCAGCGAACGTGCATATGCGCTGCTGTGCACAATCCCCAATCTGTGTGGTGTCAAGGAAGCTTCGGCAAATGTAGGATATACAGAGAGAATCGCCGCCGCGTACGGAGAAAAGTTGGGGATATACAGCGGCTGTGACGAACTTACAGCACCTATTTATGCAGTAGGGGGCTGCGGCGTCGTATCGGTGCTGTCCAATATTCTGCCGGCGGAAATGGTCCGTCTGTGTAATCTGTGTGAAAACGGTCGGATGCAGGATGCGGCAAAACTGCAGCAAAAGCTGTACCCTCTCATGCAGCTGCTCTTTTCCGAAGTCAATCCGATCCCCGTCAAAACGGCCCTCCATCTCATGGGTCTGTGCAGCGACGAAATGCGGCTGCCCCTGTGCTCCATGGGAGAAGAAAACCGAAAACGGCTGATTCAGGAGCTGCAGCACCAGGGGGTGTTAAAATAAGATTTTCCGGGAATGCATGCTCCGGCAAAGGCACGTTTGCTGCGCCTTTGCCGGAGCATTTTGTAATTTGCGCCATCTGTTTTCAAAAAACCATATTGAACCCTGCCACAATGATCAACAGCGCGAAAACCGTCTTCAAAATGGCCGTATCGATTTTATCGGTGAGATAAGCACCCAACACACCGCCTACAATGGCACCGGGAACAAACCGCAAAAACAGATGCATGTCCAAACTGCCCCGGCTGCTGTAACTGATCGCCGACACAATGCACAAAGGCAGCACTGCCGCAACTACGGCGGCAAAGTCATCTCTTGCGCCTTCTCCGCTTTTATTGGGATTGAGCTTGTGAAACATGTACAACAAAAGGATCCCGCCGCCGGCACCCAAAAATCCGTTGATGAATCCCGCCGCACTGCCTACCGCCGCAAGTACTGCAAGGCGAGACAGGCTTTTCTTTTCTATCTTGATTTTCAAAATAATTTCCTTTTTTTGATTATCCCTTGAATTTACAGGCAAATTCTGCTATTATATAAAGTAGACGATTGTTGCTCCATATCGTCTTTCTGTGTTTTCAATCCATAGTATTCTCCTATTGGAGGATCTTTATGAAGTCCTCCCGGAATATATATAAATTTTGGAAAGGCATGGTTTTCCATGGCACAAAAAAAAGGGCCGAAAAAAACTGCTCAAAAAAGCAGTACGCAACATACAACTTCCAGACAGGAACGCGGTAAAGAGACAAAAAAATCTCGTTCTCTTTGGTCTCAGATTGCGCCCTATCTGATGCTTGTAGGCGCAGTTTTTCTCATTGTCTGCTTTGTCGGTGGCGCAGGAGAAGACCCCGGAATCGTAATCGGTTTTATTTACAAGCTGCTCACTGGTCTCCTTGGCGGATCTGCGTTTATCGTACCTGCATTTTTGGCATTTGTCGCTATTGCGTGGCTGGCAGATAAAACCGACTCTGTCTTTGGTATGCGCATAGGATTTGCCGTCGCAGCAGTGGTTTTTGCCTCTATGCTCTTGGAGGTTATGTCCCCCGTAAATTCTTTTAACATGGTCGATATGTTCCACCGGGGAGCCACGCTTCTGGGAGGCGGTATCATCGGCGGGCTTTTGGGAGAGCTTTTTCTCCTTTGTTTCCAGACAGTGGGATCCTATGTGCTGATCATTGCGATGCTGATCCTCAGCGTATTGCTCACCGCCGGGATCACACCCAAATACGTGTATGTCTATTTTTCCACCAAGGCAAAGGAAGCGCGCCTGCGCCGGCAGGAGACACAGGCATCCCGTATATCTGCTGCTTTCCGGGATCCGGATGAGATTTCCCTTGAAACAGAGAACAGCGCCGCACATCCGCAAACGCCTGAAAAGCCGATCATTCACGGAAGAAGAAAAAAATTTGAACCGGATATTCCCCTGGATATAGATGAAGAAAAGACGGAAGATACGCCTGTGCCCGCAGACGCTGCGGCATCGGAAATAGATCCGGAAGATACCATTTTTGCAGAAGTACTGAAGCGAACGCGCCAGGAAAAAACGTCGGAAGAACTCCAGGCAGAAGAGGAGATGTTTGCCTCGTCCCCTGCAGAGAAAGCGGCCGAGGGTCCAACGCAGGTAGACCCGGACAGTGCCGACCTGCTGGACCAGTTGGCCGACGCCTACTTAGGTGCAGGAGACGGGACAGAAGGAGAGGAACCTGTTCAGCTGCCGCTCCAACGGGATACCGTAGCTACCGCAGCCCCTGCAAAACCAGAGCCCGCACCGCAGCCGGAATACCACTTTCCCCCCTTATCCCTGCTCCGTGCAGCGGATCACAAAAAAAATGAAAATATTCGGGAAGAACTGCACGAAAACGCTGCCCGCCTGGTAAATGTGCTTGCCAGCTTTAACGTAAAAACAAAAATTGTAGGCGCTTCCAGGGGACCTACGATTACCCGCTATGAACTGTTGCCGGAAGCAGGCACCCGTGTGCGGTCTATCGCCAACTTAGTGGACGATATTGCCTTGAATCTGGCCACAACCGGTGTGCGCATCGAAGCGCCCATCCCCGGCAAAGCCGCCGTGGGCATCGAAGTGCCCAACAAGACCGCAGAGACCGTATATCTGCGCACGCTGCTGGAAACAGATCTCTTCCAGCAAAATCCCAGCAAAATCGCCACCTCTCTGGGAGAAAATGTGGCGGGGGAACCGGTGATCATGGACATCAAAAAAATGCCCCATCTGCTCATCGCCGGCGCAACTGGAATGGGAAAGTCCGTATGCATCAACTGCCTTCTGATTTCCCTGCTGTACAAAGCAAAGCCCACAGAGGTCCAATTGATTTTGATCGATCCCAAAAAGGTGGAATTCAATATATACAACGGGCTGCCCCACCTGCTGGTCCCAGTAGTAAGCGATCCCAAAAAGGCCGCCGGCGCACTGACATGGGCGGTCAACGAGATGGAACGCCGGTTTGGGCTTATTGAGGCTGTAGGCGTGCGGGACATTGCATCTTTCAACGAAATTACAAAAAATGATCCGGAATATGACTACATGCCACAGATCGTCATTGTGATCGACGAGCTGGCAGATCTGATGTCCACCGCGCCGGACGATGTGGAAACTTCCATCGCCCGCCTGGCCGCAAAGGCCAGGGCCGCCGGTATGCATCTGATCATCGGAACGCAACGTCCTTCCGTAGACGTGATCACCGGTGTAATCAAGGCAAATATTCCCTCTCGGATCGCCTTTACGGTAGCTTCTCAGGTAGACTCCCGAACCATCATCGACAGAAGCGGTGCAGAAAACTTGATCGGCCGCGGGGACATGCTGTACAGTCCTGTAGGAGCATCCAAGCCGATGCGCGTACAGGGCGCTTTCGTCTCCGAAACAGAAGTAGATGCAGTGGTCTCCTACATCAAAACACACAATGCTGCGGGAAGCACCGCATACAGCGACGATGTCATGAAGCAAATCGAGGAGGAAGCCGCCCTGTGCGGCACCAAGAAGGGCGGCGCTGCTGCATCTGCCGGCGATGCGGGGGACGGCGATCCTCTGATCCGCTCTGCGCTGGAAGTAGCCTTTGAAAGCGGCAAGGTCTCCACTTCTCTCCTTCAGCGCCGACTGTCTGTGGGGTACGGCAGAGCCGCAAAAATTATAGACAAGCTGGAACAGATGGGGTACGTGAGCGCACCGGACGGACAAAAGCCCCGGGAGTTGCGCATCACCAAACAGGAATATATGGAGCTTATGCTCAAAGGCGAAAATTCCCAAGAATAATACACTAAGGAGAAAAGCGGATGGGCAGAATGATTGTGATCGAAGGATTGGACGGCTCCGGAAAGACGACTCAGGGAAATCTTCTGACCCAGTATTTGAAGGGCCGGGGAGTTTCGGTGCGGCCCCTGAGCTTTCCCAACTACGGCAAGCAGAGCTGTGCATTGGTGGAAATGTACCTGAGCGGAATGCTGGGGCAGGACCCGGACGATATCAACGGATATGCAGCATCGATGTTTTATGCCGCAGACCGGTACGTCAGTTATACCACAGACTGGCGCAGAGATTATCTGCGGCCGGACATGATGCTCGTAACCACGCGATACACCACCGCCAATGCCTATCATCAACTGGCAAAGCTGTCCCGGGAACGGTGGGAGGATTTTCTTTCCTGGCTATATGATTTCGAGTACACAAAACTGGGGCTGCCCGCACCGGATGACGTCGTCCTCCTTTCCATGGATCCTTCCGTTTCGTCGGCATGTGTGGAAAAACGATCCCGGGAAACGGGCGCAAAAATGGACATTCACGAACTGGATACAGATTATTTAATCCGCTGTCACACCGCGGCGCAATACGCCGCCGAAAAGGGCGGCTGGCATGTGATTGACTGCGCGCCCGGCGGCGTACAGCTTTCCAAAGAGGAGATCCTGGAAAAAATGGTCTCCGCCCTAAGTCTGTAATACAACGAAAAACGAGGCATTTATATGGTATATTTGTTTTTAGCAGAAGGGTTTGAAGAAATCGAGGCGCTCACGCCAGTGGATCTGCTGCGCCGGGCTTCTGTCCCTGTCACCACTGTAGGCGTCGGAAAAAAGGTGGTATACGGCGCGCACAAAATCCCTGTGACGGCGGATATCATCGACAGTGATCTGCCGGAGAAACCGGAAAATCTGGAAATGGTCGTGTTGCCGGGAGGAATGCCCGGCGCAAAGAATCTGGATGCCAGCCCCGCCGTAGATGCGATCCTTTCCTTTGCGGCAGCAGAAGGTTCCTATATGGCCGCCATCTGTGCCGCGCCTATGATTCTGGGCAAGCGGGGGTTGCTTCAGGGAAAGCACGCGGTCTGCTATCCCGGCTTTGAAAAGGACCTGTTGGGTGCGGTGATTGAGCAGCGTGGCGTTGTAACAGATCAAGCAATCATCACCGCCAAAGGGGCCGGATACGCCACAGAATTTTCCCTTGCGCTGATCCGGGCTCTGCGGGGCGAGGATACAGCAAAGGCAGTACGCGAGGCGATCACCCCATGAACACACCTCCCATCAATCCCTTAAAAGAAAAAAAGGACCGGCTGCGCCAGCAATACAAGGCGCTGCGGGCCGACATCCCGGCAGAGGAACGGGCACGGCGGGACGCTGCGATCTGTCAGAGCGCCCTGGCGCTGGTCAGTTTTCGCTACGCAGACGTCGTTCTTTTGTATGCACCCATGGAGGAAGAAATCGATGTCCTCCCCATCGCCGAGGCCGCTTTGCAAAAAGGGAAAAAAGTAGCCTTTCCCCGGTGCGATCCGGAAAACAAAAGTATGGAATACCACTTTATCCAGTCGCTGGAGGATCTTTCCATCTCCACCTACGGGATCCGGGAACCGGCGGCACATCTGCCTATTTACGACCAGTCAGCCTATTCTCACGGCGCCGTATGCTTTATCCCCGGACTCGTCTATGATCGGCGGGGGTATCGCCTGGGCTACGGCAAAGGATTTTACGACCGATATCTTTCTGCGTTTCACGGATGCCGCATCGGCGTGGTTTACAGTGATTATATTATCCCTGAAGTTCCCAAAGGGCGGTTTGACATCCGGTGTGACATCCTGCTGACCGAAAAAAATGTGAGGGTCCCCCGGTGAAAATCAAAGGAATACACGCCGCACCAGCGCTGCTGATTGTCATCGGCGCCCTGCTCTGCGGCGCAAACCTCATCGACATAGAGGCCATATCCAAAAACACCAATGTGTACCTTACGATTATGGTACTGGAGCTGATCATTCTGGGCGTCCCCGCCGCATTTTTCTGTATCCTGCGTGGAGGAAGCTACAGCAAGGAGCTGCGACTTCGCATGATGCAGACCCGTCACGTGACCATCACCATTTGGGCGTTTTTGTTTATGACATGCGGCAGCATCGCGCTGAGTTTTCTCCTGTATCATTTTTTCCCTGACGCCTTTGTCTCCTCTGCAATGGGAGGCACACTGCGCGCGACAGAGGGCAGCCGGCTGTATCTTTTGATCACCTTTGCTCTGCTTCCTGCCTTGCTGGAAGAATTTCTTTTCCGGGGCATCCTGTCGGCAGAGTACTCCTCTTACGGCGCGGGCGTGGCAGTGATTATCAGTTCTCTTTGTTTCGGTCTGCTCCATTTCAGCTTCGTCCGTCTGCCGATCTATTTTTTTATGGGAGTCGTCCTCTCACTAACAGCAGGTGCCACCCGTTCCCTTGTACCTCCTATTCTGATCCACGGAGCGAACAATGCATTTGTACTATTTTTTGAAACCTATCTCTACCGCATTGCAGGCAAGCACAGCGGCGGATTGATCTTACTGGCTTTCCTGATCGGCGTGTCCACCCTTGTATTTGCAATCCTGTTTTTCAGCAGAGCAGAAAAGCTGTATTACGGATACGGCGTCATGAACCGCCCATCTCCCTTGATTCGTAAAAGAAAAGCCGGAGAGCTTTCCCTGCCGGCGCAGGCATTTCTCTCTCCCACATTTCTTTTGTTTGCCGTTTTTTCCATTATTCTTACCGTATTTCTGTAACGGTCACGGTATACTGCCTGCCGGAAAGCCGGCAGGAGAAACGAGGTAATCGATGTACAATACTCCAGATCAGGGCCCGGAAAATCATCTGGGAGAAGATAATGAAAAGCTCTTTCAAAAAAAGCGGGCGGCATCCGCTCCTCCCCCCAAGTCCACCCCTGGGCAAAGACCGGCAGGAGCTGCACCCCGTGTATATACGGCAAAGCCCACAGCACAGGAACATGCTCCCGCCTATGCAAACCGGAGAAGCGGCGGACAGGATAACGGAAAGGCAAATAGTGCCACAGATCCCAGCACGGCGCCCACTGTGAAGATTCGTACTGCCGGCAACCCGGCGACAGCCGCGCCGGTACACAAACCCGCACCGGAAATCTCAGTAAAGCAAAAGGCCGTCCCTGTTTCCTCTCCGTTAAAGGCAGCACCGCACCAGGGAGACACACCAGCTTATGCCGGACGCAGAGCTGCAGAAAATGCAGGCGCACCTGCGCCTTCTCAGCCCCACCCCACTTCGGACGCAAAAGACAAAAAGAGCGGGCTTTCCAGACTTGGAGCAGATATGATGGCAAACTCTGTAAAGGCCATCACCTATATCGTGCTGGTTCTGGTAGTGGCCGTTTTTCTCTCCATATTCATCATCCGTGTGGGAAATGACATCTTCGCCTTTGTCAAAAGTGATGAAGAGGTAGATATCACGATTCCGGAGGACGCAACCACCCAGGATATTGCAACGATTCTCTATGACAACGGGATCATATCCTATCCCAACGTGTTTCAGCTGTACTGCTCCATCAAAAAAGAATCGGGAGAATTTCTGGCAGGAGACTACACCGTTTCCCCTTCCATGAGCTATGATAAACTGCGCAGCGCATTCAAACCCAAAGCAGCGGAAGGTACCAGCTGGATCACCATCCCCGAGGGATATACCACAGACGAAATCATCGATTTGATGGTGTCATACGGGATCGGAGAACGGGATGCGTATGTGGACGTCATCAACAACTACGACTTTGACTATTGGTTTGTAGATGAATTGGAAGCAGATGGCATCCCGGAAGGCAGATATTACCGTCTGGATGGATATCTGTTCCCGGACACTTACGAATTCTATAATAACTCCAGTGAAGAAGTCGTCATCGACAAGCTCCTGGCCAGATTTGATCAGGTGTTTGTAGACGATTACCGAGCCCGCGCCGCCGAGCTGGGATATTCGGTAGATGATATTTTATCTATTGCCTCGCTGATCGAAAAGGAAGCCGGCACGGCAGATGACTATAGAAAGGTGTCATCGGTGTTTCACAACCGTCTCAGTCACGCGAGCAGCTATCCCAAGTTGCAGAGCGACGCCACTGTCGTTTATGCCCTGCAAATGATGACCGGAGAACGGCCCGGGACTGTCACATCGGAGCAGTTGGATACCACAGACAGTCCCTATAACACGTATCTGTATGACGGACTGCCGCCGGGACCCATTTCCAATCCCAGTGCGAGCGCCATTCGTTATGCGCTGTATCCGATGGAATCCAATTACTACTACTTCATCTCCGCAAACAACGGTACGACGCTTTATGCTTCTACCCTTGTGGAGCATCAGAGGAATATCCAAAAAGTTTTGGAGATGAATGAGCAGCAAACAAATTAACACAGCAGAAAAAAAGGAGGGGAAGCACTTTGACGATTACTGTAAACAGCCCCGTCAGTGCACTGCGCGGCGTGGGGCCTGCAAAAGCTGCTTCCCTGGCCTCAGCAGGGATTGTAACAGTAAACGATCTGATCCATCACTACCCCAGAGCCTACCAAAACAGGGGAGATGTCAAGACCATTCTGGAAGCTGCTGCGCTCTGCAATCAGGACAAAACAAAAACGGGCGGCGCCGGGGAAAAGCAATCGGCGCCGCCCTGCGCGTTTCTCCTGACGGTAGCAGCGGAACCGTATTATAAAATGATCCGACGCGGCATGAGTATCCTTCGATTCCGCGCTTTTGACGAAACAGGCGTCTGCGAGATAACCTTTTTCAATCAGCCCTACCTGCGGGATGTTTTCCACACCGGTTCCACCTTTCGCTTCTGGGGAAGGCCTGTGCTGGACAAAGGCACTCTGAAGCTGGCCTCTCCCATCCACGAGGCGTGGACAGAAGAAGCAAAACTCGCTCCCATTGTACCGGTATATCCTCTGTGTGCCGGGCTCACGCAAAAGTATCTTGCCACCCTGATCCGGGAAGCACTGCAGGCAGTCGCCTCTCAAATCACAGACCATCTTCCGCCGGAAATACTGCAGGGCAACCATCTGTGCCTTTTGCGCTATGCTCTCACAAACATCCACTTTCCAGAAGACCGGGAGGCGCTGGAAAGCGCCCGGCGGCGGTTTGCCTTTGATGAGCTGTTTTGCGCCGCCGCTGCCATGGCAGCAATCAAAATCGGAAAAAAAAGAGGATCTGCCCCTCGCTTTTCCAGGCACGTGCTGGCACCGCTTCTGGATCAACTCCCTTACTGTCTTACCAGTGCGCAGGAGCGCTCCGTCAGAGAGATCGCCGCAGACCTTGCGTCCGGATCTCCCATGTGCCGCATTCTGTGCGGCGACGTGGGCTCCGGGAAAACGGCAGTGGCCGCCTGCGCCGCGTACATTGCCCTGCAAAACGGGTACCAGTGTGCATTCATGGCACCCACAGAAATTCTGGCGCAGCAGCATTACAGCGAGCTTTCTCCCCTTTTTGAAAGTCTGGGATATCGAAGTGCCCTGCTTACCGGTTCGATCCCCGCCACAAAAAAGCGGAAAATCCATGCCGCACTTGCCTCCGAGAACAAAGCGGAACGGATCGATCTTGTCATCGGAACACATGCGCTTTTGTCCGACACCGTTTCCTTTTCTGCGCTGGGACTGGTTATTACCGATGAGCAGCATCGCTTCGGCGTAAACCAGCGGGCATTGCTGCGGGAAAAAGCGGAGCAAGCACACATGCTGGTAATGAGCGCGACACCGATCCCCCGCACCCTCTCTCTCGTCCTTTTCGGAGATTTGGACATTTCCCGTCTGGATGAAATGCCGCCCGGACGCCAAAAGGTCTCCACCTTTGCCGTAGATGAAAGTTACCGGGATCGGCTGACAGGGTTTATTCGAAAGCAAAAAGAGGAAGGGCACCAGACTTATGTGGTATGCCCTGCCATTGAAGAAAAACAAAAGGCAAAAAAGACTGCGGAAGATACAGAAGAGTTGGCCGACATCGACTTTTTTGCCGACACAGCGGAGGAATCCCTTCCCTTGAAATCCGCCACAGAGCACGCTGCCTTTCTCCAGTCCGTACTGCCGGACCTTGCAGTGGGCCTGGTCCACGGAAAAATGAAAGCCGCGGAAAAAGAACAGGCCATGGATGCCTTTTACAAAGGAGAAACGGACGTACTGGTTTGCACGACTGTGATCGAGGTAGGCGTCAATGTTCCCCAGGCCACACTGATGATCATTGAAAATGCGGAGCGATTCGGTCTGTCCCAGCTGCACCAGCTCCGCGGCCGTGTGGGGCGCGGAAAGGCAAAATCCTACTGTGTGTTGGTATCCAATGCCATAACAGAAGCTTCCCGGCAGCGATTGGCCGTCATGTGCCGTACAAATGATGGATTTCAAATCGCAGAAGAAGATCTGCTTTTGCGGGGGCCGGGGGATTTCTTTGCCTCGGAAGCGGAAGGCACCTTCCGCCAGCACGGAGGTCCCGCCTTTCTATTTTCCGCCGGATGGAACGATACGGACCTGATTTCCGATGCAGTGCAGTCCGCCGGCCGGCTCATTGCCCGGGACCCGGATCTGTCTCTGCCGGAAAACCGTTTGCTGGGTACCTATATTTCCGATACGATACGGCACTCCTTTCATACCATCAGTTGACCGATAAAAAAACAGGCTTTACGGAAGCCTGTTTTTTGTCTCTCTTACTCAAATATAACTTAAAGTTCATTCTTGTCCGAATGTGTAAATTTACATTTCGGATAGGCGCTGCATCCCCAAAACTGTCCGTATTTTCCTTTGCGCAGTACAAGTTTATTTCCACAGATGGGGCACTTTGTCTTTATGTCCTCAATATGCTGCTGTTTTTCTACAGTACTTTTATTTGTAAATGGTTTCAATATCCTTGACATCGTCTGAATCTCATCCTGCGTATATTTTATAAGACCGCCTTTTAGCTGTAATCGCAGTTTTTTTAGCATATCAGGACGGCGAACAATGATAGTATTTTCTACGTCATCAGGCACTTGTTTCAAAGTACATCGTTCCGAAAATACAATATACGAGATAAATGCAGATGCTGGCTTTCCTAAGATCTCCACCAAAGCATTTATATGCGTACGGTTTTGTCGAATTGGATTATAAAATTTATTCTTTATGCCTTGCGGCAATACTTGTGTCCAAGTTAATTGGTCGGCGCCACCAAAAATCCACCCACTGTAATTCTTGCTTTCAAAAACAAAAATACCCTTTTCATGAAGCATCAGCAGATCAATTTCACTTGTCTTATTTCCTGCCGGGATATAAATATTCTTAAAAACAACAAAGTCTCCTGAAAGATTGTTATTCGTCAATGCAAATTCAATCAGAAATTCCCCAAACTGTCCTACGTTTTCATAATTCAAAATTGTCTTGATCAGCCCAGGCTGTTCCCCTTTGAGTATTTCCCACAATCCCATACGCAATCTCCTTGTGAAATCAATAGAGCAACTTCGATAATCTACTCCAAGATTTATCCGTGATTTCCCATTCACGGCAATATGTCTAAAAATAACCCCCTCTAAACCAGAGGGGGTCGATACCGCCATTAAAGACGGCTTTTAATATGGAGCTACTGGTCGGATTTGAACCGACGACCTGCTCATTACGAGTGAGCTGCTCTACCCCTGAGCCACAGTAGCATATTGTATTGGACGGGATGAGATGAAAAATCATCTCATCCCAAATTATGATTAGAAAAGTGTACCTGCATCGTATAAATTGGAAGCATCGTCACCGCCGGAAATAAATCCGTCATAGTAGCTGCCGTCGTCCAAATAGGTGTCATCGTCGAACCAATCGCCGCTTTCAGAATAGGAATCCAGATCGTCCGGCACATCCACCTCTGTAATACTGTCTAACGCGAAATCTGTCAGATCCACCTGCACCTTCATTTCATAGTCTTCACCCATTTTGACAGAACATACGACCGATTCCCCGTACATGACATTGTCTTCATCTACCAAAATTGTATACTGCAAATTTCCCGGAGTAAAATCCAAATCCTCTTCGCCGGTCAACTCTCCCAGCAAAGCATCCAAATCACCCAGCTCTGTATCCAAAGCCTTTTCATATTCCTCTATCAGAGAATCGTAAACCTTCTCTCCGTCCAGCTCAAAATAGATCTGTCTTCCTCCGTCTATCTTGGTAGTTTCAGAAGCGACGATCCACTCCCGGTCGAACAAAAATGAATCAAAACGCAGCGTCTGCTCATCCAGATCCAACTGCTCCAAAAGCTCCTCCAGAGGCGCTTCCTGCTTCTCCTTGGTTCCGTAGGCGTTCGTGTACATCCATCCGTCTACATAATACAGGGAGACTCCCAGTTCCCCGCTGTTCATCAACGCTCCAAGATCCATGTTGACGTCCAGCGCCATATCCATATCCGTCTCGGAATGAAGAACAACCTGAAAGGCACCGTCCACCGTATACCCCATGCTCGCTCCGCCGGCGGCGACATCCAGACTCACTGCATAGGCTCCCTCAAAGGACTTCGCGCCATCCAAGGTATCCACGGCTGTCGTATACAAGCCGTATGCATCTTCCGCAAGACAGGAAGAAAGAGGCAATGCACTAAGAAGAACAGCAAACACAAAGCATAAAACCCGTTTCATAGGCGTTTCCAATCCTTTCTGCTTCAGTGGGGCCCTCAGAGCACACCGATGGTTTGTTCACTGATAGTATACATTATTCGTCTGCTTTTGTCAACGGCTTTTCAAAATTTCGTTTCAATTGCCGCCTTGCGCGTTAAAATTGCCCGCAATTTTTCCACATCTACCTTGGGGCGGCGGTCAAAAGCGAATAGGCCGTTCATCTCCTGTTCCACATCGGTAAACTGGGTGTAGCAAAGTCCGCAGACACAGGGGTTGTCTAAAAGAACGGTACAAAGTGCAGCAAAACGCTGGTACAGTTCCTCCGCTGTGCGGGGCGCATCGCCATATCCCCAGGGACTGCCGGAGTTTTGCCCGCTGTTTTCCACTGCGGCGTCAATGTCAAAAAATGCGCCGCCGAATTCCGATACAAAGAAAGGCAGTTTTCCATCATACCCTGCATTTCCGCCCAAATCGTTGAAAAAGGGCTTCTCTCCCGCTAAAAGCGGCGCGTAGTGGGCAGCAAATGTCTCGGGATTTTGTTCATAATCGTGGACGTCGTACAGATCGGTTTTTCCGGCATGAACATACCCGGAGGTGTCCAAAACCAGCCGGGTGGGATCAAACAGCTTTGTAATCTGATACACCAGATCATAGATCCCCGTGTTGGTACCTGGGAAAGATTCGTTGAAAGGACACCAGCCGATGATGGACGGGCTGTTGCAATCCCGCTCGATGGCCTCCAGCCACTGGGGCAGCATGATCCCGATCGCTTCATGACGGGTGATGTCCAGCCCCCAGTTGGGAAATTCTCCCCACAAAAGATAGCCCGCGTGATCTGCGGCATAAATAAAGCCCGGCTCAAAAATCTTCATATGCATTCTGGCGCCATTGAAGCCGGCGGACATACACAGCGCAATATCCCTGGAAAATTCCTTTTCATCCTGGGCGGTGTAAATCCCCTTCGGATAATATCCCTGGTCCAGCACCAGCCGCTGGAATACGGATTTACCGTTGAGCAGCACCCTGTTTTTTTCCACTTCTATGCTGCGCATTCCAAAATAGGAGACGACCCGGTCCTCCCCGGCCGTAAACTCGATGTCATACAGGTTGGGTTCCCCCGGCCCCCATAAAACAGGATTGGGAATAGGCAGGGAAAATACCGCCGTGCCGCCGGTGGCAGCCACGCCGCCCTTTGCGACAGGCTTTCCCTCGTAAGTAACAATAGCGCAAACCTGTGCATTCCCCGACAGCGTCACCCGGATATCCAGCTTTTCTCCCCGCACGTCCGGCAGCATTTTTACTTTTTGGATGTATACCTTCGGTACATATTCCAGCCACACGGTCTGCCAGATTCCCGTACAGCGGGTATAAAAGCAGGCAAACGAATGATACTGCTCGCACTGCTTTCCGGAAGGCTGCAAAGGTGTGCGCAGGGGATCGGCCACTGTAATGTTGATACGGTTCTCCCCTTTTTTCACAAGGTCGGTGATGTCAAAGACTGCCGGTGTATATCCTCCGGTGTGACTGCCGGCCGGGGCACCGTTGATCCAGACTTCCCCTTCATAATCCATCGCCCCGATATGCAGAAGAACACGTCCCTTTTCGGTGTCAAAACGGGCCGGCAGATCAAAGGTACGAGCGTACCACACCCGCTCCATAAAATCGATGTCCCCCACACCGGACGCCTGGGACTCCGGTACAAAGGGAACCTGTATTTTTTGAGAATATTCCGTCTGATTCTGCAGTCCCCGCTCTTTTCCGCTGTTTGCCCGGTCGATTTCAAAAAACCAGGTACCGTTGAGATTCATCCATGTTTCTTCTCCCCGCCGCAGCGACGGACGGGGATATTCCGGTCTTGGAATTTCCATACGCTTCCTCCCTGCAATGATCCATGTTTCAAAAGACTTGTAAAAATATTTTCATTATTTTAGCACACGCAAACTACCGATGCAATCCTTTTCTAAAAATTAAATCCCGAATATACACACAAAAACACAGCACTTTCTTTGCGGAATTTTGTAAAAGAATCTCTGCTCTGGGGGCTTGACAAACTGGTACAAAAGCCATATGATTATACAGGTTTCATTTTATTTCAGGAGCTTTATTCTTGTAAACCATGAATACTTCTTGAATCCCAAATACATTTTACATAAAAAATACAGCCATAATAGAACAAAAGATCCTGAAATCATCCCAAACATTTGAAAATTTCACAACGATTCATTTTAGGAAGAAAGTGATAACGAATGAGTAAAAGAAAACGCGGCATTTTGCTTGCAATCTGGATTGTTTTAATAGTTGCTTTACTCGTCGCTTCCCTTTTGGTTGGAACACAGAGCGAAGGGCGAGAATCGATCCAGGAAACCATGCGCGACGCTGTATTGCATGACTCCAATAAAATCAGTTTGTTCGGTTTAATAGATGTCAACCCGGCACTTATATCTGCAGTGCTCGTCACCGTCGCTTTGCTGGTGTTTGCCGCCTGTGTGCGAATCTTTGCAATTCCGAAATTCAAAATGGTACCGGGAAAATTTCAAATGCTGATAGAGCAGCTTGTGGGCTTTTTTGACGGGCTGGCCAAAGGCAACAGTCCCCACAGAAACGGCTTCCTCGGTGCGTATATCTTCGGAGCAGGTGTTTACATCTTTACAAGTACGCTTTTTGAATTGCTCGGCATACAAAGCACTACAACAGAAGGGCTTCCCATTACTTTGCCCGCTCCCTTATCGGATATTAACGCTGCAATTGCCCTGGGATGTCTGTCCTACCTGATTATTCTGTCGGGCGGGATTGTCGGCAACGGACTGCGAGGCGTCGGCAAAACGCTCAAGGATTTTTCGCTCCCCATCTCCATGAGCTTTCGTCTGTTCGGCGCCATGCTCAGCGGACTTTTGGTGACTGAGCTTGTGTACTATTACGTCAATTTGAGTTTCGTCTTACCAGTGGCGGTCGACGTTATGTTTACACTGCTGCACGCGTTGATTCAAACGTACGTCTTAACTTTGCTTACAGCATTGTTCTACGGAGAAGTATCCGAACCACACAAGAAAAAAGAAATAAAAAAGAAGGCACATGCCTAAGAATAGAAAGGAATGCATTATGAAAACCACAATGAAAAGACTCTTCGCCATCGCTTTTACCATTCTGTTGATCGCCACATGTGCTGTCGCCGTCTTTGCCGCATCTCCGGCAGATGCAGATCAGGCACCGGACACTTCTTCCAGCGTACAGGATGCAGAGCAGGACAGCGCAACCCCCAGCAAAGCAATTGCAGCCGGAATCTGCGTGGGACTGGCAGCAATAGGCGGCGCGCTTGGTATGGGCTATTCTATTGCCAAATCTTCTGAAGGAATTTCGCGGCAGCCGGAAGCCGACGGAAAAATTCGTACAAATCTTATGATTGGTTTGGTTTTCATCGAAACAGCTATCATCTATGCACTGGTTGTCGCCATTTTGATTATCTTTGTACTGTAAGGGAGGGAATTCAGGATGAATATCCCACTCAATATCGACTGGCAGCAAATTCTTCTCCATCTGCTTAACTTTGTAATTCTGGCAGGTGGGCTGTATTTTTTGCTGTACAAGCCAGTCAAAAATTTCATGAACAAGCGCACCAGTTATTATGAAGCAATGGATGCAGAGGCAAAAGCAAAGGTTACCAGTGCACAGAAATTAGAGGAAGAATACAAAACCCGTCTGACCAACGCAGAGGAAGAAATTCGGGAAAAGAAGGCATCCGCAGTCAAAGAAGCGGAAAAGGCAGCAGATGCCGTCATTGCAGAAGCGAAAGCCAAAGGAAACAAGATCATATCGGATGCACAAACCGCTGCAAAACAAGAAAAAGATAAAATACTGCAGGATGCCAATGCAGAAATTGAAGCGATGGTATCCTCCGCAATTGACAAGGTTCTCGTCTCTGCAAAAGAAAATTCCTTCGACGACTTCTTAGATTCTGTTCAGGAGGAATAAGTGCATATGAACGAACGTGAAATCAGAAAAGTCGAAATTCAGGCGTTCATTTACAGCGCAAATCCGCCTACAGAAGAACAAAAGCAGCAAATTCAGGATTTCCTGGAATCAGAATTCTGCTCTACCGTCAATGTCGTTTGGAAAAAAGATGCGGAAAACGGAAACGGATTTCGGATCGAAGTCGGCACGTCTGTTTACAAATGGAGCTTAAACGGCATTTACGACTGGAGCATCGAAGGCAAACGCAGACAGCTGAAGGAAAAAATCCATCAGGCAATTGCCGAAAAAGGCAATGTCATGCCTTTGATAAAAGAAACGCTTGCCAACTGGAAACCTTCCCCAACATTTGATTCCTTTGGGACAGTACTGACTGTCGGTGACGGAATTGCAACTGTTACAGGACTAAAGTCTGTAGCCTATGGTGAAATTTTAATTTTTGGTTCTGGAGTCCGCGGCATGGTGCAGGAATTAAAGCAAGACAGCATCGGATGCATTCTGTTTGGAGACGACCAGGATATTACAGAGGGCAGCGCTGTAAAAAGCACAGGAAAGGTTGCCGGAATCCCCGTAGGAGAAGAATACATCGGACGCGTAATCGACGCGCTGGGAACACCCATCGATGGAAAAGGAAGCATTCACGCAGAAGGTTACTATCCCATTGAATCCCCTGCCCCGGGAATTATCGACCGGCAGCCTGTCAACAAACCAATGGAAACCGGACTTTTGGCCATTGACTCTATGTTTCCCATCGGACGGGGACAGCGGGAACTGATCATCGGGGACCGGCAGACGGGAAAGACCGCCATCGCGTTGGATACGATCTTAAATCAACAGGGAAAAGATGTCATCTGTATCTACGTAGCCATTGGACAAAAGGCATCTTCGGTTGCCCAACTTGCGCAAACCCTGCGCCGACATCATGCAATGGAATACTCCATCATAGTCAATGCAAGCGCCAGCGATCCCGCCCCTCTGCAGTATATCGCTCCCTACGCCGGATGTGCGCTGGGCGAATATTTTATGCACAAGGGCAAAGATGTGCTGATCGTTTACGATGATCTGTCCAAACATGCCATTGCATATCGGGCGCTGAGTCTTCTTTTGGAGCGTTCCCCCGGCCGGGAAGCATACCCCGGCGACGTGTTTTATCTTCATTCCAGGCTGCTGGAGCGCTCTGCCCATCTGTCCGATGCCCTGGGGGGCGGCAGTATGACTGCTTTGCCCATTGTGGAAACCCAAGCTGGAGATGTGTCTGCGTATATTCCTACAAATATCATCTCTATCACCGACGGACAGATTTTCTTGGAAAGCGATCTGTTTTTTGCAGGTCAACGCCCTGCCGTCAATGTGGGACTCTCTGTTTCTCGAGTAGGCGGCGCAGCACAGACAAAAGCCATGAAAAGCGCGGCCGGCGCGATTCGCTTAAATTTGGCGCAATACCGCGAAATGGAAGTATTTACACAATTTTCCAGCGACTTGGACAACACGACTAAACGGCAGCTGCAGTTTGGACAAACTCTGATGCAGCTGCTGAAACAGGATCAATATCACCCATATCGGCAGCATGAACAGGTTATCCTCCTTCTGACCGCGCTTTCTCATACCTTCCAGGACGTCCCACCGGAAGAAATTCCCGGTATTGTCCGTGAACTGTTGACCTCCATCCAGGATACACTGCCGGACATTTGTACAGAAATCGATCGCAGCGGTACACTTTCGGAGGAAAACAAACAGCAAATTTTGCAGAACGCAAAACAATATCTGGAAAACAGAAAAATGCAAAAATCCAAATAAGACGGGTGAATGGGCATGGCAAACACCAAAGAAATCAAAAACCATATAAAAAGTGTGCGGGATACGCAAAAAATCACCAATGCCATGTATTTGATCGCATCTACAAAAATGCGAAAGGCCAAAATGGATTTGGACCGCACGCGCCCATATTTCCGCGCACTTCAAGATGAAATCAAACGCATTTTTCGCATCACAGAAAATGTAGAAAGCCGGTATTTTTACCCTGCAGAGGGCAGCCCCGCGTTAAATGGAACCTATGCCTGCCTTGTCATTACAGCAGACAAAGGGCTTGCCGGCACATACAATCAAAACGCCATCCGGGAAGCAGAAAAGCTGCTCTCACAACACCCGGATACCAAACTGTTTGTAGTAGGCGAATACGGCCGGCAGTATTTCAGTCAGCATAAAATTCCGGTGGAGCGCAGCTTTTTATACACGGCACAAAATCCCACCTTGGACCGGGCAAGAGAAATCAGCGCCATTTTATTGGAATTGTTTGACAGCGGTGAGGTGGAAAAGATCTATGTTGTTTACACCGATATGAAAAACAGCATCGATGAAGAAGCAAAATCCACGCGTCTGCTTCCATTTCACAGAAAGCAGTTTGCTTCCGCCATCAGCAATGAAAAAGCTGTTACCGTCCCCTTTGAGTTCACTCCATCCATTGGAGCGGTATTGGACAACATGATGCAAAGTTACGTTTCCGGCTTTATTTACAGCGCGCTGGTCGACAGCTTCTGCAGCGAGCACAACGCAAGAATGGCCGCAATGAATACAGCAAATCAAAATGCCGAGGAGCTTTTGGCTGCGCTTTCCGTGCAGTATAACAGATTGCGTCAGACGGCAATCACACAGGAAATTACAGAAATATCTTCCGGTGCAAAAGCGCAAAAGCGAAAGCAAGAGCAAATTAGGAAAGCGGGTATTTCATGAACACAGGAAAAATCATTGAGATCTCCGGTCCGGTTATAGACTGCATTTTCCCCCAGGGGAAGCTGCCGAAGATCAGAGAGGCACTGAAGGTTTCGGTAGACGGAAAAGATCGGACAATGGAAGTGGCGCAGCATATTGGAAACGGAATCGTGCGCTGCATAATGCTTGCGGAAAGTGAAAACCTTTGCCTGGGCATGGAGGTGCAAGCAGCGGGCGCCGGCATTCAAGTTCCAGTGGGCAAGTGTACGCTGGGCAGAATGTTCAATGTTCTGGGAGATCCCATTGACGGCGGTGCACCGATCCCTCCCACAGAAACACGCTGGGAAATTCACAGAAAAGCACCCAGTTTTGAAGAACAGCAGCCGGTGACAGAAATTTTGGAAACCGGAATCAAAGTGATCGATCTTTTGGAACCCTATCCGAAGGGCGGAAAAATCGGCCTGTTCGGCGGTGCCGGCGTGGGAAAGACCGTGCTCATTCAAGAGCTGATTCACAATGTAGCCATGGAGCATGGAGGATATTCCGTCTTCACCGGCGTGGGAGAACGCAGCCGGGAAGGAAATGATCTGTGGACAGAAATGCAGGAAAGCGGCGTAGCAGACAAAACTGCACTGGTTTTCGGACAAATGAATGAATCCCCCGGAGTGCGTATGCGCGTAGCTCTGTCGGGACTCACCATGGCGGAATATTTCCGCGATGAAGAACACAAGGACGTGCTGCTTTTCATCGACAATATCTTCCGTTTCGTACAGGCGGGAAGCGAGGTATCCACCCTGCTTGGAAGAATGCCCTCCGCCGTGGGCTATCAGCCTACGCTGGCAGGGGAGATGGGCGCGCTTCAGGAACGAATCACCTCTACGAAAAAAGGTTCCGTCACCTCCGTACAGGCAGTTTACGTCCCCGCAGACGACTTGACGGACCCGGCCCCTGCGACTACTTTTACCCATCTGGATGCCACCACCGTGCTGAGCAGAAAGATCGCGGAACAGGGAATTTATCCTGCTGTGGACCCGCTGGAATCCACATCCAGAATCCTGGAGGCAGATATCGTTGGGCAGGAGCACTACACCACCGCCCGCAAAGTGCAGGAAATTCTGCAAAAATACAATGAACTCCAGGACATTATCGCAATTTTGGGGATGGATGAGCTGAGTGACGAAGACAAGCAGATCGTCACCCGGGCAAGAAAAATCCAGCGGTTTTTGTCACAGCCTTTCCATGTAGCGGAAAAGTTTACAGGAATGACGGGAATGTATGTGCCGCTGGCAGAAACCATCCGCGGATTTCAGGCAATTATCAACGGCGATATGGATGCATACCCGGAGACCGCTTTTTACAACGTAGGAACGCTTGAGGATGTAATAAAGAAAGCAGAGCTTTTGAAAAACGAGACATAATTCCCTTGCAAAGGAGGGTGCAATGCAAAAATGAAACCATTCAGCGTGCATATCCTGGCTGCGGACAATGTTTTTTACGAGGGACCGTGTGAATCCTTAATCGTACCTGCCGTCGACGGACAGTACGGGATCCTGGCAGATCACAGCAACACCATCAGCGCCATTGTCCCAGGAGCCCTCACCTATCGCATTCCCGGCGGCTCCGATCAGATTGCTGCCGTATCTGCCGGGTTAGTAAAAATTGAGGACAACGATGTGCTGGTCCTGGTAGATACGGCAGAACGGCCGGAGGATATCGATGCAAACCGGGCGCGCCGTGCGGCAGATGAGGCAAAGGAAGCGATCTTGCAAAAGCGCAGTATGCAGGAGTATCAGGCAGCGCAGGTCAACCTTGCCAGAGCCATCAATCGTCTGCGGATCAAAAGAATGTTCGGCGGAGAATGAATAAACAATAAAGCCGTATTTACTTAGTAAATACGGCTTTTGTATTTTAATACAACCCTTCCGTCAGCTCCGCTGACGGGGAATTGTGATTCTGCAGAGATGCAGCTATTAGCAAATACACATCTCAATCGATAATCTCATATGAAAATGCATTGAAATGGTATTTTTTATTGGATGCAATCAGATCATCCAAGCACTCGTGCATCATTACCAAATGCTTCTCAAGCTCCCCCGGCAACGTATGCTCTCCTGTGATCACCACCTTGTCCGCGTCGCATTCACTTTTCAACAAGTCCCAAAAAGCGTCCCAGTTCTTTCCATACCATTCGGGAAATCCAAAGGCGATTCGGATCCTCTCATGCATTTCCCACAGATTTTTGCATCCGGCTAAATCCAGTTTTATCACTTTCATTTATGTTCCGTCCCCTGGTCTACAATTT
>CAJFOI010000012.1 GCA_904396155.1 Candidatus Avispirillum faecium | reverse complement strand
TAAATCTGTCATAAAATTTGTCAAAAGTTTCAAAACCCCAGTAAAATAAAGAAATACAAATGGTTCAAGTCCAGTCACTCAGACCAAAAGACCGGGAGACGACTTGTGCTCCGGGTCTTTTTTGCATTCAGGAACAGGATTGTTTTGCAGTGCCTCCACAAGGGGGTCCAGCGCCTCGTAATTGGTAAAATCCGCATTTTTGCCGTAGGTTTCTGCTATCACCCGCTCCTCCGCCGTCCATTTTTCTTTGGGCGTTTTGCGAAGAGCGCAATGCAACAGCGCCATCAATATCCGGTGAAAAACGTGTAGCTTGTGGTAGTCGATCCTGCCGCGCAAATGAAAAATTTTTGCCTTGGAAAACAGGTTTTTGGGTATTTGCTTTTGAAGCAGGGCACGAATATTTTCCCGGGTTTCCGCCTCTGCGGGATCGGAAAGTCCAACGGTGACGATCAACAGCCGCTGCCCTTTTTGGAGTGTCACTTTGCGCAGCGTTTTTGCAAGTCCCAGGACCCCTCCGGCATACAGGCTTCCCATATAGACGATGGTGTGGTAATCCGCAAATGCCGGCGCTTTTTTATAGCTAACTGCTGGAATTTTGGTTTGCAGAGACAATTTTTGCGCGTACTGGCGGCAGCTGCCGTATTTGCTCCCATAAAGTATGATGTCTTTCATGTGATACCGCCTCCTTCAGATTTATAATATATAATTTTAATTGCATTTTTTCAATGACGCCATCTTTTTTTATAAAAATACTGTAGAATTTATGTAAAACGTACCCGGTGTTTGTTTTTGTTAGAAAAACGGCGCTGTTGCCTTTATAAATTGTGCAAAAGTGTATTTGCTATTTTGTGCCCTGTGCATTATAATAGTGAAGGAAATTTTGTTCAGCCGGGAGCGGCGGTACAGACATGGAGATGTGATGTATGACCCATTTGCTTCTATTTATTATTTATCTTGCCTTTATTAGTCTTGGATTGCCCGATTCGCTGCTGGGTGCTGCATGGCCCGCCATGTATCCTGTGTTTGACGTTCCCGTTTCCTATGCGGGCATTCTTTCCATGATCATAGCCGCTGGCACGATCGTATCCAGCCTTCAAAGCGACAGGCTGACGCGGATGCTGGGGACGGGGAAGGTTACGGCGCTCAGTGTGGCCATGACGGCTGTGGCGCTTCTTGGCTTTTCCGTCACAAAATCCTTTTTTCTTCTTTGTATTTGGGCCGTTCCTTACGGGCTGGGAGCAGGCAGCGTAGATGCTGCACTAAATAATTATGTGGCGCTTCACTATAAGAGCAGACACATGAGCTGGCTTCACTGCATGTGGGGACTGGGTGCGACTGTGGGGCCGTATTTAATGGGATATGCGCTGGCACACGGCCACGGTTGGAACGGAGGATATCGGTACATAGGGATTTTGCAGGTCGCGCTGACCGCCGTCTTGCTTTTTACGCTTCCTTTATGGAAGAAAAGGACGGCATCCCAGGAATCTGCATCTGTAAAGGCGCACGCGCTCACCTTGCGGCAGATTTTGCAAATCCCCGGTGCAAAGGAAGTGATGGTGTGCTTTTTTTGCTACTGTGCTGTAGAGCAGACCACGATCTTGTGGGCAAGCAGCTACCTGACCCTTTGCAAGAATGTACCGGCAGAAACGGCGGCCGGCTTTGCCAGTGTGTTTTTCCTTGGAATTACTATTGGCAGGGGGCTGAGCGGGTTTGTCACGATGAAGCTGCGTGATACCCAGATGATCCGCCTTGGGCAGGCGTTGATCGGCGCAGGGATTCTTGTTGTGCTTTTGCCCGGAACGGAAATCCTTTCTTTGATCGGATTTTCCCTGATCGGGCTGGGCTGCGCGCCTGTTTATCCCTGCATCATCCATTCGACGCCGGGGCATTTTGGCGCGGACAGATCGCAGGCGGTGATCGGAGTACAGATGGCAAGCGCATATACCGGAACGTGTCTGATGCCCCCGCTGTTCGGTATTCTGGCAAACAATTTTACAGCGGGACTGCTGCCCGTATATCTCGGAGGTTTGTTGGTTCTTATGGTGGTTATGCACGAGCTTTTGAATAAGCGGGCTCCTGTGTCTGCTGGAAAGTTGGATGTTTAGGGAAGAACCACAGGCAACAGAAATTTTGTCAAATATCAGAAACTGGAGGTGCGGGAATGAGAGAAGAGGAAAAAATTCAGGCGGGGATTTTGTTTTGTCCAGGGGATCCGGAACTGCGGGCGATGAAACGGAAAACCCATAATTTGAACGTGGATTATAATAAGACCCATGAAGACGAAACGGAAAAACGTGCCGGGATTCTTTCTGAAATAATTGGGGAATTTGGCGAGGGCGGCTTCATCCAGGGTCCCATTGCCTTTCACTATGGAAAGCACACCAAAATTGGGAAAAACTTTTTTGCAAATTTTCACTTGACAATTCAGGATGACGCGGAGGTCACGATCGGAGACAATTGCAATTTCGGCCCAAATGTGACTATTGTTACGCCGCTGCACCCGATGCTTCCAGATGAACGGCGGGAAATGCTGACAGCTTCTGGTGAGAAAAAACACTTATGCTATGCAAAACCGGTTCACATTGGCAGTGACTGCTGGTTTGGAGCGTCTGTCACTGTGTGTCCCGGTGTGACAATTGGAGATGGTTGTGTGATCGGTGCGGGCAGTGTGGTAACACGAGATATTCCCTCCGGCTGCTTTGCCGCCGGAGTGCCGTGCCGGGTGATACGCAAGTTGACTGCGGCGGACAGTATGCGGTTTCTTCCGGAGATCTTGGCAGACAATCAAGTGATCCAGTCTTTTGATGAAATGCAAAATCCTTGATTTTACGCTTGACAGGCGCTAACCTATTGTGTATACTGATATAAATTATAGAAAAATGGAGAGGACCAATGCGCAATATTTCTTGCTGAATGATTATGGGATGAGAAACAGTGGCAGTTGTCTGTTTTTCTCCCGGCAAGAAAGTTTTGCGGTCCTTTTTCATATTCTCTGCCGGATTTTCGGGGCATTGGTTTATGGGTGCAGGAAGGAAACTTTCTTGCACCCATTTTTTGCTTTATAAGGGGGGATATGATGTCGCTGATACAAGTAAAAAACTTGACTTTTGCCTATGACGGCAGTTATGATGCTGTATTTGAAAAGATTTCTTTTCAAATAGATACAGATTGGAAAATCGGATGTGTGGGCCGAAATGGGCGGGGAAAAACTACGCTGTTGCGCCTTTTGATGGGGGAGTTTTCTTATCAGGGAAGTATATCGGGGTCGGTTTCCTTTGATTATTTTCCATATCCGGTGCGGGATACAGCCATGGATACGATGGCTGTATTGGAAACAATTACAGATGCACCTATCTGGCAAGTGCAGCGGGAGCTTTCCTGTTTGGAGGTAGATGAAGGGGTGCTGTATCGCCCCTATGGAACGCTGAGCAGCGGTGAGCAGACCAAGGTACTGCTGGCGGCGTTATTTTTGAATGAAGGAAGATTTCTCCTAATCGACGAGCCTACAAATCATCTGGATATGGAGGCGCGTCAGACGCTGGGGAAATATCTGAGTAGAAAAAAAGGTTTTATGCTGGTTTCTCACGACAGAACACTGCTGGACTTATGTACCGACCATATTTTGTCTATCGGCAAAGAGCATATCGAAGTACAAAGGGGAAATTTTTCCACATGGTGGGAGAATAAGGAGCGGCGGGAACAGTTTGAATTTTCTGAAAATGAAAAGCTGCAAGGACAGATCCGGGAGTTGTCGGCTGCGGCGCGGCAGACGGCTCAGTGGGCTGATAAGGTGGAAAAGAGCAAATATCACTCCCGGACATCGGGACTGCGTCCGGATCGGGGGTACATCGGACACAAGGCCGCAAAAATGATGCAACGGTCAAAAGCTGCAGAGCGGCGGATGGAAAAGGCGATAGAGGAGAAATCTCGTCTCTTAAAAAATATCGATACAGCAGAAGATCTAAAACTGTTTTCTCTGCGGCACCACAGAGATCCGCTGGCGCAGATTTTGGATTTGTCCATTCAATATGGGGACCTTGTGGTATGCAGCGGCGTGCGTTTTGCCATCCATCGGGGAGATCGGATTGCCCTCGTGGGAAAAAACGGGAGTGGAAAAAGCAGTATCCTGAAGCTGCTTTTGGGACTGAAAATCCCCCATACGGGAGAAGTCCATATAGAAAGTGGTCTGCAAATTTCCTATGTTCCACAAGATACATCTGCGCTTTCCGGCGATATGAAATCTTTTGCTGCAGAGCATCATTTGGATGAAGCATTGTTTCGGGCGATTCTGCGAAAACTGGATTTTTCCCGCAGCCATTTTGATCAGGATTTGCAGCTGCTCAGCGGCGGGCAGAAGAAAAAGGTATTGATTGCAAAAAGCCTGTGTGAAAAGGCACACTTGTATATTTGGGATGAACCGCTGAACTATATTGATGTGCCATCCAGAATGCAAATCGAAAAGCTTCTTTTGGAATATGCACCTACGTTGTTGTTTGTGGAACATGACCGCACCTTTGTAAAAAAGATTGCAACGCAGGAAGTTCTTCTATAAATTACACAAAAAAACGATCAATCTATTGATTTATTTGTTTATATATGCTATCTTTAAGGCAGCGGTATGCATGGGAGAAAGGTGCGTAAATTTGTATAAACAGGGGGGCTTATGTTTCACAACTTAAGAGAGGCGAAAGATTTTTGCGCCGAAAAAGGGATCTCGATGGTCGATTTTATGATGGTGGATCTGAACGGCCGCTGGCGTCATCTGACCATGCCGGTGGACCGGCTTACGGAGGATACGCTTGCAAGCGGCGTGGGCTTTGACGGGTCCAACTACGGTTTTGCACCGGTGGAAAGCAGCGATATGGTGTTTATACCCGATCTTTCCAATGCTTTTTTGGACGAGTTTGCACAGGTTCCCACATTGGCGATGATTGGGGATGTGTTCGTCATTGACGTGCCGGACAACCGGCGTTTTGACCAGGATCCCCGAAATGTTGCACTGCACGCTCAGGAATATATGCAAAAACTGGGTGTTGCCGATGAAATGCGGATTGGACCGGAATTTGAATTTTATGTGTTTGACCATGTGAGTTACGATGTGCGGCCCAATCTGGCAAAGTATTGTGTAGATACAAAGCAGGCACCATGGAACACAGGGGAAGAATCCCACAACTTGGGCTATAAAATGCGCTATAAAGAGGGATACCATATGGCGCCGCCGATGGATACCTTGAGCGATTTTCGTTCCAGGGTGGCGATGCTTATGGAAAAGCAGGGCATTCAGGTGAAATACCATCACCATGAAGTGGGCGGCCCGGGTCAGATGGAAATCGAGGTGGAATTCGGCGGGATGCTGGAGATGGCGGACAAGACCATGATGACAAAATACCTGATAAAAAACGCCGCCGTTGCCGAGGGAAAAACAGCGACCTTTATGCCCAAACCCATTTTTGCAGAAGCGGGGAACGGCATGCATGTGCATATGCATTTATTCAAAAATGGGAAGCCTTTGTTTTACGATGCAAACGGGTATTCGAAGCTGAGCGATACGGCGCTTTATTTTATCGGCGGTCTGCTCACCCACGCCGGCGCACTGTGCGCATTTACCAATCCCAGCACCAATTCCTACAAACGCTTGGTACCCGGGTATGAGGCGCCAGTAACGATCGGATATGCAACTTCCAACCGCAGCAGCGTGATCCGAATCCCCGCATACGCAAAGTCTCCCGCGTCCAAACGCTTTGAGCTGCGCTCTCCGGATGGTACCTGCAATCCCTATTACGCGTATGCAGCGATTTTGATGGCGGGATTGGACGGTATCCAGAAAAAGATCGACCCGCAAAAAGCGGGCTATGGTCCTTATGATTTTAATTTGTACAGTCTCAGTCCTCAGGAACAAAAAAAGATCCGCCAGCTTCCAAAGTCCCTGGATGCAGCGCTGGATGCGCTGGAGCAGGATCACGGATTTCTCACAGTGGGCGGTGTGTTTCCCCAGCGGCTTATCGATATTTGGATCGAAGAAAAGCGCAAGGACGCGGCGTGTTATAATCAGCTGCCCCATCCTGTGGAATTCGATATGTATTATGATTTATAAATCCCTGACAAAAAGCCTTTCCTGTGCGAGGGCTTTTTGTTGTGGGTTGATTTTAGAATTTTACCAATAGTTTGGTAAAATATCTTTTCATTTTTATTGATTTATGGTACTATAAGGTAAAAATATGACGTGAGGTTTATATGGCGTTTCGGAAAGATTTTTTGTGGGGTGTAGGCACATCGGCCTATCAGATTGAGGGTGCAGCGGCAGAGGACGGCCGTGGTCCATCTGTTTGGGATCAATATTGTCACGAGGAGGGCGGCCATATCATGCAGGGCCATACCGGGGATGTTGCGTGTGACCACTATCACCGGTACCTGGAGGATGTGCAGCTGATGCGAAAGCTGGGGATCCGGTCCTACCGTTTCTCTCTTTCCTGGAGCAGAATCTTGCCTGAGGGAGTTGGACCGGTAAATCAAAAGGGGATCGATTTTTACAATCATTTGATCGATGCGCTGCTGCAAAACGGGATTATCCCCTGTATTACGCTGTTCCACTGGGATTATCCCTACGCGCTGCAAAAGAAAGGTGCCTGGCTCAATCCCGAGAGTTCGGAGTGGTTTGCATATTACAGCGAAGTCGCTGCAAAGGCCTTTGGAGACCGGGTGAAGTGGTTCATTACCTTCAATGAGCCCCAGTGTTTTTTGGGAATGGGGTATTATGACGGGAGCAACGCGCCCGGGGCGCGCCACGGGCTGGAGGATATGGCGCAGATGCTCCACAATATGTTTCTGGCTCATGGAAAGTCCGTACTTGCCATTCGCAAATATGTACCGGATGCAAAAATAGGATATGCGCCCACCTGTGGCGTGAACATGCCTCTGACAGAGAGCGAAAGGGACATTGCCGCGGCAAAAAAGAAGTATTTCAGCATTGATCCAAGCGCGTGGATCTGGAATGTGGTGCTGTGGAGCGACCCGGTGGTGCTGGGCCGCTATCCGGAAGAGGATCCGTTCTTTGCCGGGCAGTTTCGCCGGTATCTGCCCCGGCAGTACGAGGATGATCTGAAGGTTATCTGTCAGCCCCTGGATTTCTATGGACAGAATATTTATAATGGTTCTCTTTGGAAGGCGGACGACGCCGGAGAACCTGTGTGGGTGGCAAATCCGGTGGGCGGCCCCCGCACGGCCAACGGCTGGCCGGTGACGCCGGACGCGCTGTACTGGGGTCCCAAATTTTTATATGAGCGGTACGGGCTGCCTGTTTTGATCACGGAAAACGGGATTTCCTGTCATGACGTCGTATCTCTGGACGGCAAGGTACACGATCCGAATCGAATGGATTTTACCCACCGGTACCTGCGTTCTTTGAAACGCGCGGCAAACGAGGGTGTAGATCTTTTGGGATATTACCATTGGTCCCTTTTGGACAACTTTGAATGGGGAGCGGGATACACAGAGCGCTTTGGACTGGTTTACGTGGATTATGCCACGCAGCAGCGGATCCCCAAGGATTCCTTTGATTGGTACCGGTCTGTTGTGGAGACCAACGGAGAGAAACTGTGAAAAAGGAGATGGGTATGAGAAAAACAGCAGCGATACTCGGCCTGCTTCTTCTTTTCGGCCTGTTTGCGGGGTGTCAGGAAAAAGAAGAACAGCAGGAAGCGGAGAGTGCATCTTTAGAAATCCAGACGACTACCTTGGACGGAGATGCGTTTACCACAGAGGATTTTGCAGACAACAAGCTTACAATTTTCAATGTTTGGGCAACCTGGTGCCCTCCCTGTGTGGCGGAGTTGCCTCATTTGCAGAAAGTCAGTGAAACGTTTCAAGAAGAAAGCGTCATGGTGGTCGGCGTTCTGCAGGATGGTGTGACGGAACTGGGAGAAGAAGATGCCGATGTGATCGCATCGGCGGAGACGTTACTGGAGGATGCGGGGGCGCATTATCCGGTAATTTTGCCGGACGATGGACTGCAGCAGACGTTTATTCGCACCATGCAGTATTTTCCCACTACGTTTTTTGTGGACGGCAGAGGAAATATAATCAGGAGGGTAGAAGGTGCGCGGGAATATGAAGACTGGAGTGCGCTCGTTCGGGAAGTTTTGGAAGAACTGGAAGGATAAGGTGCTGTTTTTCCAGGTGCTGTTGATGACAGCCGGCGTTCTGGCGGTGGTCGCGGGCATCTGTCGAGATGAGGTGCGCACAGTGCTGACAAAAGCAATCTATATATGTCTGGAGTGTATCGGAATTGGCTAAATGGCCCCTTAATTTTCGAAAAACGGTGCAAAGCGCGTGGACGGTTCTGACAAACGGATATATCATTGGGTTTTTTCAGGGAAAGATCTATAACGGAAAGCTGAAAAGTCTTTGCGTTCCCGGACTCAACTGCTATTCCTGTCCGGGGAGCCTCGGCTCCTGCCCGATCGGATCTTTGCAGGCGGTGCTGGGCAGTGCAAAATACAAGTTTTCCTTTTATCTGCTGGGCTTTTTCCTGCTGGTGGGAACGGTGCTGGGGCGTCTGGTCTGTGGTTTTTTGTGTCCATTTGGGCTGATCCAGGAGCTGCTTTACAAAATCCCTTTTGTGAAAAAGGTGCAGACCTTTCGGCTGGACCGTCCTCTGCGGTGGCTCAAATATGTTATTTTGCTGGTGTTTGTCATTTTGCTTCCTTTGTTTGTCGTGGACGCTGCCGGCACCGGATCTCCTGCGTTTTGCAAGTGGATCTGTCCCGCGGGAACCTTGGAGGGTGGAATTCCCCTTGTGTCTGCAAATTCTGCATTACAGGCCGTCGTGGGATTTTTGTTTCAATGGAAACTGGCGATTCTCATTGTTACGATCCTTTTGTCCATATTGATTTACCGGCCCTTCTGCAAATACATCTGCCCGTTGGGAGCGATCTATGCGCTGTTTAATCGGGTTTCCGTATACCGGTATCATGTCGATATTCAAAAGTGTATTGGGTGCAAAAAATGTGAATCGGCCTGTCCCATGCAGATCAGCCCTGTGCGGGAGACAAATCACGGGGAATGCATTCGCTGCGGCGGGTGCAAAACGATTTGTCCCACCGGGGCGATCACTTCCGGATTTATTCTCGGAAAGGGAATCAAATCTGAAAAGTTACCTGAAAAACAGGAAAAGGGATCCTAAGATACAGGATCCCTTCTTTTATTGACATCATGTTCAGTTTGTGGTATACTTACGCTTGTATTGCCAAAAGAAGGGGGCAGGATCATGCGTACCAGAGATTCCATTATAAAAAATGTGGTGTTTGGGTTCGGAGCCAAGGTTATTGTCATTGTCCTCGGAATGCTCATCCCAAAGCTTTTGATCGAATCCTTCGGATCCGATGTCAATGGACTTCTCTCTACAGTCACACAGATCTACACATATGTGGCCCTGCTGGAGGCGGGGATCGGCACTGCCGCGGTCAACGCGCTGTACAGACCTCTGGACAAGGGGGATCAGGATGCAGTCAGCAACGTGGTCTCTGCGGCGCGCCGGTATTTTCACGAAGTGACGTATCTGTACTTTGGTGCAGTTGTTTTGTTTGCCGTTGTCTATCCCTTCTTCGTTTCTGCGGATATCGATAAAATGACGATTTTCTGGGTGGTGCTCATCCAGGGAATGTCCGGGTGTGTTTCCTATTATTTTTGTGCGGTATACAATCAGCTGCTGGAAGCGGACGCCCACCGATACGTGACGGAAAATGTAGAACTTTGCGGATATGTACTCACCTCTGCCGCGAAAATTTTTCTGATTTCCATGGGCTTTGACGTTATTGCTGTGCAGATCGCAAATTTCGTGCTGGCAGTCGTCAAGGTTGTAATCACCTATATTTACTGCAAAAAAAGATATCCATGGGTTGTGTACAAAAAGAAAGCGGACAAAAACCTGCTGGAGCAGCGGGGGGCTTTTGTGATCCACGAGATATCCACCGTGATTTTTTCCAATACGGACATAGTGATCCTTTCGTTCTATGATTTGGGTCTCGCCAGCGTATATGGAATATACAATCAGATATTTAGTGCCTTGAACACGCTGATCAATACGATGAACAGCGGTCTGGGCTTTCTTTTGGGGCAAAACCATTATAAAGACCACAAAAAGTTTTTGCTGTTATACGATACCTACGACACTGTTTATACAGGCATGGTGTTTGTGATCTTTACCATCGCATACATTTTGACACTGCCTTTCATGTCTCTGTATGCGGAGAACTTCAAGGATGAAAACTATCTGATCACTTATCTTCCCTTGCTCTTTACTTTGATCAATCTCATGTCCGGTACACGCATGATTGCTTCCCGTCTGATCAATGTGACAGGGAATGCGCGCAAAACGCAGATTCGGAGCATCGCAGAAGCGGCGATCAATATTGTGGCATCATTGATTTTGGTATGGTTTTTTGGGATCTACGGCGTGCTGTTGGGCACAATCATTGCTCTGTTGTACCGGATGAACGATATGCTGATTTTTGCCAATCGCCATATTTTGAAGCGGAAAGTCATCGTAGGGTATAAGAATCTTTTTGTCAACGGGGCCGTTTTCGCTGCCATTGCCCTGATATACACCCAGATCCCTATCCATGTGGATGGATACGGTATACTGATCGTGTATGGTATCGTGGTGTCTTTGATTGTGGCGTCCGTATATTTGCTGGTCAATGCCCTTTGCAACATACGGCTTTTGAAAAATATAAAAATTGTTTTGCAGGAACGCAAAGCTATGCAAAATGCAAAGTAATCTACGTACCTTCTACAAACCACCGAGAGTCTTCAAGATATAAATATCGCTTTTGTCTGCGGATGATACAGGTATATCGCATACCGGCGCCTCCCGCACGCAGGGAGGCTCTCCGATGGACGCCCAAAGTCCGGTCGATTTCATATATGGTTCCGTCTTCCCAGCGGATAGACAGCGGTGTGATATTTCCATCGATGTCGAATTTTGCGATGACTTCTACATAAATTTTGAGCGGCATAGGATCTCCACGCTTTCTTTCTTCTGTGGATAGTATGCCGCTTTTTTGTATCAAAATTACGGTGCAGCCGAAGCGATATCTCCTCCGCTGATCGGGTCGCGGGACAAATTGAAATCAGAAAGGGAAGTGTCAGACAACATGATTCCTCTACGCAGCGCATCCTGACCAAAACGGCAGCGGAGATCGTCTACTGTTTCCTCCAGCTGCTCTTTTTTTTGAAGCGCAGAGATATGGGGAAGGAAAGACATTTGCTCTGCCTGAGACAACAGAAGATCGCTTGCCCGTACGCTCAGGCTGCGGATGGGACGTTCTCCTCGGTTGGAGCAGATGAGGGCGTAGGCTTTTTCAAAAAGAGAAGCAGCGGTTCTGTTTGGGATAGGCAGCGGGCCCTGCCGTTCTATCCAGTGAAGGGAGCTGTCTCGAATGCCTACCTGCACCGTTTTGCAGATAAAGCCGTATTCCCGCATTCTGGCGGACACACTTTCGCACAGAGCATGAAGTACGATGCGCACATCCCGGTCAGAAACAAGGTCCCGGTTTGTGGTTGTGCTGTTTCCAATGGATTTGATCAGGGATTTTGCGCCGATGTTGCGCACCGGGGATGTGTCCAGACCGTTGGCGAACATCCACAGCGCTTTTCCATTCTTGCCCAGGAGAGACTGCAAAAATGTTACATCCGTGTGCGCCAGCTCTCCAATGGTTTCAATGCCGCAGCGGCGAAGGCGGCTGCGGGTAGAAGCCCCTACATACAGAAGCGCCTCGACAGGAAGCGGCCACACGATTTCTTTGAAGTTTTCCCGTCGGATGACAGTTGTGGCATCCGGCTTTTTTAAGTCGGAACCCAGTTTTGCAAAGACTTTGTTATAGGATACGCCGATACTTACTGTTAACCCTAACTCCCGTCGGATGCGGCGTCGGATGGCGTCTGCGATGGCAGGGCCGCTGCCAAACAGGGAAGCGCTCCCGGATACATCCAGCCAGCATTCGTCCAGTCCGAAGCTTTCCACCTGATCGGTATACTCGCTGTAGATGTCTCGCACAAGTTTGGAGAATTTCATGTACATGTCGTGATGGGGCGGCACAAAAACGATATCCCGGCATTTTTGCTTCGCCATCCAAAGGGGGCTTCCGGTTTTTACGCCACACCGTTTGGCAGCTTCATTTTTTGCCAGCACGATGCCATGGCGCGCCTCCTGGTCTCCGACTACAGCTATCGGTTTGCTCCGTAACCCTGGATGATACAGACACTCTACGGAAGCGTAAAAATTGTTCAAATCCGAATGCAAAATCACTCGTTCCAAAAAAATCACTCCAATAAGAACAAATGTTCGTAATTATTATATATCTTTTTTCTGTATAAAACAAGAGGAAAGTTTTGGAGCGAAGAGTACTGGAGAGTATGCTGTTATTATAAGAACAATCCCCCCGCCGGCTTCGCGGGATGCCCCGGAGATGCTGCACATCGGGGCTTTTTAGGTAGTTGCTCTACAGACACGCCCCTTTGCACAAGGGGCTTTTCTATATTACGCAATACCGACATGCCTTCGGAGGTGGTTATGCACCTCCCTGCAAGGGGCCATATGAAAAGCCTCCCCAGTGTGAGAGTTGCTGTGCAACTCCTATGGAGATAGCTCGACGACCCTACACCACCAAAGCCTCCCCTGTGTAAGGGGAGGTGGCTCGCCGCAGGCGAGTCGGAGGGGTTGGTAAAGCATCTCTTTTCATATAAAAAAGAAAAAGCCCAAAGGCTTTTTCTCAATATACATATTATGATCATGTATGGTGCTTTATTTTAGTGTTCCTTCTCCTCCCATCAGCTTTGTCATATCTTCCACTCTCTCTATGGGGAAAGGGGGAAGTGCGATTGGCTTCATAGCAAGAGACATGAGCTTCATGGGGTTATCGTCTGCGGCAATTCTGTTGGAACTAAGAGCTCCGCAAATGCGGCAACGGTGGATAAGTGCCCATTCGCCATTTTTTCTGATCCATACAGCAATGGGTTCCATTAAGCCGCCGCAGCCAGCCATCCTGTCGCCTGGTTCATTATCTAAGTGCTGGCTATACAGGCAGTTAGGGCAGTGATTTCTATGTTCGCTGCCTGCGCCCGCAGGAACTACGGTTCTGCCGCAAAATTTGCATACAAAGATGTCGCTGCACGGATGTGTTTTATAGTATCCTTTTTCAAATGATCTTTTCTTATTTTCCCTTTTCACGTAAGGTTCCTCCAAAAAGTAAAGTGTACTTTTGGGAGGCTTGTGTTGGATTGTATTACGCAAACCTCCCGGTTAGCGAACAATCGCCGAAACACAAATATTTATCATATACTCCTCCGAAAATAGTTTATCCAGAATTCTGACAAGCCCTATTATATAATCGCGTTCTGCTTTTGTCAAGTATTATTTTAAACCTTACGTAAAAAGCACTCCCCGCAACAAGTGAGGGAGTGCTGAAAAGATGATAGATTTATCTTTTTCTTTTTTTCGGAGCATGGACTTTCTTTCTTTTTTGATTTTTTCCGAAAAAACCTGCCATAAGGCCGCCTGCGCCTCCGGCGATGGGTACAAGAAGATACAAAAGGGAAGCGATTACCGGGGAAAAGGAGTTTTCGCCGCTTTCCTTAAAGGTAGAGGCGATGAGAATTACCGCGGTGAGCAGCAGTCCGGATACCAGTCCGCCTACAATGCCGCTTCGCTTGCCGGCGACGATGCCGCCTATGAGAGCGGAAATGTATAACGCGGCCAGGCCGAATACACTCAGATATTTATCTGGGTCCGGCATCATATAGCAGAATAGGGAAAAGAGCACCAGCAACACTGCTGCGATAATAATAGACCAAATCAATCCACGGACGGCGCTCTTCAGCAGCTTTCCGGCGCCGGCTGCTTTTTCATTGGTTGATGCATTCATAAAAATATCCTCCGGAATTCTTTTGTACAAGAATATTCCGGAGGACAAACTTTTATGCCTCTTTTTCAGAAGCTTTTACATCAACTTTGCTGACTGCGCTCTTCAAAATACGGATTTTTGTTTTATCCCGGGTGGTTTCAATCACACAGGTTTCATCTTTAATGGAGATAATTTCACCGATGATGCCGCCGATGGTGGTGATTTCATCGCCTACTTCCAGGGAATTCTTCATTTCAGTTGCGGCTTTTTCCTGCTTCTTCTGGGGTCTGTACAGAAAGAAATAAAAGATTGCGACCATGGCGAGAATCATAACAATGGTTCCGATCCATTGGCCGGTCCCGGCGCCATCGGCGGCCGCTTCCAAAAATATAGGAGGTAAATTCATAACAGAGTCACGCCTCTCCCTTTCTGTATGAAAGGAGCCTTTCTTTTTGTGATAAACAGATAGATGTTCCTATTATACCTGGACGTGTCCCAATATGCAAGGGCTTTTACAGAAAATTCATAAAAGATGAATCGAAAACAGACGGCAGGCGTTTTCTATGGTCTGTGCGGCCAGGACCTGGGGAAACAGGTTTTTGCATGCAGCCATCGCTTCCAATGTATAAATCATCAAAGCAGAGGTATTGATCTCCCCTCTGTGGGGAACAGGGGGGAGATAGGGACAGTCCGTTTCGATCAAAAGCCGGTCCGGGGGCACTGCTGCGCAGGCGGCGCGGACTTTTTCTGCGTTTTTATATGTGAGGGGGCCGCCGAAGGAAATATACCAACCCATTCGCACATATTCCCGGGCCATTTCCGCACTTCCGCTGTAGCTGTGGAGTACGCCGATGACGTTTTTATGGGCGCGGAGGATGTCCATTGTATCTCCGTGAGCATCCCGGTCGTGAACGATCACCGGAAGATGCTTTGCCTCGGCTATGGAAAGTTGCATATCAAAGGCTTCCTTTTGCACGGAGCGATCCGGGTCCCAGTAATAATCCAGCCCGATCTCTCCAATGGCCGCTACCTTCGGGTGGTCTAACCATCTTTCTATTTTACACAGGACCTCCGGCAGCTGTGCTTTGGAATAGGTCGCCGTGTCTTCTGGGTGCAGTCCGGCGGAAGCATAGGCATTTTCATACGTCTCTGCAAGTGCGACGGCCGCTTTTGTGGTGTCCGGATTGGTTCCGGCGCACAGAAAACCGCAAATGCCTGCAGCAAAGGAATCTGCGATGGCACCGGCAGCGCCGCCGGGATATTTTTCTGCAAATTTTTGATCGTAATAGTGCGTGTGAGAATCGAAAAGCTTCATATGCTTGTTTACCGGATCCGTTCTCCCAGTGGGGTATCTTCCGAGAGAAAGACCACCCGGACCTGCTCCTCTCCGGAGGCAAGGATCATGCCGTTGGACTCAACGCCGCACAGTTTCGTCGGTTTCAAATTGGCGACTACAATGAGTTTTTTTCCAATCAGATCCTGGGGCGTATAGAATGCAGCGATTCCAGATACCACCTGGCGTTTTTCATACCCCAAATCCAGCTCCAGTTTCAGAAGCTTTTTTGCCTTTGGAATCTTTTCGCAGGCTGTCACCTGAGCACTGCGCAGTTCTACGGACATAAAATCATCAATGCCGATTTGTGCGATCCCTTCCGGTTTTGCCGGTGCGGCAGATGCTTTCGTAGCAGACTGCGCTGCAATTTCTTCCAGCATTTTCTTTTCATCTATACGGGAAAACAGCATAACTGCTTCTCCTGTGGGCCTTCCTGCTTCCAGCGCTCCGAAAGAGGTCAGAGAATCATATTCAGTTTTATCTGTTCCCAGCTGTGTGAAAATAGAGGCACAGGTGGCAGGCATGGCCGGCGTCAAAAGCACAGAGGCCATGCGGATTGATTCCAGCAGGTTATAGAGAACAGTTCCCAGGCGCGCCTTTGCACCGGGATCTTTGGCAAGTGTCCAGGGCGTTGTTTCGTCGATGTATTTGTTTGCCCGGCGCAATGCGGAAAATACGGTTTCCATGGCGTCGGCAATATGGTAGGCATCCATTTGCTCTTCAAATTGCCCAGCGGCCTGCAAAAAAGTATTTTTAAGGTCTCTATCCAGTTCTTCTTCGCTGTCTGGTGCGGGAACAATGCCGTCAAAATACTTTTTTACCATGGCGATGGTGCGGCTGACCAGGTTGCCCAGGTTGTTTGCCAGGTCGTTATTGTAACGGGAAATGATGTTTTCGTAGGTTATGGATCCGTCGTTTGCGTAAGGCATTTCGGAAAGGGCATAGTAGCGGACGCCGTCTACGCCGAACCGCTGCGCCATGTCATCGGCGTAAAATACGTTGCCTCTGGATTTGCTCATTTTGTCCTGACCTACATTGAACCAGGGATGTCCAAACACTTTTTTTGGAAGCGGCTCTCCCAGGGCCATCAGCAGAATAGGCCAGTAGATGGTGTGGAACCGCAGAATATCCTTGCCGATGATGTGTACATCTGCCGGCCAGTATTTTTTGTAATTTTCCCCAGGTTCCTTATCCGGGTCGAATCCAAGACCGGTGATATAGTTGGACAGTGCATCGACCCACACATAGATGACGTGTTTGTCGTCAAAGGTGACAGGAATGCCCCACTTGAAAGAGGTACGGGAAACGCACAGATCCTGAAGTCCTGGATACAAAAAGTTATTGAGCATTTCCCGGCGCCGGGATTCCGGCTCAATAAAACCGGGATTTTCCTCAATATGGCGGATCAGGCGATCGGCATATTTACTCATTTTGAAGAAATACGCTTCTTCCTTGGCTCGCTGAACAGGTCGTCCGCAGTCGGGGCATTTGCCGTCGACTACCTGGGTATCTGTGAAGAATGCTTCATCCGGAGTGCAATACCAGCCCTCGTATTCCCCTTTATAGATGTCTCCCTGATCGTACAGCTTTTTGAATATGTGCTGGACGGCCCTCTCGTGAGACGGGTCTGTGGTGCGGATAAAATGATCGTAGCTGGCTCCCATCAGGTCCCAGATTTCTTTAATTTGTCCGGATACCCGATCTACATATTCCTTGGGGGAAACGCCTGCCTCTCTGGCAAGGTTTTCTACTTTTTGCCCGTGCTCATCGGTGCCGGTCATGAAAAACACATCATATCCCCGCTGCCGCTTGTACCGGGCGATACAGTCGGTCATGATGACTTCATAGGTATTGCCAAAATGGGGCTTTTGAGAGGCGTAGGCAATGGCGGTCGTTATATAGAATTTTTCTTTTTCCATAATATTCTCCAAAAATAAAAATAGGACAGCGACACTGTCCTATGAAATAAGTCTACTTACACATGGCAGTGCTGCAATTACAGTACATTATTCATAAAAAGTGTATGCCCGAAGGCATTCGCTTTGTATACAGCATGCCATGTCTCCTTTTTCCCTTTTTATCTATTATACCCAATGATAGAAAGAATTTCAAGAGCGAAGCGGGATTTTATTTTGTTTTTGTGTCTTTTAGTATTTCTTTGTACAGCTGCGCTTTGGGTATGCCTCGATCTCGTGCCGCCGCTTTGATGGCGTCCATCTTGCGCATGCCCGTATTTAGATACATTTGTACATGCGCTTCCAAATCTTTGGGATAATCTGTGACTTTGGACGGGGAAGCACCTTCCAAAACCAGCACATACTCTCCGCGGGGTTCTTTGGCAGAGTACAATGCGACCGCATCCCCCAGTGTTGTGCGGAGAGTTTCCTCGTTCAGCTTGGTCAGCTCCCGGCATAAGGTGATCCGGCGCTGACTGCCGAACATGTTTTCCATATCGGACAGGGTCCTGCGCAGCTTGTGCGGAGCTTCATAAAAAATCATAGTACGGGTTTCTTCTGCCAGCGACTCCAGATGCCGGTGCCGGTCGCTTTTGCTGGTGGTGAGAAAGCCTTCAAATGTGAATCGACCCGTAGGAAAGGCAGACAGGACCAGTGCGGTGACGGCGGCACAGCAGCCCGGCACGGCAGTGACAGGAATGCCCCGCTGGGCACATAGAACGACCAGATCCTCCCCCGGGTCGCTGATGGCCGGCATACCTGCGTCAGTTACCAGTGCGCAGGATTCTCCTGCCAGAAGGCGGTCTGCAATGTATTCTCCCCGTTCCCGCTTGTTGTGCTCGAAATAGCTGACAAGGGGCTTGGAAATACCGAACCGGGACAGGAGCAGTCCTGTATTGCGGGTGTCCTCAGCGGCGACAAAATCCACCTGGGAGAGCACCTTCAGCGCCCTTTTTGTTATGTCGGAAAGATTTCCGATGGGCGTTGCCACCAAATACAGCGTCCCTCCCAAAACCTTATTTTTTTCCGTGTCCATATCTTTACTTTCCTTCAAATAAAAAGTCCATCGAACAACAGTCGTACACTCTGTCCATATCTGCCGTATAGATTCTGGTCCCCGTTTGATAAATGATCAGCGGTCTTGCCCACACAAGGGAAGAGGCAGCGCCCTTTTTTGCTTCCACCAGCGCAAGGCTTGGAGGAGCGGCTGCGTCTGGATGCACCAGGAGAATTCGTTTGGGCTCCAACCCGTTTGCACGCATCCCGGAAAAGAGATCTGCCAGGCGGTCCGGGCGATACACTACGGTAAAAAGACCGCCGTGCTTCAGTAGACGGGCGGCGGTGTGGCAAAAGTCTTCAATGGAACCATATACCTCCCGGCGGGCGATGTTTTTTGCGTCAGATGCATTTGTGAATCCGCAGTTCTCCTTCATATATGGCGGATTGGAGATCACACTGCCGATCCATCCGCCTGTATCTTCGGGACAAGCGTTTCGAATATCCTTTTCATAGACGGTGATCCTGTCTGAAAGGCCGTTTAAGGCGGCATTTCTTCGAATCAAGGCGGCGAACCGCGGCTGCACCTCAAAGGCGTACATATGGGGAAGTTTGTTTTTTACAAGGCACAAAAAGGACGCCACTCCCGTACCGCTTCCCAAATCTGCTCCAGCAGTTCGGCCGGGCCGCGCAAAGGCTGCCAGAAGATATGCGTCTGTGCCAAAGGTGAGTCCTTCTTTCAGCTGCAAAAGGGAAAGGTCTTCGTTGATAAAATCCAAGCGTTCATCCGGAAGGGGAAAAATATTGGAGTCCATAGGGATCCTCTTTCTGTGTCTGAAAGTCGAAGAGAAGAAAAAGGGGCAAAGCTGCCGCCTTGCCCCTTTTCGTATGTTCTCAGTCGGCCTTTGGAGCATCTACGGGACAGACACCCGCACACGCGCCGCAATCCAGGCACTTATCCGCGTCGATCACATATTTTCCGTCACCCTCGGAAATCGCTTCCACAGGGCATTCTGCTGCGCATGCACCGCAGGAGATGCAATCGTCTGAGATCGTATATGCCATTGTTCGCTTCCTCCGTTGAATTTCAAATTACAGCTCTTGCTGCCGCTACAGTATATCACAAAAAATCTTCCATGCAAAGGGTTTTTATAAAAATTTTTGAGGATTTTTTAGGATCAAAGGGATTGAGCTTATTTTATATTCTCCTCTGATTTGTTCTCCTTGCGGTCGTTTCGTTCGTCGGAGATTCGCTTACCCAAAACGGTGAGTTTATCCCGGTGATAGGATCTCACCACGTCTGTTCCTTTTTCATGCATGATCACCTTGCACATACCTGTAAGAGGGGAAATCTCTGTGACATATCCCACACCGTCCGGGGTCTTTACCTTGCTGTCTACCGGCGGCGTCGCGCGCAGCTCCGCTGCATACGTCTCGTTTTCAAAGCGAAGACAGCACATCAATCTGCCGCAGGCACCGGAGATTTTTGTGGAGTTTAGACTCAGATTTTGTTCCTTTGCCATTTTAATAGAAACCTGGGCAAAGTCCGAGAGAAAGGTGGAACAGCAGAAGGGTCTGCCGCATACACCAAGCCCCCCCATCATTTTTGCTTCATCTCGAATACCGATTTGACGCAACTCAATTCGGGTGTGGAATACAGAGGCAAGATCTTTTACCAGGTCTCTAAAATCCACTCTTCCGTCTGCGGAAAAATAAAACAAAAGCTTGCTGTTGTCGAAGGTGTATTCGGCTTCGATTAACTTCATTGCCAGTTTGTGTTTGGCAATCAGTTTCACGCAGGTTTCAAAAGCGTTTTTCTCCAACTGCTTGTTGGACTCCCACCGCTGTATATCTTCTACCGATGCCGGACGCAGGACAGGACACAGGGGAGAGACTACTTCGTTTTCAAAAACGGTTTTGTTTTCCTGAGAGACAAAACCCAGCTCGATGCCTCTGGCAGTGCGAACAATCACTTTGTCATTGATAGAAAAACGTATCCCTTCCGGAGAAAAGTAATAGGTTTTACCGGCACTTTTGAATTTGACGCCAACCACTTCTATACTGGCGGGCGTTTTTTCGGAAAGGTGGTCTTCTGTATCTTTTATTTTGTTTTCCTTTTCTTCCATGTGTTTCTCCAGTTTATTTCATTCAACTATTTCAACTATCCAAATTATCGAAAAAATGCTTTTCCGTAAGCGTACACAGCACGAGATACGCAGAAGCGTTTGCATGTACGATTTCTTCCCAGGCATTATACATGGCGTCATAAAGTGCGCTTAGCCTGCTTAAAGTATTTTGGGACGCATCTGGCAGCTGCTTTGCCCCTTGAGAAAATAAAAACTCCTCATATCCTATCTTTGCGGCAATGCGATTTCGCACAGCGGTCATGGCATCCTGCAAAAAGATGTCCATCTCTCCCCGGGTGTACTTTATGCCGGAGCAATATACAAATGCTTCTGCGGCAGATCCCGTGCAAAGCAGGGATACCCATTTTTCCGCCGCGTCGGCCAGCACGGCGATGTCGTCTGTTCCTGAAAGAAAAATTTCCGCTGCACCGATGCAGCCGCCGGACAGCGCCGCCGCCTTTTGCAGGCGTTCTCGGGAGTATGTACTGTTTTTTTTCTGTAAATATGCAAAGAGGGCGTCCTCAGAGAAACGCTCCATGGAAAAAATTGTACACCGGCTGCGAATGGTTTCCAAAAGCGCAGCAGCATCGTTGACCAGCAGCAAAAACACCGCGTATGCCGGGGGTTCTTCCAGAGAGAGAAGCAACGCATTTTGTGCCTGCACCGTCATTTTTTCTCCGTCTTCGATGATGTAGACTTTGTAATTTCCCTCGTCAGGGGCATATGCAAGGGAAGCAAGGGCCTCCCGCACAGTTTCTACAGAGATGGTCGCCCGCTCGCCGCTGTTTATATAGAGAACATCGGTGCAGGACAAGGCGTCGATCTTTCGGCAAAGGGGGCAGATCCCGCAGGGAAGGACATTCGGTTTCTCACGCCGGCACAAGAGCGATTTTGCAATTTCCTGTGCCAGCAAATGTTTTCCGCTGCCCGTCGGACCTTCCAGGATATATGCATGGTGCTGCTTTCCATCTAAAATGTCGCGGCCGATGAGGCGTCTTGCTCTTTCATTTCCGTATACGGCATCCAAAAAATGCTCCATCCCATCCTCCGCAAAACTTCGTATAAATAATTATAACAAATAAGCAGGCATTTGTCAAACAAAATTGCCTGTGAAAAAGCGGTATGAACTTTTACCCCACAACTACTTTGTCCGGGAAAATCGCGAGGAATTCAATGAAAGCCATTGAATCATTGGTAAAAATATGCTAAACTAATCTTTGTATGGAAATTGCACAGCAAATGGAGAGGATGTCATGCGTATTGGATTGATCGGATTTGGCGGCATGGGGAAAACACACGCCTGGGCGGTGGAAAATTTGAAATACTACTATGCGCCGCTGCCCTTTTCTGCGAAAATCACCGGGGTATGTACTGCGCATCCCGAGACGGCTGCAGAAGCCTGTGAACGATACGGACTGGGGCGCGTGTATGCGTCTCAGGAGGAGATGATTGCGGATCCTGCCATTGATGTGATCGATATCTGTACACCCAATATATTCCATTATGAGACCCTGAAAAAAGCAATACTGGCGGGAAAGCACATATATTGTGAGAAACCTCTTTGTGTCAGCGCAGAGGAAGCTTTTGAGATCGCAGCACTGGCAAAGGCGTCCGGCAGAACTTGCGCTGTGGTTTTCAATACCAGATTTTTGCTTCCGGTAATGCGCGCAAAAGAATTGGCGGATGCCGGCCGGCTGGGGCGCATCCTCAGCTTTCGGGGAGCTTTTCTCCACAGCAGCGCTGCCGATCCGAAGAAAAATGCCGGCTGGAAACAGGATCGGGAAATTTGCGGCGGCGGAGTTCTGTTTGATTTGGGATCTCATACAATAGATTTGATCCAATATCTTTGCGGCTCGTTTGTGGAAGTGACGGGTTGGAGTCAGATCGCATATCCGAAGCGGTGCGGCAGAGACGGGCGCGAATGGAGTACCAATGCGGAAGAGGCCTTTTATCTTACGGCGAAACTTACCTGCGGCGCTGTTGGTACGATTACAGTGGGAAAGATCATGTGTGGCGCCAATGACGACCATTCCTTTGAGATTTACGGGGAGAGAGGCAGTCTGCGCTTTAATTTGATGCAGCCCAATTTTCTTTGGTTTTATGACAATACTGCGCCGGAGCGGGAAAGGGGATATGTGAAAATCGAGTGCTGCGGGCGGTATCCTGCTCCAGGCGGTGTATTCCCTGGCGTGAAGGCGCCCATCGGATGGCTGCGGGGGCATCTTGCAAGTATGTACAACTTTTTGGATGGAGTGTACAGAGAAGGTGAGGTCTCTCCTTCCTTTGACGAAGCGGCACACGTGCAGGCGGTGATGGAGGCGGCGTATCTGTCTGATAAGAGCGGTCAGCGGGAAGTGGTACGCATAAAATGAGCGGCAAAAAAATCCGGGTTGTGGGTTTGTGCGGCAGAAGCGGCAGCGGCAAAGGATATGTATGTAAGGTGTTTGAAAAGATGGGGATTCCCGGCATCGATACGGATGCGGTGTACCGGTCTCTTTTGGAGGCGGGAGAGGCATCCCCTTGCCTTTGTGAGATCGTCCGGGTTTTTGGCAGTGACATTTTGGATGCCACAGGAAACCTGAACAGACGCGCCCTTGCAAAGATCGTATTTGCGCCGGGGGGCGGGGCGCACCTGCAGCAACTGAATTCGATCACCCACAAATACATAAAGGAGGCAACGCTGCAAAGGATCGACTTGCTGAAACACGCCGGTGCCGGCGCAGTGTTGATCGATGCACCGGTGTTGTTTGAGAGTGGATTTGATGCACTGTGCGATTTGATTTTTTGCGTGCAGGCGCCGCTGCCCCTGCTGGTGCAGCGAATCTGCGAACGGGATGGAATATCAAGGGAGGAAGCCCGGCGCAGACTGGATGCACAGATGCCGGACAGCGCGCTGTCAGCGCGCTGCGACGGGGTGATTTTGAACGATGGTATCGCAGACGTGAACAAACAGGTGGTGGATATTATCCGACGGTTTTCGCTTTTGAAATCATAGAATGGAGGTTCTGGGTATTGAAATATAAAAAAGCCCTGATACGCAGCGGCGTGATTGTTTCCATATTGGTTTTGTCGGTCCTCACCGGTTTTTTGTTTCAGTTTATCTGGGACAAGGTGGACCGGGCAAACTATCCCAGAGAGTACAGCGAATATGTGGAGCAGTACGCGGGACAGTATGGTGTGCCGGAGCCGGTGGTCTATGCGGTCATTAAGACGGAGAGCGATTTTTCTTCCGGGGCGGTGTCGGATGCCGGTGCAGTGGGACTTATGCAGATCATGCCGGAGACGTTTAACTGGCTGATGACCATGACACAGGAGAGTCTGGAAGCCGGAATGCTTTACGATCCCGGTACAAATATAAAATATGGGACATACTATTTGTCGTACTTGTATTTGCGGTATGGCAGCTGGAACGAGGTGTTTGCGGCATATAATGCGGGACACGCCAATGTAGACGATTGGTTGGAAAATACAGAGTATGTGGATGAAAACGGAAAGCTTGTGCAGATTCCTTACGAGGAAACAAAAAATTATGTAAAAAAGGTCACACATGCAATCGATGTGTATAAACGCCTTTATTATGAAGCATAGTGCAGAAAGGAGTTATAAAAATGGCAGAGGAAAAAACAAGAGCGGAGGCTTTGCGGGAGCAACTTCTCTATAAAAAGAAAAGCGTGTTTGAGACAATGGAGGGCTCCGATGTGGAGCGTGCCGGCGCGTATGCGGACGGATACAGCACGTTTTTATATCATGCAAAAACGGAGCGGGAAGCGGTAAAGACTTCTGTATCCATGCTGCAGGAAGCGGGATATGTTCCATATCAGCTGGGAGATGCAGTAGAAGTTGGCGGCAAGTATTATCTCAACAACCGGGGGAAGGCGCTGTTTGCTTTTCGCATCGGCAGTGAACCCATTGACAAGGGTGTGCGTATCAGTGCCGCGCATATTGATTCTCCCCGCCTGGATCTCAAGCAGCACCCGCTTTTTGAGGAAGAGGGGATGGGGTATTTGAAGACCCACTATTACGGCGGGATCCGAAAATACCACTGGCCCACAATTCCCCTGGCGCTTCACGGGGTTGTGACAAAGGAAAACGGCGAAACCGTAGAGGTGAATATCGGCGAGGACGCGGGGGATCCTGTGTTCGTCATCACCGATCTCTTGCCCCATCTTGGAAAGGCGCAAGGAGCAAAGCCGCTGGACAAGGCTTTTGCCGGGGAGGGACTGAATCTGCTCATCGGTGCCTCTCCCCTTTTGGAAGAGGATGGAACACCGGCGGCCGGGGAGGACAAGGTGCGTCTGAACATGATGCGCATCCTCAACGAAAAATATGGAATGGTGGAAAGCGATTTCATGACGGCGGAGCTGTGCGCCGTTCCGGCAGGACGGCCGGTGGATATCGGTTTGGACCGTTGTATGATCGGCGCCTACGGACATGACGACAAGGTGTGCGCATATCCTGCGCTTACCGCGCTGATCGACAGCGGGGACAGCACCCACACGGTGATCTGTGTGCTGGCCGACAAGGAGGAGACCGGCAGCGACGGCGCCACCGGAATGCAGAGCGCCCTGCTCACGGATTTGATCGGGGAATTGTGCAGCGCACTGGGCGGCAATGCTGCGCTTGCCAGAAGCCATTCCATGTGTCTGTCGGCGGATGTAAACGCCGCGTATGATCCCCTTTACAGCGATGTGTTTGAAAAGCGCAACGCGGCGATGCTCAACTGCGGCGTCGTGCTGTCTAAATACACCGGAAGCGGCGGGAAATATTCCACCAACGATGCTTCTGCCGAATATGTTGGGAAGATCCGCGATCTGTTCACCAGAAACCATGTTTTGTGGCAGACGGCAGAACTTGGAAAGATCGACGCGGGCGGCGGCGGGACCGTTGCAAAGTATATCGCAAATGAAAACATCGACACGGTGGATTTGGGCGTGCCGGTACTGTCGATGCATGCTCCCTTTGAAGTAATTTCAAAGCTGGATTTGTATGAGACATATAAAGCATTTCTGGCATTTTGCAAATGAGGATGTATGATTGAAAAACTAAAGGAAGTAAAAGACCGTTTTCTGCAGGTGGAGGCGGAACTGGCAAAGCCGGAAACCATGGCAGATATGGAACAGTACAAGAAACTGATGCGGGAGCACAAGTCTCTGCAGCCGATCGTAGAAAAGTACGATTTATATGAAACACTCACCCGGGAATGTGCCGAGGCTGCCCAGCTGATGGAAACGGAATCTGACGAGGAGCTGCGCAGCCTGGCACAGGAAGAATATCACACGCTGCGGGAGCGGATTGCCGGGACGGAAGAAGAGCTGAAGATCTTGCTGCTCCCGAAAGATCCCAACGATGACAAAAATGTCATCGTGGAGATCCGCGCCGGTGCCGGCGGCGAAGAAGCGGCACTCTTTGCAGGCGTTCTTTTTCGCATGTATACCATGTATGCGGAAAGCCACCATTTTAAGACGGAAGTCCTGTCTCAAAATGAGACGGGACTTGGAGGGTACAAGGAAATTTCCTTTATGGTATCCGGCGAAGGCGCATATTCCCGTCTGAAATACGAGTCCGGGGTGCATCGGGTGCAGCGGGTCCCGGAAACGGAATCCTCAGGGCGCATCCACACTTCGACGGCTACTGTTGCTGTTTTGTGTGAAGCGGAAGAGGTGGAGGTGGAAATCAACCCGGCCGATTTGATCGTAGAAACCTGTAAATCCAGCGGCGCCGGCGGGCAGCACATAAACAAGACGGAGTCCGCAGTACGTATGATCCACAAGCCTACCGGGATCGTCGTGGAATGTCAGGAGGAGCGCAGCCAGTTTAAGAATCGGGACAAGGCGCTCAAGCTGCTGCGCACCAAACTGTATGATATGGAACGGCAAAAACAGGCGGAGCAGATTGCCGGTGAACGCAGAGGGCAGGTCGGTACGGGCGACCGCAGCGAACGGATCCGGACCTATAATTTTCCTCAGGGGAGAGTTTCCGATCATCGGATCGGTCTGACACTTTACACGTTGGACAGCTTTGTAAACGGAAATTTGGATCAGGTCATCGATGCCCTGGCCACTGCGGATGCGGCTCAGCGGTTGAAGGGAGCCGGCGGGGATGAAAACTGAGATTGTCACTGTCGCACCTGCAGGCGATGCGGATAAGGTAATTTTTCAGCGTGCCGGAGAAATATTGCGTGCAGGCGGACTGGTAGTGTTTCCTACGGAGACGGTCTATGGCCTGGGCGCGAATGCGCTGGATCCTGCAGCCGCAGAGAAAATTTTTGCAGCAAAGGGGCGTCCTGGGGACAATCCTCTGATTGTACATGTGGCCGATCCAAAGGATGCGGAGGCTTTCGCCGTTGCCACGCCTGTTTATTACCAGTTGGCAGAGCGGTTTATGCCGGGACCCCTTACGGTGATTTTGGATAAAAAGCCGGTGGTTCCCAGCACTGTTACCGGCGGGCTGGATACGGTAGCGGTGCGCTGCCCGGCACATCCTGTGGCGAGGGCCCTGATCCGCACCGCCGGCATTCCTGTCGCCGCACCCAGTGCCAATCTTTCCGGTTCGCCTTCCCCTACCTCTGCCGCACATGCGGCGGCCGATCTTTGCGGACGTGTGGATATGATCCTGGATGGGGGCGAGTGTGCCATCGGTGTGGAATCCACAGTCATTCGATTGACTGAGGACGGATGCGTCTTGCTGCGGCCCGGTGAGATTCTCCCTCGGGAACTGGCATCTGTGGTAAAGCATGTGCATGTTTCTCCTGCAGTATTGGATCCCGGCGCTGCGGGAGAGCATCCTGCCTCTCCCGGTATGAAATACCGGCATTATGCGCCAAGGACGAAACTGGTTCTTGTCGATGCGACCAGTGACGAATTTGCGGCATTTGTGAAGGGACAACAGGGTGCCTGCGGCGTTCTTGCCTATACGGAAGATCTGGATCGCTTTGCTGACAGACAGGTGATGGATCTGGGAGCAAGAGAGGATCCTGCCGCGCAGATGCACAATTTGTTTCGCGTACTGCGGGAGGCGGACCATATGCAGGTGCCGGTGATATATGCGCCCCTGCCGCCGAAGACGGACGAATATCTTGCACTCTACAATCGTATTATCCGGGCAGCCGGATGTGAAGTTCTAAAAGGACGGTCGTAATTTATGGCGAGAAAGAAAAAAGTGGAAGAAGCGCCGCAGATACAGGCGGAGATCGTGGACCAGCCGATTACGGAAACCATTGAGACAAATTACATGCCTTACGTGATGAGCGTAATCATCTCCCGTGCCATTCCGGAGATCGACGGCTTCAAGCCGTCCCACAGAAAGCTTCTTTACACCATGTACAAAATGGGGCTGCTCAGCGGACCTCGCACGAAAAGCGCCAACGTAGTAGGGCAGACCATGCATCTCAATCCCCACGGGGACGCTGCGATCTATGAGACACTGGTGCGTCTCACTCGGGGAAATGAGGCGCTTTTACACCCGTTTATCGATTCCAAGGGGTCTTTTGGTAAACAGTACAGCCGGGATATGGCGTATGCCGCTTCCCGGTATACGGAAGTGCGGCTGGATAAAATCTGCAATGAGATCTTTGCCGGTATTGACAAAGACGCGGTGGATATGGTGCCCAATTACGACAACACCACGACGGAGCCCACCTTGCTGCCTACCTCATTTCCCAATATTCTTGTTTCTCCCAACATGGGGATCGCCGTAGGGATGGCCTCCAATATTTGTTCCTTCAATCTGGCTGAGGTGTGCGACGGCACCATTGCGCTGCTCAAAAACCCCAATCTGTCGGTAGACAAGATGCTGGATCTGATCAAGGCGCCGGACTTTTCCGGCGGCGGGATGCTGCTGTACGACCGGGCACAGATGCGGTCCATTTACGAAACCGGGCGGGGAAGCGTGCGGCTGCGTGCGAGATACAGCTATGACAAGGAAAACAACTGCATCGACATTTTACAAATCCCATATTCCACCTCTATTGAACAGATTATTAAAAAGGTCGTAGATCTGATCAAGGAAGGAAAGCTGAAAGAGATCACCGACGTGCGGGATGAGATCGATTTGAACGGATTCAAACTTACGCTGGACTTGCGCAGGGGAGGGGATCCGGAAGCGGTGATGGCGAAGTTGTTTCGACTTACGCCGTTGCAGGATGAATTTGCCTGCAATTTCAACGTGTTGATCGATTCCTCTCCGCGGCAGCTTGGGATCATTGGGATTTTGCAGGAATGGATTCGGTTCCGGATGGGATGCGTAAGCAGAGAGCTTCGCTTTGATCTGGGGAAGAAAAAAGACCGGCTGCATCTTTTGAAGGCACTGAGCAAGATCCTTCTGGATATCGACAAGGCAATCCGCATCATCCGGGAAACAGAAAAGGAGTCGGAGGTGGTGCCCCGGCTGATGGAGGGCTTTTCCATCGATCAGGTACAGGCGGAATACGTGGCGGAGATCAAGCTGCGCCACTTGAATCACGAATATTTGATCCAGCGGGTACATGAAATAGAAAGTCTTCAAGGGGAGATCGAAGAGATCGAGGAAACGCTGGCGGATGAGATCAAATTGAAGGCACGCATTTCTGCGCAGCTTGCGCAGGTGAAAAAGAAATATGGGAGACCCCGCAAAACCCAGTTGATTTATGCGGACGATTTGGAAGAGCCCACAGAAGAGGATACTGTGGAAAACTATGCCTGCCGCGTCGTGCTCACCCGGGAAGGATACTTCAAAAAAATCACCCAACAGTCACTGCGGGGCAACGACGAGCAGCGCCTGAAGGATGGGGACGAGATTCTGTGGAGCGAAGACTGCGAAAACCGTGATGAATTTTTGGTGTTTACGGACCAGCGCCGCGTGTACAAAGCAAAACTTTCGGATTTCGATCCGGTAAAAGCCTCATCCCTGGGAGATTTTCTTCCGGGCAAGCTGGATTTTGAAGAAGGCGAGCGTCCTATGCTGATGAAGGTGATGAACGCCTCCTGCGGCAGCGGGGATCACATCATATTTGTTTTCCAAAACGGAAAAGGGGTACGCATTCCCTTGTCTGCATACGAGACCAAGTCCAACCGCAAGCGGCTGACCGGTGCCTATTCCGATGCGGCCCCCTTGATCGCCGCTGTATATGAACAGGCGCCCATGGAACTTCTGATTGTGTCCGATGCGGGACGGGGGATCCTGATCAAGTCTTCCCTCATTCCTGAAAAAAGCACCCGCACCTCCACGGGCGTGATCCTGTTTCAGCTGCGAAAAAAGCAGCTTGTGTCCGGCGTATATTATGGGGAGGGGCTGACGCGTTTCCCCGACGCGGTCAAATGCAGAAAGATCAAGATCCCTGCAACGGGCACACCTCTGCTTGTGCCGGATCTTTCGGATATGCAGCTTGGAATGGAGTAATAAGGAGAAAATATGTCGGAAAAATACAGAAAGATTTTTGTTCGCACGGTGGCTATTGTGTTGGCGCTTTTGATGGTAGGCGGAGCCGCATCCGTGATTTTAACGATTCTGATGAGATAAAGTTTGCACAGGAGCCTTGAGTAAATGCGGCAAAAATATAAAAAAACACGGCTGGCCTGTTATACTGGATATGTGACGCAGGCGATTGTGGTGAATCTTGCTCCGCTGCTGTTTGTCATTTTTCAAGATACCTACCACTTTTCCCTTTCCTTTATCGGGGCGATCACGCTGGTGACTTTCCTGGTGCAGATCGTTGTCGATCTTTTGTCCGTAAAATTCATGGAAAGGACAAGCTACCGCGTCCTTTCCGTGGCCAGCCAGATGGTCAGTGCAGCGGGATTGCTTCTGCTTTCCTTGCTGCCCATGCTGCTTCCGGCGGAGGTTGCTGTTATGACCGCTGTAATTGTCTATTCTGCCGGAAGCGGTCTGGCTGAGGTCGTGCTCAGTCCCTTGATGGAAGCGCTTCCAAAGGAAGAAAACGCCGGCGGTTCTCCCATGTCTCTCATGCACTCCTTTTATTCCTGGGGACAGGCGGCGGTCATTTTGGTGACGACTGCGCTGTTGCGGTTCATTGGCGGGCAACTTTGGTTTGTTCTGCCGCTTCTCTGGGCGCTCATCCCTATCTTTAACAGTCTTTTCTTTTTGCGCGTGCCTATGGTGGACATGAACGTACATCCGGGGGAACACGGCGCCTTTCGAATGTTGCGGGATCCTCTTTTTCTTCTGGCTTTTTTGTTGATGGTCTTTGCCGGGGCGGCTGAACAGATCATGGCCCAGTGGGCGTCTCTCTTTGCGGAGCGTGGTTTGGGCGTTTCTAAAGTGGTGGGCGATCTGCTGGGACCTTGTATGTTTGCTGTCATGATGGGGATCGGCAGAACGGGCTATGGAATCTGCGGGCACAGGTGGAGAATCTCCCGGGTGCTCAGCGCATGTGCGTTCCTGACAACCGTTTGCTACTTTTGTGTGGTATTTGTCCCTGTCCCTTTTATATCGCTGATAGCCTGCGGCATAACCGGCCTGGGTGTCAGTCTTATGTGGCCGGGAATGCTGAGCTTGTGTGCAAAGAAATACCCGGGCGCGGGCGCTTCCATGTTTGCCCTGCTGGCGGTGGGCGGGGATATAGGCTGTTCCCTCGGTCCCTGGCTTACGGGAGTCGCAGCAGACATGGCGGGGAACAGCCCTGCCGTACAGAAGATCGGAGCAGCTTTTTCTTTGAGCGCGGAGCAGACAGGTTTGCGAGCCGGTATTCTGGCCGGTGTATTTTTCCCGCTCTTTATGATCATCGGTATGGCCGTTCTATCCAGACACGAACCGAAAAATTTTGAAATCCGGTAAGAACTGATGAACAAAAATGAAAAAAAGTGGATAAGAATATGGCGCAGGATCTGGAACAGCCCATGGCTGTTCGGGCTTCTTGGATCCTTTTGCATGGTTTTGCTGATCGAATCTCTGAGCCGGCATACTTTCTGGGGAGGGGTTTTGTTCCTGGTACAAGAACCGGTGAATTTTTTGATGAACTGGCTGATCATCGCCGCGTTTCTTTCTCTCACGTATTTTATTCCCAAACGTATTTTTGCACAGGCCATCGTTGTCCTTGTTTTTGTGGGACTTGGGATTATAAACTGTGTGCTTCTGTATACCCGTGTCACGCCTTTGGAGGCTGTGGATTTTTCTATCCTGCGCACAGGCATTTCGATTGTCAACATATATTTGACGATGCTCCAGCTTATTTTGTGTGCTGCGGCGATTCTGGCTGTGATTGCGGGGCTGGTGCTTTTGTTTGTCAAAAGCCCAAAGTCTTCCGTGCGGCCGGGTGTTGCAGCTGCATCATTTGGTGGGATCGCGGTCTGTGCAGCGGCTTTGATCACCGGCCTCACTTTTTCGGGGGCCATTCCTGCAAATTTTGCAGATCTGAACAAGGCCTATGACACATACGGCTTTACCTACTGTTTTTCCAGAAGTATCTTTGATCGGGGAATCCCAAAGCCGGAGGATTATTCCGCATATACCATAGAGGAGATCTTGTCTACTATCGGCAGTGAGGAAAATCAAAAACCGGAGCAGACACCCAACATCATCATGGTCCAGTTGGAATCCTTTATGGATATCAATTTGTTTTCCCATTTGACCTTTGCGACCAATCCGGTGCCGAATTTTACAAAGCTGAAAGAAACCTGCAGTACCGGAAAGCTGTATGTGCCTACGGTTGGAGCAGGTACCGCAAATACGGAATTTGAGGTGCTCACCGGGATGAACCTGGACGAATTCGGTACGGGGGAATATCCTTACAAAACATTTCTTCAGGAAAAAAGCTGTGAGAGCATTTGTTACAATCTGCGGGAGCTGGGGTATGTGTCGCAGGGCTTCCACAACAATACGGGGACCTTTTACAGCCGCCATATCGCCTATAAGAACTTGGGCTTTGACACGTTCACGCCTTTGGAATATATGAGCGGATACCCGGTAAATCCTCTGGGGTGGGCAAAGGATGCATGTCTTACCGACCAGATCATAGGAGCGATGGAGACTACAGAGGAGCAGGACTTCGTGTTTGCCGTAAGCGTCCAGGGACACGGAAAATATCCTTCGGAGCCAGTAGAGGGGGAAAAGCTGATCTCCATAGATGGAATCGAGGATGCAGAATTGTGCCACCAGTTTGAATATTACGCTTACCAGCTGTGGGAGATGGATCAGTTTATTGGAGAGCTGATAGAAGCACTGGAGGCGATGGACGAAGACTGCGTACTGGTTCTCTACGGAGATCATCAGCCCAGTCTGGAGTATGATGTGGAGGATTTGTCTATAGACAGCAAGTACATCAGCGAATATGTTATTTGGACCAACTATCCTGCAGAGCGAGAGGTACGGGATATAGAGGCATACCAACTGTCGGCGCTGGTGATGGAATCTCTGGGAATGGAAAACGGACTGCTTACGAAGCTGCACCAGAGATACTGTGAAAACGATGATTATTTGGATGCTCTGCGTATGCTTCAGTATGACATGCTGTACGGAGACATGCTGGCCTACGGCGGTGCTGGGATCTATACGCCTGTGGATATGCAAATGGGCTTTCGCGAGATACAGATCCATCATGCCACTTATGTGGAGGGAAGGTATTACATCGTAGGAGAAAATTTTACCAAATCCAGTCAGGTGTATATCAACGATCATGGTGCAGATACCACATTTATTTCCGATACGGTGCTCCTTCTCAGCGACGATGCGCTCCAGGAAGGGGACCAGATCACTGTCCGCCAGATCACGGGAGATTTTATTGAGCTGGGGTCGACCAAAGCGTATATTTATACAAAATCACAGGAACCGCACGCGGCCACAATCGATGAGGCAGAGGACTGATTCATCAAGGAAAGCCCCCTATTGGGGGCTGTGGCAATTTTGTCAGTGCAAAGGGGTATGGAGTCTTCCATATGCGCTGTGGGTAGTATATTCGGAATGTGTTCTGCCGATGTTATGATGCAAAAGAAATTCCCGGCATCCGCATCCGTGTGCCGCATCCGTTGTAATATAATACAGTTCCCGTTTGGTGATGACACAGTTTTCGTGGATGGTGCAGGGAACCGGTGTGTCGTCCACCCCTGCAGATTTTTCTGATGTGTAAGTATAATAACACATTTTTCCGCAGTAGGCGCAGGGTTCACAATAGGTGTATGCGCTGCATGGCGCAACTAAAAGGCTGCAGCTCAGTATGGTGGCACAGCATATACCGCAAAACAACTTTTTGATTTTCATATTTTATCTCCCGGTTTAGGTTCTATTAATAGAATGACCCGATTCGCAAATTTTACACTGTGATAGGATGCGGAAAAATGTGTATAACGAAAAAAGGAGGACTGCATCCTCCTTTTTTCGTTATACAATCTGGCGGCGCAGCTCGGCGATGATTTTTTTTTCTTCTCTCGATACCTTTACCTGGGTGAGTCCCAAAATGTCCGCCGTCTGCTGCTGCGATAAGTCCCGATAATATCGAAGCATGATGATCTTCCGCCACTGCTCCGGAAGCTTTTGCAATGCCTCCGACAGCGCGATACGGTCGAACGCTTTTTCAATGGAACAGGATGGGTCTTCCACCATACTTTCCACAGTGAGATCTCCGTCGTCGCCTACAGGCTCGGAAAGAGAAGCGACGGGGCGGCCTGCATTCAGTGCTTGCAGTACTTCCTCCCTGGAAAGTCCGGACAACTGTGCCAGTTCCTCCGTGTGCGGTTCTCTGCCGTGCTTGCTGATAAATTCCTCTCGCCGGCGCATGAGCACGGCGCAGTTTTTTTTGTTGACTCTGCTGACCTTGATCAGTCCGTCGTCTCGCAGAAATTTTCGAATTTCTCCGATAATCAGCGGAACTGCATAAGTGGAGAAGGCGGTGCCTCTGGAGGTATCAAAGGTGCGGATCGCTTTCAACATACCGATGAGTGCGATCTGGATCAAATCCTCCATTTCCACTCCTCGTCCGGAGAAGCGTCTGGCAATAGACGCTGCAAGAGGATAATTTGTCCGAATGAGTTCCTCTGTGGCACGGTCGTCTCCCTCTTGGGATTTTTCGATATAGCAAGTATTTTCGCTGTACTGGCTCAAGGGTTTTACCTCCCGTTTATATGTATGCAAGACTAACGGGGAAGCGCCGACAACTTTTTGATCATCGTAACCTTTGTTCCTTTTCCCAGACGGCTTCGTACCGTAAGACCGTCCATAAAGCTGTCCATCACAGTAAATCCCATTCCGCTGCGCTCATTTTCTGCGTCTGTGGTGTATAAGGGCTGCATGGCAGTTTCGACATCCGGGATGCCGCAGCCAGCATCCCGGATTTCTATTTTGACTTTTCGGTCTCCATATGCATGCATGGTCATGTATACCGGGCCTACCGAGTCCCGATAGGCGTGTACGGTGCAGTTTGTGACCGCTTCGGACACAGCGCATTTGATATCGGCCAGTTCTGCTACTGTGGGGTTCAGTTGCATGACAAAGGCGGCCGCCAGTGCGCGCGCCAGAGATTCGTTTTGTGACAGGGAATCGAACTGCATTTTCAGTGTGTTTTCCGATTTTTTCATTTTTTTGTATCTCCTTCAAAAGTGATGATTCGGTCCAGCCCTGCCATGTCAAACATCTGACGTACTCTCCCGTGTGCACCTTGTACGGCAAATTGCGTGCCTGCCTCTTCTGCCTTGGTATATCGCCCGAGGATCAGACCAAGTCCGGAACTGTCCATAAACGTGACGCCGCCCATATCTATGATCAGCTTGTCCGGAGCCGCGGACAAAAGCGCAGAATCGATCTCCTGCCGTATGTTTTTGGCGCAGTGGTGGTCAATTTCACCGACGATTGCGGCCCGCAGCACGTTGTTTTCGGATTCCAGTGTTACAGCAGCATTTTTTGTATCCAAAATGATCCCTCCATTTCGTTTTCATTGTACTATGATATGGGCGTGGATGCTGTCGAATGCCTTTGGGGATAAAAGATAGATGTTGACGAATCCGGCAGAGCATGGTAGAATACTTGCAGAATATAAGTTGAGTGGGAGCAGACTATGAAAAAATTGCACGGTGCCGCTTTGGTAGGACAATCCGGAGGGCCTACCGCGGCTATCAACGCAACGCTTTCCGGCGTGATTCTGGGCGCATTGGAAAACAGGGCAGCCATTACAAAACTGTATGGGATGCGCAACGGGATTGAGGGATTCTTAGAGGAAAAAATGGTGGATCTGTACGGCCTTTTTGAGAATACGGAAGGGGAGGTGTGTAGGGACAAGCTGGATCTTCTGTGTCAGACTCCGGCGGCCGCATTGGGCTCTTGCCGAAAAAAACTGCCGGACCCCGGTGCAGATCCTGCGTTTTACGAAAGGCTGCTGGAGCTTTTTCAAAAATATGATATCCGATACTTTTTCTATATCGGCGGGAACGATTCCATGGACACTGTGGCAAAGCTCACTGCATATTTGCAGACGACAGATTATGAAATGCGTGTGATGGGTGTGCCCAAGACCATTGACAACGATCTTGCCGGTACGGATCACACGCCGGGATTTGGTTCTGCGGCAAAATATATCGCCACTACAGTATCGGAGATTATCCGGGATTGTGCGGTCTATACAGTTCCGGCTGTGACCATTGTGGAAATTATGGGCCGGGATGCGGGATGGCTTGCTGCCAGCGCGGGACTGCCGGCGCTCATGGACCGCCCGGCACCCGATTATATCTATCTGCCGGAGGTCCCGTTTTCCATGGATGCTTTTTTGGAGGACGTACAGTGCGCTCTTGCCCGCCATCCCAATGTGGTGGTGGCTGTTTCTGAGGGAGTGCGGGATGCGCAGGGTCGTTATGCGGGGGAAGGCACCCAAAGTGGAGCTGCGGATGTTTTTGGGCACCGGTATCTGTCCGGTACCGGCAAGGCACTGGAGATGGCGGTAAAGGAAAAGATCGGCTGCAAGGTGCGCAGTGTAGAGCTGAATATCAGTCAGCGATGCGGAGCGCATATTCAATCTGCTACGGATATACGGGAATCGGTGGATGTGGGAATACATGCCGTGCAGGCCGCCGTATCCGGAAAAACCGGGTGTATGATGGCCATGGAGCGGGCCGCGGGAGAGTACAGGATTTCCTTTGTTCCAAAAGAGATCTCTCACATTGCCAACGCCGTACGCAGTGTCCCGGTGGAAATGATTGTGCCGGAAAAAAACAACGTCACGAAAGCATGTTTGGAGTATATCTTCCCGCTGATCCAGGGAGAATGTATCCAGGAATATATAGACGGTCTTCCCGCGCACTTCATTATCGAATAAAAAAGAGGGCAATTGCCCTCTTTTTTACCTTGTGAAGTCTGCCATGTTTTGCATAATCACGCCGACAGTATCCATAGCAGCGGCAGCTTTTTCCCGAAATCCCTGGGGTTTGTGTTTGCTCTTCATCATCACAGACACCGCAGTGCCCACGGCACTGCCGATCACCATTCCGCAAACTACATATTTGGCTGCATCCATTTTCTTAGTATCCGGTTTAGACATTTTTTGTTCTCCCTTCTAAAAAGAGGCTTTTGGCCTTTGTTTTCAATGATAGTATCTGCGCGTAGAGAGTGCTTTATAGATGGGAAAATTCGATAGAAATATAAAAAGAAACCAGTTTCTTATGAAACTGGTTTTTCTGTTTTTTTGTGTGTTTACTGCTTTGCAGCGTTCATTTTCAAATAGGCGTTGATAAAGCCGTCGATGTTGCCGTCCATTACACTTTGGATGTTTCCGTCCTCGTACCCGGTCCGGGTGTCTTTTACCAGCGTGTAGGGCATAAACACATAGGAACGGATCTGGTTGCCCCATTCGATATTGGTTTTGTTTCCCTGGATATCTTCAATGCGCTCCAGTTTTTCCCGTTCCTTGATTTCCATCAGCTTGGATTTCAGCATTTTCAGGGCAGTTTCCTTGTTTTGCAGCTGGCTGCGCTCCGTCTGACATCCCACGACAATCCCTGTGGGAATGTGTACGATGCGAATGGCCGAGTCTGTCTTGTTGATGTGCTGACCGCCGGCGCCGCTGGAACGGTGTGCGGTAATTTCCAGATCTTCATCGTTGAGTTCGATGCTGTTGTCGTCTTCAAATTCCGGGAGAACCTCTACCGAAGCAAAGGATGTGTGCCTGCGGCCGGAACCGTCGAAGGGAGACACGCGCACCAAACGATGGACACCGTTTTCGCTTTTCAGATATCCGTAGGCGTTGAGCCCCTCAATCATAATCGTGGCAGATTTGATCCCGGCTTCATCCCCATCCAGCCAGTCCACCAGTTTGACGTTATATCCGTGTGATTCTCCCCAGCGGGTATACATGCGGTAGAGCATCTGCGCCCAGTCCTGAGCCTCTGTGCCGCCGGCACCGGGATGAAAGCTGACGATGGCATTGTTGTGGTCGTATTCCCCGGAAAGCAGTACCTCGATGCGCATTTTTTCTTCCTGGTCTTCTATTTGAGCAGCTTCCAAGAGAATTTCTTCCTTCATGCCCTCGTCGCCTTCCTCGATGGCCAGTTCACAAAGGGTGATGGCATCCTCCAACTTGGCGGCCAGCGCATCGAATCTTTCGATCTTGTCCTTTAGCTGCTTTACCTGACGCAGGATCTTTCCGGAATTCTCCTGATCGTTCCAAAAATCCGGCGCAGAAGTTTTTTCCTCCAGCTGTGCCGCTTCTTCCCGCAGAGCATCGATACGCAGGGCGCTGCCCAACTCCTGAATGTCGCTGCGGAAATTTATGAGTTTGTGTTTTGTTTCTTCAATTTCAATGATCATCGGTTCCTCCGGTGTTATAAAGTGTCGATATCCACGTATTCCAGTTTCGGGGCGGTGTTGATACGAGGAGGTTTGTGCTTCAGGGGATCAAAGGAGAACTTTTTGCAGGTATATGCTTTGGAAACCACACCACGTTTTTTGCAAAGCATTGCGTCCGCATCATAAATGGGACAGGCAAATTCACAAAAGGCACATATTTTTTCATCTGACATCGTTCTCATCTCCCTGCATATTTACCTTTATTATACGAAAAAATCAGGATGAAATCAAGGAGTTTTCAAATTTTCTATGATTTCCTCTTTGGTTTTGCAAAAACTGCAAGCAAAAGGAGAACACAGAATAGAAGTACAGCACCGCCTGCCGATTCTGCTATGGAAATGGCATCTACGGAGAGGCGCGCAGGCGCAACGGGAAAAACGGATACATATACGGCACTCAGCGCGCCTGTGAATATCCCTTGGAGAGATTTCACAGCCACGGTACGCTTTAAGGACAATCCTGCCGGCAGAGCGAACGCTCCAGCTTGGAAAAAGACAGAGAGTCCTGCCCATCCTACGGAAAATCCGCATAGGAAAGCGCCTGCCCAGCCACCCAAATCTGCGCTCAAGGCAGTGCCGGTGGAAAATTCCAGACATGCAGCGATGAGTGCGGATGGAAGGGGCCCGGCGCTTACAACTGTCAGTGCATCGGTAATAAATCGGATGACCACATAAAAAAAGGCGACAAATCCACAGATGGACAGACAGGAAGCGGCAGCTTCCGACACAGCAGTGGAAAACAGCAGGGAAAAAGGACGGGCAGGACGTGACACCTTGCCTGACAAACCGGAATTGCGAAAAGGAAACAGAAGACGATTGACGATTCCTCCTGCGGCAGCAGCGGCAAGAAGCTGAAAGAAATACAGAGCCCATCCAAATCCCGGGCTGCCCCAAAAAAGAGCGCCGACGACCCCTACCACAAAGGAGGGACCTGTATTGTTGGATATGCTGATCAATACTTCCGATTGGGTCTTGCTGATGCAGCCGTTTTTGAACAAGTCTACAGCTGTTTTTGCACCTACGGGGAATCCGCAGACGGCCCCCAGGATCAAAGGAGCGCCCGCCTCTCTTGGAAGGTTGAAGGCCGATGCAACCGGGATTATGCGGCCGAGTCGTTCAGCAAGGCCCGAATATACCAATAAGGAGGAAATCACCATATAGGGAAACAGAGAAGGGATGATTTTTGTCGCGCACAGGAGAAGACCGTCCAGCGTGTATGTACCGGCCCTATCTGAAAAAACGATGAGCAGGATCCCTCCAAGAAGGAGGCCTGCTGCCAGAAGCTGCAATTTTGTCTTTTTCATGAATTGCCCTCACCAAGGATTTGAACTCGGCACCTTCTGCATGGAACAGAAAACGTCGGCATATCTTTTATTGAATGAAATAGAATGCAAAACCAACACAGTTCTGTTAAAGCATATGCCGAAGGGCGGGGAATTTTTCGGGAGGTATTGTGAAAACGAAAAAAAAGTATCATGAAGAACGGCAATTTTGGTCAAAGCTGGAGACTGCTGTGGGCCATTGCGCTATGTTAGAGGTCCACGGGAACAGGGAATTGCTGCTTTCCGGATGCCGCGGGATCGTAGATTATGACAGCGAAAAAATCGTAGTGAATACAATTTCCGGGTCAGTGATGATCCATGGGCAGAATCTTTGCCTGTCTGTATTTCGCGGCGATATTTTAAGCATCGAGGGACATATTACACAAATCCAGTTTGGCGGTGGTGAAACGTGAGACTCATATCTTTTCTTTTGGGAAGCCGGGCTTTTTTGGTACGAAAAGCTTGGAGTGTTGGAGCAATCAATTTGCTGGCATGTTTGGATATTCCATATGAACATATGGAGAAAGATCCAGAGGGTGATCTTCACTTTACGGTTCCCGCTTATAAAAGAAAACTTTTGGAAAGGGCATTTGCCGCCCATGGGATTTCCTGGGAGCTGGGAGCTTTGCAGGGACTTCCAAGGCTTTTTTATCGATACCGGAAGCGCTGGGGGATCGGTGTGGGCGCGCTGATTTTTGTGGTCCTTTTGGTGATTTCCGGCGGGCGGATCTGGTGTGTGGAGGTCAGCGGCAACAGTCGGGTAGAAGAGAGCGAGATCATCGAGCTTTTGCAGGAACTGGGTTGCGGAGTGGGAGATTCCTTTCGGGACATCGATTTTGCAAAGCTGCACAACACTTTTCTTCTGCGCTGTCCGGACATTGCCTGGATTTCTGTAAATATGGACGGGACCCATGCTCATGTGGAGGTGCGGGAAACCCTTGCAGAGCGAAGCGATGAGGAGGAGCGTCAGCATTACAACGTAGTGGCGGCGGAAGACGGACAGATCGAGCAGATCGCGGCGTATGAAGGAAAACCGCAGGTGGCCATCGGCGATACGGTGCGACAGGGAGAACTGCTTCTCAGCGGTGTGATCAGTTATGGGGAGACAGGGCTGCGGTATGAAAGCGCTGCGGGAGAAGTTTACGCAAAAGTAATACGGGACTTTACGGTAGAGGTTCCTTTACAAACGGAACAAAAGGTGCTTACCGGGCACGAAATTGAAAAAAAGTCTCTCACTTTTTTTCAATTTCAGACAAATCTTTTTCTAAATAGTAGAATTCCCTATGACTTTTATGATACAATATATGCAAAAAGGCAGATTTATCTCTTTGACAGCATTGCATTGCCCCTGTGGGTGCAGACAGTGACATATCAGGAATATGAGATGCAGCAAGTTACCTTGACGGAGGAAGAAGCAAAGGTACTTGCTTATCAAAAATACAGGGAGCAGCTGAGTGAGACGTTGGCAGATGCCCAACTGCTGGAAAAGACAACGGACGCTTCTTTGAAGGACGATGGGGTGTATCGTATTCACTGCCGATTGTATTGCCTTGCGAATATAGCAGTGCAGCAACCTCTAACCATTCAGGAAAATCCAAATGAAAATAAGAGAGCGGAAGAAGATGGCACAAAAGATCATTAAAATACCGGACAGTGAGGTGACTCTGCGGATTTTCGGCAGCTATGACAAAAACATCCGCCGGGTACAGGATGCTTTCGATGTGCGGATTTATAATCGCGCCAGCGAGGAGTCCGAGGGCGACTCTATCATCATTGAAGGCGAGGAGACGCAGGCACAGCGGGCAGCTTCTGTTGTGGATTATTTGAAAAAAGTAGCGATTCTCAATGAAGATATACCGGAGCAGACGGTGGACTATGTGATCGGCATGATTTCCGACGGACAAGGACAGGAGCTTTCTAAAATGTCCGATGACTGCGTCTGCATTACTGCGAAGGGGCGTCCGGTGAAAGCAAAAACGGTGGGACAGCGCAAATATGTGGAGGCCATAAAAAAGAACACCATCGTGATGGGTGTGGGACCTGCGGGAACAGGAAAAACCTACCTCGCTGTGGCCATGGCGGTAAAGGCATTGCGGGCGCATGAGGTGACGCGTATCATCCTCACGCGTCCCGCCGTAGAGGCGGGAGAGCGGCTGGGTTTTTTGCCGGGAGATCTGCAAAGCAAAATCGATCCTTATCTCCGTCCCTTGTATGATGCTCTGTACGATATGTTGGGGATGGAAAACTGCAGCCGGCTTATGGAAAAAATGATCATCGAGATTGCACCTCTTGCATATATGCGGGGGCGCACACTGGACGACTCCTTTATTATCCTGGACGAAGCGCAGAACACTACGCCGGAACAGATGAAAATGTTTTTAACCCGGCTTGGAAACGGTTCCAAGGCAGTAGTTACCGGAGACCTTACACAGACAGACCTTCCCCTCGGTCAGCGCAGCGGTCTTGCGCAGGCGGTGAAGATTTTGAAAAACATCGAGGATATTGGCATATACGAGTTTTCAGAGCGGGATGTGGTGCGTCATCGCTTGGTGCAGAAAATCATTTTAGCCTATGAGAAAAATGATCGGGAAAAACGGACAAAGGCTGCGCAAGCCTATAAAATCCATCGAAAAAGCGGCGGACAGAAGGGAAATCCATGAAGCTGAAGGTGTATTTTGACAATGCCCAGAAAAAGGTACCTGTGGATGGGGCCTTGCGCAGCCTGGTGCGCAGTGCAGTTTTGGCCACACTGCAATTTGAGGGTTTTTCACACGACTGCGAAGTGTCTGTCACCTTTACAGACAATGAAGGAATCTGTGCTTTGAATCGGGAATACAGACAAAAAGACGTACCTACGGACGTGCTGTCTTTTCCCATGTTTGATTTTGCACAGGAAGAGATCCCGGCAGAAGAGATGGCTTTGCCTTTGGGGGACATTGTGCTTTCCCTGGAACGCGCCGGAGAGCAAGCGGAGGAATACGGGCACAGTTTTCGGCGGGAGGTGGCTTTCCTGACGGTTCATTCCACGCTCCATCTACTGGGATATGATCACGAACGCTCTTCTGCAGAGGATGAAGATATGCGCGCAAGGCAGCGTGAGATTCTGGAGCGTATGCATATTCGGCGGGAAGCGCTGAAAAACGGAGAGTGAGAAAAACAAGAATGAGAAAAACTGCTTTTATAGCCATTGTGGGCAGGCCCAATGTGGGAAAGTCCACGCTGATGAATGCGCTGCTGGGGGAGAAAGTGGTGATTGTATCCAGCAAGCCCCAGACGACCAGGAATCGGATCATGGGCGTTCTCACCAAAGGAGAGAATCAGTTTGTCTTTTTGGATACGCCTGGGATTCACAAGCCCAGGACAAAGCTGGGAAGCTATATGATGAAAAGCGTGCGTACGTCCATGGGCAGTGCCGATGCGGTGATTTTGCTTGCCGATGCGGGGCACTCTCCCGGCACGGTGGAGCGGAATGTGATGCGGCAAATCGAGGAATCCGGTCTTCCGGCAATGCTGGTTTTAAACAAGGTGGATCTGTATCAGCGGGAGCAGCTGGCAAAAACCATTGCAGAATACGCCGCCCTGTATGACTTTGCCGCCTTTGTTCCGGTGAGCGCTCTGAAGGGGAAAAATGTGGATGTTGTCCTTTCTGAGGCGGAGAAATTTCTCTATGCATCCGATTGGATGTTCGAGGCGGACATGCTTACCGATCAGCCGGAACGGCAGGTCGCCGCGGAATTTATCCGGGAAAAGCTGCTGCGGACCCTGTCTGAGGAGATCCCCCACGGCGTGGCTGTGGTGATCGAGGAGTTCAAGGAGACAGAGGGACTGATTTCCATTCGCGCGGAGATTTTCTGTGAGCGGGAATCTCACAAAGGCATCATTATCGGCAAAAACGGGCAGACGCTGAAGCTGATCGGTTCCCGTGCCAGAGAAGATTTGGAGAATTTTTTTGGAACGAAGGTGTATTTGAACCTTTGGGTCAAAGTAAAGGAAAACTGGCGGGACAGCGATTTTTATCTCCACGATTTCGGATACAATCCCAAGAATTTGGAGTGATGCCGCGTGATGGAAAAGCTGACGGTGCATGGCCTTACCGTAAGGGAAACGGAGGTCGGGGAGGCCGACAAGATTATCACACTGGTCACGATGGAACAGGGGCGTATGTCCATTATGGGCAAGGGGGTCAAAAGCCTGAAAAGCAAGAACATGGCTGCCTGCCAGCCCTTTTGTTACAGCACTTTTACGCTTCGCCGGTCCGGGCAGTATTATTACATTGTAGAAAGCGAGCTGTCCCAGTGCTTTTACGGCTTACGCACTGATTTGGACAAAATGGCTCTGGCTGCATATATATGCGACGTATGCGCAGATGGCTCTGTGGAGGGGACAGCCGATCCCGTACTTTTGCGGCTGACGCTGAACGCACTGTATGCCCTCAGCGAAAAAAAGGATCTTTCCCTGCAGCAGCTGAAAGCCGCTTTTGAATTTAAGTTCGCCTGTGAAATGGGGTTTCAGCCGCAATTGGAAGCCTGCGGCATGTGCGGGTGTGAGACGGCAGAGAAAATCTATTTGGATATTATGAACGGACGGCTCTTGTGCCGCACCTGCAGGGACAGAGCCCGGCGAGAGGCGGAGAGTGCTCCGCCGGACAGCGACGGGACGGCGCAGTATTATCTGCCGCTCACCGCAGGTGTTTTGTCTGCTATACGGTATCTGGAAGCGGCGCCGGTCAATCGGTTTTTGTCTTTTACATTGGAGAAGGAGGATCTGCATTTGTTTGCACAGGTGTGCGAAAAGTACCTTTTGCACCATATCGAACATTCCTTTTCCACCCTCGGCTTTTACAAATCCATATTGTTTTGATAGAGGGCACGGTGTGCCTGGATAGAAAGAGGAACATGAACGAAAAAGTTTTTTCCATATTGGAATTTGATAAAATTCGACAGCTTCTGGCAGATGCGGCGCTGACGGAAGGCGCACGGAAGCGCGCGCTGGAGCTTGTTCCATCCTTTGATATGGATGTTGTCCGCCGGCGGCAGCAGTGCACAGAGGATGCCAAACGACTCCTGGGGCAGAAAGGGACGCCCTCTTTCGGATCCGTACGGGATATCCACCCTGCCTGCGAGCGGGCGGAAAAAGGAGCCGCTCTCTCCATGCGGGAACTGCTGGACTGTGCCAATGTCCTGCGGACTGCCCGGTCTCTTTTGGAGTACAGCAAAAGCGATCGCACATTTGAAACGGTGTTGGATGAAATTTTTGCAAGGCTGGAGACGGAGAAATCTCTGGAGGAGAGAATCAGCCGGGCCATTATTTCCGAGGAAATGATGGCGGATGACGCCAGCCCCGCTCTTTTGGAGATTAGTCAAAAGATTCGCAAAACGAGTGCACGGATCGCGGATTTGATGCAGCAGTATACCCAGGGCAGCGCATATGCGAAATATCTCCAGGAGAATATTGTGACGACCCGAGGCGGTCGTTTTGTGATCCCGGTCAAGAGTGAATACAAAAATGAGATCAAGGGGCTTGTCCACGACACCTCCGCCTCGGGAGCCACATTGTTCATCGAGCCGATGCGTGTGGTGGAAGCAAACAATGAACTGCGGCAGCTGGAGAGCGAGCGGGAGCATGAAATCGAGCGGATCCTCTGGGAGCTTTCCGGTCTTGTAGCGGAAAAAGCGTTTACAATCGTGTGTGACTATGAAAACATCACGGAGCTTGCCTTTATTTATGCCTGTGCGGAGCTGGCATATCGTATGAACGCCTGCGCGCCGACCATTTCGGAGGAGCGGTGTGTGGATTTTGTCCGCTGCCGCCATCCTTTGATCGAAAAAGCGGTGCCAGTAGATATCCGAATCGGCGGAGATTACAGTATGCTGGTGATTACCGGTCCCAATACCGGAGGAAAAACGGTAGCGCTCAAGACGCTGGGACTTTTCTCCCTGATGTCTCAGGCGGGCCTGCAGGTTCCCTGTGAGCGCGCTTGTACGTGTGTGTTTGATGCTGTTTTCGCAGATATCGGAGATGAGCAGTCCATCGAACAATCTCTGTCTACCTTTTCCTCGCATATGGTAGGGATCGTGTCGATTTTGGAGCAGATGACAGCGCGGTCTCTTGTTTTGTTTGATGAGCTTGGTTCGGGCACCGATCCGGTAGAGGGCGCCGCGCTTGCCACCGCAATTTTGGAGGAAGTGCTCTCGGCAGGTGCGCTTTGCGCTGCGACGACTCATTATGCAGAGCTTAAGGCTTTTGCCGTCGAACGTGCGGGAGTGTGCAATGCCAGCTGTGAATTTGACGTGGAAACCCTGCGCCCTACTTATCGCCTGATGATCGGCACACCGGGAAAATCCAATGCCTTTGCGATTTCAGAGCGCTTGGGCCTGCCCGGGCGTATTGTAGACCGGGCGCGGGGGTATGTGGACCGCGGCAGCCGCAGCTTTGAGGCTGTGATCGAAAAAATGGAAATCCAGCGTTCCGAATTGGAAGCGGAAAAGGAACGGGCGCGCACACTTCGGATGGAATATGAAGCCTTCAAGCGGGATGCCCAGGCAGCCCTGGAAAAAAAGCTGGGGGCGGCACAGAAGGAAGCGGACCGCATTTTGGAAAAGGCGCGCCAGACACTGGACAGTGCCCGGGCTTCCAGCGACTTTATTTTGAAACAGCTGGAGGAGGCAAAGCAGGCAAAGGAAAAGGAAGACTTTGGAGACAAGATTTCAAAGGCGAAAAAGAATATAAAAGCGGCGGTCAAGGATTTTTATGAAAAAAACACTCCGGAGGAAAAAGAAGACGACTATGTGCTGCCCCGGCCTTTGAAAAAGGGCGATGCTGTAATACACCGCAGTCTGGGTACCAAGGGGACGCTGCTGGAGGATCCGGACAAAAAAGGAAATGTCCTGCTCCAAATGGGAATTTTGAAAACCAAAATGAATGTATCCCAGCTGCGTCTTTTGGAAGACGAAGGAGCAGTGGGTGAAAAGGGAAAGCAGACATCTCGCTCTGCCTACAGGGCTGCCGCAGCCAGGTCCTTCAAGCCGGAGCTGGACGTGCGGGGCATGATTGGCGACGATGCCTGCTTTATGCTGGATCGTTATTTAGACGATGCGTTGGTAGCGGGAATTTACAGTGTTACAGTGATCCACGGTAAAGGGACCGGCGCGCTTCGTCAGGCAATTTGGAATTATTTGAAGCGGGACAGCCGTGTGGAGTCCTATCGGGTGGGCCAGTACGGAGAAGGAGATTATGGAGTGACTGTCATTGAATTGCGGCATAAGTGAGACTATTTTGTCTGTGTGGGCAGTGCGAACCCATGGATGAACCCGGATACGTCAGAAGAGCAAATGTCTCCGCCGATGACTCGATTTTTATAGACAATGATGTTGGCAAAAACTGTGCCTTCATAGTCCGGGTAATTTTTAATTTCATAGGTATAGCGTGTCGCGGTCTTTCCTTTGTATTTGGAAAGATCCAGCCCCTGCGCTTTTTGCATTTCGTTGTATGCGTTCATCACTTTGTCGAAATCTGTGGGGATGCGCACTTCTACTTCTTCCACTGCTTCTTTTCCTGCGTCCCAGCCGAATTGCGAGAGGAATTCCAACCGGTTTTCATTGGTTTTGATTTTTTCATAACTGATGGTACCGTTGTCTTCCAAAATGGAACCAGCCGCTACCTCTTTGGTTGTGGGCATGAGAATCAGCAAAGCGACCAATGCGATCACTGCTACGCCGATCACGCCTGCGAATTTCAGGGAGCTTGCTTTTAAGGAATATACGAACATATGTATTCCGCCTTTCTTTTCATACAGCTATCCAATTATATGCTGCCGGGAGTGAAATATGAACCATGATTTTGATAATTGACAATACTCAGAGAAAATTTCGTGCGGATGTCCGCAACATATTCCTTTTGCGAAATGTTCCATGTTTTATGACGGAGACAAGTCAGTGCGATGCGTATATGCCTGCTGCACTTATAGTAGTTACAGAGCAATATCTGTTGGACGAGGTGTCTTATATTGCAGGTGTTCATCGTAGTAACTGCCCAATTTGTGTGCATGAGGATTTGCGGGACCTATACGACTATGCGATAGACGCTTTTTCTGAACGATATGGGGATTTTTTCGGTACAACCAAAATTTCCAGGGTGCTGACGCGTGGTGGTGAGACTTTGTTTTGTGGCAGAATCTTGTATCTTACCGATTGTGAAAAGCGCATTTTGAGTATGCTGAAATATGCGCCCATTGATCCGGATACAAATGAGAGAATTTATTACAGCAAAGAACAGATTGCAGCGTTTTGCATGATAGATGGTCTGGATGCCATGGGCGCTGTAACAGTACATATATCTCACATGAACAGCAAAGCAAACAAGGCCACCGGCTTTGATATTGTGGAGTGCAAACGGTATATGGGATACCGGCTGCATGTTTTTTAAGAAGGGGGAAGATATAATTTGGTCAGTGTGATTGTTCCGGTATACAATGTGGAAAAATATTTGTCCGCATGTGTGAAGAGTATTCTTCAGCAGACCTATCAGGATCTTGAATGCATCCTGATCGACGATGGATCTGGGGACGGATCTGCTGCAATTGGCCGTGCCTTTGCAGAAGAAGATTCTCGGGTGGTGTATGTGCGGCAGGAGAATGCCGGTGTTTCCCGGGCCCGCAACCGCGGTCTTGCTCAGGCAAGAGGCGAATATATTCTGTTTGTGGACAGTGATGATATTCTAAAAAAGGATATGATAGAAAAGATGATGACAGCCATGGAACAGGACCAAACGGATTTTGTTGTCTGCGGCATCGGATTGTTTACCACTTCCGCCGAGAATATAACGGAGGAGATTGTGCCTCCTCATGCTGCTTTGCAAAGCAAAGAGGATGCAGCTTCCTTTTTTGCACGGGAATATGCTCCTACGGTTATGAATTCTCCTTGTAACAAGCTTTATAAAAAAGCGCTCATTCAAGACGGTTTTGATACTTCTGTTGATATCGGAGAGGATTTGCTGTTCAATCTTGCATATTTTCGTGCCGCTTCATCTGTCACCTATTTGGATCAGGCACTGTATTGCTACAGAAGAAATTTGTCGGGCAGTTTGAGCAAAAAACTGCGTGGACACATGTACGTGATTGCAAATCGGCTTTACAAAGGGTGCCTGGACTATTTGGGTATGTTTTGCAGCCCGTTTGAAACAGGAAAACTTTCCTATTTCCATTTTAAGAATTTGCAGCTTTCCACACTGGGTATCGTTCAGTCCGGGGGAAAAAAGAAAAGCAAAAGGGAAGCACTGCAAAACATTTGCTGCGATCCCCTGACGGTAGAGGCGCTTGCAGACATGGAGGGAATGGCCCTTGGAAAGAAGGATCAACTCTTTTATACATGTATGCGAAAGGGATGGGTCCGCACCCTGTACTGGATGGACCGTCTCTGGCTTTTCCTGCACTGAACGCATAAAAAAGACGCTGATGATTCAGCGTCTTTTTTACAGTATATTTTCTATTTCTTTTTTATTCATCCTGACAGCCGTTGGGACAACCGCCCTTGTTTGCGTCATACTGTGTTCCGCAATGGGTGCAGTACACCATTTTCGGTGCGGGAGTTTCTTGAGATGCCGCAGGCTCCTGCGGCTTTGCCTCTGCATTTCCAGGGATCTTCTTATTGATGGAGATCACGTTCTGCGCTATAATAATGATCAGCATAAGAAGCTCATAGAAGATACGTACACTGATCGGGCCGAGGATCATCGTAAGCAGGCCAACGAGTGCCGTACTGTGGAAGGTGGATCCGCTGCCCCAGAAGGAGGAAGGAGTATACGTACCAGAGAAAAGCATGAAAAATCCGGCTGCTATGCAGTAAAGAGTTGCAAAGATGTAGAGAAACTTCAAAATTTTCTCGATAAAGAGTGTTTTGAAGTTGAAAATATCTGCAACGAATCGGAAAAATTTGTTGAGGCTGGGACGCTTCTTTTCCGGCAGGATAAAAATGCAGGCTAAAATGGTTGCGGCTAAAGCTAAAATACCGCCGATAATATACGCGATCTCTACAGGCATGGAATGAAACCCCTTTCGTGATTTGTTAATATAATTATACTTTACCCGACACAATTTGTCAATATAAAGCAAAAATATATCTGAATAATTTATATGCTGCGGGACGCATTTTATTCCTTGCCGCTTTCATATTTGCAGGGCGCCTGGTAGAAAACATCCAGGTCCAATTGGTATATACCGTTGTAAAAAAGAAACCCGCTTCGGGAGAGGATCTCTTCAGACCCTGCGTCCGGCATCATCTCCGCCTTGTGTATTCCCAACCGGTGTAAAAAGTACATCACGGCTCGCAAAAGGACGATCATTGCTTCGTCTTTTGTAAAGGCAGGAGGACAGGCAAGGGTGAGGATCTGCGCCGGCTCTTTCGGAAGGAATTGACAGATTCCGATGATCTCTGCGATCGTTTTTTTATCCGGGGCAAGATTGGCGGCATAGTAGGCAAGCGCCGCCGGTTCGTAGGACACAGACAGGGATGTACATATATCTTTTTGCATTTTTTTGTCTTCGAGAGGTCTTACAACAAACATGGAATCTCCTATAAGTTTTGCAGATAGTGAATTTCGTCTTCGGTAAGCCGGCGCCAGCTGCCGGCTTTCAAATCTCCCAGAGAAAGATTCCCGATGGCAGTGCGCCGCAGCCGGAGAATGGTGAGCCCCACCGCGTCGCACATGCGCCGAATCTGCCGGTTACGTCCTTCAAACAAAGTGATTTGCACTGTGGAATACACAACGCCGCCCCGGTCGACGATCCCGGATTTGCACAGCTTTGCTCGGACGGGGCGCAGCGTGTACCCGTCGAGTCGCATTGGAGCAGTGAGGCGCCTTATGTCCTGGTGGGTGAGGGTACCTTTTATTTTTACCATGTATTTTTTGGGAACGGAATGAGAAGGGTGGGTAAGCTTGTTGGTAAGGGTACCGTCGTCGGTACAGAGAAGGAGCCCCTCTGAATACATATCCAGTCGCCCCACAGGATAGATCCGTATGGGAATGTCCTGCAAAAGATCGGCAACGCAGGGCCGTCCCCCTTCATCTGACATGGTAGTGACGTACCCTGCGGGCTTGTGAAGCATAATATATGTATGCCCATTTTGGGTGTGATTCTCCACTGGGACACCCCGCCAGCAAACCACGTCGGCTTCCGGATCAATTTTGTCCCCTATAGATGCGGGGGTCCCGTTTACCGTAACGGCGCCGGCGGCGATTTCCGCCTCCGCCGCCCGCCGGGAAAGGACCCCGCACATGGTAAAATATTTTTGGAGTCTGATTTTTTCCATCACTTGTTCGCTCTTATTTGAAAAAATGGAAGATCCCTTTTTGCAGCTTTACGGTGGGGCATGCGCTGTCTGCATACAGCGCTACGCGCCCAATCTCTTTTCCGTCCCGCTGAAAAACAGCGTAACCCACCAGATCCCCTCGCTTCACAGGAGCATACAAAAACGGATCTGCTTCCAGAACGGTGGTAATCGGACCGCCGGATTTGGGCAGGGACAGGGAAAGCGCATCTTTATTGGTTGCGGTGATATATTCCTTTTGCCCGCCGGTGCAGGGAAAATGAAAGGTCAGAGAACCTTCTTCTGCGAGCACATAATTCTGATACGCAGAAAAACCATAATCCAGCATCGCTTGATGGTCTTTCCAGTCATTGGGATCGTTGAGCGTTACTGCCACCAGGGTGACACCCTCTCGCTGCGCGGCGGATACCAGACACCGTCCGCTGCGCTTGGTAAATCCCGTTTTTACACCAATTGCGCCATCGTAGCTCTGTAAAAGCCGATTGTGATTTACAAGTACACGGGTGCCTTCTGAACCGTTTAAGGGAATTGTGTGTTTATAAGTGGAGACAATCTCTCGAAAAGTATCATTTTGCAGTGCCGCACAGGTCAGCGTTGCCAGGTCTCTTGCACAAGTATAGTGCGCTTCATTGTCCAAACCATGGGGATTGGTGAAATGTGTGTTTGTAAGCCCAAGTTCCTTTGCTTTCTCGTTCATCAACGCGGCAAAAGACTCCACGCTGCCGGCTACTTCACAGGCAATGGCCGCAGCGGCATCATTGGCACTTTCCAGCAACAGGGCGTACAGCAATTGCTCCATGGTGAGCTGCTCTCCAGCAGACAAATAAATCGACGATCCTTCGATGCCGGCGGCTTCTTCTGAGACCTTTACTTTTTGGTCCAGCTTTTTTGTGTGCTCAAGGGCGACCAGTGCTGTCATGATCTTCGTTGTACTGGCCATGGGCAGCTGCGCATCGCCGTTTTGATCCAGGAGTATCTCTCCGGATTCGGCTTCCATCAGCACTGCCCCCTGGGCACCTACAGTGGGGATCGTCGTAGCAGACGCAGATGCCATAAGGGTCCCGATACAAATCAGGACAGAGATACAAACAAGAATCCAACGTTTCATATTACAAGCTCCTCAATTTCTTCAAAGATAGGATGAGAAAAAGAGGGGCATACTATCCTGGCAAAATTATGGTGCCCGAAGGGAATTTATTTATTTTTGGAGAAAACTTCTTTGAATTTTTCGATGAGCTCCGGGGAGCGTTCAATGGCATTGATGATCTGGGAGACGGGATCTGCCGGCTCTTTTGCGTCGTTGACATTGAGCAGCTCCACATTCCCGGCAGGAGAAACCACTAAAAACGCAACGGGGGTCACGGTAAGCCCCGATCCGCCGCCACCGCCGAAATTGTTTGCACCTGCGGGGGCTGCTTTTTTGCCCAGATAATCGATGCCGCCGGAGGCAAAACCCACTGTAAGTTTAGATACGGGAATGACAACCGTACCATTTGCAGTGGTAATTGCTTCTCCGATAATGGTGTTGGCATCAAAGGAAGACTTGAGTCCTTCCACAGAAGCGCGGATGATCTCACTCATTTTGTTATCGCTCATAATTGCCGTTCCTTTCTACACAGTAATAAACGATTTAAGATCTTGCATTTGCTTGCGGTGTGTCCTTCAGGAGAAAAAATGCAGACAGGATCGCTTGCAGCAGATGAAGGGTTCGAATCCCTGCTGTTACCTCGATATCTGCCTTCCAGGAGCCTGCAAAGTCTGCCTGGACCTGGACTGCGTCCTTCTTTATGGGAGTCAATGTGACAGTATTGTCCAAAAATTCCAACAGATAAGCGACGCTTTGCGCGGTGATACCATAAGCAATGCCGGTAGATGCAGGATCCCCCGTTCCCACAGTGATGTGCAGCTGCGCAGCGGTGACGCGAAGCTTTTTTGCATAGCGTCCTGCCAGATGATGAAGAATATCTCTTATCTTGCCGAGAAACTCCGGCACGGACAAGTTTCCTCGAAGTTCATCCAATACGCCGGGGGTTTTCTTTTTCATTGGTTTTTGCTTTTTTTGCATATCTGCCAGCTTTTTTTTACGCAATCGCTTTGCAAGGGAACGGTAGCGGGGCTTTTTATCCAACGGAAACGCGTAGCGAATGGGACCCACCTGAATGTACAGGGAAGGAATTCCGTCCTTATAGAGAAGCGTGATGCGCAGATGCGCGAGCAAAAGCAGCAGAATCAAAATAAAGATTCCCAGAAGTACAGAAAGAAGCAGCAGCATAAGTGACTTGCCTTTCTTTGAGAGCTCACTCCTGCGAGATGTTTTCTTCCCCCTCTGCAGTTCCATCGCCCAGCTTTTCCTGCAGCATTGTAGCTGCATGGGGAACATTGACCTTGGGAAGATCCCGCAGGGAAGATAGCCCGAATACACGCAAAAAGTGATCTGTTGTTCGGTAGAGGATCGGTCTGCCAGGCTCGTCCAGACGCCCGCAGGGCTCGATCAATTGCTTGTCCGCAAGACTGGAGACACTGTAGCTGGAGTCTACGCCCCGCACCGTATCCACAAAAGCCCGTGTCACCGGTTCATTGTATGCAATGACTGCAAGCGTTTCAATGGAAGACTGGGACAGATTTCCGCCGCGCTTGATCCCCAGTGCCTCTCGAATATAGGATCCGTACTGTTCCCGTGTGCAAAGCTGACAGGCATCGTCGAACATCACCAACATGACCCCTCGGGGCAGGGGACTGTCTTCTGCGTTATACCGTTCCATGTAAGAACAGACGATATTTCTTACTGCACCGGGGGGTAGGGACAAAACATCTCCCAGCTTTTGATAGGATACAGGATGCCCGGCGGCAAAGAGTACAGCTTCGATGATTCTTTCATATTGCGGAATGCGGTCTTCCTCCGGCGGAGTTTTAGATGCAGTTTCCTGTGCGTTTGTTTCTGTATGCATTGTTGTACCTGCACAATATAGTTATTCACTTTGTATGGTTTGGGTCAACTGCCAGATATCGGCGCCTGGCATCAATTCTACGTATACTTTCCCGGCGGCGTCGATAACGCCGTCCCTGCTTTCTGATTCACTTTCATCCAACAGGAGAAGGATTCCCGATTTGAGAAGCTCCAGCAGAGCGAGAAACATGGTGACGATTTCCGTCCGTGAAGCGGCACTTTGGAAAAATCCATGAAGATGGACCTTCTTGCCTCCTGCAAGTCGAGTAGCCAGATTTCCGACGACTGCTGCCACAGAGACATTTTTTTTCTTTATAAGAGGCGTAAAGCGTTTTTTTGCTTCTTCGTCGCTTACATGCACTGTGCTCATGATGCGAATCAGCGCAGCGGAAAGCAAAGCGGCATCGTGCTGGGCAACATATGTCTTGTCTACGGAAATCTCATCTGTATCTTTGCCCATTCGAAGTCCGTATTTCTGATACATTTCCTGCAAAAATCCTGCGGCCGCTTTTGCACGTTGATATTCCAATACCGCTGCAGCCAGTGCTGCCCGGGGATCTTCCTCTTCTTCTTCATTCCTCGGAAGAAGCATTTTGCTTTTGATGAGCATCAGCTCGCTGGCAGTGAGGAGAAAATCGCTGGACAGTTCAATATCCATTTCCTGTGCGGTGTTGAGATATTCCATGTATTGATCGCACAAAACGGAAATTTGAATGTCTTCAATTTTCATTTTGTTTTTTTGAATGAGATTCAGGCAAAGATCCAGCGGTCCCTCAAATTTTTCCAGCTTATAGTTGAGTACGGTCATATTACAGCCCCGGAATCAATCCGATTACCGCTGCCATTCCATCGCTGATCCAGCCACAGACGGTAGAGATCGGAAGGGTGATGATTCCTGTCCACAAAAGCACCAGCATTGCCAGCATAATAAACCGCTCATATTTCATGAGAGCAAAGTAATATCTGTCCGGAAGGAACAAAAAGAGCAGGCGGGAACCGTCCAGGGGAGGGATGGGAATAAGGTTAAAGATCGCCAGGTACAAATTCAGCGTGTGAAGATACATAAAAAACATAGTGGTAAACAGCAGAATGTTTGCACCGAAAGACCCGCCGCCTTGAAGAACAGCGCCTGAGAATGAGTTGACATATATATGAAAAAATATCTGATAGAAAAGCATCGCCACAAAAGAAAGCAGCAGATTTGCTATCGGTCCGGCTACTGCGGTAATCGCCATATCCCTGCGGGGCTTTTTGAAGTAGCGGGAATTGACCGGGACGGGCTTTGCCCATCCAAATCCAAACAGTAACATACATATGGTACCAATGGGATCCAAATGCTTTCTCGGGTCCAGCGACAACCGACCAAGATTGCGGGCGGTGTGGTCCCCCAGCTTGTAAGCAGCAAATCCATGAGCGCATTCGTGAAAAGTCAGCGCAATCAGTACACATAGGATAATCAGCAAAATTTCCGGCAGTATGTCCCGAAGGGACGCACCGCTGCGTAGACTGTAAAATAAATCCAGTATCATATAAACTCCATTTTGCCGCGTGATGGCGGTACTTTATGGCTTTTCAAGGCGTGATGCCGCAGACTTGGGATATTTCTTCCCACAGGGCCTCTCTGCCTTCTTTGGTTTCCGAGGAGAAAAATATTGTTGTCAGCGCGTCCGGTGCCGGGTGATTTTCTTTCAGCTGCGTTTCCAGCGTACTGCGCTGGGTGCGATTGAGCTTATCCACCTTGGTATATACCAATATGTGGGGTGCATTTGTCGCGTGCAAAAACCGCAGCATCTGCCAGTCGTCCTCCGTGGGGCCAATGCGGGAATCAATCAGCTGCACCGTAGCACAAAGCAAATTCTTGGAAGGATTTTTGGTAAAATATCCATCGGTGAGTGCAGACCATTTTTCCTGCTGCGCAAATGTACGTTTCGCATATCCATATCCCGGAAGGTCTACCAGCATCAATTTGTTGTCCACATTATAAAAGTTTATGGTGATGGTCTTCCCCGGAGTGCTGCTCACACGCGCCAGCTTTTTTCTCTGGAGCAAAGCATTGATCAGCGAACTTTTTCCCACATTGGAGCGGCCCGAAAATGCGATTTGGGGGAGGGAGACCGTGGGAAACTGCTGAGGAGTTCCCGCAGAAATCAGCAGAGATACATTGTGAATATTCAGCTTCATATTGCTCCTTTTTTGTACCGGTTTTGCTTTATGTATCCGCCCGCTGTGCTGTGATGGGCGGGTGAATGCTTTCCTGCAGGGGAAGGCTTTGTCCCGATACTGCCGCGGCGGGACGCGCCGGTTCCTTTTGCGCGGGCGGATCCTTTCGCACAAGCGCTTCCTGCAGGACCTCTGTGCCACTGCGCACGGGGATAAACAGAAGAGCGGCGCGCACCACCGGATCCAGTTCTTCCAGATCCGGGAGATTGTCTGCAGGGATAAGGACCCGTTTTATTCCAGCGTTCCATGCGGCGGTGCTCTTTTCCCGCAGCCCGCCGATGGGAAGTACACGTCCGGTGAGAGTGATTTCTCCCGTCATAGCGGTATCGCAGCGTACCGGCGTGCCAGTGAGCGTGCTCACCAGAGAGGTGAGCATGGTGACGCCTGCGGATGGACCGTCTTTGGGGGTGGCGCCGTCCGGCACATGGATATGAATATCTTTTGTTTTATAAAAATCCTGGGAAATTCCCAACACATCGCTGTGCGCCCGAATATAACTGACGGCGATGCGGGCCGATTCCTTCATTACATCTCCCAGCGTTCCGGTAAGCTCGATTTTTCCACTGCCGGGCATGACTGTAGTTTCAATTTTCAAAAGATCTCCCCCGCAGGCAGTATAAGCAAGACCATTGACCACGCCGACTTCGTTTTGTGATGTTTTGTCTTCATCCAAAAACTTGCGCGGCCCAAGATATCGTGAGAGCGTTTCCCTCGAAACCGTTATGCTTTTTTTGTTCTCTTCCAGCATTTTGCGTGCAGCACGACGGCATAGTGCGGCGATTTCCCGTTCCAGGCCGCGCACGCCGGACTCCCGCGTGTATCCGTCTATGATTTCTGATATCGCGTCTTCAGAGAGGCGCAGCGTTCGCCTGGAAAGGCCATGGCGCTTTAACTGTTTGGGAAGAAGGTGATTTTTGGCAATTGCGATCTTCTCCGGCTTTGTGTAGGTGTACAGTTCAATTACTTCCATGCGATCCAACAGAGGGCGGGGGATCGAATCCAGTGTATTTGCTGTAGCGAGGAACAGCACGTTGGACAAATCACAGGGCATTTCTACAAAGTGGTCACGAAAACTCTTGTTTTGTTCGCTGTCCAGTACCTCCAACAGAGCAGAGGCGGGATCTCCCCGCATATCGGAACAAAGCTTGTCGATTTCGTCCAGCAGCATCACCGGATTCATGGATCCGGCCTGACATAAACCGTTGATGATCCGGCCGGGCATAGCCGCCACATAGGTTTTGCGGTGTCCGCGGATTTCCGCTTCATCCCGTATCCCGCCCAGGGACACGCGGACAAATTTCCGGTTCATAGCTCTGGCTATCGATTGACCCAGGGAAGTTTTTCCCACGCCTGGAGGGCCCACAAAACAGATGATTTGATGACGCAGCTGCGGGTTTAGCTGTTTGACGGCAAGGTACTCTAAAATTCTGTTTTTTGGTTTTTCCAAACCGTCGTGATCCGCATCCAGTATTTTTTTCGCCCGGTTGATATCCAGCCGGTCTTTTGTAAACTTCCCAAAAGGGATTTCCAGGCAAATGTCCAGGTAGTTGCGCAGCACAGCTGCCTCCGGGCTGCCGTAGGCGGTTTTCAAAAGCCGACCAACTTCTTTGCTCAGCTTTTCCCGGATCTCTTCCGGAAATCCGGAAGCAGCGATTTTTTCGTAGTATGTTTCCGCTTCGTCTCCCCCGTCTTCTCCAAGCTCTGCCTGAATGACCTTCATCTGTTCCCGAAGGTAGTACTCCTTTTGGTTGTCGTCGATTGCCTGACGCACCTTTCTGTGGATCGACAGTTCCAAAGAAAGCAGTTTTGCTTCTTCTTCCAGGATGACGGCTACCGTTTCCAGGCGCGGCAAGGGCTCGAAAACATTCAGCACCCGCTGTTTGTCTTCAAATTTTACAAATGTACTGGCAGCAATAAAGTCGGCTGCCTGCCCGGGATTTTTGATGCTGCGGGCAGAAAGCAGGATTTCTCCGGATTCAGCTGGCAGAAATGCCATAAAATCTTCCAGTGCGCTGAAAGTCTCACGCAAAAGCGCTTCTGTACGTACATCTGCGGCGCCTCTTTCCAGCGTTACCGTTTTGGTCATTACATCTGCATACATGCAACCACTCCGCCCGGTAAAGGACAGAGCGATCCCGCGGCAGACACCTTCAGCCAGTACGCGTACAATTCCGTCGGAAGATTTCAGTGTCTGTTTAATTTGGCATACGGTGCCGACCTCATACAGATCGGAGGGTGTGGGAGCTGCGCAGCTCATGTCCCGCTGACAAAGGAGCAACACGTACATATCTCCTTCGGTGGCAGCTTCCAGTGCGCGGATGGAAACTTCTCGTTCCAGTTCAAAATTCAGCGGCAGGGAAGGAAATGCTACCAAACCCCGCGTAGGTATTACCGGCAGTGTCATTTTTTCGATTTTCTCTATATATCGTGGCATAAGAAAACCTCTCAAAATCATCATGCGTATGCTTTTCAAAGCAAAGAAAGCAAATTATCTCATTTATTGTATCATAGTATCCTGCAAAAATCCAGTAATATTTCAATATTTTATAAAGAATTCAAAGGTTTGTGTAGCGATCCCTTGCAAAAAAACAAAGGATTTGTTATTCTAAAAGAGAAAGTGGGGAAAGAAATGCTAAAATTTGAGGACGCGGCAGTGGAACGCGCTGCTTTGGCAGGCGAAGCATACATTGCCATTCCCGCAGAGGTATATCAAAACGCGGCGGGATCGTTGCAGGTCACGGCCTATGCAGCCTGCGAGACAATTGCAAGGCACTTTTTGTCTCTGTATAGTGCAGACCCCTTTTGCAGCGATGCGCTTGCCTGGCTGGGCAGCCGCATCGCCGCGTTTATGGCGCCTCGCGGATACAAATACAACGCAGAAGCTTCTGAAGTTATTTTGGAGTACGCTGCACCGAAAAACGGTGTTTTGCAATTGCAGAACACAGAGGCAATACAGATTCAGGATCAATACACCTGGCTTTCCTATGAAAATGAGACAGGCGCCGAACCGGATTTTTCAGACGACAAGGCAGAGCCGGCATTTGCGGTTGTGGAAAATGGGCGCATCGTTTCCTGCGCATGCACAAATGATTCGTTTTATACAAACGGCGCAGTGGAGGTTTATGTGGAGACGGCACCAGCGTATCGTGGACGTGGATACGGGAAATGTTGCGCTGCATCCTTGATCTCTCACCTGCAGCGGCGTGGATTGGACGTGCTGTATAAATGCTATGCAACCAATTCTGCATCTGCAGCAATTGCTTGCGCATGCGGGCTGGAACGTACCGGGCGGCGTGCTTCCTTTGTGTGTTATGCAGATGTATAAAAATGTGAAAATTACAAATGACGTAAAGTGGGGTGTATAAATTGGCACTGGATGCGGGAATGCTTTCTTTTCTTTTACAGGAGGTTCGGGAGCAGTTGTGCGGCGGGAGAGTAGAGAAAATTTATCAGCCGGCAAAGGATGAGATTATTTTTGTGATTCGTCGGGAAGGTGAAACCTTCCGGCTTTTGATCAATGCGGGGAGCGCATGCCCTCGGCTGGGTATCACGGAGATAAAAAGTGAAAATCCGGCAAAAGCTCCCATGTTTTGTATGCTGCTGCGCAAGCATTTTCAAGGGGCACGGTTTTCTTCCGTAGAACAGATTGGATTTGACCGAATCGCCCGACTTCGCTTTGAGGGCACGGATGAAATGGGGTTTATGGCGGAAAAAAACCTCATTGTGGAGATCATGGGAAAGTACGCAAATATCATTGTGACAGACGGTTCGGACAAAATTCTCAGTCTTTTGCGGCAGGTGGATTTTTCTCAGAATCTTTCCAGGCAGCTGTTTGCAGGCATGCGGTACATTCCGCCCCTGCAAAAGGACCGCATAAATCCTCTGGAGGTAGATCGGGAGACTTTTTCTGCTCTGACTGCAGCCTGTGATCCGCAACGTCCGGCGCAGCGTTTTATCATGACGACCTTTGCAGGAATTTCTCCGCTCGTGGCAAGAGAGATTGCCTATCGCTGCGCAGGTGCGGCGGATGCAACCATGGAGGCGTGCGCGGAAAAGCTGGCGGAGACCTTTTGTACGGTGATGGAATGCATCCGTCGAGGAGACGGAAAGCCTGTTCTTGCAAAAGACGAAAAGGGAGACCCGGTGGAATACAGTTTCCTTTCCTTGACCCAGTATGGCGGGGACGTGCGGCTGCATATCTGTAAAAGCTTTGGGGAGCTGCTTGACAGGTTCTACAGTGAAAAAAGCAAAAATGAAAAGCTTCGGCAGCGGGCATCGGATCTCTTGCGAATCGTCTCCCAAGCTGCCGCGCGGATTGCAAAAAAAATTGCGCTGCAAACGGAAGAACTGGAGCGGGTGCAGGAGGGGGAAAAATTTCGCCTTTTTGGAGATTTGATCACTGCAAACATCTATCGCATGCAGCGGGGTGCCTCTCGTGTCTGCCTGGAGAATTATCTGGACGGGACAATGGTGGAGATCCCGCTGGACAGCCGGCTGACGCCGGCGCAGAATGCACAGAAATATTACAAAAAATATGCGAAATCCAAATCTGCGGGCACGCATCTTACGGAGCAGCTGAAAGCGGCGCGCAGCGAACAGGTATATATTCAATCCGTGCAGGATGCGCTTTCCAGGGCGGAGACGGAAAAGGAACTGGAGGAGATCCGACGGGAGCTTTATCACAGCGGCTATGCGTCCAAGATGAAGCATTACACGGAGAAAAAGCAGAGCACTCCCTCCTATATCCGATTCAAGACCAGCGGGGGATACTCTGTTTTGTGCGGCAAAAACAACACCGCCAACGATTTTCTCACTTTTCATCATGCACAAAAGGGAGACTGGTGGTTTCATGCGAAAAATATGCCGGGCTCTCATGTGATATTGGAATGTACCGGTATGCCGGAGCCACCGGCACAGGACTTCACCGAAGCTGCTGTCATTGCTGCGGTCTACTCCAAAGCGGGCGAAGGCGCGATGGTGCAGGTGGATTATACGCCGGTCCGGCAGGTGAAAAAGCCGGCAGGCGCCAGGCCGGGATTTGTCATATATCACACCAATTGGTCGGCTTCTGTTGTGGCGGACCGCGCACTCGCGCAGTCGCTGCGTCTTTGAAGGTTCTGGCATGGGCGCGCTTTTTTTCGCATATACTAACTGCAGAAATTCGGATCAAAGGCAGGGTAGCGTGTGAAGAAAATCCTGTTTGCGGCGTCGGAAGCAGCGCCCTTTGTTCAAACCGGCGGTTTGGGAGATGTGATGGGGGCGCTGCCGCCCGCACTGCAAAAAGGAAAGGCAGACTGGGATGTACGGGTAGTCCTTCCCATGTATTCGGGAATTCGCGAGCGGTTTGCCCCCGCTGTGAAATATGTTACAAAAACATGTGTACATCTTTCCTGGCGAAGCTTGTACTGTGGGATTTGGGAGACGGAAAAGGAAGGCGTCCGCTATTATTTTATCGACAATGAATATTATTTTCACCGTCCCTCGCCTTATGGGTCTTACGATGACGGGGAACGTTTTGCCTTTTTTGGACTGGCAGTTTTGGAGCTCATGGGAGCCGTGGGCTTTTTTCCGGATGTGCTGGCGGCCAACGACTGGCAGGCGGCGATGGCCGTGGTATATCTGCAGCTGCAGTACAGGCGGTATCCCTTTTACGGAAACATAAAAACAGTATTTGTTATTCACAACATCGCTTATCAGGGGCGGTATGGACAGTCGGTGTTCGACACGGTACTGGGGCTTCCCCAGCACTGTCGATCCGTTTTAGACTGTGACGGAGACGTAAATTACATGAAGGCGGCCATTGTGCTGGCCGATCGTGTCGTTACGGTGAGCCCGCACTATGCGGGAGAAATTCTGACCGATTCTTACGGACGGGGTCTGCAGCATATTTTGCGCAGCTGTGCCTGGAAGCTGTCGGGAATTCTCAACGGCATTGACACTTCCTTGTTCGATCCTGAAACAGACAGCGCGCTTGCAGAAAATTATTCTTTGAAAGCCCGCTCCGGAAAGAAGAACTGCAAAGCGCAGCTCCAGGATTTATGCGGAATTTCCCGGTGGGACGTTCCCTTGATCGCCATGGTGACACGCCTGGCAAAGGACAAGGGGATCGATCTGGTGCAGAGGACTTTGTATGAGCTCTTGTCCTGTGATGATGTACAGTTTGTCCTTTTGGGAACAGGACAGGGAGAGTACGAACGATTTTTTCGGCAGGTGGCAGAGGATTTCAAGAGCAAAACAGGGATTTTTATCGATTTCAATACAACGCTGTCTCGGCAGATTTATGCCGGCGCGGATCTGTTTTTGATGCCCTCCGCCACAGAAGCCTGCGGCCTTGCCCAAATGATTGCCATGCGTTATGGAACGCTGCCCATTGTGCGGGAAACAGGCGGTCTTGCGGATACAGTGGAGCCGTACAATCAATACGAGAATACCGGTACAGGCTTTTCTTTCTGTCACTACAATGCCCATGATATGCTGCACACCATCCGCTATGCGGCATCTGTTTACAAAAATCCGCAGGCCTGGTTCGATCTGCAGGGGCGGGCAATGAGGAAAGATTTTTCCTGGGAAGCCTCCGCGAGAGAATATGCGCGGCTTTTTGCGGCATTGTAGACTTTTGTTACAGCATAAAATGGCGGCAAGTGCCGCCATTTTATGCTATTTATCTATTTACATATGAAGCCAAATTGTGGTATACTGTTACAGCAGGAAAGGAGGGAGGCGTTTTGCATAAATTCACGTCTGCTGTAATCCTGGCGGCCGGGCATGGCGCGCGGTTTGCAAGTGACGTAAAAAAGCAGTATGTCTCGGTGGGCGGCATACCTGCCATAGTACGCTGCCTGCAGATTTTTGATGCCTGTCCTCTGATCGATGAGATGATTTTGGTGGGGGATATGGAAGAGATGCGGGAGGTCCTTACCCCGTATTCTTTTGATAAACTTGCCGCGGTGACGGCAGGGGGGAAAACCCGCCAGGAATCTGCCCTGCGTGGCTTTGACGCCATCTCTTCCAAAGCAAAGTATGTCGCCATCCATGACGCCGCCCGCTGCCTTGTCACCGATGAGATGATAGAAAATACTGTGCGTGCTGCCTATCAGTACCGCGCCGCAGCTGCCGCGGAAAAGGTGGTGGATACGGTAAAACGGGCAGATGCGGAGGGATTTGTCCAGGAAACGCTGGACCGGGAGTACATCTGGCTTATGAAAACACCGCAGGTTTTTCAATGCGATATATACCGGGTGGCGGCATATATGGCGAAAAAAGAAAAGGTCGTCGCAACGGACGACAGTATGCTTTGCGAGCGTTTGGGATTTCGTGTCAAGCTGATCGAATGCGGGCCGGAAAATATAAAATTGACCCATCCGGAGGATCTGCAAAGGGCGGCGGCCATTTTGGAGATGCGCAAGCGCAAAGAGGAAGAGAGTATATGAGAATCGGACATGGCTATGATGTGCATAAAGTGGACCCGGCAAAAAATTATGTGATTTTAGGCGGGGTGAAGATTCCCTGCGCATTTGGACTTTTAGCCCATTCCGACGGGGATGTGCTTCTCCACGCTGTGGCGGATGCGCTCTTGGGTGCGGCAGGGCTGCGGGATATCGGCAGCTTGTTCCCGGACACGGATGAAAAATACCGGGACGTTTCCAGCGTGGTGCTGCTTCGGGAAGTGATGCGCCGCGTCCGCAGCGGTGGGCTGGAGGTGGAGTATCTGGATGCTACGCTCATTGCGCAAAGGCCTAAACTCTCTCCATATGTGGAAGAAATCCGCAGCACGCTTGCGCGGGAATTGGAAATATCGGTGGAGCGATGCAATATAAAAGCTACCACGGAAGAAGGATTGGGTTTTACCGGACGGGGCGAGGGCATTGCCGCCCACGCAGTTTGTCTGCTGCGCGAAAAAGGGTAAGTACTGCCGCTCCCGCCGGCCGGCCGTCGCAGTTCTTATGCAGAAGATGCATCCTGATTTTTGTGACGTTTTTTTATACTCCTGGCGGCTGGGCCGGCACGGCGAATGCGGGATTTATGATAAAACGGCAGTTATGGGGTGTGTGGCACACTTCCTGCTCTTTTAACGTCTGTTGCCCCATGACCCCGTGAATACTGTTTGCGACAGCGTTCGCTGTCATTAGTATCATATGGATCAGATGTCAGCGGTGATACTGAGACGAATGCTGCCGGCATTGAGAGAATGCGGCGGATTTCTGTGTCTTTCTTCCAAAGTGTTGGGAGGGAAAAGCTGTACGGTCAAAATGTGCCGCAATTTGGAAAAAAGAAAATTTTTGGACAAACGGAAGGACATCCCTATGAAGATTTTAACTGCCCCAAGTCTTTTTGCTGCGAATCTGCTGGAAATTGGCGCGCAGGTGAAGCGTGCCTGCGACAGCGGTGCGGATATTTTGCATTTTGATATTATGGATGGGGTGTACGTTCCCAACATCAGTATTGGATTCGATGTTTTGAAGGCGGTCCGTTCCTGTACGGACCTGCCCATCGATGCGCACATGATGACCGTTTGCCCGGAGAAATATTTTGAACGGCTGGCGGAGTACGGTGCGGATATTGTCACTGTACACAGCGATATAGCAGACACAGAAAAAGTACGGTTTATGCTTACGGACATTCATTCCTACGGCATGATGGCCGCTGTAGCCTTAAAACCGGGAGTGCCAGCGCAGGAAGTTTTTCCGTTTTTGGATCTTGCGGACATGGTTCTGGTGATGACCGTAGAGCCCGGCTTCAGCGGACAGGCTTTTATGGATATGACAGAAAAGATTCAAAAGATAAAACAGCAGATCGGGAAAGAAGCTGTCACCATTGCCGTAGATGGGGGAATTACGCCCAAGACTGCCGAGATGTGTGCGGCTGCCGGCGCCAACCTGTTTGTGGTGGGCAGCGCTGCCTTTGGCGCACCTTCCATGCAGGCCGTGCTGGGGGATATCCGTGCGGCGGCGCAGCGGGCGTATCAAGGATAATTTTCAAAGGGGGTGTTTGTATGATCCGTGAAGTGAGGCAGCTGCTGGATGAAAAAAAGTACGCGCAGCTGCGGGACCTGTTGTGTTCCAAAGAACCCGCAGACATTGCACAGCTGTTCGAGCAGTTTCCCAAAGAGGAGCTGCCGCTGATGTTTCGCATTCTGCAGAAAGACTTTGCCACAGAAGTATTTGTAGAAATGGACACGGAGCTGCAGAAAGCCCTGATTGAGGCATTTACAGACAAGGAACTGTTTGAGGTATTCGATGATCTTTTTATGGATGATACGGTGGACATTATTGAAGAGATGCCTGCCAATGTAGTAAAACGTATCCTTCGCCACACTACTCCGGAAAAGCGGGCAGAGATCAATCATCTGCTCCAGTACCGTCCCGATTCCGCCGGGACGATTATGACGACGGAGTTTGTGGATCTCAAGGAGGATATGACCTGCGCCCAGGCCTTTGCGTTTATTCGAAAGACGGGGCTGGAAAAGGAGACGGTATATACCTGTTATGTGATGGATGCAAAACGCGTCCTCATCGGTGTGGTGACAGTTAAGGACATGATCCTGGCCGGAGACGACGCGGTAATCGGTACGATCATGGAGAAGGATCCCATTTTTGTATATACCGATGACGACAAGGAAGACGTCATGAAAGCGATCACCAAATATGACTATCTGGCAATGCCGGTGGTCGACCGGGAAGGACGGCTGGTGGGCATTGTTACGGTAGATGACGCCATGGATGTCCTGCAGGAAGAGGACACGGAAGATATGGAGATCATGGCGGCGATCACCCCTACAGACAAGCCGTATTTCCGCGTGGGTATATTTGAAACATGGAAAAAGCGGATTCCCTGGCTTTTGCTGCTCATGATTTCCGCCACCTTCACCAGCAAGGTCCTGACACATTTTGAAAATGCGCTGAACTCACTTCCCATTTTGATGGCCTTTGTGCCGCAGCTTATGGATACCGGTGGAAATGCAGGTTCCCAAACTTCTGTCACCGTGATCCGCGGGCTGTCTCTGGGAGATATTCGGCTGAAGGATACGCTGCGAGTCTTATGGAAGGAACTGCGGGTCTCCTTTTTGTGTGCAGTCACGTTGGGGGCGGTAAACTTTGTTAAGATGTTTCTTTTCAATGACGTAAGCCGGGATCGTTTTGGTCTGGGTCAGTCTTTGATGATCAGCTTTGTGGTATGTGCCACCATAGCGTGTACAGTAGTGATTGCAAAAATCGTAGGCTGTATGCTGCCGATGCTGGCAAAGCGCCTCGGTTTGGATCCGGCGGTGATGGCGAGCCCGTTTATAACCACGATCGTGGATATTCTCAGCTTGCTGATTTATTTCGGCATTGCTGCGGTGTTGCTGGATTCTGTTGGAGCGGTGATCTGAGAGGAGTATAAAATGTTGGATTATATTAGAGTGGCAGCGGCAGTGCCCACGGTGCAGGTGGGAAATACAACCGCAAATGTACGGGAAATCCTCAAGGAAACCGATGAAGCGCTGTCCCTGGGGAGTGAGATTATTGTTTTTCCGGAACTTGCGCTCACCGGGTATACCTGTGGAGATTTGTTTTTTCAGAGTACTTTGCACCGCGGCGTTGCCGATGGATTGTCTCAGCTTGCGGACCGCACCCTTGGAGAGCGTTTTACACTGATCGTAGGTGCACCGCTTCCCATAGAAGGACAGCTCTACAACTGTGCTGTAGTCATCTCTCAGGGAAAGATCGCCGGAATATCTGCAAAAACCTTTCTTTCCAATTACGGAGAGTTTTACGAAAAGCGTTGGTTTTCCTCCGCGGCAGATCTGCCTGTCGGAGAAATACGCGCACGGCAGATCGGACTGGACTTTGAGCAGGACTATGCTATTCCCGTAGGTAGGGATCTGATATACCGTTTCTCAGACGGAACCTCCTTTGGAATCGAGATCTGCGAGGATCTGTGGGCACCGCTTCCTCCCAGTACATTTCTGGCTATGGGTGGTGCGCAGCTTATTTTCAATCTTTCTGCGAGCAACGAGATCTTGGGGAAACGCCGGTACAGAAGGGAGTTGGTCCAAAACCAGAGTGCCCGCCTTTTTTGCGGTTATATATTTGTGTCCGCCGGTCCGGGAGAATCTACCACAGATGTAGTTTTTTCCGGCAATACTCTGCTGTGTGAGAACGGTCGGATCCTCGGAGAAAATGAAGAAGTGATTGCACCGGCGCATGTCCAGGTGGCGGATATGGATCTGGGCCTTTTGCGCAGTGAGCGCATGCGGCAGAAGACCTTTGGGAATGCAGCGGCGCTGTATGGCGCGCCCTGCCGGACGGTATCCCTGACACAGCGGGCCGAAAGCGACGGCGCGCTGTATCCGGTCAGCGCGTATCCCTTTGTTCCCGCCGACACGGAAGACCGTACCAAGCGCTGCCGCAGCATATTTGAAATGCAGGTTGCAGGACTGTACAAACGGCTGCAGACTGTGGGAGCACGTCCAGTCGTGGGAGTATCGGGGGGGCTGGATTCCACACTGGCACTTCTTGTTTCCTGTGCGGCGGTGCAGCGGCTGGGGCATACAGCATCTTTCGTCTGCGCCATTACCATGCCGTGCTTTGGTACGACCAGCCGCACATATGACAACGCGGTTCGTCTTATGAAACAGCTGGGTGTCACCGCTCTGGAGATCCCCATACGGGATGCGTGTGTTCAGCATTGCAGGGATATTGGGCATCCGGTGGAACAGATAGACGTCACCTTTGAAAATATACAGGCCAGGGAGCGCACCCAGGTACTCATGGACTATGCGAGCAAAATCGGCGGTCTTGTGGTAGGGACTGGAGATTTGAGCGAGCTTGCGCTGGGGTGGTGTACCTACAATGCGGATCATATGAGTATGTACGGCGTAAATGCGGGAATTCCCAAGACACTTATGCGCTGGATGATCGATTCGATGGCGAAGGATGATATTTTTCCGGGATGCCGGGAGATTTTGCAGGACATTTTGGATACGCCCATCAGTCCGGAGCTGCTGCCGCCGGATGAAAACGGAGGGATCGCCCAGCAGACGGAGGATATCGTGGGTCCCTATGCGCTCCATGATTTCTTTCTGTATTATGCGCTGCGCTACGGATTTTCGCCGAAAAAGATTTTTTGTCTGGCAAAGCGGGCCTTTGCGGGAGAATTTGACGAGAAGGTGCTGCAAAAATGGATGCGGGTCTTTTACAAAAGATTCTTTACCCAGCAGTATAAACGCAGCTGCCAGCCGGACGGCATAAAAATCGGCAGTGTCGCGCTGTCTCCCAGAGGGGACTGGCGGATGCCCAGTGATGCGGCAGCGGCGCAGTGGCTGGAAGAAGTGGACAATTTAGAAAGTTGATTGCATGTAATGGAGGAGACAAATCATGCTGGGACAAACGCCGCCCATGGGCTGGAATTCCTGGAACACCTTCGGAACAGATATCCAGGAAACGCTGATTTTGGAAATTGCGGATGCGATGGTGGAAAAGGGCTACAAGGATGCGGGATATGAGTATGTTGTGATCGATGACGGCTGGCAGCTGCGGGAACGGGGAGACAGGGGCGAGCTTTTGGCCGATCCTGAAAAATTCCCCAGAGGGATCAAATATGTGGCAGACTACGTGCATTCCAAAGGGCTTAAATTTGGGATTTATTCTGCTGCAGGTGTGCGTACCTGTGCCGGATTTCCGGGTTCTTACGGACACGAATACGAAGATGCCAGATTGTTTGCTTCCTGGGGCGTGGATTATCTGAAGTACGACAAGTGCCATTTCGCGGGCTCTTCCGATCCGAAAAATGCATATGTGACCATGTCGATGGCGCTGCGCTCTACCGGCAGGCCGATCATGCATTCCCTGTGCATCGTGGGAGAAAACGATCCCCACAGCTGGGCGCGGAGTGCCGGTGCCCATCTGTATCGTTCCACCGGCGACATTTGTGACAGCAGCGAATCCTTTCGAAGTATCTTTACAAGCCAGTATGACAAATTCCATACCAGTGCTCCCGGCTGCTTCAACGATATGGATATGCTGGTGGTGGGACTGGGAGGAAACGGAAATGTAGCCCGGCCCGGCGGATGCACCAGAGACGCTTATAAAATGCACTTCGTATTGTGGTGCCTTTGGGGCGCTCCGCTGATGATCGGAGCAGATATTCGCAATCTTGATACATATTACCGGGACCTGCTTACCAATCGGGAGCTGATTCGCATCAATCAGGATCCTGCGTGCCGGCCACCTTATTGCGACGAGCGGCAGCGGTATCACGCGACTCATGCACGCCTCGCATGTATGAAAATGCTGGATAAAGGAGAATTGGTCTTGGGACTTTTCAATTATTGGGACGACGAGGAGCTGGAAGTGCTGGCATACTTCGATGATTTCGGGATCCCATCCGGAAGGGGCATTGGCTTGAAGCTTACCGATATTTTTACAGGTGAGACCTTTACCAAGTTTGATTTTTATACACCAAGACTGCCTCCGATGACCTGTAAGGTCTACAAAGCCGAGATTGTGCAAAGATGACGCCTCGATTTTTATGTGTACAGTGTAAAAGAGAAACAGGTGCATGGGATCGGGGCATGTACCGAAAATTTGTGTCCAGGACGGCAGAGGAGTTTCTCTGTTTGCACTGTCTGGCGGAAAAATTCAAAATCCCGGAGGAGATCTTTCGTGAAAAAGCAAAATATTTGAGCAAAAACTGCGCTTTGTTTTACTGAAAAAAGGCTGACAATTGTCAGCCTTTTTTATTTGCTTTTTACTGTTTATAGAAAATGACTTCTTCTCCGTTATCGGACAAATGCATTTCATCTCCGTTGATGGTGCAGGGAATGCTTTCAGGATCTCCATTTTCATAGGTAAGGTGCAAAGTACTTCCGTCGTACGTATACGAGAAATTAAAAAGATCCTCGTCGTCGTTCAGATGGGTGCTGCCGGTTCCGTCTTCATTGAAAATGTAGTAAACGCTGAAGAAAATATCATCGGAGATATACCCTCCCAAAAGGTCTTTATATTCTTCATTGTTTATCAGTGCCCATGTGCCTACGATGTCTTCCGAGGCACCCGGACCGCCGGAAGTCTTTCTACATGCACACAGGGACATGGAAACAAGCAGGATCAGGCAGAAAAGAAAGGAGAGCTTTTTTTTCATGGCATTTTTCCTCCGTTGCGTGTCAGACATTGAACAAAAATTCTACGACGTCGCCGTCGCACATGACGTAGTCTTTGCCTTCGCTGCGCAGCAGTCCCCTGGCTTTCGCGGCCGCCAGAGAACCGCATTCCATCAAATCATCGAATGCCACAACTTCCGCCCGAATAAATCCGCGCTCGAAATCGGAATGGATCTTCCCGGCCGCCTGAGGTGCCTTGGTGCCTTTGCGGATCGTCCAGGCCCGTACTTCCTTGGGGCCGCCGGTGAGAAAGCTGATCAGCCCCAGCAGGGAATAGCCCGCTTTGATGAGTTTGTCCAGCCCGGGTTCTATGATCCCTATATCGGCGAGAAATGCGGCCTTTTCCTCCGGATCCAGCTCGGCGATCTCCGCTTCAATCTCCGCGCTCACGGGAATCACCTGGGCTCCTTCTGCCGCAGCCGCCTGGACAACCGCCTGAAAATAAGCGTTGTCCTTCGACACACCGGCAGCCTCTTCCTCACTTACATTGGCTGCATAAATCACCGGTTTGGCAGTCAAAAGACCGGCTTCTTCCAAAATGGCCTGTTCTTCCTCTGTATATTCGCCGCTGCGGACGGTTTTTCCCTGGGACAGCAGTGCCAGCGCCTTTTCGTATGCCTCCAGGGAAGCAGTAAGACTTTTATCGCTTTTGGCTGCTTTTTTTGTTTTCTCGATCCGCCGCTCCAGTGTCTCCATATCGGACAGGATCAGCTCCAGGTTGATGGTTTCAATATCCCGTGCAGGATCTACGCTGCCGTCCACATGAACAATGTCGCCGTTGTCAAAACAACGCACCACATGGACGACTGCATCTACATCCCGAATATGGGAAAGAAATTTGTTTCCCAGACCTTCTCCCTTCGATGCGCCCCGCACCAATCCCGCGATATCTACAAATTCGATTACGGCGGGTGTGTACTTTTGCGGATTGTACATCTGCGCCAGTGCGTCCAGACGGGAATCCGGCACAGCTACCACGCCCACATTGGGATCGATGGTGCAAAAGGGGTAGTTGGCAGATTGTGCGCCCGCACCGGTAATTGCATTGAAAAGTGTGCTCTTGCCCACATTGGGCAGTCCGATAATTCCAAGCTTCATGTTCTATCGTTCCTTTTTCTGATCTATCTGCTATTATACAGAAAAATTCCCTCTGCTGCAAGGTTTATTTCGGGAATTGCCAAATTCACCAATATTTTTTCAATAAATCACCTTATTTTCACATAACGATCACTTTCGCCCGTTAAAATAACACCAATAAATGGAATAGTACGAAAATATTTGGACAAAAATCTAAAATGTTGAGAAAAATCTGTATACAAACTTGGTATTTTATGTTATCATATTATTGATTGTTTCTGAATTGCTATGCAACACCTGAATGAAGGGAGTATAAATTATATGAGCACAAAAATTTTGATTGTAGACGATGATCCGAACATCTGCGAGCTATTGCGGCTTTATTTTGAAAATGAGGGGTACGAGGTAAAAACTGCATCTGACGGAGCGGAGGGCGTCAGCTACTTTAAGATGTACGAGCCGGATCTGGTTCTTTTGGACATTATGCTGCCCAAAAAGGACGGCTGGCAGGTGTGCAGGGAAATTCGTGAAATTTCTTCCAAACCGGTTATTATGGTGACGGCAAAGGGAGACGTTTTTGACAAGGTACTGGGCCTGGAATTGGGTGCGGATGATTTTATCGTCAAGCCCTTTGACATGAAGGAAGTTTCCGCCAGAATTAAAGCGGTGCTCCGCAGATACAATGCACACGACAATCAGATGGAAGACGAAGTAATCAAATTTGACAACATTGAAATCAGCTTGCAGAAATATGAGTTGAAACTTCGTGGCAAACCGGTGGATATTCCGCCCAAGGAGTTAGAGCTTCTTTATTTTCTCGCTTCCAATTTCAACCGCGTTTTCACCAGAGATCAGCTGCTGGACAAAGTGTGGGGATTTGACTATTTGGGAGACTCCAGAACGGTGGATGTTCATGTGAAGCGGCTGCGGGAAAAGCTGGAAGGTGTTTCCGATAAATGGACTCTGAAAACGGTGTGGGGTGTAGGCTATAAATTTGAACTGCTGCAATAACAGGAAAAGGGGCAGTGCAGCTGCCCCTTTTCCATTTTTATTTTTGTGAGGCAGAAAGGAGCAGAATTTCAAGTTGAAGATCAAAAGTGTGTTTATCAAATACATGGGTGCCTTTCTTCTGATCAATATTATCAGTTTTTTTATATTGTCCTCTACCATCTCTGCTATCATCGATTCCTACGGCAGCGAGTTAAAATCCGGGTCTCTGGCCAGTGCCGCCAATTCCGTTTCTGCATTTATTCAGTCAGATTACACTTCGGCTGATGTGGATTTTCGCAGTTATCTGATGGATCAGAATAAAAGTCTTAAAAAAATTTTAGAGCTATTGGTAGTGAACGACGATTCGATGACGATTTTCATCGTAGACAATACCGGACAAGTTATCCATTTCGGCGGCGTTCCCATTGCCACGGCAGCTATATCCAACGGTACCGGGCGGTATTTTGTACCCGATGCGGTGACCAGTCAGCTTTTGTCCGGCGAAAATGTTTCTTCTATGGACAACATGAATGGTTTCTTTCGCACGCCGCATGTGTATTATGCAATTCCCCTGTACGAGGAAGGAAGCTATATCGGAGCGGTGTTTGCCACTTCCAGCAATACCGGTACCAGCGCATTGATCACAACGATGCATAAAACCCTGATTATGTCCATTCTCTGGATCATGATCGCGTCGATTATTGCAGTGTATTTCATCACAGATCGCTTGATTTCTCCTATCAAGGAGACCAGCCGCGCGGCCAGGGCCTTTGCCAAGGGAAGCTTTGACGCACGGGTCACTGTGACGGGCAATGATGAAGTTGCAGAGCTGGCTTCCGCGTTCAACAGTATGGCTTCCTCCCTGCAGCATATGGAGGATATGCGCCGATCCTTCCTGGCAAACGTGTCCCACGATCTGCGCACACCTATGACGACCATATCCGGGTTTATCGACGGCATCCTGGACGGTGCCATTCCTCCGGAGCAGCATGCCTATTATTTGAACATCATAGCGGCCGAGGTGCGCCGCCTTTCCCGTCTGGTCTCGCAGCTTTTGGATATCTCCCGGCTGGAGGCAGGGGAACGGCAGTTTCATCCCCAAAACTACGACATCTGCGAGCAGGGCCGAGAGATCGTCATCAGCAATATCCAGCGGCTGGAGGAGAAAAAACTGGACGTGCAGTTTGTCTGCGATGCGGAGAATATGTACGTCTGGGCGGACAAGGATGCCATTCATCAGATTTTTTACAATATTTGCGACAACGCCATCAAATTTTCTGTGGAAGGCGGGCGGTACGAAATTTCCATCAAGCAAAAGGACAGGCAGATCTATGTGAGTGTATACAACGAGGGACAGGGAATATCCAAGGAAGATCTGCCGTTTATCTTCGAACGCTTTTACAAAAGCGACAAGAGCAGAGGAATGGACAAAACCGGCGTGGGTCTGGGAATGTACATTGCACGCACCATCATCGAAGCCCAGGGGCAACGGATCTGGGTGGAAAGCGAAGAGGGAAAATGGTGCAGGTTTACCTTCACGCTCGCTGTGGGTCGGCCGGAAAAGCAAAAACCACTGCCCAGGGGGGATCGCAAAGGAGAAAGGAATTCATGAACATGTTCACATATACTGCCACTTGTCTCTTTGGTCTGGAGGGACTTCTCGGCGCTGAAATCGATGCCCTTGGATACCGCCGCCTGCAGACTATGGACGGCAGAATCACCTTTCAAGGGGATGCAGCGGCAGCGGCTGTCTGCAACATTCATTTGCGTTTTGCCGAACGTCTTTACTTGCAGCTGGGGCAGTTTCACGCTGCAACCTTTGAAGAACTTTTCCAGGGAACGCGGGCGCTTTCCCTGGAAGAATGGATCGGGAAAAACGATGCGTTCCCCGTGCGGGGGCATGCGATCAAAAGCGCGCTGTTTTCCGTGCCGGATTGTCAGCGGATCATAAAAAAGGCTGCCGCGACCAGATTGGAAGAGATCTATGGGATATCCCGGCTGCCGGAAACAGGACGCAAGTACCAACTGGACTTTTTCCTTTTCAAGGACACGGCCAGCATTATGATCGATCTGTCCGGCACCCCCTTGCACAAGCGGGGATACCGTCCCGGTACGGTACAGGCGCCGCTGCGGGAGACACTGGCAGCCGCAGTGGCAAAGCTGGCCCGTCCTCGGGAGAATGTGCTGTTTTGTGATCCCTTTTGCGGGTCCGGCACCATCGTGATCGAAGCTGTCATGCAGATGCAAAACATTGCGCCGGGCCTTTTCCGCACTTTTGCTGCGGAAGCCTTTCCTCAGTTTCCGAGGGCGCTGTGGGATGCGGCCAGAGAAGCGGCGAGAGAAAGAATGTGTGAGACGAAAACAGACTTTTCTGCCAGAGCTTCCGATATCGATCCTGCGGCTGTGGAGATCGCCGGAGAATGTGCCAGACGTGCCGGCGTCTTTGATAAAATCCGCTTCTGCTGTCAGGATGCGCGCACACTCCGCTCCGAGGGGGTGCGGGGAACGATCGCTACAAATCCTCCCTACGGAGAACGTCTTCTGTCTTTGCAAGAAGCAGAACAGCTGTACCGGGAAATTGGAAAGAGCTGGAGAGAAAATCTGAAATGCTGGCAGATTTACGTGCTTACTTCTCATGAGGCGTTTCCGCGGCTGTACGGACGGCGTCCGGACAAGGTCCGCAAATTGTACAACGGCATGATCCCCTGTCATTTGTATCAATTTTTTAAGAATCCCCAAAAAATGGGTAAATTTGCATAACACAAACACGCATTTTTATGCGTGTTTTGTTATCGATTCACATATATCGATAAAAGCATATTGAATATGCTTTTTTTATACTTCTCAATCTGTGTCTGATATGCTATACTGATTCCAGAAAAGCGAACATGCGCTTTTTCAGATGCGGAAAGGAGGATTTAGGTGGGGAAGAAAACCATTTCTCCGGCTGTCCTGGATAGACTGCCTACATATCTGGCCTACTTAAAAACATTGCCGCCAGGTACGCGGTACATTTCAGCGACCGGGATTGCAAAAGCTCTTGCAATGGGCGAGGTTTCCGTCCGCAAGGACCTGTCCGCAATTTGTGATATTGGCCGTCCCAAAGTGGGTTACTCCGTCAGTGAGCTTGCAGAGATCATCGAAGCCTTTCTCGGATATGACCGAACAGATACGGCGATCATTGCAGGCGCGGGAAAGTTAGGCCGGGCGCTGCTGGACTATGAAGGATTTCGTGCATATGGGATCTCTCTTGCAGCAGCCTTTGACAACGATCCCGCTCTTTGGGGTAAAACAGAGAGCGGAAAGCCAATATTAGACGTGGAAAATTTGCCCGTCTTTTGCAGGGAAAACAATGTGCATGTAGGCATTATTGCGGTGCCTGCAAGCGCGGCGCAGGACATTTGCAGCAAAATGGCTGCCTGTGGGATCCGTGCGATTATGAATTTTGCGCCGACCCATTTGCTGTCCCCGCCGGGTGTGACCGTTAGAAACGAAAACATTGCCACATCTCTTGCGCAGCTATGCAAAAGCGCAGCAGAAATTTAACATGGGCGTGAAAAGGAGCAGATTATGAAGCAGGAAAGACCAATTGTAGACAATGTGGAGAGTTTGGAAGCGACGCTGGCGCGGGTGCGTGCGGCACAGGCAAAGTTTGCGACGTATACCCAGGAGCAGGTAGACAAGATTTTTCTGGCAGCGGCGTCAGCGGCAAATAAAGAACGGATTCCTCTGGCTAAGATGGCGGTAGAGGAAACCAGCATGGGCGTAGTGGAAGACAAGGTAATCAAAAACCACTACGCATCGGAATACATTTACAACGCATACAAAAATACAAAGACATGCGGTGTGATCGAGGAAGACAAAGCATATGGGATCCAAAAGATCGCAGAGCCTGTAGGTGTGATTGCGGCGGTTATCCCTACCACGAACCCCACTTCTACGGCGATCTTCAAGTGCTTGCTGGCGCTGAAGACCCGCAACGGGATCATCATCAGCCCGCACCCCCGGGCGAAGAAATGCACTGCTGCCGCAGCGCAGGTGGTATTGGAAGCGGCAGTGGCTGCGGGAGCGCCTGAGGACATCATTAGTTGGATCGACGTACCCAGTCTGGATATGACCAACCTGATCATGAAGGAAGCAGATATCATTCTTGCCACAGGCGGCCCCGGAATGGTCAAAGCGGCCTACTCCAGCGGAAAGCCGGCAGTAGGTGTGGGCGCGGGCAATACACCGGCGATCATCGATGATACGGCGGATATTCTCCTGGCCGTCAACTCCATCATCCATTCCAAAACTTTTGACAACGGTATGATCTGTGCTTCTGAGCAGTCTGTGATCGTGCTGGATAAGGTATATAAAGCGGTAAAGAAGGAATTTGCAGATAGAGGCTGTTATTTCCTCACACCTGAAGAGACGGAAAAAGTCCGCAAGACCATCATCATCAACGGCGCACTGAATGCAAAGATCGTGGGGCAGAAAGCCCATACCATTGCGGAGCTTGCAGGGGTGAAGGTACCGGAAAGCACGAAGATTCTGATCGGAGAAGTAGAGAGCGTAGACATTTCCGAGGAATTTGCCCACGAAAAGCTGTCTCCCGTGCTGGCAATGTACAAAGCAAAGAACATTGACGACGCTTTTGCGAAGGCGCAGCAGCTGATCGCGGACGGCGGCTACGGCCACACTTCCTCCATCTATTTGAATGTTGCCACAGAACAGGAAAAGCTGGACAAATTCGCTTCCCTGATGAAGACATGCCGTATTTTGGTGAACACGCCTTCTTCCCACGGAGGCATCGGAGACTTGTACAATTTCAAGCTTTCCCCGTCTCTCACTTTGGGCTGCGGCTCCTGGGGCGGTAACTCCGTATCGGAAAATGTAGGGGTCAAGCACCTTTTGAATATCAAGACTGTTGCAGAAAGAAGGGAAAACATGCTGTGGTTCCGGGCGCCTGAAAAGGTATATTTGAAGAAGGGCTGTCTGCCGGTGGCTCTGGATGAGCTGAAAAATGTCATGGGCAAGAAAAAGGCCTTTATTGTAACGGACAACTTCCTGTATAAGAACGGATATACAAAGGCCATTACGGACAAGTTGGATGAAATGGGTATCCAGCACACTACCTTCTTCGACGTAGAACCGGATCCGACGCTGGACTGTGCAAAGCGGGGTGCAGCGCAGATGGCTGCATTCCAGCCAGATACGATCATCGCCCTGGGTGGCGGTTCCGCCATGGACGCAGGAAAGATCATGTGGGTGCTGTATGAGCATCCCGAAGCGGACTTTATGGACATGGCCATGCGGTTCATCGATATCCGCAAGCGTGTCTACACCTTCCCAAAGATGGGAGAAAAGGCGTACTTTATCGCCATCCCTACTTCTGCAGGTACGGGCTCCGAGGTGACGCCTTTTGCCGTCATTACCGATGAGAAGACTGGCGTGAAATATCCTCTTGCCGATTATGAGCTCATGCCCGATATGGCGATTGTGGATGCAGACCTGCATATGACAGCGCCCAAGGGCCTTACCGCTGCATCCGGAATTGATGCAGTGACCCATGCTCTGGAGGCGTATGCGGCGATGCTGGCCACAGACTACACGGACGGCCTTGCCATTCAGGCATTGAAGGTGATTTTTGAATATCTTCCCAGAGCCTATGACAATGGGCAGACAGACGCAGTGGCCAGAGAGAAAATGGCGAATGCGGCCACAATGGCAGGTATGGCGTTTGCAAATGCTTTCCTTGGCGTATGCCATTCCATGGCCCACAAGCTGGGCGCATTCCATCATTTGCCTCATGGTGTGGCAAACGCGCTGATGATTGACGAAGTACTCCGGTTCAACGCATCGGAGACGCCTACAAAAATGGGTACCTTCCCTCAGTACGACCACCCGCACACCCTGGAGCGGTACGCACAGATCGCGGATGCACTGGGAATTAAGGGGAAGACCAACGAAGAAAAGCTGGAAGGATTGATTGCCGCCATCGATGCGCTCAAGGAACGGGTAGGAATCAAGAAGACCATCCGGGATTACGTGCCGGATGAGGAGGATTTCCTGGCACGTCTGGACGCTATGACGGAGCAGGCTTTCGACGACCAGTGCACCGGCGCCAATCCCAGATATCCCCTCATGTCTGAGATCAAACAGATGTATCTCAATGCATATTACGGCACACACAAGGATGTCTGATTTAAAATGCCCTGTACGTATCAATGCGCTCCAATCTGTTGGATAAATGAAAGAAAGGTATGGTCGTTCATATGAAATTGGACAATGTTATTGCAGTTCGGCCCGGGAAGAAGATCTATCGCGACGGAGACCGGACAGTTAAAGTTTTTGAAGAGGGATTTTCCAAGGCAGATATTCTCAACGAAGCGTTGAATCAAGCCCGTATCGAGGAAACCGGGCTCCGTATTCCCAAAATTCTGGAAGTCACCATGATTGATGGAAAATGGGCGATCGTTTCAGAATATATCGAAGGAAAAACGCTGGCCCAGCTGATGGAGGAAAATCCGGACCGCATGGATGAATATCTCAATCTGTTTGTAGATCTGCAAATTGAAGTACACAGCAAAAAGGCGCCTCTGTTGAATAAGCTCAAGGACAAAATGAATCGGAAGATCAGTCAGGCGCAACTGGATGCGACGACGCGCTATGATCTGCACACACGGCTGGAGGGGATGCCCAAACACAACAAGGTATGTCACGGAGATTTCAACCCTTCCAATATTATCATCAAGGACAACGGGGAAGCGTATATCCTGGACTGGTCTCATGCCACCCAGGGCAATGCTTCCGCGGATGTGGCAAGAACATATCTTTTGTTCCGCCTTGCGGGTGATCAAGTGCTTGCGGACAAATATATGGATCTTTTCTGCAAGAAGAGCGACACCGCGAAGCAGTACATTCAAAAATGGCTCCCTATTGTAGCAGCATCGCAGTCTGTCAAGGGAAAGAAAGAAGAACGGGATTTCCTTCTTTCCTGGGTAGATGTGGTGGATTACGAATAAAACCCTGCAGCCGTCCGGAAACCGGGCGGCTGTTTTTCAGTGCTATGTATAAAATGAAAGACTTTCACAGATACTATTTTGACAGAATTTCTGTTTGGGAGGAAAGCTGTGGAAGTCTTTACTGAGAAATTAAGTTCCAATTTAGACAAAAATATCGCATTGATGGACAGGCTTCTTCATTACGGGGACAGCTTCGATTTGATCCGACGGACAATGCACATCAACGGTACACGGCTGGTGATGTATTATATTGACGGCTTTGTAAAAGGGGAAGAAATCCAGCGGCTCATGCTGTACTTTGTCACGCTGAAAGATTTTGGAGATGGCAGTGCAGGTGCCGCGCGGCGTTTTGCCGAAGGAAGTGTTCCAAGTGCTGAGGTAGATGTGACTGACAGTGTGGATTCCATTATTACGATGGTACTTTCCGGCTGCACAGCACTGTTTTGTGAAGGCTTCGGCGCGGAGTGCATCATCATCGATGCCAGGACATATCCGGCGCGCCAGGCGACAGAGCCGGAAAACGACCGGGTGATGCGGGGCTCCAGAGATGGGTTTGTGGAAACGCTCATTTTTAATACTGCCATGCTGCGCCGCAGAATTCGAGATCCCCGCATGACAGTACAGTACGTCAACTGCGGACGATCTTCCAGGACGGATGTGGCTTTGTGCTATATGAAGGACAAAGCAGATACCGATTACGTGCAGCTGTTAAAAGACAAACTGGAAAATATGGATGCCGACTCTTTGACTTTAGGACATGAGAGCATCGCAGAAACACTGATACGAAAGCGATGGTATAACCCGTTCCCCAAAATCCGCACTACGGAACGTCCGGATGCTGCAGCCGCGTCTGTATTAGAGGGAGATGTCATCCTGCTTTGTGACAACAGTCCGGAAGCGATGATCTTTCCCACCTGCATTTTTGATTTTTTACAGGAAACGGACGACTATTATTTCCCGCCGCTCACCGGGACCTACCTGCGCATCGTCCGGCAACTTGTTTTTTGGTCTACCATGTTCGTTACACCCTTGTGGTATCTCCTTTTGATGCACGCTGCAATTCTTCCGGAATGGATGCAGTTTATCGTGCCGGCGGATTCGGGGGACTTGCCCATTATTTTGCAGCTGTATCTGACAGAATTTATGATTGACGGACTAAAACTGGCGTCCATGAATACGCCAAGTGTTCTGTCAAACTCCCTATCCGTAGTGGGGGGGCTTATGCTCGGCGAATTTGCCGTAGAAGTAGGCTGGCTGTGTTCAGACGTGATTTTGTATATGGCTTTCGTATCTATTGCAAACTTTACCCAGTCCTCCTATGAGCTGGGATATGCGTTTAAGTTTATGCGGATGCTTCTTCTTCTCCTTACAGCACTGCTCGGCACCTGGGGATTTGTAGCCGGCGTACTTCTTGTAATTCTGCTCATCGCCACAAACAAGACTGTCAACGGAAAGCGCAGCTACCTCTATCCCTTCATTCCCTTTGACGGAAGAGCGTTGGCGCGGCTGGTATTCCGCCTGAGAAAAAGAGACTGAATACAAATAAAGCATGGGGTTATACCTGTGCTTTATTTTTTTGGGGAGAAATTTGCAAAATATATTGACTTTAAGTCAATGACTGCGATATAATGAATTTGCAAACAGGGAGGAGGTGTTGAAGGGGTGACAAACAGGCAGCTTGCAGCAATGGAGACAAGAAAAAAACTGATAGCGGCCGGGAAGAAGATTATTTGCGAAAGGGGGCTTGCCAATACTTCGATTGACGAAATCACAGAGGCCTGCGGCGTTTCCAAGGGGACGTTCTATACCTATTTCAAACGAAAAGAGGATATTGTTTTTGAACTGAGCAGTGAAGTATTTTCGGAAATCCTTGAGAACGCAAAGGTATTTGAAGGCAGCTTTTTAGAGAAGCTTGCAAATTACATGGTATGTTTTTCGGAGTATATTGAGAAAAACAGTGTCAAGCTGGCACAGGATTGGATCCGAAATGTTGTCCAGCCGGAATTTGCGAAGGGTTCTGATGAAAAAAGCAAATTGCAGATGGACTTGGAAGCAGTGGAACGTCTTGTTTCTCTTGGCGTAGAGAATAAGGAACTGCGGTCTGATGTTCCTGTCAAAATACTGTCACACACAATTGTAGATTTGCTGTACGGCGAGCTCCTGTGCTGGTGTATCAGCGACGGCGCTTACAGTTTGCGGGAGCGCACGCAGGAATTCTGTGAAACATATCTTTCCAAGCTTATAAAACCATATATGATTTTGAAAGGGATGTGATATTTATGGAAAAGTTTTTGCTTCGTGACGGAAACGAAATTCCCGCAGTGGGATTTGGTGTGTTTATGATCCCTGCCGACGGTTCCACCTATAAGGCTGTACGCAGCGCGCTGGAAGTTGGGTACAGACACATCGACACGGCTGCCGCTTACTTCAACGAAGCGGAAGTTGGCAAAGCCGTAAAGGACAGCGGCATCGCCAGAGAGGAGATTTTTATCACAAGCAAGCTCTGGCTTCAGGATCACGGTTACGCGGCTGCCAGGAAGGCGCTGGAGGATGCAAAATCGGAGGGAATGATCCATTCCATCGGCGTAAGCAATATGACACCGGAAATCTGGAATCGTTTTGTTCCTTCTTTTGAAACAGTGCCCGCTGTCAATCAGGTGGAGTGCAATCCTTATTTTCAACAGAGAAGACTGCGGAAAATTTTGGATGAAAGCGATGTAAAACTGGAGGCCTGGGGGCCGCTGGGACAGGGGAACAAAAAACTTTTGTCTGATCCGCTGATCACAGAGCTGGCGGAAAAGTACAATAAGTCTGCAGGTCAGATCATTCTGCGCTTTGAGGTACAGGAGGGCATGATCGTCCTGCCCAAGTCCACAAACCCCGAAAGAATCCGGAGCAACCTTGCAATTTTTGACTTTGCCCTTGCAGAGGAAGAAATGGATAAACTGCGCGCACTGGATACCGGAAAAGGTACGCATGATCCCAACGCCGAAGGCGTAGGTGAAATGCTGCTTGCAAATTACAAGGTACACGATTGAGGAGAAAATACTATGGAATATCTGACACTGTACAACGGCGTAAAGATCCCGCAGCTCGGTTTTGGAGTTTTTCAAATTCCGGAGTATACAAAGGCAAAGAAGGCTGTACTTTCCGCTCTGAAGGTGGGGTATCGTCTAATTGATACTGCGCAGGCGTATGGAAATGAACAGGCAGTGGGAGACGCAATTCGAGAAAGCGGGATTCCCAGGGAAGAGATTTTTATTACCAGCAAAATTTGGATTTCAGACTTTTCCTTCGAGAGAGCACAGGATGCAACCAGGCGTTCTCTTGAACGGCTGGGAACGGATTTTATAGATCTGATGCTGCTGCACCAGCCCATGGGGGATTACATCGGCGCATGGCGAGGGCTGGAAAAACTTTACAAAGAAGGAACGGTCAAAGCAATCGGCATGGCAAACTGCTATCCCCATGTGCTTGCCGATCTGTGTGAAACTTTTGAAATAAAGCCCATGCTCAATCAAGTGGAAATGCACCCCTTTTTCCAGCAGGAAAAAAACCTGGAAACCATGAAAAAATACGACGTCACCCCCGAAGCCTGGGCGCCTTTTAACGAAGGAAAACGCAATTTCTTCCACGACCCGATTCTCACAGAAATCGGGGAGAAATATCACAAAACGGCCGCCCAGGTTGCCCTTCGATGGGATCTGCAGCGCGGTGTGGTGGTAATCCCCAAAACGGTCCATGAGGACAGAATGCGGCAGAATTTTGAAGTATTTGATTTTACGCTTTCAGAAGAGGATATGGAAAAAATTCGTGGGATGGACATTGGTCACAGCGAAATTGTCGATCACTTTGATCCGGAGTGGATTAAAATGCTCCATAGTATGTGAGACGAAGGGGGTGTGGAAGTACAATCCCCCACCCGCTCTGCGGGGGCCCCCTTTACACAAGGGGGCCTTTTATATTTCCTAATATTGAATACCCTCAGAGAGACCAAAGCACCTCCACGCAAAGGAGCCTTCTACCGAATACCGATATGCTCCCGGAAAGGCACAGCACCTCTCCGGGAGGGGATCTTTAGTGAACTTTTAGCCTCCTTCTTTCATAGCCTCCCCTTCTTTACGAAGGGGAGGTGGCAGCGTAGCTGCCGGAGGGGTTAATATAATAAGGAGGCGCTGGCACCTCCTTTTGTCTTTGGCTCCGCAACAGCAGAGCCTTTTCTTTTGAATTTTTTCTTGGAAAATATATGTATTTATGGTATACTGATATAAAAGATATCTGTGAAAGGGGAAAAACCCATGAAAAAATATCTTGCCATAGATCTCGGCGCTTCCAGCGGGCGAGGCATTCTTGGAAAGATCGAAGATGACAGGCTGATCCTAAAAGAGCAACACCGCTTTTCCAATGATCCGGTGGAAACTTCTGCCGGTTTTTTCTGGGATACCCTGCGCCTGCTTTTTGAGATCAAGACCGCTATTGCAAAATGTGCCGCCCAGGGTGGGCTGAATTCTATTGGAATCGATACTTGGGGAGTGGATTATGCATATATTGATTCTGCCGGCGTGATGCTGTCTCCCTCTTATCAATACAGGGACCAGCGTACCATTCCCATGATGGATCAGGTATATGAAAAAATTCCCTACGATACGCTGTACAAGATCACCGGGATCGAGTCCATGTCCTTTAATACAATCTTTCAGCTGCAGGCAGATCTGGCAAATCGCCCATGGCTGCTGGATACGGCAGACAAGCTGTTGCTCACCCCGGATCTTTTGGGATATTTTCTTACGGGCAATATGGCTGCGGAATATACGATAGCCTCTACCACCGCGCTGCTGAATGCCGCCGCAAAAAAATATGACGGGGAAGTGTTGCGTACACTGGGTATCCGAGAGAATTTGTTTCCGCCGGTAGTCCATCCGGGGAATGTTCTCGGCAGACTTCATGAAAAAATCGACGCAGATACGGGAAAAACCGGTGCCGCAGTAATCAATGTGTGCAGCCACGACACTGCCAGCGCAGTGCTGGCGGTCCCTGCAGAAAAAGAGGACTTTCTCTACATATCCAGCGGGACCTGGTCTCTGATGGGAATCGAATCCGATCATCCTCTAATTACGTCTCTCTCGCAAAGATACAGCTTTACCAACGAAGGGGGTGCCTTTGGAAAAATTAACGTAATGAAAAATATCATGGGCTTGTGGCTCATCCAGGAATCCCGCAGACAGTGGAAACGGGAAGGAAAGGAATACACCTTTGACGAGATTTCCGCCGCGGCGCTTGCTGCTGCCCCTTTTCGTTCCCTGATCGATCCGGATGACCCTGTGTTTTCTCCTGCCGGAGATATGCCCGGACGGATCCGGGAATACTGTCACAAGACAGGGCAGCCTGTGCCGGAGGATATGGGCGCCGTCGCCCGCTGTATCTTTGAAAGTCTTGCGCTGCGATACCGCTGGACTGCCGAAAGGCTGGAAGAACTTTCCGGAAAGAAATACGGCGTTATTAATATTGTGGGCGGCGGCACCAAGGATAGCCTCCTGTGCCAGTTTACCGCAGACGGCACTGGCAGAACGGTTCATGCCGGCCCGGTAGAGGCCACCGCCATCGGCAATATCATGATGCAGGCGTATGCAGCAGGAGAAGTAGGTTCCTGTGAGGAGATCCGCCGGACGGTACGCAATTCCTTTGATGTAAAGGTTTATATGCCCGATGTGGCGGTGCGGACGGCGTGGGACGACGCATATACGCGCTTTTGCAAATTGGCTGATCGTACGTAGTCCATATTTCTGCCGAAAAGTCCGGCGCAGAGAGAGGATGCTCTTGTGCAAGCTGTAGAAATTTACATTCCATAGCGAAAACTGTCTCGAAAAACGCGGAAATCTGTTTTCATTTTCCCCGCTTTATGCTATACTATTTTTATCTTTCGATTGATGATTGGTAAAATTTTTATAAAATAAAATAAAGGACGGTGTAAAATGGAAAGCTTATACGGTGAACTGGGTGTGATCGGAATGCGGGGTTGTGAGAACTTCGTTTCCCAGGTGGACGCTTATCTGCGGGAATGGAGACGTCACGACAGCGATCAGGAATTCATCATGCGTGCTGACTGCCCCCGCTTCGGTTCCGGAGAGGCGAAGGCGCTTCTTCACGAATCCGCCCGTGGACACGACGTGTATATTATTTCCGATTGCTTCAACTACTCCGAAAAGTACAAGATGCACGGCATGATGGTGCCCATGAGTCCGGACGATCACTTTGCAGATCTCAAGCGCGTGATCGCCGCCATCGCCGGGAAGGCAACCCGCGTGTCTGTGATCATGCCCATGCTGTACGAGGGACGCCAGCACCGCAAGGCCTCCCGAGAGTCTCTGGATTGTGCGCTGGCGCTGCAGGATCTGGTAAACATGGGTGTTTCCAACATCGTCACTTTTGATGCCCACGATCCCCGTGTGCAAAATGCCATCCCCCTTCACGGGTTTGACAATATCCGTCCTTCTTACCAGATGTTGAAAGCGCTTGTGCGGGTTTACCCGGATATTTCCCTCTCCAAGGACGACATCATGTTTATTTCCCCGGACGAAGGCGCCATGTCTCGAAGCATGTACTATTCCTCCGTCATGGGCGTGGAAATGGGAATGTTTTACAAGCGGCGGAATTATTCGATCATTATCGATGGAAAAAACCCCATTGAGGCACATGAATACCTGGGCAAAAGTGTGGAAGGAAAGGATGTCATCGTGGTGGATGACATGATTTCTTCCGGAGACTCCATTTTGGACGTGTCCGAGCAGCTCAAGGACAAAGGGGCCCGCAGAGTATTTCTGTTTACAACATTTGGTCTTTTTGTTTCCGGACCGGAGGTGTTCGACAAGGCATATGAAAAAGGGATTTTCAACAAGGTGTTCACCACGAACCTGATTTATACCAGTCCGGAGATCACTTCCCGGGAGTGGTATGAGAGTGTCAATATGTGCAAATATGTGGCTTATATTATCGACACACTCAACCACAACCAGTCTATATCCTCACTGCTGGACCCTGTCACCCGGATACATAAGATCATGGATAAGCAGGCAGCACAGGCTACACAGCAGCTGAGTATTTCTGAAAAATAAAACCCAAGAAAGGATAAGCAACGGATGCTCACTTTCAAAAAAAACATATCTGAAATTCTTGCACATACGATTGCCGATCAGTTTGGATCGGCAATCCTTACGGCAGGGGACATTTGCTCCATGCTGGAATATCCCCCGGACGGCACAATGGGGGATCTGGCGCTCCCTTGCTTTAAGCTGAGCAAAGTATTGAAAACAGCGCCGCCCAAAATTGCGCAATCTCTGTACGGCGCTTTTGCCGGCCATGAGAATCTCTGCAGCGCAGAAGTCCAGGGCGGATATTTAAATATCCGCATCTCCCCGGCATATTTAATTCAGTCTGTTCTTGCAAAAATTGAAAATGACGGGGAAATGTACGGCTCCAGCAGGGAAGGAGAAGGGAAAACCGTTGTTCTGGATTACGCTTCTCCCAATATTGCAAAACCCTTTCACATCGGCCATTTGGGGACAACAGTGATTGGGCATTCTTTGAAGCTGCTTCACCAGTTTGCAGGATATAAATGTGTGGGAATCAATCATTTGGGCGACTGGGGCACCCAATTTGGCAAGCTGATTGTGGCATACCGTAAGTGGGGAAGCCGGGAGAAAATTGAATCCGGCGAAATCGATGCACTTGTCGAATTGTATGTGAAATTTCATGCAGAAGCCGAAAAAGACGATAGCCTGAATCAGGCAGCCAGGGATGAATTCAAAAAGCTGGAGGATGGAGATCCGGACAACACCGCCCTTTGGAAGTGGTTTATTGACCTCTCCAATCGGGAATATGAGATAACGTTCCGTCAATTGGGAATCACCTTTGATAGTTACGCGGGAGAAAGCTTTTATATTGACAAAATGCCGGAGCAGGTGGAAAAGCTGCGGGAGAAAAATCTTTTGACAGTTGACAACGGCGCTTCTCTGGTAGACCTTTCCGCTTATAACATGCCTCCCTGTCTAATTTTAAAAAGCGACGGCAGCACGCTGTATCCCACCAGGGATATTGCTGCGGCGGTATACAGAAAACGCACTTACGATTTTGATAAGTGTATCTATGTCACTTCCGCAGGGCAAAGTCTGTATTTCGCTCAGTTGTTCAAAGTGATAGAATTGATGGGATACGACTGGTATGACCGTCTAATTCATGTGCCCTATGGCACTGTAAGCATCGGCGGAGAAAAACTGGCCACCCGTACCGGTAACGTAGTACTGCTGAAAGATCTGTTTGCCCAGGCCATCGATAAAGTGCGTGGGCGCATCGAAGAAAAAAATCCCGGACTTGCAGACAAGGATGCAGTGGCTGAGGCAGTAGGCGTGGGCGCAGTGGTGTTCCATTACCTCTACAACAGCCGAATCAAGGACATTAATTTTGTTATGGAAGACGCCCTCAGCTTTGAAGGAAATACAGGTCCGTATGCCCAGTATACCTATGCGCGCACCTGCAGTGTGCTGGAAAAGGCGGGGGCGGTCCCAGAAGCAGAGGAAAAAATCACCGCGCCGGAGGAAGCAGAAGTGCTGAAGGTTCTGTCACGGTTCCCGGAGAAGGTACAGACGGCACTTGCAGAATATGAGCCGTCTGTGATCACGCGATACATTATCGATCTGTGTACTGCGTTCAATCGGTTTTATCACAATTGCCCGATCCTCTCCGCAGCGGACGTGTCCGTGCGCGCCACCCGCCTGCGGATTACCCGGGCCAGCGGCACCGTGATCAAAACCGCACTGGGCCTGATCTGCCTGCGTACCCCGGAGAAAATCTAAATTTAATAGTGAATAACAGGAGCGTTTTATGTCTGGACACAGCAAATGGAGCAATATTAAGAACAAAAAGGAAAAAACCGACGCACAGCGGGGAAAGATCTTTACCAAAATCGGCAAGGAGATCGCCATCGCCGTGCGCGCGGGGGGGCCGGATCCCGCATCCAACAACAAACTGCGGGATGCGATCGCAAAGGCAAAGGCCAACAATGTACCCAACGACAACATCGAGCGGGCTATCAAGAAAGCTTCCGGCGCCGATGCAGTGAGCTACGAGGAAATCACCTACGAAGGGTACGGTCCCTCCGGCGTTGCGGTGATTGTCACGACTGCCACCGACAACCGAAACCGCACAGGCGGAGAAGTGCGCCACTTTTTCGATAAATACGGCGGAAATTTGGGACAGAGCGGCTGCGTGTCCTTTCTGTTTGACGACAAGGGGGTGATCGTCATCGAAAAGGATGCAGATATCGATGAAGACGCATTGATGGAGACGGCGCTGGAGGCAGGTGCTGAAGATTTTGCGGCAGACGGCGATGTATATGAAATTTATACGGAAGTCTCCGATCTTTCCGATGTTCGGGACGCGCTGGCACAGGCCGGATATGCAATTCTTTCCGCCGAGGCGGACAAAGTCCCCCAGAATTATATTACACTGACGGCGGAGGAGGACATCAAGAATATGAATCTTCTGCTGGAGCATCTGGAGGACAACGACGACGTACAAAACGTGTATCACAACTGGGAGAATTGCGACTGAACATCACAGAAAAGGAGTGTTTGGCTATGGTGCATGAAATATCTTTTCCCGGTCTCGGCATCGGTCCGTTCACGATCGACAGCGTCGCTTTTACCCTGTTCGGCAGGGAGATCCAGTGGTATGGAATTCTAATTTGCATTGGAATGATTCTCGCCTATTTGTATGCCAGCACTCGGGCTAAATTTGAAGGCATCAAAACGGACGATTTGCTGGATCTGGGCTTTTTTGTCATTTTATTTGGAATTATAGGCGCCAGACTTTATTACGTTGTTTTTGCTCCAACCAGCTATATTGCCACAGGTGGCACCTTTTGGGAGAATGTCTGGGATACCATTGTCAACGTAGTGTCCATATGGGAAGGCGGGCTTGCAATTTTCGGTGGGATCCTTGCCGGCTTCCTTACGGCATTGGTCGTAGCGCGGATCAAAAAAATCCATTTTCCCGTTCTTTTGGATATTCTCGCTCCCTCTGTGATGATCGGCCAGATCATCGGCCGCTGGGGAAATTTCATGAACGGGGAAGCCTATGGCAGAGAAACCGCGCTCCCCTGGCGTATGGAAATTCGGGATGTATATGCAAACGGTTCCTACGGGCCTTCCGTTGTGGCACATCCGACATTTCTTTACGAGTCTTTGTGGAATTTGATCGGATTTCTCCTTATTGCAATATTTTATAAGAAAAAGAAATTTAACGGACAGATTTTCTATTTTTACATGATTTGGTACGGCCTTGGACGCGCGGTAATCGAAGGGCTGCGGACCGACAGCCTGTATATTGCAAACCTTCGGGTCTCTCAGGTTCTGGCTGCCCTGGTATGTGTGGCTGGCATCGTCCTGATGACGGTAAACTTCATGCGATATAAAAACAGAAAAAAGTGCGCGGATGGTGCAGTTGGAGAGGCAGTACCAAAGCCGGATGCAGAGACGGCTGATATGCTGCCGGCACAGGAAAGAGCCGGGGAGAATCTCGAGGATGATATAAAAACCGATGCAAAGCAGGGAGGAATAAAAGATGGCAGCGAAGATCATTGACGGAAAAAAGATCGCGTCCCTTACGCGGGCGGACATCGCCTCCAGAGTGGCACAGCTGAAGGAAGAAAGCGGTGTGGCACCGGGACTTGCTGTAATTATAGTTGGAAACGATCCGGCTTCTCAGGTATATGTGCGCAACAAGAAAAAGGCCTGCGAGGAAGCGGGTATGTATTCTGTTGTGATCGAGATGCCGGAAGACACTACCCAAGAGGCACTGATGGAGCAGATTGAGACGCTGAAAGAGAACGACAGGATTCACGGAATCCTGGTACAGCTTCCCCTGCCTGCACACCTGGACGAGGAAGCGGTCATCGCGGCCATCCCTCCGGAAAAGGATGTGGATGCGTTCCATCCCATCAATACCGGCAAGATCATGATCGGCAACTATGATTTTCTTCCCTGTACCCCTGCCGGCGTAATGAAACTTTTGGAGCACGAGGGAGTCGAGATCTCCGGGAAGGAATGCGTTGTAGTGGGCAGAAGCAATATTGTGGGCAAACCTCAGGCTATGCTGCTTCTCCATGCAAACGGAACTGTCACCATATGTCATTCCAGAACAAAGAATCTGGCGGAAATTACCCGCAGAGCGGATATTCTTGTGGTTGCCATCGGAAAAGCCAATTACATCACCGGGGATATGATCAGGCCCGGAGCAGTGGTAATCGATGTAGGCATGAACCGGCCCGCAGGCGGCAAGCTTTGCGGAGATGTGGACTTTGCATCCTGCAGTACAGTAGCAGGCGCCATTACGCCGGTCCCCGGCGGTGTGGGGCCCATGACCATTACGATGCTGCTGGAAAATACCCTCACGGCTGCAAAAAAAGCAGTGGAAAAAAACTGCAAAAATCCTTGACATTTTCTGTGGAAATATGCTATTATATAAAATGCCGCGTGGTATGGGTATGCAATAGTCCAAAGAGACTAACCCAATCCAGCGAGACATGTATGAAAGAGAGGTGCTTTTCGTGTACGCAGTGATTGAAACAGGCGGAAAGCAGTACAAGGTCAGCGAAGGTGATGTGATCTTCGTTGAAAAACTGGCGGCAGAGGAGGGCTCTGACGTAGCATTTGACAAGGTTCTGGCGTGCGGAGACGGCAGCAAGGTGCAGGTGGGTGCTCCCATGCTGGACGGTGCAAAGGTAACGGGAAAAGTCGTAAAAAACGGCAAGGGCAAAAAAATCACCGTTTTCACCTATAAGCCCAAGAAGAATGAAAAGAGAAAAATGGGGCACAGGCAGCCGTACACCAAGGTTGAGATCGTAAAGATCGAAGCATAAGTGATCCATGACCCATATCAAATTCTTTCGAAGAAACGGGTTTTATTACGGCTTTGAGGAAACAGGCCACACCGGTTTTGGGGAATCCGGAGACGACGTGCTCTGCGCTGCGCTCTCCGCAATGACGATGTTGATTATCAACACCATCGAAATCTCCTATGCGGCAGATGTGGAATATCACGTCAACGAAGGTGCTACAACCATATCCGTTAAAGCTATGGCTGCACTGCCGGAATATTCGGAGGATGAAAAAAAGCAGTATGCCATTTCCGGTCTGTTTCAGGGATACTTCTTCCAGCTCAACGACCTCGTGGAAGAGTATTACGATTTTTTAGAGGTCGAGGAAGTCGACGAGTAATCGTCGCATGATGATACGGAGGGATAGATTTATGCTTAGAATCAGTTTGCAGTTTTTTGCACATAAAAAAGGGGTAGGTTCTACCAAAAACGGCAGAGACAGCGAGTCCAAGCGCCTTGGTGTCAAGAAATCCGACGGACAGGCAGTAACCGCGGGTAATATCATCATCCGGCAGCGGGGCACACACATTCACCCGGGTAACAATGTCGGCCGCGGAACAGACGACACGCTGTTTGCATTGATCGATGGCAGAGTAAAATTCGAGCATATGAAGGGCGGCAGAAAGCGCGTCAGCGTCTATGTTGCGGAGTAAAGACAGAAATCAGCAGGAAAGGGAGTGCAGGGCACTCCCTTTTTCGAGAAAGTTTTCTTTCCGTAGACGAAAAAGCCTTTTCTCTATTGCATTAAAACAGTGTTTATGATAGGATAAATACAAACAGGAAATTGAGAGGATCAATTATGCGGATCAGAATATGGGGAACTGCTCTTTTGATGGTATGCTTTCTTGCCTCATGTGCTATTCGTCCGTCAGACGACACGAAAAATACCGCCGCGGCGCAAACTACAGAAGAACCGCAGGAGATGGAAACGACAGCGGCGGAGGAGACGACGGCTCCCCGGGAGGACGTTGTCCGTACGCTGTCTTTTTTGGGTTGTGGTGACAATATCATTTATTACGGTACCTATCGGGATGCGGCAAGCCAGGCGATACCGGGCGGACGCACCTACAACTTTGCGCCGATCTACGAAAATGTGCGGGACATAATTTCCGCCGCAGATATCGCTTTTATCAATCAGGAAACCTCCGTCTCCCAAAGCTATCCGCCGAATTCTTATCCGGATTTCAACAGCCCGGTAGATCTCACCTACGACGTGATGGATGCAGGGTTTGACATCATCAATCTCGCCAACAACCATATGCTGGACAAAGGCGCCCTGGGGCTGAAGGAATCCTATGAAAACTGGAAGGCCAGAGGCGCGACGGTCATCGGTTGTTATGAAGAACAGGAAAGCGGAAAATATATAACTTATTATGAGAAAAACGGTATCCGTATCGCCTTCCTTTCCTACACATACGGCACGAACCTTAACAGCGATCCTGCCGAATATGGTCTGTACGCTTCTTACCTCAAATATGCAGACCTGGAAGGGGAAATCACAGAGGCCAGAGAAAACGCGGATTTTGTGATTGTCAGCGTACACTGGGGGCAGGAGGGAAGCCTCACCCCCAATGCGGAGCAGCAAAGCTACGCACAGAAGATGGCAGACTGGGGTGCAGATGTGATTTTGGGCCATCATCCCCATGTGCTGCAGCCCATAGAAGAGATCCAGCGCCAGGACGGGGGAACTACCCTGTGTGTATATTCTCTGGGGAACTTTGTCCACGAGCAGGCCCAGTACATCAATGTCGTCGGCGGCATGATTACCTTCGATATTACAAAAACAAATGACGAGCGTGCCACATGGAGCAATGTGCAGTTTACGCCTACGGTGTGTCATTATCCTGGAAATTTTTACGGAAACAAAGTATATCTATTGAAAGATTATACAGAAACCCTGGCAAACCAGCATGCGGTGCGCACCTATTATAACAACTCCATCTCTCTTTCCGCATTGCAGGAGCTTGTTACAAATACAATCGACAGCAAATACCTGACAGCGTATTTGCAGTAAAGGAACGACGAAGATATGCCACAAGATTGGAAGCAGGAATATTTACAAAAAGAAAGAGAGCGCGAAGCCCAAAGGCAGGCGAAGCTGGCGAGACTGGATTTGGATATCAAGCCCAGATCTGCTCCGCCGCCCAACCGGATGCCTCCGCAGAAGACGACAAGTGCCCGCCCTCCTTTGCGGCAGATGACACAGCGTCCGACCCCACAAAGGACGCGCTCCCCGCAGGCGGTGCAGAGAGGCGCGCAGGGGCCTGTACGCACGCCTGTGCGGGAAGTTCCTTTCCCGCAGCCGGTCCCTCCGCGGGTGCCGGCGGACGAGCGGGGTTTTGAGACCATCCCTGTGCGAATTGGCTCCAGGCGGAAAAAATCCTCCGCTGGCAAGTATATCGCCAGAGGTGCCGCAGTGTTTTTTACTGCCATTCTTTTGGTGGTCTACGCCGTTTTTGCTCTGTGTTTTGTGATTGCCCGGGGACCCAGCGAAGCTGCGAGAAACCTGGCAGTTCAGTCCGCTCTCCAGGCCAGTGCTACCAAATGGGTACCGGGACTGTTTTTGGATCAGGAGACCATCGACGCGATCCAGGCGGCAGAAGACGCTGTCATTCAGGATGTGGTATCCATGGATGACTACATAACTGAGGAGGAACCCACTGGAACGGATACGGCGGCGGACCCATGGGCAGGCGCCATCGACGGAATGCTCTATGAAACGGTCAGCGGATCTACCTATAAGGCGTATGTGCTTTTGGTAAAGGATCCTGCCCGGGTTTTTGTTGGCACCTCATCGGAGAACTATGCAAATGCCACTGCGGGCATCAATATCTTCAAAGCGGCAGAAAAATACGGGGCTGTCGCCGGAATCAATGCAGGCGAATTTGCGGATGCCGGCGGTGTAGGCACCGGATACGCCCCCATCGGTCTGACATATTCCAGAGGAGAATGCGTCTGGAACGACGGCGCAAAGCGCACATTTATCGGATTTAACAGGGAAAACCAGTTGATTGTCCGGGAATCTATGACAAAAGCAGAAGCAGATGCGCTGGGGATACGGGATGCCGTATCCTTTCAGACAGGAAACACGTTGATCGAAAAAGACGGGGAAAACGTGGTCCTTTATTATGCGGAGGGCAATACGGGTACTGCACAGCGAACAGCTATTGGACAGCGCGCCGACGGCACAGTGATTCTCATCTGCACCGATGGACGCACTGCCAGCAGTCTGGGCGCCACCCACAACGATATGATCGATATGATGGTATCCTACGGGGCGGTTTCAGCGGGCATGCTGGACGGCGGCTCTTCCTCTATGATGTATTACAGAGATTATTACAACAAATATGAAACGGATACCAGCCGCCTGGACAAATATCAGCTGCAGGGACTTGTCAACAAGTACAAAGCTTTTACTACACCCAGACGGATGCCCACATTTTTCCTGGTATCTGGAGAATCCTGATGGGGGCGGCGATGACACGAAGCGAAACAGTTTTGAAAAAGAGAAAAAGCGTTCCCCTTTTTTGGAAAATTTTTATTTCCGTTGTAGTAGGAGTCCTGTTGCTCATTCACGGTGCATTGTTTTGGTTCTACGGATTTCTGAAGGATTATGAAGCGGCGCAGCCTGTCCATGTGGCAGAAGAAATTTTCAACACATATTTTGCGAATTTCTCTCCGGAGGAATATCTGGCGCTTTGCAGCGACGATTCCGCAAAATATGAAACAAAAGAAAACCTGACTGCATATTTGGACACACTTACGGGAAATGCTGAAATTACATATCACAGTGTATCCACCGGTATGCAGGATACACTGCAATATGTGGTCCGGGCAGGGGATACGAAATTTGCCTCTTTCACTTTGGTAAAGGATACGGAAAATAGCAGCAGGTTTACCCATTACAAGCCGGGCAGCTTTGCGCTGTATACAGACGCAAAAACAAAAGTGGATGCAACGGTTCCAACGGGGTATACTTTATATTTGAACGGTGTAGAAGTAACCGGAGAATACATCAGGGAGGAAAACATACCGACCCCTTCCTGTGAGCACATGCCGGAGGGAGTACAGGGAATCACCCTGGTGCAATACCAGGTCCCCGGCTTTATCGAGCCACCGGCTGTGGAGGTTCGCAGTCCCGCCGGGGAAGCGGCTGCTGTTACAGAAGCAGAGCCCGGTGTTTACACGGCCGCCGTGGTATCTGATCAGCAGCTTGCCGATCAATACAGTGACTGGTTCATTGAGGCGGCCACAAAATATGCGATTTACATGCAGTACGATTCCCGGGTCGCCGCCATGCAGTTCAGCAGTGTAGCGCCGTATTTTGATCCGGATTCCAAGCTGTATGAGGATATCCGTACAGTGGAAAACGGATTCGTCATCGAATATGAGCGATATGAGATCAAAGACGAAAAAGCTTTTGATTTTATTCGCTACGACGACAACACATTCTCCTGCAGGGTGACGCTGACACATATTCTGTACCGGCGGGGAATGGACGACTATGTAGATCATCCGGACATCACGTTTTATGCTCGCCGGAGCGGCGATCAGGTCCTCATCTACGATATGGACAGTAACTAAATCCCATGGAGGCAAAATGGTACCATATTTTCCGGAATGTATTCAATCGGCTGACCTTTCCATTTTGGAGTGGATACAAACCCATTTAGTCACACCCTTTTGCGATGGACTTTTCTCCTTTATTACCCATTTTGGCGACGGCGGAATTTTTTGGATTCTGCTTGCGGTGGGTATGCTGTTTTTCAAAAAAACCAGAAAGACGGGGCTGATGATCGGCGCTGCATTGATTCTTGGCCTAATATTCGGAAACGGTATTTTGAAAAATCTCTTTCAGCGCGTGCGTCCGTATGATTTAGAGGACGCGCTGGTGCAAACGCCGTTGATCGAAAAACCTTCGGACTGGTCCTTTCCCTCCGGACACACGCTCGCTTCCTTTGAGGCAGCCACCGTGTTGATGATCCGGGACAGGCGATTTGGAATCCCGGCCTTGGTTCTCGCATTTTTGATCGCCTTTTCCCGCCTTTACCTGTATGTCCATTTTCCATCTGATGTGCTGGCGGGCGCACTGCTGGGTGTTCTGTTTGGATGCCTGGGAGTGTGGATCGTAAACGCTATATGGAAACGTGTGGAAAAAGAACTGAAAAACAGAGTAATGTGAAAAAAGCAGAAGCCCGCCAGTCATTTGACTGGCGGGCTTCTGCTTTACGCAAGAAAAGTTAGCGCGCGTTGTATTCAGGCTCTCTGCTTCTGAAAAGAAGAGATATGCACCAAAGGCCGCAGAGGGCAACCAGCGTATATACAATTCTGCTGACTACTGCCGCGGGGCCGCCGCAGATCCACGCCACGATGTCAAACTGGAAAAGACCGATGCTGCCCCAGTTCAGAGCGCCGATAATCACAAAGATCAAGGCAATTCTGTCAAGCACCATGAATATCACCATACCTTTCGGAATTATTTGATGACGCATAAGCGTACTCGCTATTATGATGCCCCTATCCGGAAAAATTATTAAGAAATTATGAAAATACAATATGTAATACTTCACTGATTTGATCGATCACTGGAAAGCCGCAGGTGAGAAGCTTGTCTTTTGCCATGTGTCCGCCGCTGTATAAAAGGCAATCGCAGCCCAGCGACCGGGCAGTCTCTGCATCGTGATCCGTATCGCCTACAAGGAGCAGAGAAGCAGCGGGCAGTTTCCACTCTTTCAAAAATTGTTCTGCCGCAGCACTTTTGCCTGTACCATATATGTTTTGAGAACTAAATATCTTATGAAAACAGGACTGAATTTTCAAATTTTCCAGCATTTGCAACAGCATGTTTTTTTCGCAGGCGGAAAGAATAACCTGCCGCAGTCCGGCCTTTTCCATTTCTGCAAGGACCTGCTTCACGCCGGGGACCAGAGAAACTTTGCCGATGCGGGCCGTGTATGCATCCACCCATTCTCGGGCGGGGATCTCATAAGGTTCCTTTGTAAAATCAAATCCCAGACGTGCATAGTATTCCCGAACCGGAAATCCAAATACCTGTCTGTACGCTTCCGTGCTTTTAATAGGTGAAAGCCCGCGCTTTGCAAGCACCTGGTCAATGGCCTCGATGCTGACCGCAACATCGTCCGCGATGGTGCCGTTAAAATCCCATATGATACATTGATAAGACATGGCATCTTCCCTCTGCTTCCATTTTTGAATATCCTTTTTTATTATACCACCTATTTGTAAAAAAGCACACAGGAATTTCTCCTGTAGTTCAGAATAAAAATACAAATTTTATTTTCTGTTAGAATACACAAAAAGATATTTGGAGGGAATATCAATGAAAAGACGAAGGCTGACAGACAGAACAATGAAAAAATTTGAAGAATACCTGCGAGAAGAAGAAAAAAGCAAAGCTACTATTGAAAAGTACATCCATGACATACGAATGTTTGTATCTTTTACAAATCATAGAAATATTTCCAAAAAAATCGTGATGCAATACAAAAGGACATTGTTTGAAAAAGCGTATGCAGTCGCCAGTATCCATTCCATGCTGGCACCTCTCAACAGTCTGTTTTCTTTTTTGGGTTGGACGGATTGCAAAATAAAATCCGTCAAAATTCAGCGGCAAATCTACTGTTCCAAAGACAGAGAACTGACAAAGGAGGAGTATATGCGGCTGGTGCATACCTCGAAACAAAAAGGCAAAGAACGGCTCGGCCTCCTTTTGCAGGCAATCTGCGGTACAGGTATTCGCGTGAGCGAGCTGCAGTTTATCACAGCGGAAGCGGCAAAACGCGGAAAAGCAGATGTATTCTGTAAGGGAAAAACAAGGTCCGTTTTTATTGTGCCCGCGCTGCAAAAGAAATTGCTCCGCTATGCAGCAGAGCAAAAAATTTCGTCGGGCCCCATATTTATCACCCGAAGTGGCAATCCAGTAAGCCGCACCAACATCTGGCGGGAAATGAAGAGCCTATGCACCCAGGCAAATGTCCGTCCGGAGAAGGTTTTTCCTCACAATTTGCGACACTTATTCGCCCGAGTTTTCTACGACATCGAAAAGGATATGGCCAAGCTTGCCGATATTCTCGGCCACAGCAGTATCGATACCACTCGCATCTATATTATTTCTACCGGTGCGGAGCATCGCAGGAAAATGGAGCATATGCGGCTAATTATATAGCTTTGCTGATTGACGGCTTCGTCTTATTGAAAAAACCGCCTGGGTCGGCGGCTAAATACATAATCGGTATTATGTTGCAAATGGAGATACCAAACTTATTTTATGAATATAATTATATCATAGCTTGCGGGAAATTACAAGCAATTCAGCAAAGAAAAGTATAATTTTTACGGGATAATGTCAAAAACAAGCAGCACGAATAAGCCTTTTCAATAGAAATTTTGAAAAGGCTTGACTTTTTGCGTTCGTTTTTAAGTTTAGTCTTGCGGCTCGTGTAAATTCGGTAGTTCCAAACAGCAAATTTCAGTCTGTATTTATTACATAATACCGATTATGTTGCGCTTGCCCAAATCTGCAGACTTATAAAAACAATAAGCAAAAATGAGGTTAAATGACATGAAAAAGCTGTTTTCTATCCTATTAATGGCAGCACTGCTTGTGACGTGCATCACGCCGGCGCTTTATTCCTCCGCAGCGGACG
>CAJFOI010000011.1 GCA_904396155.1 Candidatus Avispirillum faecium | reverse complement strand
GGTGGCGGTATACGGAGAGACAGTGAAGGTACAGAAGGCGTGCTGCAGGAGTCTGGACGGGATCGACACGGGAAGAGGAGAGAACCAGCTGATCGCGTACACGAAAGGGAGAACGGGGACGAACCCATACGGATTTGAGGTATGCATAGTAGACGGAGCGGCCACATCGGAGCCGATCTACGGGAGGGGAAACATCCTGGTGGCGGAGGGGACGTATGTGCTATCCGGGCATGGAGAAGCGGGGAAGTGGCTATACGGGCATGTGAAGAAGGGGACGAAAGTTACTGTTAATACCCAGTTTGGGTTTGTCAGTATTGAGTGAACAACGGAATAAAAAGAGAGAGGCGGCTGCCTCTCTCTTTTCCAGCAGGGAATTTGACAAAACTGTCTGTTTTTAGTATAATGAAACAGGAAAGACTGTATCGCCTTTTCTGTGTATCTGTCCGTGGAACGGGCGAGAGTGTAATGCATCAGAATTTTGTGACGCCTTTTAGTCGAACTGCTAAAAGGTATTTTTATAAACAACCCCTCCGCTATCACCCCAGGAGTTGCAGAGCAACTCCCACACAGGGGAGGCTTGGGTTCATGTAGTCCCCCTTGTGTAAAGGGGGATGTCGGCTGTGCCGACAGGGGGATTGTTCAACTGATTACAACCCCTCCGTCAGCTACCGCTGACACCACCCCAGGACTTGCTATGCAAGTCCTCCACAGGGGGGCTGAGATGAAAAGGCCCCTTGTGGAGAGGAGTAAAGCACCTCCGGGGCATTGTCCGCAGGATTTTATAGGACGAGCTCCTGGTGGCAAGTAAATTTTGCAATAAGCTCTTTGGAGGAATGTGCATGCTCAGCAAAGCGGAAAAGGATTTTCTTGTTGATTTAATTGAAAAAGGGGAGGCCATTCCCGAAGATTTCAAATACAAACTGTTTCCGACCAGTCATAAGGAATATGAACTTGCTTATGGCGGAAAAATGCGCAAAGAAGATCTGCTTGCCAACGACGACGGCTCTTTCCCAGTGCCTTTGCAGGTGAAAAAGATTTTTGAGGATGCGGAGCATACTGCCTGGGAAGACGGCTGGCGCAATATGCTTGTCTATGGAGACAATCTGCAATTTTTGAAAACGATATATAAAAATGAAGACCCTCTGATCAAGGACAAAGTAAAGGGAAAGGTAAAGCTGATTTATATCGATCCCCCTTTTGCAACTGCGGACGAATTTCAAAACAAAGAGGGTGCAAAGGCTTACAACGACAAAAAAGTAGGCGCGGATTTTTTGGAGTTTCTCCGGCGGCGGATTATTGTCGCCCGGCAGATTTTAGCCGATGACGGGGTTATGTTTATCCATCTGGATCAGAAGATGGTCCACTATGTCAAAGTGATCGCGGACGAGATATTTGGGAAAAACAATTTTCAAAATGAGATCATCTGGAAATATTTTGGACCCACGTCCACGGATCAAAATTTTCCCCGCAAGCACGATGTTATATTGTTTTATTCCAAGAGCAGTACATACTATTTCAACAGTGCTGCCACGCTGATCGATTACGACCAGAAAGCGGTAAAGCGGTACGACAAAACGGATGATATGGGCCGCAGATACAAGATTTACTATCATGCCGACGGCAGCAAGCGGATCGCATACATGAAGGAAGGTAAGCCCACGGATGTCTTTAATATTCCCTTTGTACAGGGGACTTCCAAAGAACGTGTGGGATATCCCACACAAAAACCGGAGAAGCTGATTGCGCTGCTGCTGAACGCTGCGTCGCAGCCAGGAGACATTGTGATGGATTTCTTCAGCGGATCAGGGACCCTTGCTGCTGTGGCGGAAAAACTGGGCAGAAAATGGATTGCCTGCGACATAGGAAAGCTCTCCTATTACACAACGCAAAGGCGGATTTTGAAAATAAACGAGTCCAAAAACATATATAACAATCGACTGTATAAAAAGCACGCCCGCAGTTTTGTGCTGTGTTCCCTGGGGGAATATGATCTGGGAGCTGCCCTCAGCTTGGAATACAGCAAATACAAGGACTTTGTATCGGGATTGTTCAACATCGACTTGCAGGAAACCAAAATCGGGGGATACACTTTTGACGGTGCAAAAGACGGTGCTCCTGTGATTATTTTCAACTACAGCCGGTACAGGGATTCCAATATTGACGATGGATTTCTCGACGATGTGGGAATGCATGTGAGCGCCCGGCTGGATGGAGGCTGTATCTATATCGTCGCACCTTCTACGCGGGTAGATTTTATCACGGACTATGAAGAGAGAAAAGGGATTCGCTATTATTTTTTGAAAATTCCCTATCAAATGATCAAGGAACTGCACGGAGCGGAATTTACCAAATTTCGGCAGCCCCGGTCGAAATTTGGTGTAAACGATCCGATTGAGGAAACAAAGGGATTTTCCTTTGTTCGAACGCCCGCAGTAGAGAGCAGTATATGCCGGAATGGAGAAAACGTGCAAATTTGCATCCGAGCATTTCGGTCCGTGGAGCCTCGTTCCAGCAAATCGGCGGAGGAAAGGACCATGTCCGGGTTCCAGCTTTTGTCTGCAGTATTTGTAGACAGGCGGTACGATGGAAAGGATTTTGTTATGACGGATGCATTCTTTGCAGATGAATTGACGGAAAGCGAAAATGGACTTTCCCTTTTCCTGAAGGCTGATTCTGTGGGAAAGGAAATCATGGTCGTGTACACGGATATTTTTGGAAACGATCTGACCGAATGTTTTCATTTGTGATTTGTATAAAAAGGAGCAGATATGCAGGATGTTAAAACCTTCCGGCAAGCGGAGCTGGTGCTGGGGGTCAACCGGGTATACGATACCGGCAAGTTGGACCTGCGCGCCTGGAAGCCTTTTTTGGACAGGTTGTGCGGAGACCGTGTGTATCAGAAAGAGGCGATCGAGGCTGCGGTGATTTACCTGGCGTCGGGACAATACCAGACGTTGCGGGATCTTGCTGTATACAATTATTCTGTCAATTTGCGTCTGCAGGACAAGTATCCCGCCCAAAAGGATTTTTTGGATGCTTTGCAGATGCGGGACAAGCTGTACGCCAGTATCGATCTTGCCACCGGGACCGGAAAATCCTATGTGATCTACGGGATTGCGCAGATTGCCCTTGGACTGGGCCTTGTAAAGCGTGTACTGGTTTTGTGCCCATCTTTGCCCATTGAGAGCGGCCTTATACAGAAATTCGAGGATTTGAGCGGTGATGCGGGACTGAAGGAGACCATCCCGCAGGCGGCAGTATGCAAAAACCCCAGCATTGTCAGCGCAAATCAGACAGTGCGTGCGGGGGACCTTTGTGTGGAGAACATCCATGCGGTATATGAAAATACCGGTTCATCTATTGAAGACAGCTTCGCCGGGACTGGCGCCGACACCCTGGTGCTCAACGACGAAGCCCATCATATTTTCAACAAGCTTTCCGGCAGTGACGGTTCTATAAAAAAGTGGAAGGAGTTTTTGCTGAGCACGAAATACAAATTTCATTACATGCTTGGGTTTACCGGGACGGCATACATTGGGGACGAGTATTTTCCGGATGTTTTGTATCGATACTCTCTGCGACAGGCGATCGAAGATCGGATCGTGAAAAACATCGACTATGTAAAAGAGGATGAAAGCCGCGGGGACTATGAGCGGTTTCAAAAGATCTACCAGAACCACAGAGACAATATCGAGCGGTATCCACTGGTGAAGCCGCTGTCTATATTAATCACACGCGATGTAAACCATGCAAAAAGGCTCTATGAAGACTTTGTGGATTTTTTAGCCGAGCAGGAACATCAGGAAAAGAAGGATGTGGCATCCAAGGTGCTCATCGTTACGTCGGCAAGAGAGCACAAGGCGAATACCGTAAAATTAAAATACGTAGACGACAAAGCGGATGCGACCCAGTGGATTATTTCTGTTTCCATGCTTACAGAGGGCTGGGATGTAAAAAATGTTTTTCAGATTGTACCCTGGGAGGATAGAGCTTTCAATTCCAAGCTGCTGATCGCACAGGTTTTGGGCAGAGGGCTTCGGATTCCCGACGCATACCGTTCCCCCCAGCCGCGAGTGACCGTTTTCAACCACAAGGCCTGGAGCAGCAAGATCAAGCGGCTGGTGGACGAGGTCTTGGAAATTGAAACGCGCATCGGCAGTGTGGTATTATCTTCCGGCACTCGAAGCCAATATCATTTTGCTGTGCAAAACATTGACTATTCCGTACAGCAAATGGAAGTAGAAAAGCCGGATGTGCCGAGCCTTGTGGACTTTACCCGGCTGGAAACGGAGGGGATTGCATTGGAATCCCAGTCTGTTGAGGTGGAAAAGGGAACAACCTATGAGGCGGTACGAGACGGGACCTCTCGGGACCGCAATTATGCCATTCGCAATGTTACATGGACCATCGATGAGGTGGTAGATAAGTTGTTTGAGGAATTTGAACAGCGGGAGTGGGAGGGAAAGGTTCTCAGGCTGGGAGAGAGTACGTATACGCAAAATACCCTTCCCCCCAGAGAAGACATTGAGCGGATCATACGGCTGTCTATGGAACGGCGGGGAAACAGGGGAGAGGAGATTGTGGAAGCAAATGTGCACAAAATTCTTTCGGCCTTTACACCGCTTCTTCGAAAAAACAAAAAGTCGGTTTCTTCCAAATCGGTTCCGAACAACGTATACGTGGTGCAAACGAAAGATCTTGCAAGACAATCCATGAGTGTCAGTATGCTTCGGCAGGACAGAACGGTGTTTTTTACCAACAATTGGGAGTCTGAAATCACAGAGGAGGAACAGCGCGCCGTTCTTTTAGGCGTGCTGGAAGACGAGTCACTTCCTCGATCGGCCGTCAGGGAAATCGATTATTGCCTGTTCAAAACGCCGGTGACGACGGTTTTTACTGCGTCTAGCCGGAACGGCGTTTTGTGGAGCAACTGTGCAAAAGGGAAAACGCCGCCCTCCTGGTGGCGTGGATAAAATCCCGGGACAGGCATTTTTACGGAATTGATTACAGCTGCAGGTATGGTTCAGAGCTTTCCAAAACGAGAAAATATTACCACGATACATTCAATCCGGATTTCTTTGTGAAGGTTGTTTTGAAGGATTTTTGCTATTTTCTTGTGATAGAAATAAAGGAAGACGGAGATGTCAGCGAAGAAAACAGGGCAAAGTACAAATATGCCGTTGCCCATTTTGATGAATTAAACAGGCGTATGGAGGCGGAAGGTACCCGGGAGCGGTATATTTTTCACTTCTTGTCTCCGAATGGCTATGATGCCTTCTTTCAACATTTGCGGGACGAAACCCTGTTGGAGGGACAAAGTGGGTTCCGCTGCCAGCTGGAAAACCTGTTGGAAGAAAATTAAAAGAAAAGCAGAGCGCCCCCGGGCGCCCTGCTTTTTATTCCGGTATTTCTTTTGGACTGGAATCAGATGGACAAACGATCTCGTAGCCGTCGCATTCGCGCAGTATATCGTCGACAAATGCCTGCGTATTATCCTCACCTACGCAAAACATTTTTCCGGTGGAGAGAATATTGGTGAGGACGTATCCGTCTTCCCGCACGCTGATGCTGATATTTTCATATCCCAGCAGGGGAATGCTGACGCACAGGCCCAGGATCTCTTGCGGCAGGTCGAAATCCAAGTCGCTATATTCGTTTTCCGCTGCGGTATCGGACAGGAGCAGCCCCAGGACCATGTCGGTATCCAGCCCCTCAAAGCGAATATTGGCAGTACCACCAAACGGTTTTTGATATGCATAGGATGCCCAGTGGACGACAAGTGTATTTTGTAAGTCGAGTTCCTCGATGAATTGTCCCAGTGTATCCGGCCGCCAGGAATCATTTACCGCGCTGTAGCAGAGATCTGTTCCAGCATACTGCACAGCTATGGCACATTCCACAGAGATATTTTGAATTTCGTAGACCATTGCGTCGCAGTATCGGACCGCATCCTCTCCGGCCATTTCGGCGTAGTCGTCCCAGCCTTTTGCGGCAATTGATCCCAGCGCCTTTCCAAGCTGTTTTAGAGGCACTTCTCCTTTACCCGCTTGGTACTGCAAATCGTTCAATATAATTTCCGGATACTGGGCATAGATTTCCCGGTCTTCCCATAGGGGAATTTCTCCTGTTTCGGAAGAACTGTCTGGCGCCATTTCCAGTTCTTTTACAGGATAAGGATGTTCGGCCCGATACAGTGCCAATGCCCCTGATAGGATCATGCCCAGACAGGCTGCGGCGGCCGCCCAGCGCATCCATGTGCGGCGCCGTGCTTTTTTTGCATACCGGATTCCGCGATATAAGCTGTATCTATGCCTTCGAGAATTTCGCAAAATGTTTCTTTTTTCACAGTGAAAATCCCCTTTCCAGCAGTTCCTCCCGCAAGCTTTTTCTAAGGCGGTGCAAAAGAACGGATACATGATTCTCCGATTTCCCAAAGCGGGTGGAAATTGCAGATATGCTCTCAAAATACCAGTACCGCCGGACAAAGATCTGTCTTTTTCCAGCGGGCAGCCCCGATAAAAAGTGATTGATCGTGTCGATCAATTCCCTGCGGTCTACTTCTTGCTCAACATCTTCTTGATCCGACACGATTTCCAGCAGCTCGTCGAGAACGGCAGGTACCGCTCCGCCACCCCGTTTTGCTGCAGTATTGTATTTGTATTTATTCAAAGAGATATTTCTGGCAAGTCTGCCCAGAAAAGCGGACAGTACGGACGGCTTTTGGGGCGGTATGGAATTCCATGCGGCAAGGTAGGTGTCGTTGACGCATTCTTCGGCATCTGCGCTGCTTTCGCAGATGTTTTTTGCAATGGAAGTGCAGTATCCTGCGTATTTTTCCGCAGTGGCAAAAATCGCTTCCTCATCTCTGTTCCAGTAAAGCCGGATGATTTCGCTGTCGTCCAAAGAAACGCCCCCTTTTTATTTTATCCTGTCATTTATACAGACAACTTTTGTGGGGAGATATTACATGCGATTTGTTTTTTATGAAAAAAATCTGAAATCATTTCGATTTTGGTCCTTTGTTGCAGACATGAAACCACCATGATGCTGCTTAAACGCAGACATGCAAGTTTCCAAAAGAAAAAGGCCCAAAGCGCAAATGGCTCCAGACCCTGGCTGGTCGGAGTGACAGGGCTCGAACCTGCGGCCTCAACATCCCAAATGTCGCGCGCTACCAACTGCGCTACACCCCGATTTTCAAACAATAGTATTCTATCAGGTTGCGGGACCTTTGTCAAGGCTTATTCTGGAAAAGCCTGTGCATATGGAGGATACAGAGCAAAAAAGGGATATACCGCTTTTTACGGCATATCCCTTTTGCAGTGCCCAGGCAAAATTATTTGAAATACCTTTTGAGCAGGCCTTCAAATGCTCTGCCGTGACGTGCCTCGTCTCTTGCCATTTCATGGACTGTATCATGGATCGCATCCAGATTGTGCTGCTTTGCCAGCTTTGCAAGCTCAAACTTGCCGGCTGTGGCACCATTTTCCGCAGCGACACGCATTTCCAGGTTTTTCTTGGTGGAAGGAGAAACGACCTCGCCCAGCATTTCTGCGAACTTTGCCGCGTGCTCCGCTTCCTCATAAGCAGCTTTTTCCCAGTACAGACCAATTTCTGGATATCCCTCGCGGAAAGCGGCTCTGGCCATGGCCAGGTACATACCTACCTCGGTGCATTCTCCGTTGAAGTTGGCGCGCAGACCGTCGATGATCTCTTGGGGAACATCCTTGATGATGCCGATCTCATGCTCGCAAGCCCAGGTTGTTTCCGTCTCATCCAACAGGACAAATTTTTCAGCGGGAGCCTTACACAAGGGACAAGCCTGAGGGGGATTTTCGCCTTCTACGATTTCGCCGCAAACGGTACATTTCCATTTCTTCATTTTGAATGTCCTCCTGAGAATTTTATTTGTGAACCTTTAGCATTTCACTTTATCTTGATTATAACATGAAGCTATGCTAAAATAAAGAAAAAAATAAAAATATTCGTAAAATTTTTCCATATGCGTTGTTGGAGAAGTGGAAAGAGAAGGGATAATCATGGCCAGACGCATTTTTCTTGTGGCATTTGTAGTTTTGCTGCTTTTTTTGCCGGCGTGCCGGAGGGCAGAGACGGAGGACGCGCAGACGTCCTCTGAAACAGGCAGTGCGAGTGAAAGCGAATCCGACACGGGGGTGTCCGCTCCGGATTATGACGAGAATGGAAATCTGAATTTGTTTTCCACTCAGGAACGCCCCGTGATCAAGACATCTTTTGGATATTATATTTTTCATTTCGATGGAACACAACTGTCCCATCTGATGGTGGTATACGATGAAGGAACAGATGAAGCGGCGCAGGAATTGTACAATACAATGATGACGCCAGGGTATGATCAATCCGATTTTGTGAATATTACTTGCAGTGGTAAATACGTGGTTTGTACGGCGTCGGCGGGAAGCACGCGGTACGGGTATCTGTTTCGGCTTCAGAAACAGGATATTTTGATGCTTTTTTACAGTGGGCAGCAAGATGCAGAGTCCTAAGAGTGAAAAGCGGCTTTTCCAGTTGCTGCAGGAACATCGAAAGTATGGGGCGCTTCCCATGCATATGCCCGGTCACAAGAGAAACTGCAGCGCGCCGTATTTGCAGGCGCTTGGTGCATCGCTGGATATTACGGAAATAAATGGATTTGACAACCTCCATAGTGCCTGCGGCATCTTGCAGGAGGCGATGGACCGTGCCGCACACCGCTGGGGATGCCGAAAAAGCTATTTTCTGGTGGGGGGAAGCACTTGTGGGATTCTGGCGGGCATATATGCCGCGATAGAGAGGGGAGAGCGGATCCTGATGGCAAGAAACTGTCACCGCTCCGTCTACAATGCAGTGGAGCTTACCGGTGCTTCCCCGGTATATCTTACCCCCCAGTGGGATCCAAACTGGGGACTCCAGGGACCGATCACACCGGAACAGGTGAAAGCTGCAATTGCAGAAAATCCAGACGTGGGATTGGTGGTGCTTACCAGTCCCACCTATGACGGGATCCTTTCGGAAGTTGCAGAAATTGCAGATGTCGTACATGCAGCGGGAATCCCTCTGTTGGTGGATGAAGCCCACGGGGCCCATTTGGACCTGTCGCCTTATTTTACCGGCGGGGCGGTGAAAGGCGGTGCGGATCTGGTGGTACAGAGTCTGCACAAGACGCTGCCCAGCCTTACGCAGACGGCAATTGCGCATGTTTGCACCGACAGGATCGACATGCGTCGATTTTCTGATGCACTTGCTATTTTTGAAACGTCCAGCCCCTCCTATCTGCTACTGGCATCTATAGACGAATGTCTACATCATATGGACGAAAGCGCGTTTGAAATGTGGAACGCGGCGATTGAAGAAAACAGAAGCGCATTTTCGTCGCTTGCAAAATTATGTGTTCTGGGCTATGGAGACACGGTTCCCCTCCCATCCTGGAGACGGGACTTTTCCAAGCTGCTTGTCGGCACGAATTTTTCTGATTTGACCGGTCCGGAACTGGCGGCGCTTTTGCGCAGGCAGTACAACATGGAAGTGGAAATGGCTGCCGGAGGGTATGTGCTGGCGATGACCGGCCCGGGAGACACGGGGGAGACGATAGGCGCTTTTGCGAAGGCGCTGTGTGAGATCGATCGAAGCTGTAAGACATCCACGCCGTGCCCGTGCCCGGCGCCGCCCGTGCCGGAGCGGATTTGCGGGATATATGCTGCAAAACGCGGGCGGCATTCCATAGTGGATCGCCGACAGGCACTCGGGAAGATCAGCGGGGAATATATTTATGCGTATCCGCCGGGGATCCCTTTGGTGGTTCCGGGAGAACGGATGGATCGGGACGTTTTGGCGTACCTTGATGCGCTGGCATCCCAGGGAGTGGCGCTGCACAGTGATATGGAAGATGCACCGGGGCACTTTTCTGTTTTATCTCCGATTTGACGGGTATTTTTGGGGGAGCTATTGACAAAGGGAAAATACATGTTGTATAATACCTTTGCTATCAATATGTTAAGGGAGTTGCAGATACTATGAAGAGAATCAAGACCATTGAAACCAGAGACCTTGCGAAGAGCGCAAAGAACGGCGGATGCGGCGAATGTCAGACATCCTGCCAGTCCGCATGCAAGACTTCCTGCGGTGTTGCCAATCAGCCCTGTGAAAAAAAGGCGTAAGATTTTTTCAATCTGCCCATTGCCGCCTGACTTTGTGAGGCGGCAATTTTCCTGTTTCCATTTGTTGAAAGTTGTTACAATTCCTTCGCCGCAGTTACACTGCAGCACCGCTCCGGGACTTGCGCAGCAAGTCCTCCATAGGGGAGACTTGTTTATATTTAGGCCCCCTTGTGTAAAGGGGGCATCCCGCGAAGCGGGTGGGGGATGGTTCTTTTACAACCCTTCCGTCACGGCTTCGCCGTGCCACCTCCCCCGGGTCTGCTACGCAGCCCCACACAGGGGAGGCTTCAAGTGATGAGGTAAGTCCCCATGTGGGCGTCTCTTGCAGAGCCGCTAAGGGGGCCATGCCGACGACAGTCGGCGGGGGATTGTTCTTGCTGTCATATGAAAATCTCTCCGTTGTGGTTTCTCTCCTCTCGAAAAAGAGAGGGACAGTGAATGTATTTGTTTCGTTTGTTGATAGGGAAAAGATTATGATACATCGTTATAAATTGAATGGCTACAACATTGTTCTGGATGTGTACAGCGGAAGCGTACACGTAGTGGACGATGTGGCGTATGACCTAATTGGCTTATATGAGACCTGCTCCAAGGGGGAGATCGTCTGGCAGATCCAGGAAAAATATCCCGATGTACTGAAAGAGGAGATACTGGAGTGCATGGAGGATATTGCCTCGTTGAAAGAGGCGGGAAAGCTGTTTTCCCAGGACACCTATGCGGGGATTGCAGACGGTCTTGCAGGCCATACGCCAGTTTTGAAGGCGCTGTGCCTGCATGTGGCCCACACCTGTGATCTAAGCTGTTCCTATTGCTTTGCCTCTCAGGGGAAATACAAAGGGGAGCGGGCGCTGATGTCCCTGGAAGTGGGCAAGCGCGCCCTGGACTTTTTGGTAGAAAACTCCGGGGGGCGGCGCAATCTGGAGGTGGATTTTTTCGGCGGCGAGCCCCTGTGCAACTGGCAGGTGGTGAAGGATCTGGTGGCCTACGCCAGGAGCATTGAAAAGGAAGCAAACAAGAATTTCCGCTTCACGCTTACGACCAATGGGATGCAGGTGGACGACGAGGTGATCGCCTTCGCCAATCGGGAAATGCACAATGTGGTATTATCTCTGGACGGCAGAAAAGAAGTCCACGACCGGTTTCGGAAGGACCATGCGGGCAGAGGCAGCTATGACAGGATCGTTCCCAAATTTCAGAAATTTGTAAAGGCCCGGGGCGGGAAGGATTACTACATACGTGGGACATTTACCCACTATAATACGGATTTTACAGAAGATATCCTGCATATGGCAGATCTTGGGTTTACTCAGCTTTCCATGGAGCCGGTGGTATGTGCTTTGGAGGATCCCTGTGCGCTGACAGAAGAAGATTTGCCTGTTCTGTATGGGCAGTATGAACGGCTGGCCAGGGAGATGCTCCGGCGGGAAAAGGAAGGCCGTGGGTTTACATTTTATCACTATATGATCGATCTGGGACACGGGCCGTGTATCTACAAGCGGATCGCCGGCTGCGGCTCCGGAACGGAATATCTGGCGGTGACGCCCTGGGGAGAGCTTTATCCCTGCCACCAATTTGTGGGAGATCCTGCCTACAGTATGGGAAACATTTGGGATGGCGTGCAAAACAAAGCGCTGCAGGATAAATTTGGGAAATGCAATGCATACTCCAGGCCGCAGTGTCAGGACTGTTGGGCAAAATTGTACTGCTCCGGCGGATGCGCCGCCAATGCGTATCATGCGACGGGGGATATTGCGGGAATATACGAATACGGCTGCAAGCTGTTCAAAAAGCGCATAGAATGTGCGATTATGGTCAAGGTGGCCGAAGCGGAAATGCGTGAGGAGGATGAGACGATATGATTACATTTCGGTATACGGACAAAAAATTTACCGATTCTATTTTTCACACAGTGGCCATTGGCCGGGCATATGAACTGCTTCGGCACGATCTGGTGCAACAGCTGGCGGAAATGCAGAAGGAACTGCACTTTCGGTACTGCCGCTGCCATGGCCTTTTTCATGAGGACATGGCGGTAGCCATCCGTAAGCCGGACGGAACGCTGGGTTTTCAATGGCATCACATGGACAAATTTATCGACAATTTGTTGTCGGTGGGACTGAGGCCTTTTTTTGAGCTGGGTCCTATGCCGTACTGCATGGCCAGCGACCCGAAGGCGACGATTTTTCACTATGAAATGAATATGTCCAAACCGAAGGATTACAGCGAGTGGTATGCGCTGTGCCGGGCGTTTACTTCTCACTGTGTAGACCGTTACGGCCTGGATGAGGTGCGCACCTGGTTCTTTGAGGTTTGGAACGAGCCCAATCTGGATGGCTTCTGGCCCCATGGGATGGAGGAGTACTACATTTTGTATACCCATGCTGCGCGGGCGGTGAAGTCTGTAGACGATGCGCTGCAGGTGGGCGGCCCCGCCTCCGCAGGGGGGATGTTCATTCCGGAAATGATCGATTACTGCTGCAAAAACGATGTGCCGCTGGACTTTGTTTCCACCCACGTATATCCCATCGGGGAGTACTGTCAGTTTCCGGAACGGAAGAACTCGCCCCATGCCCTGGGCGGATATATGCCCACCGTGGTGCGGGAGGTATACGAACGGGTGCAGCATTCACCCATGCCCCATCTCCCTATTTACTGGACGGAATGGAACACCCAGTACGGCAAGCCGGGAGAAGCAGTCACGTGGACGCACAATCCGTCGGTGGATATGCATTTTGCCGCCAGCAGCGTGCTGAAAAATGTGCTGGAGACCAGAGACATCAGTGATTCCATGTCCTATTGGACAGCGTCCGATCTGTTTGAAGAGGCAGGCTGTCCCCACAGTCCCTTTTCCTGCACGTATGGACTTTTGACGATCCATGGTGTGAAAAAAGCTTCCTACAACGCTTACAAGCTGCTGCGCAAACTGCGGGGCAGGGAAATGGCTGCCGATACGATGGAGGGAGCGCCCTTTGGCTGTGATGTGTGCGCGACGGAAGAAAACAATGTTTCCCGCGTGCTGCTGTATAACTGGAATGCGCTGGAGATTCACGATCAGCCGGACTGGGCGGACAGTGTGAAGATCCCGGTGCGGGAGGATGGAGAATATCTGATCACTACTGCGGCGATCCGAAAGCATAAGGGAAGCCCTTACGAAACATGGATTTCCATGGGTTCTCCTCACAACCTTTCTCCCACCCAGCTGGAACTGCTGCGCGCCCACGAGGAAATGGATTATGACTTTATTTCCTGCACATCCCAGGATGGATATGTAACGGTTCCGTTTGCGTTGAAGCCCAACGAAGTGCTGTATATGGAATGTGAAAAGAAGGGGGACCGCATTATTCCCAGAGCGGCTTCCAAAGAGGATCTGGACCGTTGGAACAAGATCATGACGCTGGAAGAATTGAAATAAAAAATCGGGGAGCCTGCCGGCCCCCGTTTTTTTTCGCAGAAGAATACACAGAGGATACTTTTGAAAATTATTTGTTGTTTTATGTTGCATTTTGCCGAATGATCGGATATACTAAAACTGCAAGAGCAATGGAAAGGCGGAATGCATAAATGTCCAAAAAAGATTGCTGTCCCAACTGTGGCGCTCCCATGAACGGGGATGTGTGCGAATACTGTGGGACGAGGCGGACACCCGGCAAGACTGCGGCACATCCCTCCCAGCCGGGTGCAAAGACCGGGCGTCCGGTGCAGAAGACCGGGGCTGGGGCGTTGGTGGTACTTGTCATTATCGTAGGGGTTTTGATCGCCGTTTCCAATATCGTGAACAACATTGCTTCCCGCGTCGCGGACGAGGACGACACGTGGGATACAGACCGTCCTGTCACAGAAGGGGTTGTCGAGACCGAACCACCGCTGGAAAGCGTTTTTGCTGTGAATACCATTCCCCGGGAAGAAACAACGGATGCTGATACGACAGAGGAGCTCCTGACCGGGACGCGTGAGAACCCCATAGCTTGGGGATCATCCGAGGTGTTTTTTGACGAATTCTACGATTATGAAGTGGAAATTGCGGTAACGGAGGTCCTGCGGGGAAGCGAGGCATTGCAGCTGGTGAAAGGTATGAACAGCTTCAACACAGACCCTCCGGCGGGAAAAGAATACATGCTTGCGAAGGTGCGGGTGAAGGGGATAAGCAGCGAAAACGGAGAGAAAATTTCTTTGCTGCCCTCCTTTTATTTTGAGTGTGCCAGCCAGTCCGGGACCGGATATGCCTATAAAATCGTTTATGGTTTGGATCCCACCATATCGGATGTTTATCCGGGCGGGGAGACGGAAGGATACCTGTGTTATATCGTCGATGAGGGCGATGCGCCCCTGATCGGCTTTAGGGGCAGTGGGATCGGCGGAACACTGTGGTTTGCCACTCAGTGATATGGATGTGAGATCAACAGAAAGGCAGAATATGAAAATGTCCAAAAAGAATTGCTGTCCCAACTGCGGCGCTCCCATGACCGGAGAGGTGTGCGAATACTGCGGGACGAAGCGAAAGTCCCGCAAAGCTGCGGCACAGCCAGGTGCAAAGATCGAGCGTTCTGTGCAGAAGGCCGGGGTGAGAGCGTTGACAACATTCGTCATTGTCATGGTGGCTGTGTTTGCCGTTCCCCGTATTGTGGGCCGAATGTGGGGAGCAAATGTAGGGCCGATCTCTGCGGACGCAACCAGAGAGGATCCCGTTCCTTTGGGCGATACGTGTGTCTATCGCGACAGTTTGTATGATTATGAGGTGGAAATAGGGGTTGCGGAAATCCTGCGGGGCGCTCCAGCCCTGGATATGGTAAAGACGTCGGACCGGTTCTCTGAGATTCCAGGTCAGGGAAAAGAATATATGCTTGTTAAGGTTAAGGTGAAGGGGCTGAAGAGTGACTTGGAAGAAAAGATCGATGTATCTTGTTATGATTTTGAGTGCGTCAGCCAGTCCGGATCTGCCTATGAACACGAATATGGCTTGAATCTGCAACCGGAGCTCGGAGGGATATATCCCGGCGGGGAAACAGAGGGGTATCTTTGTTATATCGTTGATGCGGGCGATGCCCCCCTGATCGGTTTTTGCGGGTATGACGGAACAGCGTGGTTTGCTACCCAGTGAAGTTTTGTTTTGGGAAAATCACTTACTTATGTGAAAAAGCCCCTTGCAGGTGTCTCCTGGGAGCACTTGCACAATAATAGAGGCAAAGGCCCCCTTGTGCAAAGGGGGCTCCCGCGAAGCGGGTGGGGGATTGTTTTTAATGTTTTTGTAACAACCCCTCTGCTGCAACTACGTTGCACCACCTCCCCTTGCACAGGGGAGGCTCAAAATAAAAAAGGCCCCCTTGTGCCAAGGGAGCTCCTACGAAGCGGGTGAGGGATTGTTT
>CAJFOI010000010.1 GCA_904396155.1 Candidatus Avispirillum faecium | reverse complement strand
GTGAAGGGGAGGTGGGTTTTGCGAAGCAAAACTCGGAGGGGTTGTAAAGGAGAACAATCCCCCACCCGCTGACGCGGGATGCCCCCCGGAGTTGCTTTGCAACTCCCCACAAGGGGGCCTTTTTTTATTAGCCTCCCCTGTGGTGCAGCTTTGCGGGAGATGCTGGGGTGGTACCGCAGTCGAACTGCGGCGGAGTTTTTTTACGTCCCAATTAAAATTTCTACAATGTAAAATTCAGGTAATTTTTTCCTGTAGTATTTCCATACAGTTTTCAACACCCTACAGCAGAAAAAATCCCCGGCGCATGGACATTTCCACAGACTTTTCCACAGGGTGTGGATTGTTTTTCTGGAGAAACAAAATTGCAAATGAATGTTCATGTTTTGTTTAAACCGTACAATTTTGTGTATATGGCAAAACTGTCTCCATTTTGTCTTTGGTGATTGACATGGAAAAATCCCTGTGATAAAATGAACCCAAGTATACCGATTTGGAAGGATGAAAACAATGGCAATGCTAACAGGCGTCATCCCTTCTCCGAAGGGCTTTTGCAGCGAGGAACATGTATGCTGGGTTTCCCCCAGCCTCTTTTACGGAGCGTATTGGGAGCCTGCCCAGACCTTTTGTGACTATGCGAAGAAAGGACTGGATCTGGAGATTTCTCTGACCGCGTCTGCTGACGGAGATGGAGAAGGCATTCATCTGATTACGGATACGTCCTGCGCAGAAGGGGAATATAAGCTGACGGCGGGGGATGATGGAAAGATCCTGCTGCGCGCCGCCGGGCGGGAAGGCATCCGCTATGGCCTTGCGACCCTGCTGCAGATGGCGAAAAATGCCCAGGGAAAGCTGCAGGTGTCTGTGGGGACGGTGTGGGATCGGCCGGACACTGTCTACCGGGGGCTGATGATGGACTGCGCCCGCAGCCGTCACGCGCTGCCGCTGCTGCTGGAGTATATCGATCTGTGCTGGCTGTACAAGGTGAAATACCTGCAGCTGCATTTCTCCGACGACGAGGCCTATACTCTGCCGTCTCGTGTATTTCCCGAGGCGACCAGTCCGGAGCGGTGCTATACATACGAGGAAATCGAGCAGCTGCGGGCTTACGCCCGCTCCCGGGATGTGCAGATTATTCCGGAGATCGACGCGCCGGGGCACGCCACCTATCTTCAAAAAAAGTATCCCCAGGTGTTTGGAGAGAAGGGGATCATCTGTTTCCACGAGGAGACCATCGAAGCGATGCAGAGCCTGTATCGGGAGCTGTGCGGGCTGTTTCCCGAGTCTCAGTATATCCACATTGGAGGAGATGAAGGCCGCTTAGGTTGGTGGATGGACTGCGACGCGTGCATCCGATACGGCCGGTCTTTGGGGTATAAAGAAGAAAACGAGGCCCCGGGGGGGATCCCCGGCAGGGAATATGTGATGCTCCAGTATCTGGGCCATTTTATCACAAAGATGGCCCAGGCTGTGCTGGAGTGCGGCAGAAAGCCCATTGTCTGGGAAGGATTCAGCAAGTATGTCAACGATATGATTCCGAAAGAAGTCACGGTGATGGCCTGGGACGGCAGTTTTCAGACGGCGCAGTCCCTGATCCAAAGCGGGTTTTCCATCATCAACTGCTCCTGGATTCCCAACTATATTGTTACCCCTACCTGGTACTACAGCACACGGGAATGCTACAATTGGGACGTATATTCTTTTGGATCCATATCGGAGCAGTCTTCCTATTATGGAACGACCACCCGCATCGGCGCCACAAACGCCGTATTGGGCGGGCAGCTCAACGTCTGGGGGGATACGGTGGGCAAGGCGTTTCCCACCCTGGAGGACGGGCTTGCCGATGAACAGAGGAAAGTCCGTGCGCGGCTGCCGTATATTATGGAAAACACCTGGAACCGGGACAAGCAGCGCAGCTTTGACCGAGTACAGGAGGCGGCAGAGGCGGCAGACGCCCTGTGCGGCCGAATCCTTGGAAAATAAGCAGAGGAAATCGACGATATGTCCGCAAGGGAAAAGGTTTTGGAAATATTGGAGAAAAACCGGGGTACGTACATATCCGGGGAGTATCTCGCCCAGGCGGCGCAGGTATCCCGGACCGCGGTATGGAAGGCAGTGACCGCGCTGCGCGCTGACGGATATGAGATCCGGGGGATCACAAGGCTGGGTTATGCGCTGGCATCCGACACGGACCGGCTCACCGCCGCGGGAATCGGGGCATGTCTCTCTCCCGCGCTCCGGGAGAAAATTTCCATTGTATCTTTTGAAACGCTGGATTCCACCAACAACGAAGCGAAGCGGCGGCTGGCTGCCGGCGGGTTGGAGCCGGAGCAGGTGCTTCTCATCACCGGGGAGGAGCAGACTGCCGGCCGGGGGCGAATGGGTCGCAGCTTTTATTCTCCCCGGGGGACCGGTATCTACATGAGTTTTGTTTTTGCTTCTTCGACCTCTCTGGCCGATGCGGTGGGGATCACCGGCGCCGCGGCGGTGGCTGTAGTACGGGCGGTGCGCCGGATTGCCGGAAAAGAGGCACAGATCAAGTGGGTGAACGACGTATTTTTGGATGGCAAAAAAATCTGCGGCATTCTGACGGAAGCGATGACCAGTCTGGAGAGCGGTCGGACCCAGCAGATCGTTGTGGGGATCGGCATCAACTGTTCTACGGTGGACTTCCCGGGGGAGATTGCAGCGGTGGCCGGATCTCTTGCGGGAGAGGATGTGCGCCGGTGTGCCCTGTGTGCGGCGGTGACAGAGGAATTGTACGATTTTACCCGGCATCTGTCCTGTCGTCCCTGGATGGAGGAATATCGGGCCCATTCTCTGGTGCTGGGAAAGGAAGTTTTGTGTATTCAGGGAGCGCGCACCTTTTCTGCGGTAGCGGAGGAGATCGACGACGCCGGCGGGCTTGTGGTGCGCTGTCCCGACGGGACACGGCAGGTGCTTTGTTCCGGTGAGGTCAGCGTGCGGCTTGCCGGCTGTTGACAGCATGGCAGAAAAATGGTTTTATGCAACAGTTTTTCCAAAAAACCTCACAAATTCACGAAAACATTTCGCAAAGTTCACAATCCATACGTACCATTTTCATATATGGCTGATAGGATAATACATGGAAAAAGGAAGTGCTTTTTCCATGTGGCAGCACGAAACAACAGAAATGAAAAGGATTGTGAGATTATGAGCGATACATTGATCCACGGTGTGGTAAACCGAAGAATCGAGGAAGCGGAGGCTGCGGGGGATGTAACCCTTTTGCAGCAGCATCTGTCTGCAAATTATGATGCGCAGGTCCACCAGGCAGTATACCGTGCCCTGGGACATATCGGCGGAATGAAAAGCCTGCGGATCCTTGTGGAAGCCGCTTCGAGAGAGACGTGTGACGAGACGAAGCGTGTAATTTTGGAAGCGATGACAGATGTCGTGTGGGCGCGGACGCAAACGTAAAAATATTGCACAAAGCGTATTGCATTTTGCCGTTTTTGTGTTATACTATAGTTACATAAGGGAAACGGATGCGCCGGCGGCGCACCGGATCCGTTAAAATGCAAGGAAAGGCATGGTTGTAGTCATGAAAAAAAATGAAGAAAAGCGCATGAGCGTCGTAAAGATCATTGCCATATCTGCCGGAGTTGCACTGCTGATCGTCACTGTGGCGGCGCTGCTGTATAAATTTTTCAAGAAATATTTCCGCATCTCTTTTGACTGCGGGGATTGTGACACCTGCTGCCAGGACTGCTTCGGCGACGAGTTTGACCCGCTGTGCAGCTGCGACGAGGACTTTGCACCAGGCTGCAGCATCTGTGACGAGAGCGACGCCGCGGAGGAAGATGCCGCTGCGCAGGAGGAGAAGGACGCCGGAAAACCCGGATCCGAGGAAGCGTAAGGGCAAAGACAGCGGGCTGCCGGCCGGCCGTTTTTGCATAGGCGAAAACAGATATATGCGAAAGCGGACCGAAGGCGTGTCCGCTTTCTTATTGGAAAGGTATGTCCTATAAGCAACCCACAAACTTCCCACATCATGCAACTTTAAGCCTCACCTGTGTTGCAGCTCTGCAGGAGATGCTGGGGTGGAACCACGGCGGAGGGATTGTGAAAAACATGACAATCTTTCAGTCTGCTAACGCAGACAGCTCCCTTGTGGGCGGTTCCTTTGGAACCGCCCACAAGGGAGCCTGCACAAACCCAAGCCTCCCCTGTGTGGGGGCTGCATAGCAGACCCGGAGGCAATGGCGCAACATTTTTTATAAAAAGCCTCCCCTTCCTCGTGAAGGGGAGGTGTCAGCGCAGCTGACGGAGGGGTTGTTTACAATATTGCTATCTCTGCACAGCTGAATGGAGATTTTTATGCATATTAAAAAAATTACTTTGGGGTTTTGCATTCTTTTGGTACTTTCTTTAGTCACTTCCTGTAGCCGGGAGCAGCCGGAGGAGGCTGTAACCACTAAGCAGTCCACAGACTGGCGCAACCAGATCGAGTATGACGGCTCCTTTTATGTTTCAAAGGAGATCAAGCTTTTATATTCTCTGGATAAAGGCTCAATCACGCTTTGGGACGACGGGGGAGACGGGGAAATGCTTCAGGAACTTTCCTATGAGACGGCTGCTGCTGACGCCATGGATAACCTCATACGGGAGGATGTAAACGGCGACGGATATGTGGATCTGCAGACAGTGTACAGCGACACGGGTGGAGAGACGAGTTATAATTTGTGGCTGTGGAGTGCGGCCGACGGGCGGTATCATGCCTGCAGCCTGTACCGGATGGTGAAAAATCCTCAGCCGGATCCCGCTGCCGGGACTGTCAGCAGCCAGTATGTGACAGAGGCCTTTGGAACGGTGGTTTCCACTTATCGGTTTACGGAGGCACTGGAGTTGGAGACGGTGTCTGAAGCGATCTCGGATGCAGACGAGATCGCCGGTGCGATCGCGCTGGCGATCACAGGAGACGGAACGGCGGCGCCCTCCCAGGGAGAGGCTATCGTGGACGGTGTGGAATGCGCTGCATATACGGTGGGAGCGGGCACAGCCGGCAGCGGCGCTTACATTGCGTACATACCGCAGGACGCGGCCTGGTATATCGATGCCGGCTGCCTGGGGATGTATCGGACGGTGGAGTGGAACGGAGAGACCTATGTGCCTGGCCGCTACATAGAGGATGCGGCCCAGGTACAGGACCTGGCGCTGGCGTATGCCCCCGAAGTGGAGTACTCTGAGATTTTCATTACCGCAAGGGAAGAGGGAAAACTTGGAGACAGCAGCGCCGTAGCATATACGGTAGAAGCGGAGGGCGCCGTTTTGTGCCGCCTGTGCCAGACAAGGCTGGGGGGCTGGTATATTTGTACGGATGGGACGACCTACTTCGCCTTTACAGGCGGAGAGATGGGTGAGCCCTGCGAAGATACATTTTCCTGAAGATGTGACGGAGGAGACAGATGTTTGTAAAAAAGATCAGTGCGGCGGAAAAGGAAGCCGCGAGAAAAAAGATGCACGCGGTGTTTGGAGAGTGCCGTGAGATAACGGATAAGCCGATCCGCCCTTTTCTGCTCAAATGGCTTTCCGCTTTTGCGCCGGACATGGAGTATTATGACGCGAAATCCTTTTGCCTGCCCCGGCGGATGTATCAAAACAATCTGTGGCATGCGTTCAGCTATCAAAAAACGGACTGCTACATGGGCGCTCTGGCACAGGAGGCCTTTTCGGGGGGCTTTCCCGGCATGTGCTATATTCTGCTCAACCGGGAGCTTTTGCTGTTCCAGATCCCGGACGGGAGCATCCTTACGCCGGAGATGGTCAGCGTTTTTGACAGCATTGTTGTGACGGACCACGGCTTTACCTGCACATATGTGTATACGGGAAAAGAGGATATGGGACCCTATTTCAAAACGGCGGAGGGCGCCACCGATGCCTTTGTGGCAGCCGGAGAGGATGAACCGGAGCCGGAGGAGGAAGGATTTTCCGTTCCATCGGTAGACGAAGACGATGCATCACCGCTGCTGTAGGTATTTGAACAACCCCTCAGTCGCTCTAACGAACGACAGCACCCCGCATCTCCTGTGGAGCTGCACACAGGGAAGGTTTTATAAAAAAGGCCCCCATGTGGGCGTCTCTTACAGAGCCGCTAAGGGGGCTGGCGGCAAAGCCGCCTGGGGGATTGTTTTCAGTTTCCGAGGGACTTTGTAGTCTTAACCAACACATTTTCGCTGTAGCAGGCAAACATTGCGTCCACCTTTTTCTTCTCCATTTTTGGAGTGAGCAGGCTGATGACGGGGACGAGCACCAGCCCGCCCACCATGGCAAACACGCCGGAGTAGAGGGAGTTTTGGAAGATCAGGCCCAAAATGCCGCCTTCCACGGAGAATACACCCATGGAAATGAGCATCTGCACGATCATCAAAACAGAGGAAAAGAGAAAGCTTACCGCTACAGACGCCTTTGTGGTCCGTTTCCAATACAGGCCGTAGAGAAAGGGAGCCAGGAAGGAGCCGGCCAGCGCGCCCCAGGAGATGCCCATCATCTGGGCGATCATGGAAAAATTGTAGGCGTCCTTCAAAATTGCCAGCACCGCGGACACAATGATGAAAAACACGATAAACAGGCGCATGATGAAAATCTGTGTTTTTTCCTTTGTCTCCTTTTTGCGCGCCGGCAGGATTACGTCCAAGGTGAGCGTAGAGCTGGACGTGAGCACCAGACTGGACAGCGTGGACATGGAGGCGGACAGCACCAATACCACTACGATAGCAATGATTACGCCGGGCATTTTGGAAAGCATGGTGGGGATGATGCTGTCTGTCAGCAGGTTCCCGGATGCGTCGTACAGAGCGGGGCTGTCATACAGCCTGCCGAATCCCCCCAAAAAGTAACAGCCGCCGGAGACAATGATGGCGAAAATGGTGGAGATGATCGTCCCTTTTTTGATAGCGTCCTCGTTTTTGATGGAATAAAATTTCCCCACCATCTGGGGCAGTCCCCATGTGCCCAGGGATGTGAGCAGAACCACGATCAAAAGGTAGAAGGGCTGGGGCCCTACCAGCGAGCTGTACGCGCCTTCCAGGGCACCGGCTTCCGGCGCCTCCACCTGAGACAGAGAAACGATGGACTGACTCAGTCCGCCGTTGTCCGCGACCACCGCTGCAACGACCGCTACGATTCCGGCCAGCATAATGATCCCCTGGATGAAATCGTTGATCGCGGTGGCCATATAGCCGCCGAAGATCACGTACAGGCCGGTGAGTGCCGCCATCACTGCGATCACTACCCAGTAAGGGATGTCAAAGGCGATGTGGAACAGGCTGGAAAGTCCGTTGTACAGAGATGCGGTGTAGGGAATCAGAAACACAAAGACGATGACAGACGCTGCGATCTTCAGCGCCTTGGAATCGAACCGCCTGCAGAAAAAATCCGGCATGGTTTTTGTGGACAGATGCTGGGTCATGATACGGGTCCGCCGCCCCAGGACCACCCAGGCCAGCAGGGAACCGATGAAGGCGTTTCCCAGGCCGATCCAGGTGGAAGCAAGGCCGAAGTTCCAGCCGAACTGCCCGGCGTATCCCACAAACACCACGGCGGAAAAATAGGATGTGCCGAAGGCAAAGGCAGAAAGCCAGGGACCTACGGAGCGGCCTCCCAGCACAAACCCGTTTACATCGGTGGCGTGGCGGCGGCAGTACAGGCCGATCCCGGTCATTACCGCAAAGAAGATGAGCAGCAGAGCTGCCGTCAGGATTTTTGTAAACATAGTTCCTCCAAGCTTTTACTTTGTGGTTTGGGCTTCTACCAGACTGCCGCCGCAGTAGATGCTGCGCAGTTTGGGCTTTTCAATTTTTCCCGTGGGATTTCTGGGGACCTGTGCAAAGATGATCTTCCGAGGACGCTTGTATCGGGGCAGTTCCCGGCAGAATTCCGTGACTTCTTCCTCGGTGAGAGTGCAGCCCGGCTTGGGTTCGATGATGGCGGCTGCGATTTCTCCCAGCCGGTCGTCCGGAAGGCCGATCACCGCCACATCCTTGATTTTCTCGTGGGACCGAAGAAAATCCTCAATTTGTACCGGGTAGAGGTTTTCTCCTCCGGTGATGATCACGTCTTTTTTCCGGTCCACCAGGTAGATGAAGCCGTCTTCATCGTAACGGGCCATGTCCCCTGTCCAAAGCCAGCCGTCCCGCAGGATCTCCTGGGTGGCACGGGGGTTTTTGTAATAGCATTTCATCACGCCGGGCCCGTGGACGCACAGCTCTCCCACCTCGCCCTGCCGAACGGGGGCACCGGAAGGATCTACAATCCTGGCTTCCCATAAATATCCGGGGATGCCAATGGCGCCTACTTTATGAATGTTTTCCACACCCAGATGCACACATCCGGGGCCGATGGATTCCGACAGGCCGTAGTTGGTGTCGTACTGATGATGGGGGAATACCTGCATCCAGCGCCGGATCAGGCTGGGAGGCACCGGCTGGGCCCCGATGTGCATCAGCCGCCACTGGGATAGACGATACTTTTCCAGCAAAATCTCGCCCCGGTCGATGGCGTCCAGGATATCCTGGGCCCAGGGCACCAGCAGCCAGACGATGGTGGCCTTTTCCTGGCTGACCGTCTGGAGGATCCACTCCGGCGTGACGCCCCGCAGGAGCACGGCCCGGCTGCCGGAGAGCAGGCTGCCGAACCAGTGCATTTTTGCACCGGTGTGGTACAGGGGCGGGATGCACAAAAAAACATCGTCCCGCGTCTGGCCGTGGTGGTTCTGCTCTGTCCTGGCGGAGCTGATAAGCGCTCTGTGACGGTGCAGAATCGCTTTGGGAAACCCGGTGGTACCGGAGGAGAAGTAGATCGCCGCGTCGTCTTCCTCCCGGAGTTCGACTGCCGGCGCCGTTTTGGAGCAGTAGGTGAGGTATTTGCAGAAGTTCTCTGCCCCGGCAGGGACGTCGCTGCCTACAAAGAAGACGGTAGACAGGCCGCGCACCTTGTCCTGGATCTGCGCCACGCGGTCAGTAAATTCCGGTCCGTAAATGAGTGTGGTGGAATCGGACAGCTCCAGACAGTACTGGATCTCCTCTGCGGTATAGCGATAATTCATGGGAACAGCCAGAGCGCCGGTTTTCAAAATCCCGAAATAAATCGGCAGCCACTCCAGGCAGTTCATCAGCAAAATCGCCACCTTGTCTCCTCGCTGGATGCCACGTGTGAGCAGCAGATTTGCGGCCCGGTTGGCCTGCTGCTCAAATTGACGCCAGGTGATGGAGCGGCGGTATTTCTCCCCTTCCGCCGTTTCAATGAGATTGTATTCCCGCCAGGATCTGGTTCGGCTGGGGTGGTTTTCCGGATTGATCTCTACCAGCGCTTCTTCCTCCGGGTAGAGTCTTGCGTTCCGGTCCAGTAAATCTACGATGGTCATATAAATTCCTTCCTGCTTTATATTAAATTTGTTTTTGTCTGCCTTATAGCCTGCCTTGCAATGGGCCCACTTTAATAGACAATCCCCCTGTCAACTTCGTTGACATCCCCCTTAGCGGCTCTGTAAGAGACGCCCACAAGGGGGACTTTTTTTGTGTAAGCCTCCCCTTCTTAACGAAGGGGAGGTGGCTCGCCATAGGCGAGACGGAGGGGTTGTAATACAACAAAAAAGTCCTCATGAAGCTACAGCTTCATGAGGACGAATGAACCGCGGTACCACCTCAATTGCCCAAATGGGCCCCTCAAAAGCACGGCGCCGTTTCCAACGCGATGCCCCGGCTTTGATAACGGACGCCGGCCCGTCGCCGCCTACTCAAGCAATATGCGCTTTTTTGGAGCGAAACTCGCGGGATGTAATTCGCCTGTGCCATCCTGCCGCCTTTCACCGTCCGGCGGCTCTCTGAGAGGAACACGGTCCAGGGTACTCGTTCCCGGTCAATGTCTTTCTTTATATACAAGGGAATGTTATCACAAATTGAAAGATTTGTCAAGAGGCGGCGAAAAATTAATTTATTTCTCTTATGTATTTAATCTATTTTTGTAACAACAGGCTTCCCATTTTCGTCCAGCAGAGGCGTAAGTCCGCCGGCATTGGCACATTTTCGGAATATATAATTGACGCCTGTCTCTCTGTCTACAAAGATTTCGATTGTATCAATCATTCCTTGGTCGTAAATCGTAACAAACCGGTCCATAAACTTGTCCTCCTTATTTATATTATTTCATTGTTTGCCGCTGCGCCTCATACCCCCGGATCAACTCTTCAATTTTTGTGTGGGGGTCCAGCAGGGTAGATACGGAACTGCCCGTATGCACAGAATAAATATAGAAGGAAATATATTTTAACAGATTGACTTCCCGATACCAGGGGGCCTGGGTGACTGCCTTGCTCCGGTAGGACGCGTTGGTCACAAACACTGCTTCCAGGATCCCGTCTCTATATGCGGCGTCAAACTTTTCTGTGCCGCCGGTGAAAAATCCAAAGGTGACGCCCACAAAGATCCGTTTTGCGCCGAACTGCTTGATTTTCAGAGCAGAATCCAGCATGGATTCCCCGGAGGCGATGATGTCGTCGATGATCAGCACATCCTTGCCTGACACGTCCGGCCCGATATATTTGTGCAGCTCCACCGGGTTTTTGCCGTCCTGCACTTTTTGCACGTTCCTTCTCTTGTAGAACATGCCCAAATCGATTCCCAGCTCGTTTGCGTATGCAAAATTCCGGCTGATCCCGCCAAAATCCGGGCTGACCACCACCATGTGGTCTTCGTCAAAAATCAAATCGTTGTAGTTGCGGCACAGCGCCTTGATGGTCTGATAGGTGGGCATCAGATTGTCAAAGCCCATAAAGGGCGTGGCATTCTGCACCCGACTGTCATGGAGGTCAAAAGACATCACATTGGAGACGCCGATGGTTTCCAGATGCTGCAGGGCCACGGCGCAGTCCAGGGACTCCCGGGCTACGCGCCGATCCTGCCGCGCGCTGTAGAGCAGCGGTGCGATCACATTGATTCGGTCGGCTTTGCCGCCGATGGCGGAAATGGTACGCACCAGATTTTGAAAATGGTCATCTGGAGACAGAGCGTTTTCATGCCCAAAAATATTGTATTTTACGCTGTAATTGCCCACGTCCACGAAAATATATGCATCCTTTCCGCGGATGGAATTTTGCAGCACTGCTTTCCCGTCCCCTGTGGCGAACCGGGGCAGCTCTACGGAGAAGATTTCGCAGGGATAGTCCCTGCAAATGGTCTGCAGATAGGACTGAACCCCCTGTGCCATCCATTCCATTCCCTGCAGCGGGACCAGTGCAATTGCTGACGGTGTCATTTGTACCTCCTTGTTTTTCAGCCTGCGGCCGTGTTATCCTTGTTCCAACAGCGCTGCAATCCGCATGAAATTTTCCGGCGGATCGCAGTGGAAAGTCACCCGTTGCCCTGTTTTTGGATGGACAAAAGACAGTTCCTCAGCGTGCAGACACTGACCGCAAAACAGTGCAGGATGCTTTTTTTCAAAGGGTGTAGGGCCGCCGCCGTAGACGGGATCTCCCAGCACCGGGTGGCCGATGGATGCCATATGCACCCGGATCTGATGAGTACGCCCGGTTTCCAGCCGCAGCCGGCACAGAGTGTGTCCCACAAGGGCGCGCACCGGTGTATAATGGGTGACGGCGCGGCGGCCGCCTTCCCGCAGGACCGCCATTTTTTTTCGGTCTGTGGGATGGCGGCCGATGGGGGCGTCCACCGTGCCGCCATCGTCTATCCTCCCCCGGAGTATGGCACTGTAGACCCGGTACATGGAGTGATCTTCCAGCTGTGCGGCCAGGGAGAGATGTGCGGCATTGTTTTTCGCCGCTACGATCAGCCCGCTGGTGTCCCGGTCGATCCGGTGGACGATGCCGGGACGGATAATCCCGTTGATGTCCGACAGGCTGTCTCCCGCATGGTACAGCAGTGCGGAAACCAATGTTCCGTTGGGATGACCAGGCGCGGGGTGGACTACCATTCCCTGGGGTTTGTTGACGACGATGAGGTCGTCGTCTTCATAAACGATGTCGAGGGGAATTGCTTCCGGCAGCACTTCACAATCCTGCACCGGGGGAAGATATACGGTAAAGGTATCCCCCGCCTCTGCCCGCATACTTTTCGATACAGGCACGCCTTCTTTGGTCACTGCACCTGCTTCCAGCAGCTGCTGAACGGCACTGCGGGACATGTCCAATGCTGCGGCCAGAACAACATCTGCCCGCTTTCCGGTGTCTTTTTCCAAAACGGAAATCGTCTGCTTTGTGCCGTATGCGCTCATGTGTCTTCTCCGGCCTGCCTGTGCGAAGGTTCTTTTTGCAGATCCGCCTTTTTACGCCTGTGCTCCTGGATTTCCGCGCGGATCAAATACAGGATCAGCAGCCCGCACCCGACGCATACGAAGATGTCCGCCACGTTGAAAATATAATTCCAAAGCGGGATAAACTTTATGTCGATGAAGTCTACTACGAAGCCCCGAATGACCCGGTCGATCATGTTGCCGATGCCGCCTCCCAGGATCATTCCCAGGGACAGGCGCATCAGGGTACTTTTCGGCTTTTCCTTCCACAGATAGAGAAAGATGGCGACAATGGCCACCGCAGACAGAAGCATGAAAATCCAGCGGTGCTGAGACAACATGCCGAAGGCGGCGCCTCTGTTTTCCGTATATGTAAGGTGAAAAACGCCTCGTATGACTTCTACAGAGGCGCCTTTTCCAATATTTTGCATTACCAGCAGCTTTGTAATCTGATCGAGAGCAATCGCTGCCGCAGCAATGAGGAAACACAAAACCATAATTGCGGCGAACCCTTTCCCAATTTTGGATGTTTGTAAATTACTTGCTGTCTTCTTCTCCATTTACAAAATCACGCAGGTATTGATAGTAGTCCGCATCCGTGTCCTCGGGGGGAGCGGACACGGATTCCGTATCAAAAGGATAGACCACTTCGCCGGCCGTATCCTCGCCGGCGGGGGCGAAGAAATCGTCCTCTTCCGAGCCCTCCGGCTCCGCTGCCTTCTCCTGTGCCGGTATGCTTTCTTCTGCTGCCGGCTCCGCTTCCTCTTTTTTGGGAAAAATCCCTTCTGCGGGGTATTCGGTAAATGCAGGTACTTCTCCTGCGGGCTCCCCCGCTTCTTCAAAGGCATTGACCGCCTCCGCCACGCCGCTGTAGTCCGGCTCATAAGTGAGGGACTGCGCCGCGTTGGCGATGGACTCGATCATCTCGATGTGGCTTCCGTACAGCTGGAACAGCTGGTCTTTGAATGCTGTCACCTGGGCTTTCATTCCGTCCAGAACCCGCATTCGGTCTGCCACCTCTCCCTCCAGATTTGCCACGATCCTTCCACATTCTCCTCTGGCCTTGTCCAAAAGGGTTGCAGCCCGCTGCTTTGCATCCAGAATCATGGAGGCCGCCGCCTTCTTGGAGTCGGCGATGTCCTGCCGCAGATTGTCTTCCGCTTTGGAGAAGGTTTCGATGAGATCTTCCGCCGTACGAATGCGTTCTTCCAGCTTTTCGATCCGGTTTTGGAGATCCTGGTTCTTTCCCCTTAGATTTTCAATATAGATGTCCACCGCTTCCGGGTCGTACCCCTTTCTCACGATGGGAAATCTCTGTGTGGAATCTGCATTCATAACGCCATGCCCCTTCCTGCAATCATTGATACTTTCTTGCTGTAAGATGGATCCTGCCTCGCCCGGTAGGCCGTCCAATTTCATCGATGCGAAATTTTCCATATCCCCGTACGGAGACAATGTCTTCCGGCTCTACCTCGGCGTCCACCTTTGTGATGAGATCGTAATTGATCTCCACGAGACCTTGCCGAATCAGTCCGGCGGCGTCTTCTCTGGAGACGTTGCACAGCGCCCGCACTACGCCGTCCGCTCGGGAAGATGCCACCGTTCCCTGGATGGGAAGGTATTGCTGCCTTGGGACAAAACCGGCCGCAAGATGGCAGAGTGCGGCATGTACCGTGTCCCGCCCCGCTTTTTTCAGTTCTTCTATAAGATATGCGGCGGTCTTTGCCAGGCAGAACACGACCCCGTGAAAGTCGTCCCATATTACAATATCGCCCAAAATTTCCCGCTTTATGCCCAAAGACAGGAGCGATCCCATCCAGTCCCGGTGGGAAAGAGCGCGAAATCCGCTGCCCTCCAAAAGAAGAGGACAGATCCACTGGGAGAGCAGGCCTTCTTCGGCCGCCTCTATTTTTGGGGGAAGAGCGGCATAGCAATCGACATCCTCCGCTTCCTCTATGTGCTCCAGCCCGGCTGCTCCCAGCATTTGCAGAAGGGCTTCTTCCCGTTCTCTGGAAAACAACTGACGGGATACAGGGAGGGGACAGGGGATAGAAAAGGACAGAATCCAGTCCGGCAGATAAACTGCCATGCGCCGTTCGGCGCCTCTGCAGCCGCCCCAAAAATAAAGCTGGTCGGCACGCCCCCGGGTCAGCGCATCCGCAAATAAAAGCCGCTGCTCTCTGGGAGATAAAAAGGGGGAAGCGACCGCAGAATGCTTTGCCCGCGCGGACAACTCCGCGCCACGGGCGATCAGCAGCCGATCTTTTTCGCTGATATGGGCCCCGTCGAAAGGGGAATTGTGTTTTCTGCTCTCTGCCATGTTTCATTTACAGAACAACCGCCGCCTTGCGTGCGGGAAAGTCCAGCGCGAAAGACGGCAGCCGCTTTATATTCAAGTCAGTATTCACCAAATTCGTTAGAGGTATTTTCTTCTGATGGATTCTGTGACGGGGCGCCTCTCTTGGTGAGCTTTGCATCTCCTACGTCCACATTGTTGGGGGTGATCACATATGCGTTGGTGGCGATTTTTTTCAGGGATCCGTCGATAGAATAAGCGACGCCGGATAAGAAGTCGATGAGCCTGCGTGCCGTTTCCTTGTTGGTACTTTCCAGGTTTAGCACTACCGTTCTTCTGGAAAGCAGGTGGTCGGCGATCTGTGCTACACTGTCAAAGGATTCCGGCTTTACCACTTTCATCTCCAGTGCACTGCCCGCTGTGCCGGACAGGCTGATGCCGCTGCCCATCCCGATTCCGCTCATGCCGGTGCCGGCTCCGGTGCTCACATTGGCTCCGGTGTTCACGTTGCCGGCGGCAGGAGCATCCATCTCCTCCGGTTCTTCATAGGAGCCGAAGCTTTCCGAATAATATCCGTCGTCGTTGTAAGCGTCGTCGTAGTTGTCCTCTCCGCCGCTCATTCTTTTTTTGATATTATCAACGATACCCATTTATTCAACCTCCGGTTTGATTTCAATTCTACAATTTGTGCTTTACAGGTATATCCGCGGCCCAAAGATCGCGCTTCCGATACGGACCATGGTCGCGCCCGCTTCAATAGCGGCTTCAAAGCTGTCGCTCATCCCCATGGATAATACAGTCTCTATTCTATTATGCGATTTTTTTCGGAAAATGTCAAGGTAAATTTCATATGTTTTACAAAAATATTTCAAATATTCGTCTTTGCTTCTGCAAACCGGCGCCATCGTCATCAATCCCCGCAGACGGATTCCGGGGATCTCTTCCAGCGCATTGGTAAAGTCTCGGGTTTCCTCTGGGAGAATTCCCGTCTTGTTTTCCTCCCGTCCGATGTTGATTTCCGCCAGGACGTCTGTCACCACGCCGGCAGCCTGGCTGCGCCTTCCGATTTCCTGAGCCAGGTGCAGGGAGTCCACGGACTGGATCATGTCCACCTTTCCCACGATCTGGCGCACCTTGTTGGTCTGCAGATGCCCCAAAATGTGGAGTGCGGCCTGCCCCCGCAAAAGGTCGTATTTTGCAAGGAATTCCTGCACCTTGTTCTCCCCTGCTGCGGCCAGCCCCAGCGCGTGGATCGCAAACAGGATCTCCTCCGGGTCTACCGTTTTGGTGGCTGCCAGCAGCGTTACTTCCCCTTGAATAGAACGGTCCCGCCGCAGTTTGGCTTCTTCGATTTTTTCTGTGACGCGCTTGTAGTTTTCCGTGATGATGCGCTTTCGTTCTTCCGTCATAATATATCCTCCCCCAAATTTTCTTGGAATTAGCCGCTGAGAACTTTTCCGTCATATAGGGCCCGGCCCTCTGTGATCAGGTTCTCGTGTTGGGCCAGCCATTGATATCCGTCCGGCGGATCCTGCTGCGGATCGGTTTCGGCGATGTAATAGCCATCGGAGACCACCAGGGTGGAAATAGGGCGAAATGCTACGGTGGAGCCGTCCAGCACATATACGCCGGTGATTCCGTCCACCACCCGCACTGCGGACACGGGGATCTGGAAACCGGTGTATTCCGCCGTGCGCAGCTGTACGGTCTGTGTGCGGGAAAAGTCAAATCCGCTGGGCATTTCCCAGGTGGACAGGATAATGGCGAAGCGGTCGCCTCCCTCCAAAATGCTGTAAATCTCCATGTCCAACCGGTATTCTTCTCCGGCGCTGAAGTATACGGTGCAGCTGTCCGCATTTTCATATGTGTCCCAATATTCCCGATCCAGAGTGCATACCAGGAACCACAGACTGTCGGTGACGATTTTTCCCGCCGCGCGGGATTCCTCCACAGGCTGCGCGCGCAGCTTTTCCGTCAGGGCGCTGTACGTGAGCGCGCTGTCGGTGAGAAAGTCTGCCGTAAAAACCGATTCGTACCCATCCAAGGACGCGTAGTAGTACCCGCTGACGGGAGTGACTACCGATTCCAGACAGGCACCCAGCCCTGATACAAGGGAGGTTCGTTCTGCCTGCAGTGCAGCGATCTCATCGGTGAAATCCACATCCAGCCCGGAAAGAACCAGGCGCTTGTTGACGGATTCTAAAAAGGTGGCCCGCTGTATGCCGATATCCGCGGTGCAGCCGCTGTCTCCGCTGGCGCGGATCTGGGAGAGGATGCTGTCGATCTCTTCGTCCAAACTCTGGGAGTCCTTCATGCCCTGGACGTCTCCTGCAGCACATTCCTGAAGCAGGGCGATCTGCTGATCGATTTCTGATACCCTTGCCTGTACATCCGCACTGGTGCCTGTATAAAGACGAGCCGCCTCCGCACCTTTGGCAAACCGCTTGCCGTCCGCTGCCATAGGGAGAAGAATGTTGCCCGCGGTGGAGGAGCCCTCCGACAGAAGCAGCGGCTGTTCGCTGCGGAAGATGTATCCGTCAGCCGATACGGTTTTCTCCACAGTTGTTTCCGAAACCGGCTGGATCTCTACTTCTCTTGTGAAGGTTCTCCACAGATGAAATCCCAGATAGAATACAAGGCAAAGGGACAGCAGCGCCGCTGCGACATACAGCCCCACCCGTTTCAAATATTCTGTATCCACGGAAAAACCTCCTTTTCGTTTTTATCCCTCTTTGCCCAGGGAAATCACCTGGTCTGTGCTGCCGTCGGCTCGAATCAGGTCTTTTGCCAGCTCTCCCTCCAGCTGTCTGCAGGAAAACAGGAGGGATTGGTTCCCCTTTTCTCCCGCGGCGGATAACATGGTCAAAATCCTGGAAAGCCGGCTCGCGTCAATGCGCGCAAAGCTTTCGTCGAAAATTGCCGGAGGCGGATTGCCGGGAAACAACACGTTAAGCAGCGCATACCGCAGACTGATATAGGCGGCATCCTGGGTGCCGGCGGAGAGATACTCCAGATCCCGCACCTTGTCCTGGACGATCAGGCGCATGGAAAAATCTTTGGAGACTCCGACGGAGGGATATTTGCCCTTGGAGAAGATTCCCAGCAGAACGCCCGCCTCTGACACAATGCGCGGCAGCAACCCTTCACGCAGGTGATTTCCTGCGGTCTCCAGGGCTTCTATGGCGGCGGCGATTCCGTTGTACCGCCGCTGCAGCGCAGAAAGCGATTCCTGCAGGGCGTCAATTCTCTCCGCAAGTTCCGCGGGAGAGGCCGTCACTGCCCGCAGGGCGCTCAGCTTTTTTTCCAACTCCACCTGGCGCGCCTGCCCCGTTTCGGCGGTGCTGCGGAAAAAACCCGCGTCCCGGCGCGCTTTTTCCGCTTCCTCCCGGCTCATCCGCGAGGAGATTTGCCCGGCTTCTGTGGCAAGGGTTGCCGCCGCCTGGGTTTCAATTTCCTCCCGGACGCGGGGATCCAGCACGTCGGCAAAAGCGGACAGCCGTCCGGCGGCGGTGTGATATGCCTCCTGGAGCCGGGACTTTTCCGTCAGCAGCTCTTTTGCGGCAATCTGTGCATTTTCCGTCATGATGTCCGTGTCGGGCACTTCTTTTGTAAACAGGGCGGCACAGTTTCGCAGGGCTTGGGTGTCTGCGTCTGCTTCTTTCTGTACTTCGGCGATTTCCCGCTCCAGGGTGCAGAAGTCTGAGGCGGGATCTGTCCGCTGCCGGGAAAGCTGAATTTTTTCCAAAACGGCATCCCCCAGCGCCTCCGTATCGGACACCCCCCATTCCTTTAGAATGGTGTGATATGTTTCCAGCCGGGAGAGGCTGCGGACAAAGGAGACGATGCCGCAGATGGCAACGATCCCTGCAAAGATGACGGCGCCCACGGCGAGAGCGGTATCTATTTCCCGGAGAAAAAAGGCGGCACACCCGGCGATCGCTGTCAAAACAAACAAGATGAGAGAGACGGCAAAAGCGCTTTTTCTTCCTCTGCGTGCGGCCTTTGCCCGGTCCTGCTGGGCCCGGACATCCGCTTCCTCTTCTTCCGTCATTTCCGGCGGAAGGGTGTCATCTATGGCGGCAAGAGAGCGCCGCATGGTGCGCAGCTGCGCCTCCCGACTTTTCAGATTGTCGCTCAGCCGTTCCATCGTCTGTATTTTTTCCCCGATGTCTCCGTAAGAGGCAAAGGCTTCCAGCTGTTCTTTTAACGTGCCGGTTTCCGCCTGACAAGCCAGCGCTGCGTCCAGCCGTGCTTTTCTCTGGAGGGTGTCGTATGCCGCAGAAAGTGCCGACAGCTGTGCTCCCTTTTTCTTTCGGTCGTCGATCAGGGCCGTATTGTCGGCCAGGGCGCTTTCCAGTGCGATGACTTCGCCGTTTTTCTCTGTCGCTTCTCTGCGCAGTCCCTCCAGGCGGCGCAGTTCCTGCTGCAGGTCGTGAATTTTTCCGCCGGCGCCGTTTTTGTAAAGGAGCTTTTTGCGCTCCCGGTCCAGCCGCTCCGCAGCTTTTCGGGAATTGAGGCCTTCGTCGCCGGAAAGCAGAATGTTTTCAATCGCTTCCGCCATGCCGGTTCCGTCGATGCTGTTGTCTTTCAGCTGCCGCACAAATATGGAATTGCAGAACATCTGCTCCGTCATGCCAAACAGGGCGACTCCGGGGACCTCTCCCCGAAAGAGACGTTCTCCGGTCAGCGCATCCGTCACTGCTACCCGTTCCCGGGGTCCGGCTTTGTCCGGCTGATCTACAGGCACGTACAGTTCCCGCTCAATTCGGTATTCCCGTTCTCCATCGCAGAGGAGCAGGACGCCTGCTGCGCAGCCGGTGTCCCAGCTTGCGTATTTTTTCTGCTCCGCCATTTCTCCGCCGACACTCCTGCCGGACAGCCCATACAGCATGAATTTGATAAACATGGCGATGGAGCTTTTGCCGGATTCGTTGGGACCTTCAAAAATATTCAGTCCGGGGGTCAGGGCGAAGTGTTTTTCTTTCAGGGGACCAAAGGAGGTGATGTGGATGGATTTTATATACATAATCGTTGCCTTTCTGCCCTGTCAATCGGCGGGCAGCTCTTCTCCTGCAAGAGCTGCCATGGCGTACCGCAGCGCCCGGCTGCCCGTTTCCCGCTCTGCGGGATCGGCGCTCTCCAGCTTGGGCAGCAGAACCCGGTAGAGTTCTCCCCGCATTCCCTGGTCCTGGAGCAGGGCGGCGGCGTTCCAGGTGGGCACGGTGGCATCCCGCACCTCCAAATGGGCGAGCTCTGCGCCGGCCGCTTCCAATGCAGTCGTGTCAATGGATAGATTTGATTCTATATTTCCTTGCAGGGTAATCCGCAGCAGTGTGTCTTTATCAAAATTCTCCTTTTGGATCAAGGTATGCACTGCCGCTGCTACCTCTTCCTGCTGGGCGGCGCCGTCGATATTCAGAGTGCGCGTTTCATAGATTTTGCGGCAGAAGCGGAGCCTTTCCCAGCTTAGCCGCGCCCCCTTTTCGTCTTTTTCCAGGCTGACCAGTACGGCACCCTTGCTTCCCGTCTCGCCAAAATCCCGCCCTTCCGGACAGCCGCAGTAAGCGCCCGGGACTGTGAGCGCGGCGGTGGCGTTTTCCGGATTGTGGAAATGGCCCAGGGCGCAGTAATCCGCCCCGAAGGCTTCCAGTACTCCCGCGGGCAGGGGCCCGTAGGTACTGATGGGGGAGGTGGCGTCTCCGTGGGCACATAAAATATTGATCCAGGACGCGTCCTCTATCCGCCTGCCTTCCAGGGGGCATGTCCGCAGAGAGGGCCCTGGAAAGGCGTAGCCGTATACGCGGCAGCGGAGCTGGGGAAAGGAAAAGTACGAAAGATCTGCAGAGGAGAACACAAAGACATTGTCCGAAAAGATATTTTTCTCCCAGATACTTTTTTCCTCCGCCGGATCGTGATTGCCCGGCGCAATCACCACGGGACAGTCCAGTTTTGCAAACTCCCGCCGCAGCAAGGCAATGGTATCCCGGGTTACATAATTTTTGTCGAACAGATCTCCTGCAATCAGCATCAGATCTACGCCGCCTTCCCGGGCATACGTCGTCATGCTGGCAAATGTCTCCCGCAGTTCGCTGCGGCGCTGCCTGGCTGCAGACGTGTCCAGCCCGGCAAAGGGACTGTCCAGGTGGACGTCTCCGGTGTGCAGTATTTTCATGGGAATACTCCCTTTCTGTTTGTATAAGGACTTCTATCAGTATATCATGCTTTGTCCCGCTTTGCAACGGACAAACTGTGAATTTCTCACGCCTTTTCCCGGGGAGAAATGGCGCCCTCCAGGAGCAGCAGCTGCCGCTTGATGGGAAGACCCTCCGGGCCTCCGTAACCGCCCAGTCCCGATGCGCCCACCACCCGGTGGCAGGGAATCAGCAGCCACAGGGGATTGTTTCGCATGGCGCTCCCCACTGCCCGCGCCGCCCGGGGATAGCCGGCCATCGCGGCCAGGTCCCCATAGGTGACGGTGCTGCCGTAGGGGACTTGCAAAAGCGTTTTCCATACCTTCACCTGAAAATCCGTACCCTGGAGCTTCAGCGGCAGGTCAAAGGCTTTTCTTTCTCCGGCAAAATATTCCCGCAGCTGTGCCCCGCAGCGGCGGCACAAATCGTCCGGATGCTCCCTTTCAGAGACATTCCCCTTTGCCGGATGGATTGCACAGATTGCTTTCCCATCAGACAAAATCCACAGCGGACCCAGCGGGCAGTCCTTGTACAGATAAGCATACATACCTGTCACTTCCTTTATAGAAATAATCTTCCAATGTGATACGCCAGCGCGGACAGGACCCACGCGGTCCCCAGCTGCAGCGCCGCAGCCCCTGCCGTCCACAGCCGGCTTTTTGTTTCGCTTTTTATGGTTGCCAGCGCCGCCGCACAGGGAATGTAAAGGAGTACGAACACCATCAGAGCATATGCGTTTGCCGGCCCAAACCCGTATGCGGCAAGAGATGCGTGCAGTGCGGACGTGCCGCCTTGAGAAGCGATGTTTGTAATGCCATACAGAACGGCCATGGAGGAAACCACGACCTCCTTTGCGGCGATCCCGGCAATCAGCGCCACTGCGATCTGCCACAGCCCCAGGCCGCAGGGAGCCAGGAGCGGGGCGACGGCACGCCCGATCCACCCGGCAAAGCTGTCCTGCATAGAATGGGTAAATCCCCCGGGACCCACGTTGAGCAGAACCCACAATACGATAGATGCGAGAAAAATGGTGGTGCCTGCCCGGGTGAGATAATCCCGGATTTTTTCCCAGACATACAGAAGCATGGTGCGCAGGGTAGGGGCTTTATAGTCCGGCATCTCCAGCAAAAGGGGCGGCTGGCCGTTTTTGCCGCCCAAATGCTTGGTACAACCGGCGACGATCCCGGCGGCAAGCAGCCCGATTCCATACATGGACAGAGCGGCCAGCGGCGCGAATTTTCCAAAGAATGCGCCGGCGATGAGAATATACACCGGAAGCCGGGCGCTGCAGGATATGAACGGCGTCACAAGAATGACCCGCAGCCGGTCATGGCGCGTTTCCAATGTACGGCTGGCAAGTACGGCCGGCACGGTACATCCCATTCCCAGCAAGAGGGGAATGAATGCCCGGCCCGACAGTCCCAGCGTTCTCATCATGCCATCCATAATGTAGGCCACTCTGGCCATATATCCGCTGTCCTCCAAAAACGCCAGCGCAAAAAACAAAAGAACAATATTGGGCAAAAAGGTGAGAATTCCGCCGACGCCGGACAAGATGCCGTCTGTGATGAGAGCAGTGAGCCAGGGAACCGTGTGGATGGCCTCCAGGCCCCTTTGTACATGGACGCACAGCTGATCCAGTCCCGCCTCCAGCGGGATTTTGACGAAATTTCCCAGGGAGAAGGTGAAGAGAAACACCGCGGCGATAATGACAAAAAATATGCAGATTCCCCACAGGGGATGGAGCAGAATTTTGTCCAGACGATCTGTAAAGGCTTTGGGCCCGCGGTCGGAAAGGCAGGCCGCGACCACTGCCTCGATCCAGGCAAACCGATCCCGGATTTCCATATTTTCAAAAGGTGCGGGCGCAGGATGCGCTTTTTCCCGTGCGGCCTTTTCTGCCGCACGCATCAATGTGTCCAACCCCTCCCGCCGCCGGGCGGATATGGGGATGACGGGAATTTTCAAAAAGTCCGCCAGCCGCTGTACGTTCAGCCGGGCGCGGCGCTTTTTGAGTATGTCCATCATATTCAGCGCCAGCACCATCGGACGGCCCAGCTGGATCAGCTGCAGGGTCAGGTAAAGGTTGCGGGAGAGGCAGGAGGCGTCTGCTACATCAATAATAACATCTGTACCGCCCTCCAGTAGGAACTGACGGGACAGCTTTTCCTCCAGTGTGTAGGTAGACAGGGAATAAATTCCAGGCAGATCCACAAGGGTGTGCTGCCGCCCGCCGAAAACGTATGTACCCTCTTTTTTTTCTACCGTTACGCCCGGCCAGTTTGCCACTTTCAGGGACGCACCGGTATAGGCGTTGAACAGGGTGGTTTTTCCACAGTTGGGGTTGCCTGCAAATGCAATTGTCATAGGGCCCGCTCCCCCACAATTTTCCGTGCGGCACCGGCGCCCAGGGCATACCGCACTCCCATAGTGCGCACCACCATGGTGCCGCATCGTTTTTTGTGGAGCACCTGCAGCCGTCCTCCCGGGAGAATCCCCAAAATTTGCAGCCGATGACGCAGGGCTTCCTCCAGCCGGATCTGGGAGATGGTAAAAACATCCCCCACACGACAGTCGATGAGTGTCATATTTTTCCTCCATTATACTGCGCGCTCTCCCCTCTGTCAACGAGGAGAGGGTATTGATTCTGTATGGCTTTCCGTGTATAATGTATATGAACACAGCTCTGCAAAAAATATCCTTGACAGGAAAGTGTGGCATAAAATGCAAAATACTATATCTTGCGAAATCATTTCCGTAGGAACGGAATTGCTTCTGGGAGATATCACCAATACGAATACGGCATATCTTGCCCGCCGCCTGGCGGTGCTCGGTATCCCCGTCTACCGCCAGACGGTGGTAGGTGACAACGCCGTCCGCCTGACCCAGGCGTTGGAGGAGGCATACGGCCGCAGCGCGCTGGTAATCCTCACCGGCGGTCTTGGTCCTACCTGTGACGACATCACCAAGGAAACGGTAGCAGATTATTTTTCTCTTCCCATGGAGGAGGACGCGCCTACGCGAAAAGCAATCGAGGATTATTTTCACGCAAGGGGGCGCGCTTTTTCTAAAAACAACTTAAAGCAGTGCCTGGTGCCCAGGGGCGCTACGGTGTTTGCCAACAGCTGGGGCACGGCGCCGGGCATCGGGATCGAGCAGGACGGAAAGTATGCGGTGCTCCTGCCCGGCCCGCCCCATGAACTGAAGTCGATGTTTGAAGAGACAGTGCTGCCCTGGCTGTCCCGCTTTTCTCCAAGCACGCTGTATTCCCTCAATTTACACCTTGCCGGGATCGGGGAAGGGGAGGTGGAGGCTGTCCTGCGGGAGATGATGAATGCCGGGGAAAACCCCACCATCGCCCCTTATGCCGGAGAAGGCGACGTGCGCATCCGCATCACTGCCCGTGCGGAAAATGAACCGCGCGCCCGGCAGATGTGTGCCGCCGCGGCGCAGGAGATCCGTGAGACCTCTGTGGGAAAATACATATACGCCTCTACGGACACTCCGGAAGATGCCGCGGCTGTGGTGGAGCGCACACTTCTTTCCGTTTTCGGGGAAAATGGCCTTACCTTCGGGGCGGCGGAATCCTGCACCGGTGGCATGGTCTGCGCGCAGATCGCCGCACTGCCCGGGGCGTCGGCAGTTTTGCGGGGCGGCATCGTATCCTATGCCAACGGGGTAAAAACAGGTGTTTTGGGCGTGACAGAGGAGGTTTTGAATACCTCTGGCGCCGTGTCGGAGGCGTGCGCTGCGCAGATGGCTGTCGGTGCTGTAAAGCGGCTGGGATGTGATATTGCCGTGTCCGTCACCGGGATTGCCGGCCCGGATGGGGGCACGCCGGAGAAGCCGGTGGGGACAGTGTGCTTTGCCGTGGCCTGCAGCGAGGATTTGGGCGGGCGAGTGGAAACCTGCACAGAACATTACCGCAGCGCCCTCTCCCGGGAGCAGATCCGGCGGCTTTCCTCTACCAAAGCCATACAGCTTGCCGTTGCCGCGGCGAAAAAATGCGGAGCCTTCCCGGCATGAAATATTTAGAGCAGATCCATTCTCCCGCGGATTTGCGCCGGCTGGATCCGGCGCAGCTGGACGGTCTGGCAGCGGAGATCCGGGAAAAAATTTTGTCCTGTGTATCGGAAACGGAAGGACATCTGGCCTCCAATTTGGGGATGGTGGAAGCTACCATCGCCCTGCATCGGACCTTTGACAGTCCCCGGGATGCCATTTTATTTGACGTGGGACATCAGGCCTACGCCCACAAGCTCCTTACCGGTCGGTACGAATCTTTTGACACCATCCGCCAGTTTGGGGGTATCTCGGGATTTACCAACCGGGAAGAGAGTGTACACGACGTACTCACCGCAGGGCACAGCGGCAGCGCTCTGCCTGCCGCGCTGGGGATTGCCCGTGCGGCGGCCCTGGAGGGATCGGACCGGTACGCAGTGGCTGTTGTGGGGGACGGGTCCTTCACAAACGGCATGGTGTACGAAACGCTCAACTGCTGTGCCGATGCAGGGCCGCATCTGATCGTACTGCTTAACGACAATGAGATGTCCATCTCCAAAAATGTGGGCGGTATGTCCCGTTATTTTTCCCGGCTGCGCACCTCCCGCAGATATTTTTCCTTTAAGCGGCGGCTGCAGGCACTGCTGCGGAAGATTCCCTGTGTGGGAAAGGGACTGATCATGGGCGCCTATCATGTCAAGGAGTTTTTCAAGCGCCTTGTCATGCGGACCAACATGTTTGAAAATATGGGGCTGTATTATCTGGGCCCTGTGGACGGGAACGACGAGCGGAAAATCGAGCTTCTGCTCCGGGAGGCAAAGACGAAGGACTGCTGCACCCTGATCCATATGATCACCTTGAAGGGAAAGGGCTACGGACCGGCGGAGGAGCACCCGTCCCGGTATCACTTTGCGGGGGGATTTGACCCTGCAAAGGGAGTGTGCACGCCGCCCAGAAGGACGTTTTCCTCTGTGTTCGGCAGCCATATGTGTGCCCTTGCCCTGGACAATCCCGATCTTGTGGCCATCACTGCCGCCATGGACAAGGGGACGGGGCTCTCCAGTTTCAAATATATGTTCCCGGACCGGTTTTTCGATATGGGGATTGCGGAGGAAGCGGCGGCCACCTTTGCCGCCGGTCTCGCCATAGGAGGAAAGGTGCCTGTATATGCCGTATACTCCACGTTCCTCCAGCGCGCCTATGATCAGCTTTGCGAGGATATCGCCATGCAAAATGTCCACGCGGTGGTTGCCATCGACCGGGCGGGAATCGTCCCCGGCGACGGGATCACCCATCAGGGAATTTTTGACGTATCTCTGCTTTCTTCCATTCCCGGTGTAACTCTGTATGCACCGGAAACCTACGAGGAGCTCAAGGACTGCCTGGAACGGTGTGTCGCCGGAACGGGCCTGTGCGCCCTGCGGTATCCCAAGGGAGCAGCGGCGGACTACGACCGTACTTCCTTTGTGCCTGCGGCGGAGGGGATCGCGTTGGCCGATGGGGACCAAAACGCGGATGTGGCCCTCCTTACCTATGGCAGGCTTACCCGCCATGCCGTTCTGGCGGCGGAACAGCTGGCATCCCGTTATCGCGTGCGCATCATCAAACTGGTGCGGCTGCTGCCCCTGGACCTTGAAACGATTTCCGTCTTGTGTCGGGGGACTGCGTTGGTGTACATACTCGAGGAAGGTGTGCGCAGCGGTGGAATCGGAGAGGCGGCATCGGCGTATTTTGCGTGCCGGCAGGGGATGCCGCCGGTGCATATCCGCTGCGTAGAGGGATTTCTGCCCCATGGGGATGTGGAAAGCCTCGACCGCCTCTGCGGTTTTTTGCCGGAGCAGATCGCGGTGGAGATTCAAAATATTTTGCAGGAAAGATAATGTCCGTTTGCATATAAAAACAAAAAAACAGAGAAACCCCCACTATTTTGCATGAATGATATTGACATAATGCAAAAACAGGACTATACTAAATGGCAATAAAGTATATTGTATCAAGGAGTTTGTCGTGCAAAAAGAGACAAAGAAGAGACAAAAGCATTTTCACGATATAAATGGCGACCGGGACGGGAAAATTGAATTTTCGGATGTGACCAATTTAATCGAGCAGAGCGTGCACCACTATTCCCTCCAGGATCGGGAGACGCCGTATTTGTACCGGCAGCTGTACAGCTACGACGCCGTGCCCCGTGTGTCCTTCAACCATCGGTACGTGCCCATCAACATGCCGGCGGAGATCTGGATCACGGATACCACCTTCCGGGACGGACAGCAGTCCAGAGCCCCCTTTACAGTGGATCAGATTGTGGACTTGTTCACGATGATGCATCGGCTGGGCGGCCCAAACGGGATCATCCGGCAGACGGAATTTTTCGTGTATACGGAAAAGGACCGGGAAGCGCTGGCCCGCTGCATGGACCTGGGGTATGAATTCCCCGAGATCACCAGCTGGATCCGGGCGTCCACCCAGGACTTTCAGCTGGTAAAGAGCCTGGGCATCAAAGAGACCGGCGTGCTGGTGTCCTGCAGCGACTACCATATTTATAATAAAATGGGACTTACCCGTGCGAAGGCGATGGATAAGTACCTGGGCGTGGTCCAGGAGATTCTGGATATGGGGATCCGCCCCCGCTGCCATTTTGAGGATATTACGAGAGCGGATTTTTACGGCTTTGTAGTGCCTTTTGCAAACGAGCTGCGCAAGTTGGGAGAAGCGGCGGGCATTCCGGTAAAGATCCGGGCCTGCGACACGATGGGCTACGGTGTTACCTATCACGGTGCGGCTCTGCCCCGAAGCGTTTCCGGCATTATATACGGCCTGATGCACTATGCAGGCATTGATTCCTCCATGCTGGAGTGGCACGGGCACAACGATTTTTACAAGGTCGTGCCCAATGCGGCGACCGCCTGGCTGTATGGAGCGTCCAGTGTCAACTGCTCTCTCCTTGGAATCGGAGAGCGCACCGGCAACTGCCCTCTGGAGGCCATGGTGATGGAATATGCTTCTCTGCGGGGCACCATGGATGGGATGGACCCCACGGTGATCACGGAGATCGCCCGGTATTTTGAAAAGGAGATCGGCTATGAGATCCCGCCCCGCACGCCTTTTGTGGGACACGATTTCAATGTGACCCGGGCGGGAATCCACGCGGACGGACTGCTCAAGGACGAGGAGATCTACAACATCTTCAACACCCAGCTGATTTTGAACCGGCCGCCGTCTGTGGCCGTCGACGCCCACAGCGGGCTTGCGGGGATCGCGCACTGGCTCAATGCGGCACTGCGGGAGCGGGGAATCGACAAAACTTACGGAAAGCGCAGCAGTGCGGTCCTGAAGATCAAGGAAATGGTGGACGCCCAGTATGCGGCGGGGAGAAACACCACCATGAGCGACGCGGAACTGTGCGAAATGGTGCGTGCGGCCATTCCCGCTCTGGCGGATAAATTTTGACGGGAGATGCGCCGCGGCAGCCTTTTACAGAATTTTTTGCAAAAGTAAAATTTTCTCTTGCATTTTATCCTGTGTCGTGCTATAATACTTAGGCGTTCTATCTGAACAATGGATTTTTCTTTATATATAGAAAGGTAAGGAAGGCAAAAATGACGACGGCACAGCTTGTAATTGGCATAATTCTCATTGTGTTTGCTGTTTTTCTGGTGATTGCGGTTTTGATGCAGCAGGGCAAGGCCCACAATCTGTCCGGCACGATCGCTGGCGGTGCGGAGACCTTTTTCGGCAAATCCAAGGCGCAGACAATCAATAAGAAGCTCTCTATCCTCACTACGGTAGTGGCAATTATTTTCGTGCTTTTGGTGTGCGCTGTCTATGTGATGCAGGACACCGGCGACGCTTCCGATTTCGGCAGCTTCTGGGGTATGGTGTTCGGCGAGAATGAAGATGAGGATGCAAATGCTGTGGCCGATACCACGGCGGAGGATACTACAGCGGAAGCAGCCACGACAGCAGCGGATGACACGGCTGCAGCGGACGGTGAGACAACAGCCGGCGATACGACAGCGGCAGACACAACATCCGGTGATACCACGGCAGCGGATACGACCGTGGCAGATACTACGGCTTGAGTGTATAAGATTTAAGAAGAATAATCCCCCTGTCTCCGCGCATGCGGAGACATCCCCCTTTACACAAGGGGGGCTTTTTCTTTTCATTTTGGTCTCCCCAGAAGAGAGCCTTTTTCATTTTAGGCTCCC
>CAJFOI010000009.1 GCA_904396155.1 Candidatus Avispirillum faecium | reverse complement strand
GTGGTGGTGCAATATCTTTATAAAAGCCTCCCCTTCCTCGTGAAGGGGAGGTGGGTTTTGCGAAGCAAAACTCGGAGGGGTTGTAAGAGAGAACAATCCCCCACCCGCTGACGCGGGGGCCCCCTTTGCACATGGAGCCTATATAAATTGGATCTCCTCTACCATTTAAGCCTCCCCTTCGCGGGGGAGGCTTAGTGATAAATGTATTTTGTCGACAGTGCTTTTTATAGCAAATACCTTCCCATCTTCATAAAATGTTGTGGAGAATGCATCAAAATTAATTTTTGAAGAAACCCTATTGAAATTTTTCATTTTTGAGCGTATAATAGCTAATGTTGTATAAATTTTGAAATTTTCAGACATGTAAAATTCAAAAAGAGAAAGTTGGGAAAGTTGTCATGAACAAAATGGAAGCGATGAAGCGGGAAACGGTCCAGGCGTGCCTGGAGGATGCAAAAGAAAAGCTGGCCCATTGGAAGGAAAAGGGTGTGTCTCTGGATCTGACCCGGGGAAAGCCCAGCCGGGAGCAGCTGGACCTTTCCAGTCCGATGCTGGAGATGGTAAAAGGGGATTCCTGTCTGGCACAGGATGGGTTGGACTGTCGAAACTACGGCAGTCTGGAAGGCCTTCCGGAAGCGCGTGCGCTGTTTTCATCTGTCTTGGGGATCCCTGCTGAGAATATTATCATCGGCGGCAACTCTTCCCTGAATCTGATGTATGACACCATGGCACGGGCGATGCTGTTCGGCGTATATGGCGGAAAGGCTCCCTGGGGCAGGCAGGGAACTGTCAAATTCCTGTGCCCCAGCCCGGGATATGACCGGCACTTTACCGTTTGCGAGACCATGGGCATCGAAATGATCCCGGTGGAGATGACGCCTCAGGGCCCCGACATGGATACCGTAGAACGTCTGGTGGCGGAAGACAGCAGCATCAAGGGAATGTGGTGCGTGCCGAAATTTTCCAATCCCCAGGGGTACACCTACTGTGACGAGGTGGTAGAACGCATAGGGGCGCTTCAGTGCGCTGCGGACGATTTTCGGGTTTTCTGGGATAACGCGTATGCGGTCCACGAACTGTATGATGAGACGGTGCCCCTTGCCGATATTTTCGCCTGTGCGAAAAAATACGGTAAGGAAGATCAGATTTTTTACTTTGCTTCTACATCTAAGATCACCTATTCCGGTGCAGGTCTGGCCCTGTTTGCGGCAAGCGACAACAATCTGCGGCAGATCAAGCCGTATTTGTCCGCACAGACCATTGGACCGGATAAGCTGAACCAGCTGCGTCACGTGCGGTTTTTGCGGGACGCGAAGGGCGTGCGGGAGATCATGCGCCGTCACGCCGCGATCATTCGTCCCAAATTTGAGGCGGTGATCCGCGCTTTCCGGGAAAATCTTACAGATATTGCCCAGTGGACGGAGCCCCGGGGCGGTTATTTTATTGATTTGATGGTAGAGCCGGGCTGCGCGAAGCGCGTGTACGCTCTTGCGGCGGATGCGGGGGTGAAGCTCACAGACGTAGGCGCCACATACCCTTATGGAAAAGATCCAAAGGATATGCATCTGCGTATTGCCCCCACGTTCCCGTCTTATGATGCGCTGGTGCAGGCGATCGACATCTTGTGCCTTTGCGTGATCCAGGCCACTGCGGAAAAGGTACTGCTTGAAAATTCATAAGGGATTTTTTAATAAACAATCCCCCTGTCTGCTGACGCAGACATCCCCCTTTACACAAGGGGGACTTTTTATCCCTTGTGGGGGACTTATTCACGTAAGATTCTCCAGTGTGGGAGTTGCTACGCAACTCCTGGGGTAGTACCAGTGAAGACACCATAATATAAAGCCTCCCCTTTTGTAAGGGGAGGTGGCACGGCGTAGCCGTGACGGAGAGGTTGTATAACCGAAACAATCCCCTGTCAACTGCCCTCGGAGGTACGCGCCGGAGGGGTTGTCAGAGCAGCAGTGCCGCAAGGCTCAGGAAAACCACTACAGAGATGGCGCTTCCCGCAAAAAACTGGGGGATCGTATGCCGTCCCATATGAAGGCTCCCCCACAGACACAGGGCAAACAAGGTCGCGCCCAAAAGCAGGCTGGGCCAGCCGGTGAAATAGATCAGCGCGGCTGCCGGCCCGCACAGGCCGCAGGCGTGGCCGCTGGCGTGAAATCCGAAGGCTTTATTGGTGATGAGCAGAGCCGCTCCGGAAAAAAGGTAGGTCAGGTATAAGGTGAGCAGACTGCTGCCGATACCGGCGGCCATGGCGTATACCATGCTCAGCAGATATCCCGCATTGGCCATGATCATGGCCAGAGTGCGCTGCCCGTCTCTTCCGCGGCTTCGGAAAGGGGGAAGGATCGGCTGCAGAGGATAGGCGGACAGGGGCAGCAGCGTAAACAAAAGGAGTGTGATCCAATATTCTGCAGGGGAGGCGAAGACGCCTCCTGTAAAAAACAAAACGGTAAACAGTCCAAGAGAGATCACGGGAGCCGTGGTCAGCACCCGGATTGCTTTTGCCAGAATATCGGCGCATTTTCTGCGGCGCCGTATGGTGCGGCGTCTGCGGATGGCGCCGGCATATACGGCGAAGCGGGGATCATTTGTGTTTTGTGCGTGCATTTTTGTACCTCCATCATCGGGCGTTTCTCAGCCTGCTTTTGAATGTATCAGAAGTTTTCCCCAAAGTCACCCTACTTAATCAGAAAAGGGGTAGAGAGATGGAAAAGGGAATTCTACCGACAGTAGAATTCCCTTTTGCAGCGGGGGTTTGAGCGGTTGACTTGACCGGGGGTCTGTGATAAAATAACAAAGTATCAAGCGCTGATAGATAGGAGGGAAGTCTGCGTGAAGGACATTCGGCAAATTGTCGCCGCAAACATAGCTGCCCTGCGCAAACGCGCAGGCTATACCCAGGCTGCGCTGGCACAGCAGCTTCAGTATTCGGACAAGGCGGTGTCCAAATGGGAGTCCGGCGCATCTATGCCGGACGCCGGGGTGCTGCTGTCCATCGCATCGCTGTTTGGCGTCACGGTGGATTATCTCCTGCGGGAGGAGCATGCGGAAGAAAAGCTTCCCGCTGTCCCTGACGTGCGCCGCCGACATTTGGTTATTTCCCTTCTGGCAGTGGCGTTGGTCTGGCTGATCGCCACGGCGGTTTTTGTATTTTTGACGTTTTCCCCGGCAGAGGGACCGCTGTGGCTTTCCTTTATTTGGGCGGTGCCGGCCAGTCTCATTGTGGCGCTGGTGTTCAATTCCATATGGGGCAGGCGGCGGCGGAACTATTTGTACATATCCCTGCTCATGTGGACGCTGCTGGGGGCCGTATATCTGACATGCCTCCCCTGGAATCTGTGGCTGCTGTTTGTCATCGGCGTCCCCGGCCAGGTGATCATCCTGCTGTGGGCAGGGATGCAGAAAGTGGAAAAGAAGCAGTAGAAACGGTTGCATTTGCAAGACAGCTGTGGTACAATATTTGTAAAGTAGAATATACACGGTGGCGGAGCATCATATAAAAAGGCTCCCTTGTGCAAAGGGAGCTGTCAACGAAGTTGACGGAGGGATTGTTTCCTACACAACCCCTCCGCCACGGCTGCGCCGTAGCACCACCCCAGCATCTCCTACGGAGCTGCACCACAGGGGAGGCTTAAGAAAAAAGGTCCCCTT
>CAJFOI010000008.1 GCA_904396155.1 Candidatus Avispirillum faecium | reverse complement strand
TACACCTGCAGCAGAGAAGAAAGTGGTCGAGCCCACCTGTACAGAGCCCGGTTACTTGGTGACGGTATGTTCCGTATGTAACACAGAGATTAGCCGCGAGGTAGATCCGGACCATCCGGAAAAACTGGGGCACACACTCGAGGGTGCAACGGAAGAGATCATAAAGGAAGCAACCTGTACAGAAACAGGTTTGAAGAACATCCTTTGCGGCAGATGCGGAGAAGTCATGGAGGAAAACGTAGAGATCCCGATGATTCCGCATACAGAGGAAGTGAAGGTGGAAGCGCCCACCTGTACAGAGCCGGGTTACTTGGTGACAATATGCTCCGTATGTAATACAGAGCTGAGCCGTGAAGTGGATCCGGACCATCCGGAAAAACTGGGTCATGAGCCCGGCGCTCCTGTGGTGACGAAGCCTGCTACCTGTACAGAAGAGGGAACGCAGGAGATTTACTGCACAAGATGCGAAGAGCTGATCAGCACGGAACCCATTGAAAAGCTTCCGCATACGGAAGTAACCACAACGATTGAACCTACCTGTACAGAGGACGGTGCGATTGTTGTTACCTGTTCTGTCTGTGGAGAAGAACTCTCCAGAACAGTCATTCCTTCAAAGGGTCACGTAGAGGCTGCTGAGCCTGTGATCGTTCCGCCTACCTGCGTGGATGACGGAAAGATCCAGATCGTATGCTCTGTCTGCGGTGAAGTACTTTCTGAGATCGTAGATGAAGACAATCCTGCTACAGGTATTCACACCCCTGGCGAGCCCGAGATCATCGAGCCGACAGCTACCGAGGATGGGTCCAAGACCATCAAGTGCTCCGTGTGTGGCGAGGTTCTGTCTGTAGAAGTGATTCCCGCTACCGGTGAGGATACTACAGTTCCTGCAGATACAACGGCTCCTTCTGATACCACAAAGGCGCCGACAGGCGGTAATCAGAGTGGCAACAAAGCGCCCACTACCGGCGATAACATGATCTTTATCATCATCGCTGTAGCTGTTGCAGCAGTTGGATGTGCAACGGTAGTGATTATTAGAAGCAGAAAAGGGAAAGCTTCTAAATAATGTGAATGTGTGACAGTGAAATCCCCCGGAATCCGGGGGATTTCTTTTTACAGTTTATTTGGTTTTTGATATCCTTCCCTCAAAAAGCGCAAGGTGTCCGTTGCAAAAGCGCCAAAGACATGATACAATAATGGAAAGCCTTTTCATTGGAGGAGAGTAGGATGAAAAAAATGCTGATGAAAGCGTTCCTTGTTTTATTGCCTGTCATCTTTCTTTCCGGCTGTGGTGCCAGAGAGTTTCTTTCTACCTTGGGTTTTGATACGCACGATTATGAGGGAGAGGAAATACAAAAAACCTATGGGGCTGATAGCGCCGAAGCGGACAAGCTGATAGAAATGCTGCGGACGCTTACAATTGATTCTCCTATTCTTACACCGTTTGCAGGGGCAAAAGAAGCAATGGAAACCTATCGGGATTCGGTGTTGAACTATATGCTGAATACGGATTATGCGAAATATACGGGAAATATTGCGCTTTTGGATCGAATACAGCAGGAATATCCACGTGTGCAGATCGCAGCTGCTATTCCCGCAGAGGATTTTGAAAACACAGTGTATACGTATTTCGGAGGAAAGCAGAAAATAAAAAATGCCACCAGTACATTATTTGTTTATTTGGAGAAAGTCAATGCATATATTACGGTTGCGCAGCCGCAGGAAAATATAGTACAATACGATATAGAAAAAATTGAAGAGACCCAGCAGACCTATCGAATTTACTTCCGTTGTTCTCTCAATGATTTGGTTTCCCCAAGTTACAAAGCACTGATTATCAAGCGTGAGGACGGGAGCACCTATTTCCGTTATCTTCAGGAATATACACAGTAAAAAATCCGCCTTTTAAGGCGGATTTTTCATTGTGTATATGCGTTTATGAAGCGAACGTGCGCCCAAAAATCTGACCTGCGTGCCGTTCCAGCGCAAACAAAAGTACAAGGCCCAATCCTACGCCGGCGATGAGTTCTCCGGCGCCCACTGTGAGGGTAGAGAACCAAATGGCGTCCGGTACTCCGTATACCCAGCGAAGGACCCAGGGAACAATAAGCATGTTTGCGAGAAGATTGGGAAAGGGGGTAAGAACCTTTAGAAAGCGTGCCGTGTGCGTTTTTTTCGTAGTATAGACCCCTCTGCGGATTCCATATGCTCCCAGTGCTCCTGCAAGGGTCGCCAGGGAACCGAAGAGGATATCCAGGGGGAGGGAGCCGGTGAGAAGATTCGCCAGGGCACAACCAATGAACAGGCCGGGAACAGCCGCCGGCGTAAACAATGGAAGAACGCACAGGGCTTCAGAAATGCGCACCTGTATTACACCGGAAGCAAGTCCCAGAAGGGCCGACACATAGGTGAGTGCTACGTAGACTGCGGCGATAATTCCCGCCTGGACGATGATCGTCAGCGTTTTCTTTTTTTTCATATTCTGTTTTCTCCGTAGTTTTTTTTATTGTGAGGATTTTGCGAACTCACAGTTTCAGTATAGCATATATTTGACTCAATGTAAAGAAAATATAGTGCCAACCGTCAAAATAAAAGAAATTTAAGACTTAGGTTGTACGCCGCAAAAACTGCTTGGCTTGAAAAATTTGTGTAACAAGACAAAAGCCCCCGCTTTGCGGGAGCAATGTACACTGCAGTGCAGAAACTTATGCACGCTCCACTTTGCCGGAACGCAGGCAGCGGGAACACACATGTACTGTTTTGTGGGTGCCGTGAACAACGGCGCGCACTTTTCTAATATTGGGTTTCCACGTTCTGTTTGTCTTGCGGTTGGAGTGGGAAACATTGTGGCCGAATACAACGCCTTTTCCGCAGATATCACACTTAGCCATTTTTTACCTCCGTTTATATGGATTCAATACTTCAAAATTCAGCAAGTTATATTTTATCATAAGGCTGCTGAAAATGCAATACTTTTTCCGTTTTTTTATCAGACAAAACGAGAATCATATATTTCTTTTGATTTTTTTACAAATAGTATCAAAGGAAAGCCCATATTTGTCTGCAATATCCTTTGCGTAGCTTTTTCCATCCGGCTTTTTTCGTATAATGTGAAAAGTGCGTCGACCGTCGTCGCACACCTCGGCAACCATGTTGTCAATGGGAACACCGCCCATTGGGATACATTTTTGATTGATTTCCTCTACGGAGGCGGCAAGATCGTGCAGGTGTGTGGAAAAAATCAGGCGGCACCCCACCAGACTGAAGCCGGCGAGCACTTCAGAGGCGATATACGCGCCCTCATAGGAGCCGGTGGAGGACAAGGATTCGTCCAGCAAAACAAGGCTTTGAGAAGTGACATTGTCCAAAATTGCATTGAGGCGCGCACATTCTTCTCCCAGACGCCCTTTTTCCACGGTGTCTTCACTTCCGGTCGGGAAGTGCGTAAAGATCTGATCACAGGGGCTGAGGATCGCTTCCTCAGCACAGACCGGAAGGCCCAGTTGTGCCATGGCGAAAGCATGACCTACAGCGCAGGTAAGCACGCTTTTACCGCCTCGGTTGGGACCGGTAATCACATAAATCATGGCGTCACTGTCAAAGGTAAAATCATTTGGAACCTGTGTTTCATCTGTTTTTAGTGCGATTACCGGGTTGCAAAGCCCCTTTGTCCGGAAGTAGTTTTGCTGCATGTTTGTGTCTAAAATTTCCGGCGTACACAGAGGGCATCCCTGTGCTTGCAGCTCCCGAATCAACTGTGTAGCCTTTGTGACAAATTCAATTTCCGGCATCATTTGCAGCAGAAAATCCGTATTGTCCAGTACATAATACTGCACGGTGCGTTTCCAGGAGCGAATGGAGGTTTTGAAGATGTCAGCGATGGCGTTATGAAAGGCATTCATCAATGCCATTTGCTGATTTTCGTTTTGGTTCTTTTGAAAGGGGATGAGGTTTGCAATACAGGTCATGTCGTCATCTTTGAAGTCCAGCCGCATCACTTTGTTGAAAAAATCGCCGCTTTTGAACCGGTCGCTGTTTACGGACAGCACTCCGGCAGAAGAGGGAAACAGCTTGTCGTCTAAATTGACGCCCACGGTGACGCTGCGGATATCCCGCACCCGGGATGAAAGCTGCTGCAGTTTTTCCGTCAGGTTTTTATAGTAATCACTTTCCGTCAGGAGAGATATGCGTTGGGTAAAATGTTGCAATGCCGGCGAGGATACCTGCTCCCGATAGGGCAGCAGTTCCTCCTGGAGCATGGACATGAGTGAAGTGTATATTTCTATTTCGGAAATACTGTATAGATAACTGTCTCCTACTGCTGTATCGGAGTACATTCTGCGAAGATCCATAATGTCGTGCAAAAAGGGGAGCATCCGAATCAGGGTATCACAGAGAGCTGGAATGGCGACAAGATCGGCAAAGGTTTCCTGACGGTATCGGATTACGACAGGATCGGTGGTGAAAAAACGACCGATTTCACTGGAGGAAAGGTCCAACAGGGTATAGAGCTCCAACTGTGAGGCGGTCTCCTCCCCGAGACCGGTTTTGTTCTGGTAGGAAGCATCTTGAGACGCTGCGTCTGGATACAGCAGACTAAAATTTTCCTGACGTGCAGCGGCTGCAATGTCGAAATCTTTTTTATCCATAGGGTTTCCTTTCTTATCTATTATATTTAAGATACCACAAATAGAGTAAAATGAAAATAGAGTTCATATAAAATTAAAAAATAAGACATATATTTTGTGTAATAAATGGAGGAAATCCGTTGCAGGACATATATCATTGTGGTATAATGACAATATAGAAAATCTGTATAGCAGATGCATTTCGGCGTGCGTCTGCCAGCGGATCAGACCCATATGGAAAGGAACCGAATTACGGTACGCGGTATGAGAAAACTACTTGCATTCGTGGCGCTGCTTCTTGCGGCATCCATGTTGTGGCTCACAGCATGTGATGGCGAGGAGAAAAGCAAGGACACCACAGAGGCCGAAGAAACAACAGAGGAAGAGACGACGGAGGAAGAAACAACAGAAGAAGAAACAACGGAAGAGGAAACGACAGAAGAGGAGACGACGGAAGAAGAAACAACGGAAGCAGAGACTGAGCCTGCAGGCAATGCCGAGGAGACTGCAGGCGGCAGTTGGAACGGCGGCTCCTCTGGCGGCGTAGCCGCGGTGAGCGGCGGCGGCAGTCTGGGAGACTTCGGCGGCGGAAGCGGCAGCGGAAGTGGCAGTAGCGGCGGAACCTTTGGGGAAGGATTTAGTGGAAACGGCAACAGTGGGGACAGTAACACGCCTGTGGAGACTCCCGGCGGAAAGGTATTGGTTCATACATATTCCGACAGGGACGCTGCGGGAGATGAGGACAATTCCACCACGGTGCCGTATATGCCCATGATCAGTGATACGGTGTTTCCCTCTCCCACAGAGTCTTATAACATACCGCGGCTGTTTTTGGAGGATATCAAGCCGGGGACCGTTTGTGAGCATGTAATTATCGGGTATGACGATTACATGTTTTACGAGGACACAGTCAGCGACTTTGTAGGATCCGGATTTTTATCGCAGACCGTATATGATCGTCTTGTAAAGACCTTGCGGGAGCGCAATGACTGGGCGGAATCCAACGGAAAGAAGTTTTATTTTGTTATTGCGCCCAACAAGAACAGTGTGTATCCGGACTATATGCCGGAAGGATACACCATGGCCTCTTATAGAAGATATGACCAGTTTGTGGAGCTTTTGGATAGTGCCGGAATTACTGCAATAGATCTGCGGGGAACTATGGCAGCCGCAGTGCAGGAGGTGCCGGAGCGCAATTTGTATTACAAATATGATACGCACTGGAACAACCATGCGGGGTACTTTGCGTATCGTGCCACCATGGATAAAATCAAAGCGGATTTTCCCAATGTGGTGATCCACGACAAAAGTGAATATCAAATCAACTATTGTGAAACCTATATGAAGGACCTGGCCTACTATCTGGGCTATTACAGCACACTTAAGGATTACGGCCCGGTTTATACGCTGAAAAGCGGCAGGACTGCCACCCTTGTGAATTATACGCCCAAGACCTCTTGGGGCCAGTTTACCTTTGCCTATGTATGGCCGGACGGGTACAGTGACAAGTTGTACTATTTCCAATACAGAAACGATTATAACTATGATGCACCCAATGCCTACGTCATGCGGGATTCTTACAGCATCGCCATGGTACCGTTCTTAAAGGACAGCTTTTACATGAGCACTTACAACTGGACCTTTGCTTTTGATGAAAATGAGATCATCAACTGTGATGCAGATGTGATCATTGTAATTGTAGCGGAGCGCAATCTGCGCAATTACGCAAACGGAAGAACGGTTGCAGATTGACATATCATCGAACGGCAGCTTTTGTTAGACAACAGATCAATGGAAGAGAGGAAACTTTTATGAAAAAAATCAGTTTATTTCTTGCGCTGGCGCTTCTCCTGTCCTGTTGCTTTCTTGGACTTGTAGGATGCGAAAAGGAACCGGATGCTTCCGAGAAGACCCGTGTTACCGGGGATCTTGCAGACATTTTTTCGGCAGTCGATGCAGAGACCTCCCTGTCGGAGCATGTGAGCGATGTGATTTACAAGGCAGACGATACAGACGACATGATGATGCTTTTGTATGGTGTGGTAGATATCCCTGCGGCGGATCATTTGACCGACTATGTGATCACGACGCCCGACAACAGTCACCATACCTTTGCGCTCTTTGTGTTTGACGATGAAATGACACAGGAGGATTACGACGAGGTTCGGGCAATCGTGGAGGAGACATATTTGAACACCCAGGCCTCTGCTTTGCAGATGTATTTCCCGGAGGAGTATGCCATCATGTCGTGGGCGATCGAGAATCCGGACGCGGTGTGGCGGCAGTATGACAACGCGCTGGCACTGCTTATCAACGGGGACGAGGAAGACACAGCTGCATGGGATGCTTTTGAAGCGGCTGCATTAAAATAAGGAAAAGAGGCTGCACTGGTGCAGCCTTTTTTTTACACTTCTCCGCACAGACGGGCAGTGAGGAATTTGTAAAATTTCTCTTTGTCTTTCCAGGAGATAGCGCAGTCCATCATTTTGCCTCGCATAGGATCAATGAGCGTGATACCCTTATCGTTTACATATACCGGCAGCCGCTCGTAATTGAGCAATTCCCTGGAGATCAGTGCATAGACGCCCACCGTGTCAAACAGGGCAGAGGTGGGACCGTGGTAATCGTAGTTCATGTTTTTGAACCAGATATCTGTGTTTTCCACGAGAGCGGCCATCAGCAAATCTTCTTTTGCAGTTTCGCGGATGTGGTCAAAATATGCTGTTTCCAGAATCGTACAGCCGGATACATCCAGGGGGATGAGTTCTACCTCCCAGTCATTCTTTTCCACACCGATGCGATACGCTTCGATGCTTACATTGATATTGCTTTCTTTTCCCAGCGGAGGATACCAGCCACGGAACGCGCCGTTGTACAAATTGGCACCCACAAAGACCAATCGGCTGTTTTCCACAATACGGGGTTCTCTTTGGATGGCAGCCGCCAGATTTGTACAGGGGCCGATGGCAAGGACGGTGACTTTTTCCTTTGACGTCAGAATGTGCTTTACCATGGCGTCAATGCCGTCTTCATAGAGATTGGGATAGGAAGACAGGTCGTAGTCTTCTACCCAGTCTGTAATATTGCTGCATCCTTCCAGGTTTCCGCTGCCATGTACGCCGATGCCGACTGCCACATCTTCCCGGCCGGCGATCTGCAGCATTTTTGCTGCAAGTTTTGCCTGATAGGTAGTATCAAAGGCCGCGGAGGTCACCATACGCAGATCGATTTCCGGACTGCGCAGGATCATGGCAAGGGCCCACGTGTCATCGATATCGCATCCGATATCCGTATCCAAAATCAGCGGGACAGGTTTTTTCATAACAAAATCCTTTCCTAAGAGGAATATGTAAATTTCTTATATTCTACCATAATTTGAAGAAAATGTATACAATTTTTTTGCTATCTTCTCAGCGAAAAAAATCCAAAAAAATAAAACAAACCTGTTGACAAAATTTTTTCTGGGTGCTATAATACATCCAAAGCGTTGACGGGGAATACCGTTCCAAACGACAGGATTTTAGAGAGGCGCTGGCTGGTGAAAAGCGCTATCTGTGTGGAACATCTCGCCCCTGAGCTGTGGGCTGAACTCCTTCAGTAGGCCCCACCGGAACCCTCCGTTATCACAGGGAAGGGCATGAAGTGCCTGAGAGGGGGCGCACCATTTGCGTCAATAAGAGTGGTACCGCGGAAGCTTGGCTTTCGTCTCTTGCTTGAGTGCAGAGACGAGGGCTTTTTCTTTGCAAATTTTTCTATCGTCTCTGATTTGTATTGTTAAACTTTTTGAAGAGAAAGGAAAGAAAACCAATGAAACTTGCTTTTTCCACATTGGGTTGTCCGGATTACAGCTGGCCGGACATTTATGCTATGGCAAAGGATGTAGGCTTCAGCGGCATTGAGCTGCGGGGTCTGGGAGATGATATTTTCTCCGTACATGCGGAGCCCTTCAGCGATGAAAATATTGAAAAAACAAAAGCGAAGCTGAAAAAGCTTCATTTGGAGATCCCTTGTCTTTCTTCCGGCTGTGCTTTGCGCTACGGAGACCAAATGGAAGAGAATATACAGGAGTTAGAAGAATACATTCGGCTGGCGGAGAAGCTGGGTACGCCTTATATTCGTATTTTGGGAGATCTCACCGCAGAAGTCACCACTGATTTTGACGACGCAGTGGTAATCGAAGCATTACGGCGGCTGGCACCCAAGGCGGAAGCTGCAGGCGTTATGCTTTTGGTGGAAACAAACGGCGTATATACCGATACCCATCGCCTTTGTGAGGTGCTCAACGCCGTAGAAAGCGACGCGGTAGGTGCGCTGTGGGATATGCATCACCCGTATCGATTTGGAGGAGAAAACCCGCAAAAGACCATTCAAAATTTGGGCGCCTATATCAAGTATACGCATATTAAAGATTCCATTATGAACGGGGATACGGTGGAATACCGGATGATGGGAGAGGGAGATCTGCCGATCGCAGATTTTCTTGCGGCACTGCGTTCTATCAACTATGAGGGATACATTTCTCTGGAGTGGCTTAAGCGCTATATGCCCGATTTGGAGTCCTCCGGGATTGTATTCCCCCATTTTGTCCACTTTATGCAGGAATATATCGGGGCTTCCGACATGGCAGGGCGCCTTCAGACAAGCATCCGGGGAGACGGCAAGTATATATGGCCCAAGGAACACCTGATCGATCTTACATTTCCCCAGGTACTGGACCGCGTATGCGATGAATTTCCGGATCAGTATGCCTTCCGGTATACCACCTGCGATTACACGAGGACATATTCCCAGTTCCGTGACGATGTGGACAGCTTTGCCCGGTCTCTGATCGCTATGGGCGTCAAACAGGGGGACCATGTGGCGATTTGGGCAACCAACGTGCCTGCCTGGTATATCACCTTCTGGGCGACAGTAAAAATCGGTGCGGTACTGGTGACAGTGAACACCGCATATAAGATCCACGAATTGGAGTATCTGCTTCGGCAGTCGGACACCCATACGCTGGTGATGGTAGACGGGTTCAAGGATTCCGACTATGTGAAAATTATCAATGATCTGTGCCCGGAACTGAAGACGGCCCAGAAGGGCGCACCGCTGCGTATCAAAAAGCTGCCCTTTTTGCGCAATATTATCACCTGCGAGTCAGATCAGCCTGGATGCTGGAATTGGGAAGAAGCCATGGCGGCAGGAGAGGGTGTGCCCGTCAGCGAGGTGTATCGCCGTTCGTCCATGATCGGCAAACACGATGTGTGCAACATGCAGTACACTTCCGGAACGACCGGGTTCCCCAAGGGGGTTATGCTCACTCACTACAATGTGGTCAACAACGGCAAAGCCATCGGAGACTGTATGGATTTGTCTACTGCAGATCGAATGATGATTCAGGTGCCTATGTTCCATTGTTTCGGTATGGTGCTTGCCATGACGGCTGCGATGACACACGGCACAACGATGAGCCCAATTCCTGCATTTTCTCCCAGCAAGGGACTGGCCTGCATCACAAAGGAGAAAATTACCTGCTTCCACGGGGTGCCGACGATGTTTATTGCGATGCTGGGACACGCCGATTTTGATAAGACAGATTTCAGCCATATGCGCACCGGAATCATGGCCGGCAGTCCCTGCCCCATCAAGGTGATGGAACAGGTGATCGAAAAGATGCACATGAGCGAGATCTGTATCACCTATGGCCAGACCGAGGCCTCTCCCGCGACCACCATGTCCAAGATCACCGATTCCATTGAGACCAGAGTGAACACGGTGGGCAGTCCCATCTTTGGTGTGGAGTGCAAGATCGTCGATCCGGAGACGGGGGAAGAGCTGCCGGACAATGTAGACGGCGAATTCCTGGCCAGAGGCTACAATATTATGAAGGGGTATTATAAAATGCCGGAAGCCACCGCGGCGGCCATCGACGCAGATGGATGGCTCCATTCCGGAGACATGCTGCGTCGTCTGCCGGACGGGAACTACAAAGTAACCGGGCGGCTGAAGGATATGATTATCCGCGGCGGAGAAAACATTTACCCCAAGGAAATCGAAGATTTTATTTACACCCATCCCAAGGTAAGCGATGTTCAGGTGATCGGCGTTCCCGACAAAGATTATGGGGAAGAGATCATGGCTTATATCATCTTAAAGGACGGGGAGACGGCCACAGAGGAAGAGATCCAAACATACGTGCGGGAGCATATGGCAAAGCACAAGACGCCCCGGTATGTAGCCTTTGTGGATTCCTTCCCTATGAATGCGGCGGGGAAAATCCTCAAATATAAGATGCGCGAGGATGCGGTAAAGCTTTTGAATCTTGCAGATGCAAGCAAGATTGTCACTGCGTGATTTTGTAAAAAGAAAATACCGGTCACAGGTCTGTGACCGGTATTTTTATTTCTTTTTGTATTTGCATCCCAGGTATGCAAGGAGCGCTCCGGAGAACAGCCCAAATGCGATGATGAACAGTCCGACGCCGCCGAAAACAGTGCCGCAGTTGTTGTAAAAAAGCTCTGCTATGGTATTTCCCAAGGCAGAGGAGAGCGTGGCCATGCTGTCTGCACCCAAGAGGATCTGTATGCCGCCCAAGAGGCATAAAAGGAAGGTCAGTCCGGCTGCGACAAAACAAATAACAGATACTGCGCTCCATTTTTGTTTTTTTACAGCGCCTACTTCTGTCTTTGGGTTCGCCAGCTTGTTGTTGCATTCCCTGCAAAAGGTTTGACCCTCCGGAATTTCTTTTCCGCACAGTCCGCAGAAAGCCATCGCATTTTCCTCCAAATTTTGTATCTCCCCAATTGTATCACAGGGAATGCGATATGTCAACAGCGACGGAGCTTGTTTTCGCGCGCTTTGTAAAAGAATGTTGACAATTGCTTCATAATTGTGCTATACTTACCATATGTATGACTTGTTTCATAGACAAGTCATTTTCAATGCATGTATTTACCCAGTAGGCAAAGAATAGAGAATGAGAGGGGAATTGGCATATGGCAGAGAGTTTTATTATGCTTACAGATTCGGGGAGTGATCTCACAAAAGAAATGGCAGAAGAGCTGCAGGTACAGATCATGCCCCTGCTGTATACCCTGGAAGGGGAAGATCCAAAACCCGGCGATGAAGTAGATATTCAGAATTTTTATACGCAGTTGCAGTCGGGGAAAACTGCAAAAACCTCCGCTGCAAATTATGAAGATTTGATGGGTACGCTGGAACCCCTGGTCGCCCAGGGGGCAGATGTACTGTACATTGCATTTTCTTCCGGGCTCAGCAGTACCGCAGGCACGGCGACACTGGTTGCCGGTGAGCTTTCGGAAAAATATCCGCAGCGCAAAATTTATGTAGTGGATTCTTTTTCCGCTTCTCTTGGACAGGGCCTGTTGGTATATCTGGCAGCACAGCAACGCGCACAGGGAAAATCCATTGACGAAGTGCGGGCATTTTTAGAGGAGAACAGGTTGCATCTGTGTCACTGGTTCACGGTAGATGATTTGCATCATTTGAAACGGGGCGGCAGAGTGTCTGCTGCAACGGCGGCTATTGGGACGATGCTGTCCATCAAACCGGTGCTCCATGTGGATGATGCGGGGCATTTGATCAGTGTATCAAAAGCGCGGGGGCGTAAAGCTTCCCTTGCGGCTTTGGTGGAGCAGATGGAAAAAACGGCCATCCATCCGGCAGAACAGACGGTGTTTATCAGTCACGGAGATGCTCCGGAGGATGCTGCACAAGTGGCACAAATGGTGCGTGAGAGAATGGGTGTGCAGGACATTCAGATCGGTTATATCGGCCCGGTGATCGGTGCCCATTCCGGTCCGGGAACTGTGGCACTGTTTTTCCTTGGAACGCAACGCTGAAAATTTGCCTGATAAAAGGGATGCACAAAATGAAAATGAACGGTTCTATGTATCGGGATATGGTGGTTTCCGCCGCATGTTCCCTGGACAATCAAAAAGATACAATTAACAATTTGAATGTATTTCCTGTGCCGGACGGAGATACGGGCATCAATATGAGCTTGACCATGAGTGGTGTGCGGGGAGACTTTGCATCTTTTGAAGGTCCTCTGGGGGAATGTGCACAAAAGGCTGCCAATCTGATGCTGCGGGGTGCCAGAGGCAATTCCGGCGTCATTTTGTCTTTGTTTTTTCGTGGAATCGCCAAGGCATGGGTCGGCTTGGAAGAGGCAGAATGCAAGGAGGTCGTGAAGGGCTTTTCCAGGGGCGTGGCTGAGGCGTATAAAGCGGTGATGAACCCCACGGAGGGAACGATTCTCACTGTGATGCGAGTGATGACGGAAACAGCGGCGCAATCTGTGGAACAGGGGCAGGAGGAAGATGTACAGGCGCTGTTTGCTTTGATGTTGGATGCAGCCCGGGATACATTGGAAAAGACCCCGGAGCTTTTGCCTATTCTAAAGCAGGCGGGTGTGGTGGATTCCGGCGGATGTGGCTTTGTAGCTGTCATCGAAGGCATGAAAGATTGTCTGGACGGCCGGCCTGTGACGGCGGCCCCTGCGGAGTCTGCACCGAAGGGAACGGCGGATTTCCGTGCATTTCACACGGAAGATATCCGTTATGCTTACTGCACAGAATGCATTGTGGGGAAGGGTTCCCGATATGTGGGGGAGAACACTACGGAGGACTTGCACCGCTTTATTATGAAACTTGGGGACAGCGTGGTATATGTGGACGACAGTGAAGTGATCAAACTTCATGTGCATACGAATGACCCGGGAAGGGTGCTTACGGAGGCGCTGCGGTACGGGACGCTGGAAACGGTCAAAATCGAAAACATGAAGCTGCAGCATTCCTCCCTGTCTGATGCACCCGCGCCGGCGGAAGAAAAAGAAAAGGAGTCCCAGGTGGTGCCCCCCGAAAAGCCTTATGGTTTTGTTGCTGTTTGCATGGGGGAGGGGATGGAGGCGCTGTTTTTGAATCTGGCGGCAGACAGGATTGTATGCGGCGGGCAGACCATGAACCCCAGCACGGATGAAATCATTACTGCTGTGCGGGCGACTCCGGCAAAGACGGTGTTTGTGCTTCCCAACAACAAAAACATTTATATGGTCAGCCAGCAGGCGGCAAAAATCGTAAAGGACCGCCGTGTAGTCGTATTGAATACTGCGTCTGTGCCGGAAGGGGTGGCTGCAATGCTTGCGTTTGACGCAGAAGCGGAATGCGGGGCCAATGTCGCGGAGATGGAGGCGGCGATCTCCCGCGTCACCACCTTGTCTATCACCTATGCGGTGCGGGATACGGAAATTGGAGAAACAGCTATTAAAGAAGGAGAAATCCTGGGGCTCATTGGCGGGAAGGTCGTCTGTGCTGCACCCACCAGGGAGGCATGTGTACGCAGCCTGCTGGAAAGTGTTCCAGGGGCGGCGGTGATCACCGTATATTACGGGGAAGGCGTAGAAGATGCCCAGGCTCAGGAAGTGACAGCACTTTTACAGGAGCGGTATCCAGGGGCGGAAGTGATGACGCTTTGCGGCGGGCAGCCGGTGTACAGCTATATTATTTCTATGGAATAAAAAGACGGACCGCTCGGTCCGTCTTTTTGTATATCCTTTTGCTAAAAGGACCTCCAAGCTGGGATATGATAATTTTTGCAAAAGCCGCATTGGGTTTCTTTATTTTTACGGGATATTGCAGTTTCTTTTCGTACAACCACATATTTTTATTCTACTAAGCAGTTCCTTTCCTCAAATTTATCGTGCCGCATTTGCACTGTATTCCCAAGGCCAGGGCCCTTTAACCCAGCTCCAGCAATCGTCATCCGTACCGCCGCGGACCGTGAGCGGCCCATACTGGGATTCATACGCTGCGTATGCTTCCGTCAGCAAGTGGTTGTATTTCTTGTAGCATGCGAGCGCTCCCGGATCCCCGGGATGGGTGTCCAAAAACAGATTGGTTTCCACCAGTGCGAAGCCATACACCTGAATGTCATGCAGCAATGCATTTTTATCCTTTTTTACCATCAGCGGCACCCCTTTCTTGGACAGGATGTGGGATAGAAGGGAAAGTCCAAATCTTCAAATAAGGTTCCCTGACCAAAACCGGTTTCCAGATCATACAAATTCTTCCATTCCTGCATAGGCACATATGCCATGGCAAGAGGCAGTCCTGCCAGTTTGTCCTCGCCTTGTACACCACCGCATGCAGAGTTTCTGCGCTGTGTTCTCGCTTTAGAACGATTTATGGGACAGAACATTTGCGTAGGATTGCTCTGGCCTGCCATTGCTGCCGCCGGCCTTGCCGCAGAAGACAGAGTATTTTTTTGTATGCCGTATCTTTGTGTCGGCAGATCTTTTATCTGGCTGAACAGCGCTTCGCTCACACGGTCGCGGGGGGTTCTGTTTTCAGCGTTGTAATTCATCTTTTTTACCTTTCTTATTCTGTGCTTTTCGTTTTGCAGAGCGGCAAGCCGCTCTCGATACAGTATATGCTGTCTGCCTGCAGCGGTACATGCAGGAAGGGGAGCGCTTCCTCCCCTTGAAAAAGCGACCGGGTTGTGATAAAATAACAAAAGTATCAGAAGGGATTGCAGAAATAGAGAAAAGGTGAAAAAAGTAGAAATTTATACGGATGGGTCCTGCAAAAAAAATCCAGGGCCAGGAGGATGGGGCGCAATTTTGGTCTGGCGGGGCAGGGAACGGGTGCTTTCCGGCGGGCAGGCGGAAACGACCAACAACCGAATGGAGTTGACGGCGGCAGTTGAGGCTTTAAAACGGCTGCGGGAACCCTGTACGGTTACACTGACAACCGACTCCAAATATGTGTCCGACGGAATCTCAAAGGGCTGGGCAGCTTCCTGGAAAGCCCGGGGATGGAAGAAGGCGGACGGAAGTCCGGCACTAAACCCGGATCTTTGGGGAGAACTGCTGGCACTGTGTGAAAGGCATGTTGTGGAAGTTCTTTGGGTCAAGGGGCACGCAGGCCATCCCTACAATGAGCGATGCGACGCGCTGGCGCAGGAGGAAGCCCGGAAAATAGCGGAGCAAACGTAAAATGACAGGGTAAGCCCTGTCATTTTTCCCTTAGTATATTCTCTGACGGTTATCCCAGCTTATCACCGTTTTGGACCGGCTTGTCCGGTGTGATCAGAACAACTCCACCGGCAGAATAGGTGCCCAGTACCAACACCTCGGAAAAGAAATTGGCAATTTGCCGCGGAGGGAAGTTTACCACTGCCAGTATCTGCTTTCCGATCAAATCTTCCGGTGTGTAATGTTCTGTGATCTGTGCGGAGGATTTTTTGATCCCGATTTCTGTTCCAAAGTCTATTTCCAGCTGGTAGGCAGGTTTTTTTGCCTTTTCAAAGGGTTTGGCGGACAGGATGGTTCCCGCGCGGATGTCGAATTTTGTAAAATCGTCCATTGTGGCCATAGCATTCTCCTTTATAAAAGCAGGGCACTTCATTTTTTGAAGTGCCCTGACCTTTTTATGCGTTGTAATTGTACCCCAGTTCCAGTGCGGTTTTGTTCTTTTCAATCAGCGCAGATTTGGATTCGGGGATGCCCCGAATCATATCCGAAAGGAAGGTGTCGTAGTCAAACAGGCCTGTCAGCTTTAAGAGCTGTCCCAGGATAATTACGTTTGCCATACCTTCGATGTGGTTGTCACTTGCAATTGCTGTGGCGGGAATATAGCAGACATGGATGTCGGTGCGCTCGCACTTCTTATTGATAAGGGAGCTGTCCAGAATCAAATATCCGCCGGGTTTCACACTTGCCTCAAATTTGTCATAAGAAGGCAGGTTCATAGCAACCAGGATATCCGGGTTTGTTACCAGGGGAGAGCCCACCTCTTCATCGGAGATGATAACGGAGCAGTTTGCGGCACCGCCGCGCATTTCCGGACCGTAGGAGGGGAGCCAGGATACATTTTTACCGGCGTACATGGCGCTTTTGGCCATCTGCTTTCCGGAGAAAAGAATTCCCTGGCCGCCAAAGCCTGCAAAGAGCATTTCCGTTGTCATTTTGCAGCACCTCCTTCGATGGTATCCACATCTTTGTACACACCCAGCGGATAGTAAGGAATCATTTCACTGCGCAGCCATTCCAAAGCCTTTTCCGGAGAGAGTCCCCAGTTTGTGGGACATGTGGAAAGCACTTCCACGATGGAAAGTCCTTTTTTTTCTTCCTGATTTTTGAACGCCTTCAAAATCATTTTCTTTGCCTGCATGACATTTTTCGGGCAGTCAACGGAAACCCTTGCCGCAAGGGCTACGCCGTCCAATGTGGACAGCATCTCGCAGATGCGAATGGGATTGCCCTGAATAGAGCGGTCTCTCCCATAGGGAGAGGTGGTAGTCACCTGGCCGGGCAGGGTAGTGGGGGCCATCTGTCCGCCGGTCATACCGTAAATGGCGTTGTTGACGAAAATAATGGTGATGTTCTCGCCTCTGGTTGCAGAATGTACGGTTTCTGCGGTGCCAATGGCGGCCAGGTCCCCATCTCCCTGATATGTAAACACGAATTTGTCCGGATGGGTACGCTTGATCCCGGTGGCGACGGCGGGCGCACGGCCGTGGGCGGCCTGTACCATGTCGCATTCAAAATAATTATAAGCAAACACAGAACATCCTACGCTGGCTACGCCGATCGTCTGGCCGACGATTCCCAATTCATCCATTGCTTCTGCCACAAGCCGGTGGATGATTCCGTGCGTACAGCCGGGACAGTAGTGGAGCGGCACATTGGAGAGAGCCGCAGGTCTTTCAAATACTGTTTTCATTTTCAATCATCAACCTTTCATTTGTGCCAGCATGGCGCGGATTTTTTCCCGGACGGCGTCCGGTGTGGGGATCATGCCGCCGGTGCGGCCGTAAAACTCCACAGGGCATTTACCATTTACAGCCAGGCGTACATCGTCTACCATCTGCCCTTTGGACATCTCCACACTCAGCATGGCTTTTGCCTTGCAGGCTGCGGCGTGGATGGCCTTTTTCGGGAAGGGCCAGAGAGTAATGGGGCGGATCAGTCCGGCTTTTATGCCTTCTGCTCTGGCGGCGTTGACGGCCGTTTTGCATACGCGGGCGGTGATACCAAAGGCCACCAGGACGACGTCGGCGTCCTCGGTGAGATATTCCTCACAGCGGGTTTCGATTTCTTCCACTTTTGCATACCGTTCATACCGCCGGTCTACGATCTCTTCCAGCTCCTGGGGTTCGATATACAGAGAGTTTACAATATTCTTTTTCCGCTTGTTTTCGTGACCGCAGGCTGCCCAGTCCTTTGAAGGCAGCTTTCGCTGGGGAATGGCGCCGAAGTCCACAGGTTCCATCATCTGCCCCAGGGCACCGTCTGCCAGGATCATGGCGGGCATTCTGTAGATATCGGCCAGGTCAAAGGCTTCGCTGGTAAGCTGGGCCATTTCCTGTACAGAAGAGGGGGCGAGTACCAGCAAACGCAGATCTCCATGGCCCACGCCACGGGTTGCCTGATAATAATCTGCCTGCGAAGGCTGGATACCGCCCAGACCCGGACCGCCTCTTTGCACATTGACAATGACACAGGGCAAGTCACAGCCTGCTATGTAGCTGATTCCTTCGCTCTTCAGAGAAATCCCGGGAGAGGAGGAAGAGGTAATTACACGGGTGCCGGACGCAGCGGCTCCCATAGTCATATTGATTGCCGCCACCTCGCTTTCTGCCTGCAGGCAAAGTCCCCCTACCTTGGGCATCTTTTTTGCAAAATATTCGGAAAGCTCCGTTTGCGGGGTGATGGGATATCCGAAGAAGTACCGACAGCCGCACCGGATGGCAGCTTCGGCGATAGCTTCATTCCCTTTCATAAGTACTTTTTCTGACATGTCAATTCTATCCTTTCTTCCGTCTTAGACTTTGAAAATTACGCGTCTTTCTCTACTGTAATCACACAGTCCGGGCACATCAATGCGCACATGGCGCAGGCAATGCATTTTTCCTGATCAATAATCATCGCCGGATGATAGCCTTTTTGATTCAGCACATCGGTAGCAAGGGCGATAATCTTCTTAGGACATGCAGTTACGCACAGTCCGCAGCCTTTACAGACGTCTGTTTTGAAAGTAACTTTATTCATAAGAAACCCTCCGTTTCGGATTTATAAATTCTATACAAACGATGTTAAAACATCTGCTTTGTAACATTTTTCATGGGAAAGAGGACCTCTCCCGGAATTTCCAGCCCGGGTAACAATGCCTCATAATATGAGGTAAAGCACAGCGGTATACCGCAGGCTGCTGCACAGGAATGTGCATAGGGAAGCGATGCACGAATTTCTTCTGCTGTCGTTTCGGCACCGATGGAACTGTTGTTTACCAGACCGGTACACTTAAGATGGGAAGCCTGTTCAATGATGCGCATCAGCTCTGCCGCTTCCTCCGGCTTTTCCGTAAGGGGCCGGTAGCAGCTTACTACGTACAGCATATTGTAGCCTACTGCCCGAATCTGCTCTGCGTACATGCCCAGGGCCACGGCGCCGTCATCTCCGCCTACATCGATGAAAGACACAGTATTTGTATCTGCTCGAAACAGAGAGTAAAGCTCCGGCGGCAGGCTTGGAATATCCACATTGGAGTTGGCAAACGGAGGAATGACAGGACGCACACCGGCGGCGGTCAGATCTTCTCTTGCATCGGCAGCTCGAAAATAAGGATTTACAATGTCCACATCTGCCAACGCCACATCCGCCTGGGGATGCATGTTTTTATACCAAAGGGCAAGGTTGACAGCCACATTGGTCTTGCCGCTTCCAAAGTGTCCGCAGATGATGGTGATCTTTTCTCCGCCGATTTCCATGGATATTTCCTCCCAGGATATGTACGGTAACAGTATATCACATTTTTCGTCAGAAAAAAAGAGATATTCCATAATAAATCTATCCAATTTTTTTATAACGAGGCATTGGATTTATGTAAATTATTTGATAAATGTTTGAAATGAGATGCTTTTTATGCTATACTTATACTAAGGCTTGCTGCCTTGGGCAGCACTTTCAACTTCCGTCGATTGGGGACAGGGTGACAACATGAAAATCACAGACTGGTTTGCTGATTTTTTCAGCGGGATGTTGCAAACAATACGGTCCATAACCATCATCGATATTATCGATATCTTTTTTGTGGCGGTCATTTTGTACTATGCGTTCCGTTTTGTAAGGGAACGGCGTGCTGGAAAGCTGGCTGTGGGGATCATTTTCTTTGCGGCGTTTCTGATTTTCAGTGATTTTTTGGGTATGCATGCGATGACGTATATCTTCCAAAACCTTTTCCAGGTAGGGGTGATTGCTCTGATTGTGCTTTTTCAGCCGGAAATGCGCAGTGCACTGGAAAAGGTGGGCGGAAGCTCTCTGAAGGGGCTGAAAACGGTCGGCGAATCGAGAGACAGCTCCGCCTGGATGCTGGCGATCCGGGAGGTGTCGGCGGCCGCCTCGCAGATGGCGGCGGAAAAAACCGGCGCCCTGATCGTATTTGAACGGGGGACGCGGCTGGGAGAGATCGCCGCCACAGGGACGATCTGTGATGCGCAGATCAGCGCATACCTTTTGCGGAACATTTTTTTCAACAAGGCACCACTGCATGATGGCGCAGTGCTGCTTCGGGACGGGCGGATCTATGCAGGGGGGTGTCTTTTGCCTCTTACCCATCAGTCGGATTTGAACCGGGATTTGGGGACCCGTCACCGTGCGGCAATCGGGCTCAGCGAGAACAGCGACGCAGTCGTTGTGGTGGTTTCCGAGGAGACGGGGATCATTTCTCTGGCGGTGGACGGTCATTTGTCCCGGGGATACAATGCAGACACGCTGCGAAGCCGGCTCACCGAGCTCATAGAGCCGCTTTCCAAGGCGGGAGAAGGCAGAAAAATTTTCCGGTTCATACGCAAGGGAAAGGCTACGCAGGCCCATACGGAGGGGAGTGACGGAGAATGAAAGGCAAAAAGGCTGCTGCACAAAATGCACATAAGGCGAAAAAATGGCACATTGGCACGATGCTTCTTTGCGTTTTCTGCGCTTTTATTTTCTGGTTGTATGTGATGGAGGTAGACAGTCCCAACTATGAATCGGAGTTTTTGGATGTGCCGGTAAATTTGGTGGGAGTGTCCACTCTGGAAAACGAACACAATCTGTCTGTGTTCGGCGGCTTCGACGCTGTGGTAGATTTGAAGGTGAAGGGTTCCAGAAGCATTATCGGGCGATATACCATTGCGGATATCAACGTGACGGCAGACGTTTCCGGCATTACCCAAGCGGGCAGTCACGAAGTGGCGCTGTTTTTTGATCTTCCGGAAGGACTGACGATGACCGAATCTTCCATGTCGGCAGTTTCTCTGTACATCGATGCGCGTTCTTCCGCGGTGGTGGAGGTACGATCCCGTCTTTCCTCTGTGACGATTCCGGAGAGCTATGAACTGGGGGATCTTGTGGCGGATACGGACACCATCACGGTGAGCGGTCCCAAAACGATCCTGGACGACATCGACTATGCCCAGGTGAGCCTGGAAGCCGGGAACATAGAAACGTCCGTTTCCATGGTAGGTACGCTGGAACTGATCAGCCTGTCCGGCGATGTGATCACCAACCCCTATGTGCGGCTGTCCAAAACAGAGGTGCGGGTGAATATCCCTGTATATTGCTACAAGGACCTGCGGCTGACGGCGGCCACGAAATACGGGTATTATACGGAAGAGAATACCCGTATTACCATTGATCCGGAAACGGTGACGGTTCGGGGAGACCCTGCCGTGTTGGCGGATATGGAAGAGCTTGTGGTGACGACGCTGGATGAAAAGGCGATTACGGAAGATTCCAGTATGATCGTTCAGATCAATGTGCCGGATTCCCTCACTCTGGTAGAAGAGTCCGCCACGGCGACCGTGGCCATTCGCCATATTGGAACCATTACCAAAACTTTTAATGTGAGAAATATTGATGTTTCTGTAGACAGCGGGTTGGATTATGAGGTGCTCACCTCTACGATTGCCGTTACGGTGCGGGGAGATCAGGACGCAGTGAATGCGCTGAGCGCGGACGATATCACCGTATCTGCCGATTTGACCGGATACACCCACAGCAGTATGGGACTTGTATACGCGGAGGGGACGGTGACTATAGACGATCCCACCGGTACGGTGTATGAATTGGGTGAGTATAATATACAGGTGGCTATTCAGTGAGTACCAAAATCATCGTAGAGAATATACGGGTACCGGTGACTGCCCAGGATGGGGAGATTTTGGACATCGCCAGAGGGAGACTTACGGCGGCGGGAATACCGTTTCGCCCGCAGTCTCTTCGGATACGGCGAAGATCTGTAGATGCGCGCCATCAGAAAAAAATCACTTTTGTCTGTTCTGTGATGGCGCAGTCTGAGGAGGATGTCGGGCGTCTTCCCACATTGGAAGGTGTGAAAGTATGCCGGGAGGAATCTCTTGTGATTCCCGTGGGGAAAGAGCGGATGTGCGGACGTCCTGTTGTTGTGGGATTCGGTCCGGCCGGTATCTTTTGTTCTCTGCTCCTGGCCGGAGCAGGACTTTGCCCGTTGGTGCTGGAACAGGGCGGATCTGTACGGGAGCGGGCTGCTGCGGTAGAGGACTTTATGCGTACAGGCCGATTGAACCTGCAGAGCAATATCCAGTTTGGAGCAGGGGGCGCCGGTACATTTTCTGATGGAAAACTTACTACCAGAATCGGAGATGGCAAGTGCGACTTTGTTTTGGAGACACTGTATGCACTGGGGGCGCCGGAGGATATCCTGTGGCGGGCGAAACCCCATGTGGGCACGGATATTCTGCAGAATGTGATAGAGAACGCGGACCGAAGGATTCGCCGTCTGGGGGGAGAGATTCGGTATAATACGAAAGTGGAAGCTGTGGGAGACGGGTGGATTGCTGCAGACGGAGAAAAATTCGCCTGCGGCCCGGTGGTTCTTGCTATCGGACACAGTGCCAGAGACATATATTTTTATTTGATGCGATCTGCGTACACACTGGAGGCAAAACCTTTTTCCGTAGGTGTGCGGGCAGAACATCTTCAGGAGGAGTTGGATGAGGCTCTGTATGGAGATCCGGCGCTGGCGCTGCGTCTGGGACACAGTGAATATCAGCTTTCCTGGCGGCAGGGGGAGCGCGGGGTATATACCTTTTGCATGTGCCCCGGCGGAGAGGTCGTAGCTGCTGCCTCGGAAGCCGGCGGCGTAGTGACCAACGGCATGAGCCGCCATGCCCGGGATGGGAAAAACGGAAACGCCGCCGTTGCCGTATCCGTGCTTCCACAGGACTTTGGCGGTGATCCTGCAGGCGCCATTCGGTTTCAGCAGAAGCTGGAGCAGGCGGCATTTGCGGCCGGTGGGGGAGACTACAGCGCTCCTTGTCAGAGTGTAGGTGCATTTTACGCGGGAAAACCGGGGGGCTATGGGGGACGCATTGACCCTTCCTATGGAAACGGCAGGGTACAGCCTGCCGATTTCAATGTGCTTTTGCCCGATTTTGTGTCGGATATGTTGAAGGTGGGACTGCATCGGTTTGGGAGAAAAATCATCGGTTACGATGCGCCGGATGTGCCGCTTACCGGGATTGAGACCCGTACCAGCGCACCGGTGCGCATTTTGCGCAGGGCAGATCTGGTGGCAGTGGGTCACGATCTTGTGTATCCCTGCGGAGAAGGCGCAGGATATGCCGGCGGTATTATGAGCGCTGCTGTGGATGGGATGCGGGTCGCACTGGCTATCCTTGCAAGATTCAAGCGAAATGTATGATCGGAGAAAAGAATGGGCCGCCGCTGCGGTGTGAGGAAATCAAAATGTCTGCAAAAAAGAAAGCAATTTGGAATATAAAAGCGACCCGACGGGCGGTGGAGGAAAATGCGGCCGCACGGGAGATCGCCGGCAAGCTGGGGCTGTGTCTGCCCACGGCACAGCTTTTGATCAACCGAGGCTGTAAAGATGCAGACGACGCGGCGAACTTTTTGGAAAACAAAACGGATCGGCTGTATGATCCGTTTTTGATGAAGGATATGCGAACAGCAGCGCAGCAGATTCTCAGGGCAGCAGAAGAGGGCAAAAAAATCGTCATTTACGGAGACTACGATGTGGACGGTGTGACGTCTGTATCTGTTTTGTACATGTATTTGTCGGAGATGGGCGCCGATGTGGATTATTATATACCTTCCCGGTTTCGGGAGGGCTATGGGATGTCAGAGGCTTCTCTGCGTCAGCTGCAGGAGAATGGATGCGATCTGATCATAACGGTAGATACGGGGATCACCGCTGTGGACGAGGCAGAGGTGATCCAAAATCTTGGAATGGAGCTGATTGTCACCGACCACCACGAATGTCACAGCACGGTGCCTGCGGCGCTTGCAGTTGTCAATCCCAGACAGCCGGACTGTCCTTATCCGTTCAAGGAGCTGGCCGGAGTGGGCGTGGTTTTCAAGCTGCTCTGTGCCATGGAGATCCTGCGCTATCCGGATCGGACGGTGCTGGAAAATGTTCGGTGTGTGTGTGATAAATATATGGATCTGGTAGCTGTGGGGACGGTGGCGGATGTGATGCCCCTCCAGGATGAAAATCGGCTGATCGTATCCAGAGGTTTGCATATGATGGAGAACTCTCCCAGAGTGTCTGTTGCGGCACTGCTGGACGCTGTGAGTCCGGATGCAGGGCCCTGTCAAAAGCGAAAGATCACTTCCGGATTTATCGGCTACACGCTTGCGCCCCGTCTGAATGCTGCCGGAAGGATCCGCAGTGCCTCCATTGCGGTAGAGCTTCTTTTGTCAAAGGAGCCGAGCCGGGCACAGGCGCTTGCAGAGGAACTGTGCAGGATCAATCAGGAGCGGCAGCTGGAGGAAAATAAAATCACGGAGGAAGCCTTTGCCCGCATTGAGGAAGATGCAGACTATGCCTTTGAACCGGTGATCGTTCTGGCAGATGAAAGGTGGAATCACGGGATCATCGGTATCGTGGCCTCCAGAATTGCCGAAAAGTACGGCAAGCCCTGTATTCTGATCTCCTTTGACCACGGAGAGACCGAAGGGGGAGAAATAGGAAAGGGAAGCGGCAGAAGCATCAAGGGAATGAACCTGGTAGACGCGCTGGCCCACTGCGCAGATTTGCTCATCAAGTACGGGGGGCATGAACTGGCTGCCGGATTGACGATCCAGCGGGAGATGCTTCCTCTGTTTCGCAGGCGGATCAACGACTATGCCCGAGGATGTTTTGCCGAGCGGGAGCTTGTACAGGTCCTGGAAGCGGAATGTGAGCTGATCCCTTCCGATGTGCATATGACCCAGGCGGCAGAGCTGTATCGGCTGGAGCCTTTTGGAGTTTCCAATCCGGTGCCCCTGTTTGTGATGCAAAGCGTGCGGCTGGCTGCTCTTTCCGGTGTGGGTGGCGGCAAGCATGTGAAAATGACTCTTTCCAAAGATGCGCTGGTGATCACGGCGATGTTTTTCAGAAGGACGCCGGAGGAACTGGATCTCTATGAAGGGGATTGTGTAGATGTCTTGTTTCAACTGAATATCAACGAATATCAAAACGTAAAAAGTCTGCAGTTGATTGTGAAGGACATACGGCTGTGTGATGAAAGTGCGCAGGTATATGAAAAAGAATGTACTTTATACAGGGCGATCCGGGATGGCGCGCCGGGGTTGCGCCTGTCGCCGGAAGAAGCGGCCAGCATTGTGCCCTCCAGAGAGGATTTTGGGGTGTTATACCAACTGATCCGGCGGGAACTGCGGATGGGTCAGGATACTTTCAGCGTGCGTGCGCTGTGCAATCTTTTACACAGCGGGGGGCGAACAATGCGGTATGTGAAGGTGAAATATATTCTCCGGGTGTTTCAGGAGCTGAACATCCTGGGAGTGGAAAAGATAGAAAAAGCACGGGATATCTACCGCTTTCGGTACATATATGTAAAGACAAAAGCGGATTTGAACAAATCCAGTGTTCTGAAAAAATTGCGGGCGGTATGCACTGCGGAGAAAGCGTAATTTTGTATGGAAAACACAAAGGATAAAGAAAGAGGAACGGACGATATCAAGAATTTGCTTGGTATGTTGAAGTCCAGCGGAAAGAAATACGATACGGACAAAATCATAAAGGCGTATCAGTATGCGGCCCAGCTGCACGAGGGGCAATTTCGCAACAGCGGGGAGCCCTATATTGTCCATCCGGTTGCTGTTGCAGAAATTGTGGCGGCGCTGGGGCTGGATACAGATTCCATCTGTGCGGCGTTTTTACACGATACCATTGAGGACTGCTCGGACAAGACAGACATTGCCACTGTTGAAAAGCTGTTTGGATCGGATGTGGCCATGCTGGTCAGCGGGCTGACCAAAATGGTGGATTTGAACATTGAGGACAAGGAAGAAGCACAGATGGAAAACATCCGGAGGATGCTTCTTGCCATGTCTAAGGATATCCGGGTGATTTTTATCAAGCTCTGTGACCGGCTGCACAACATGCGCACACTGGACGCAAAGCCGGAAAACAAGCGCAGAACTACCGCTTTGGAGACAATGCACGTGTACGCGCCTCTTGCGCACCGACTGGGTATCCAGCGCATCAAACAGGAGTTGGAGAATCTGGCGCTGTCTTATCTGGACCCCATCGGATATGCGGAGGTCAGCCGCCATATTGAGGAGAAATACGGTCAGAATCGAAATTTTATCGAAAACGTCCGAGCCAATGTTTCGGCGCATCTGGAGAAATACAATATCCACTTCACCCTTGAGGGGCGCGTCAAGACGGTGTACAGCATTTACCGGAAAATGTTCAATCAGTCCAAGGAATTTGACGAAATCTACGATTTTTACGCGCTGCGGATCATTGTGGAGACAGAATTGGAATGCTATACGGCACTGGGGATCATTCACGAGATGTATAAAAGCATGCCGGGACGGTTCAAGGATTATATTTCCACGCCCAAACCCAACATGTATCAATCGCTGCACACCACTGTAATCGGCCGGGAGGGGATCCCCTTTGAAGTGCAGATCCGCACCAGGGAAATGCACCATGTGGCGGAATACGGTGTTGCAGCCCACTGGAAGTACAAGACTGGCGCGCAGAGCAAGGAAGACATGGACAACAAGCTTGCTTGGATCTCCAAGCTCATCGATACGGAAAACGAGACGATTGATCCGGACGACTTCATGCATTCGCTGAAAATCGACATATTTCACGATGAGACATTTGTTTTTACTCCAAAGGGAGACGTGATCGCGCTGCCACAGGGGTCCACACTGATCGATTTTGCCTATGCGATCCATTCGGAGATCGGCAATAAAATGGTGGGGGCGAAGATCAACGGTATGATCGCGCCCATTGACAAGTGTCCGCAAAACGGGGAAATTGTGGAAATCATTACTTCCGCAGCCTCCAAGGGGCCCAGTCGGGACTGGTTGAAGATTGTACGCACGGGAGAAGCGCGCAACAAAATCCGTCAGTGGTTCAAACGGGAAAGGCGAAGTGAGAATATCCAGATCGGGCGCGGGGAACTGGACCGGGAGCTTCAGCGAATTTCCAGAGGTGCCACGGAGGCCCAGCGGTCGGAGATCATTGCCAATGTTGCCAGAAGGTTGGGTATGCAGAGTGCCGAGGATCTGTGCAACACCATAGGATATGGCGGCATGCCGGTGGGAAAGGTCGTGCCCAAGCTCCGGGAAGAGGCGGAAAAACTGATCCGGCCGGAGGAACCGGAGCCGGTTTTGGAGGCGGAGCACGTCAAAACCGTTCCCTCTCCTGTATCCGGAAAATCCGGCGGGATCATTGTGGATGGAGAGCGGGGCTGTGCCGTCAAGTTTGCCAAGTGCTGCAACCCTCTCCCGGGAGATTCAATTATCGGATTTATTACCAAAGGATACGGGGTTTCCATACACAAGCGGGACTGTCCCAATGTGCTGGCGGGTATGAAGGGAGACGAATTCTTTCACCGCTGGGTGCGTGCTGAGTGGGATATGGAGGAGATCCATCAGGAGCATGGCGTGTTTGAAGCCATGATTCAGATTTTTGCAGACGACGACATTTCCGTCATTGCCGGCGTTACGACGGCACTGGCGGAGATGCGGGTGTCTATTTTGCAGATCAACACCAGAAAGCACGGGGACGACGGTGTGATCATCAATGTGAAATTTACCTGCAAGGATACGGGGCATTTTCACTCGGTTGTTTCCAAACTGAAAACAGTCCCCCATGTAAATACGGTGATCCGAGGATTTAACTGAAATGTTGGCCATATTACAAAGAATTCTTTCTGCATCGGTTGTTGCGGATGGAAAGCCATATTCCCAGTGTGGGCAAGGATTTTTGATTCTGCTTGGAGTATCCCGAGAAGATACTGAGGAAGATGCCAGGCTGCTGGCGGAGAAAATTGCAAAGCTGCGGGTATTTCAGGATGCAGCTGGTAAAATGAACTGTTCCATCGGAGAAATAAACGGCTCTGTGATGGTAGTGCCCAATTTTACTCTGCATGCTTCCTACAAAAAAGGCAACCGGCCGGATTTCTTTTCCAGCGTACCGCCGGAACGGGCAGAAGAACTGTTCACATATTTTTGTGAATATATCACACCTCTTGTACCGGCGGTCTGCCGGGGAAAATTCCGCTCCCACATGCAGGTTTCCCTGGTAAACGACGGCCCTGTAACCATTCCCGTGGACAGCAGGGTGCTGCGGGGAGAGCGAAGCATATGAAGTTGATTACAAATGGTCCTGTCAGCCGATACTTCGCAGAAACGCTGGCGTTGCTGTTTTTTCCGGGAGCGAAATTTCCGAGGGAGGGGGATGACTCAGGCGTTTGCGTGGAACTGTCTGTGACAGAAGAGGACACGCAGGTATGCGGGCGTGCGTCGATTGGTACGCCGGAAGGAAACTATGTTGCTTCGTATACAGTACCCCCTGATACGGCAGCGCATCTTTCCAGAGAAATGCGGTGCAAGACGGCGGCGGGGGGCGCCATGCTCCTGGCCGGCGGGCAGTACAGCGGCGCCACGCCTCCTTGGGGGATGCTCACCGGTGTGCGGCCGGTGAGCATGGTGCTGAATATGCTGGACAGAGAGACCTCTCCCAGGGCAGTGGTGCAGCGCCTTTGCAGAGAATTTTTCTGTCAGGAGGACAAGGCGCGGCTGGCGGTAGAGACAGCGTGCAATACGCGCCCGCTGATCACAGAGGATGTACAAAGGATGTGCAGCGTGTACATTGCGATCCCATTCTGCCCATCCCGGTGCGCGTACTGCTCCTTTGTATCCTTTACTTCCGCGCGCCTGCTCTCTTTAATTCCTGAATATCTTTCCAGGCTGTGTGCGCAGGTACGCAGTGTGTTTGACACCATTCGGCGGCTGGGACTTACAGTAGCCACGGTATACATCGGCGGCGGAACCCCCACCATTTTGGATGCCGGACAGTTGGACACGCTTCTTGCGACTGTGGGAGAGTGCTGGGATGTTTCCCGCTTGCAGGAGTTTACTCTGGAGGCCGGCCGGCCGGATACCATCAACGGGACGAAGCTGGCGGTGTGCGCACGTCGGGGTGTAACCAGAATCAGCGTAAATCCCCAGACGCTGTCTGATGAAGTTTTAGCTTCCATAGGCAGAAAGCATACGGCGGCGGACTTTTATCGGGCATACCAGGATGCCAGAGACAGCGGGATTCGGGATATCAATGTGGATCTGATCGCCGGACTGCCGGGGGAGAGCCGGGAGTGCTTTGTTCGCTCTCTGGATCGGGTATTGTCTCTTGCACCGGAAAATTTGACGGTGCATACCTTTTATGTGAAACGGGGTGCGGCCCTCACAAGAGAGGCAAGAGAGCTTTACCGGATCCGGGATGAGGAGACGACAGCGGCTGTAAGTGCTTCTGTGGCAGCGGCACGGCGTGCCGGTTACGCTCCATATTATTTATATCGACAAAAAAACACAGCGGCAAATTTAGAGAACACGGGATACATGATGCCCGGTCATCCGTGTCTGTACAACATTTACATGATGGAGGAAATCCATTCTATTTTTGGTGCAGGTGCGTCTGCCATGACAAAGCTTGTGTCCCACTCGGGGGACAGAAAGAATATCCTGCGGCTGCCGGAGAAAAAATATCCGTATGAATACCTGTCGGAGTGGAACACCGGCGGCAGAGGAGAGAGGCTGTATGCAACTGCGGCAGATTTTTACAAGAATTCAGGAGAGATGAAAAAGCATTTATGATTGTAATTGATCGTATATATAAAACAGAAAAAGAGGCATCCGCCTTTTGCAATGCGTGTGAAGAGCGGTTTGAAAGCTTCCTTCGGCAGGTTTCGGAGGAAATTGCAAAAAGTCCAGAACTGCGCTGCGTGACGCTTTCCGGGCCGTCCTGCTCCGGAAAGACCACCACGGCAGCGAAGCTGACGGGAGACCTGGAACGAGCCGGGCGTCGTGCAAGAGTATTGTCCATCGATGATTTTTATTTGGACAGCGAAGAGATGAAGCGGCAGGGCATCCAGAATTTTGAAGGGGCCGACTCTTTGGATCTTGTATATTTTGCCAGAACTGTGTCTGCCATTGCGGCAGGAGAGCCTGTTCTGCTGCCTACCTTTGATTTTTCGCAGCGCAGACGTGTCGCTTATACGGAATATAAACCGGATGCGAGGGATATTTATGTATTCGAGGGGATCCAGGCAATTTATCCGCAAATTACAGAGATCCTGCGTCCCTTTGGATTTAAGAGCATTTATATCAGCGTTGCCCACGGAGCCAATATATGCGGAACTGTTTTTGATAAAAACGAGATCCGCCTTATGCGCAGAATCGTCCGGGACTTTTATCACAGGGATTCTGCGCCGGAATATACCATGTCGCTATGGGATTCGGTGCGGGAAAATGAGGAAAAGAACATTTTTCCCTATGTGAAAGACTGTGATTATGTGATCGATTCCATGCTGCCCTATGAGGTTTTTCTCATTGGAAGATACTTTTTGCGTATTACCGATGATTATCCGGACGGGGCAGCGCATTCTTTGCAAATACAGGATTTGCGGGGGCGGCTTCGGCGACTTTCCGAGAGCGCCATTGACGTGTCTATGATCCCTATGGGATCTGTTTTCAGAGAATTTATTATTTAACTCGGCGTGAAAAATGGGGAGCCGGCCTCAAATACACCTTTTCACGCATTGCTTGGCAAAGGCAAGGGAAGGCACAGCTATATTGTGAGGGATACTATGGAGGGGAAAATTCAATCCGGGAGAAACAGCGGGAGAGGAGAAAAACTGCACAACAGTTCCAAGCTGTTTTTTTCCGGTGTCTTGATCCTGACAATCACCAATTTGATCGTGAAAGCCATTGGCCTTATGTTTAAGATCCCCATGAACCATATCGTGGGAGACGACGGCATGGGGTATTACAATTCCGCATATACGATTTATACGTTTTTGTATATGATCTCTACAGCGGGTCTGCCCACAGCGGTTTCCATTATGGTGGCGGAGAGCAGGGCCGCAGGAAGAATCCGGCAGGTGAAGCGGGTTTTGCACGTGTCTCTGGCGCTCTTCTTTTTGATTGGGGTTGTAGGCATGTTGGTGATGCTCCTTGGAGCGGGCCCTTTTTCCTCCCTGATCGGTGCGGCAAACACCAAATACTGCATTATGGCACTGGCGCCGACCCTTTTCTTCATTTGCATATCCAGCGCGCTGCGGGGGTATTTCCAGGGCTATCAGTCCATGTTTCCCACAGCGGTTTCCCAACTGATCGAGGCGGTATGCAAGCTTGGCGTAGGGATTACGCTGGCCTTGTATGCAATCCGCATGGAGCAGCCCATTTACATTGTGGCCGCTTATGCGGCGGTGGGGCTTACAATCGGTGCAGCTCTGGGAATGATGTTCCTCACTTTTTCCAAGCTTTTCTTCAAGGAAAAACAGTATGATGCAGAATATGTGGCAGTGTCCGGAATAGATGATACTGTCCTGCCCCAGCGGACGCTGTTGAAACGCCTGGTGATCGTGGCGCTGCCTATTACTGTCAGCGCCTCCGTGATGAGCCTTACCAATCTGATCGATACGGCGATTGTGCAGCAGCTGCTTCAGTCCACCGGGCTTACCCAGGAGGCGGCGACTTCCCTTTACGGAAACTATACATCCCTGGCGGTTCCCATGTTCAATTTGCCGCCGGTACTTATCTATCCCATATCGTATTCCATTGTACCGCTGCTTTCTGCGGCTAAAAAGAGAGGGGACCATGAGCGGTGTCGTCTGGTAATGGAATCCTCCATGCGGGTATCCATGCTTATTGGCATTCCCTGCGGTCTTGGACTTGCGACTTTATCTCGTCCGATCTTAAGTTTGTTTTACCGGGCGAGTTCTGTGGAACTGGCTACACCCCTTCTCACGCTATTGGCGCCGTCTACAGCTTTCATTTGCATCCTGTCTGTAACCAATGCGATTTTGCAGGCCAATGGGCATGAGCGCAAACCGCTGATCTCCATGCTTACCGGCGCGTGTGTGAAGATTGTCACCAATTTTTTCCTCATTCAGTTTATTGGTATGAAGGGAACGCCCATTTCTACGTTTTTGTGTTACCTGACTGTAACGATCATGAATTTGTATTTTGTGCATAAGCACGTAGGGGTGATGCCCAAATTGTCCGGCTTGTTTGGAAAGCCGCTTCTGGCGGGTATCGCATGTGCGGCTGCGGCCTTCTTCTCCTATGCGCTTTTACACGGATATATTGGGGACAAAATTGCGACCTTTGCAGCAATTTGTCTGGCGGCTTTGGTGTATTTAGTGCTGATTTTCCTGATCCGGGGCGTCTCCGGAGAAGATGTAAAGCTTCTTCCAAAAGGGGAGCGGCTTTACAGGCTGCTGCACAAGATGAAATTGGTAAAATAAGGATGAAAAGATGAAAAACAAACAGGAACTTAAAAGGGAAAAGATACATAACTTTACGTCTCTGCGATCCGTTATGGAGATTCTGCGGGGAGAGGAGGGCTGTCCCTGGGACAGGGAACAGACCCACGAAAGCATTCGAAAGTGTTTGATTGAGGAAACTTATGAGGTGGTAGAGGCCATTGACACAAAAAATACGACACTTTTGCGGGAGGAACTGGGAGATCTTTTGTTTCAAGTGATGTTCCATGCCCGTATTGAGGAAGAAAAGGGAACCTTTACCATAGACGATGTGATACAGGATATTACGGAAAAAATGATTCATCGTCACCCCCACGTCTTTGAAGAGGAGAAGGCAGCTGACAGTGAAGCGGTGATTCAAAATTGGGAAGAGATTAAATCGAAGGAAAAGCAAATTAAAAGTGTGTCCCAGGCCCTGCACAGGGTACCGCCCTGTCTGCCTGCGCTGATGCGTGCACAGAAGATTCAGGGCAAGGCACGTAAGAAGCTTTCTGTCGGATATGGATCCAAAGAGGATGCGCTCAATGCGGGGCGAAAGTGTCTCGAAGGCGCTGTGCAAAAGGAGGACATCCGCGAGACTCTGGCAGATACGGTCTTTGCGCTGTGTGCGGCGGCGGAACTGGCTGGTGTTGATTTAGAAGCTGCCCTGTCGCACCGGTGCGATGCATTCCTGAAAAATATGGAATGAGAATGCTGCAAAATTGGATCAAAAGGCAGAAAAACTCCGGAATTTCAGTGGTTTTAGGAAGAAAATTCAAAAAAACCCTTGTCAATACTGAAAAAAGGTGATATACTAACCCCAAGAAATGCGTTGCTAAGCAAAGCTTTCGGAAACTTAAAGATGAAAGGATTCAGAAAATGAATAAGACGCAACTGATCGATGTAGTGGCAACCAAAACGGGTCTGAAGAAGAAAGATGCTGACGCAGCCGTTGCAGCTGTTTTTGAGGCAATGGAAGATGCGCTCGTCGCAGGCGAAAAGATCCAGATCATCGGCTTCGGCAGTTTTGAAGTAAAAAATAGAGCTGCTCGTACTGGTCGCAACCCTGCTACAGGCGCAGAAATCAAAATCCCCGCATCTAAATATCCTTCCTTTTCTGCAGGCAAGGCACTGAAGGATAAGGTAAACGGCTAATTTTGCACGACTTGCGGCAGCTCCGATGTAAATCGGGGCTGTTTCTCCTATGGGGGCGCAGACAGGGGAGCAGGAAAAATACTGTAAAAGGAATCCACACATTTGATGAGACTCGATAAATTTTTGAAGGTGTCCCGGGTAATCAAACGCCGCACTGTGGCCAATGCGGCCTGTGACAACGATCACGTGCAGGTAAACGGCCGCCGGGCAAAGGCGTCCTATGATGTGAAGTCCGGGGACGTGGTGGAAATTACCTTTGGGGAGCGCGTGCTGCGGTTTCGCGTTTTGGATGTACGGGAGCACGTGGCAAAGGGAGATGCCACTTCCATGTATGAAATCATAGAGGGCTGACATATTTTTTTCTTCCCCCACATAGCCTATACTGACAGGCGAAAGGGTAGGAGGGAAAATATGAACGAGGATATGACGCAGGTACAGAATGTTTTTCTGTATGATCGCAAAAAGCTGGAAATGACAGGAATTTCAGATGTCTCAGCTTTTTCCGACACTTCTGTGGAGATGACCTATGGCGGTGGTATGATCGCGATAGATGGTACAGATTTGAAAATCGACAGCTTTAGCTCGGAGACGGGACACATCTGTATTACCGGTATGGTGAATTCCCTTTGTTATTACGGGAAGGCACCTGGCCAGAAAGGCGGCTTTCTGCGCCGGTTTTTGGGCTGATGCAATTTATTGTAATTTTATATCAGCTGCAGATTACACTGTATGCATTGGTGCTGGGACTGTTTTTCGGTGTGTTGTATGACGTACTGCGCATCACGCGGATGCTGATAGGGATTACTCCAGTCCATGCACGGCACATAGCCTGGATCGGACGTCTGCCCAGCAGACATCTGGGAAAAATCGGAAGGGGAGCTGTATCGGAATTTGTTTTTATCCACTTTCTGGATATTCTTTATGGACTTTGTACCGGCACGTGCTTTTGTGTGTTTTTGTATGCGCTGAACAACGGCCGCTTCCGATGGTATCTGCTTCTGGGAAGTGCTTTGGGACTTCTTGTATATTATCACAGTGTGGGAAGGCTTGTGCTGCACCTGTCCGGGTATATTGTAGCGGTGTTGCGGGGAATCGGTGGCTGTATGGTTTATTTGTTTACGCAGCCTTTCCTCTGGATTGGCCGCCGGTTTAGACTGTTGTTTTCTCCGGTATGGGCATTTGTCTTGCGCAGGCGGCGCATTCGCCAGACGGAGAAAATGAAAAGAGGATGGGCAAAAACGATTCGGTTTACTTGATGGTGCCGGTGAAGTTGAAAAGGTGGAGGCATAACTATGGAAAGAAAAAATACAGGCGTATTTGTCAAGCTGGCCATTTTTGCACTGGCCACCTTTGCAGTAGTATCCATTGTATATTTGCAGCTTACTATCAATGAGGAACGCACCAAGCGGGATACGCTGAAAGCGGAAGTCGGCGCTCTGGAAGAGGAGCGGGACGAGTTGAAAAACCAGGTCGATGCACCCATGGATGAGGAGTACATCATTGATATCGCAAAGGAAAAGTTAAACCTGCGCTTGCCGGAAGAGATCATTTTCTACAACAATCTGTACGACTGATGCGGAGTGAGACAAAGAAAGAAAAATGGGATGTGAAAAAAAATATATACAGATGGGCGAAGGCTCTGTGCGTGTAATAGATCACGCCGCCATTTCGGATGCCGTGCGTGCACTTTTTATTGAAGCAAATTACCGGTTGCCTCCCGCTGTCTGCCACCTCATTTCCGAGGCAAAATCCCGGGAGCGGGATCCGGTCGCCCGGGGCGTTTTGGACACGCTGGAAGAAAATATCGCAGCGGCAGACGAACTGGATGTGCCCATCTGTCAGGATACCGGGATGGCCGTGCTCTTTTGCGAGATCGGGCGCGGTGTATATATAGATGCTGTTCTGGAGGACGCAGTAAACGAGGGTGTGCGCCGGGCATATGTAGAAGGCAGCCTGCGCAAATCGATTGTACGGGATCCTCTGTACGACCGGACCAATACGGAAGACAATACTCCTGCCGCCTTGCGTGTTTTCTTTTCGAGGGATCCGAAGCTGGATGGATCTATCCGATTGACTGCCGCACCCAAAGGGTTTGGCAGCGAAAACATGAGTACGATCAAAATGTTTACTCCCTCTGCTACAGAACGGGATATTATTCAGTTTGTAGTAGACAGTGTACTGCATGCCGGCGCGAATCCGTGCCCGCCGATCGTGGTAGGCGTAGGGATCGGTGCAAATTTTGAAGGTGTTGCATTGCTCGCAAAAGCGGCGCTTTTGCGGGATACCCCTGCGGAGGATGCTCGCTACAGACAGTTAGAGGAAAAACTGCTCTGTGCAATCAACGAGACGGGGATCGGACCTCAGGGCTTTGGAGGGGACACTACGGCGCTGGCGGTGCGCGTCAATTCTGCGCCTACTCATATTGCCGGGCTTCCGGTGGCGGTAAACATCAATTGTCATGTGTCCCGGCACAAGTCGGTGATTTTATAAGAGAAAAAGGAAGGCTTCTCCGGGAGAAGCCTTCCTTTTCATTTATTCGATGGCAAAGCGGATATCTCCGCTGGTCGTGCTGACCGTACATGTTTGAGACGAAGAACGGCTGTCCGGCAGGGAGGTATCGCCGCTTTTGGTAGTGGCTGCAAAATTTTTTTCACTGCGCAGGGAGCCGTTTACATCCCCGCTGGTGGTTTCAATGACGATGTCCTTGCTGTCACAGCTTTCCAAAGACACATTTCCACTGGTGGATTTTACGAATAGCTTTTCTTTTGCTATGGTATTTTTTACGGTTATATCTCCACTGGAGGCGTTCAGTTCCGCCTTGTTGAGGCTCAGACTGCCTGTTAAAGCGATATTGCCCTCTTCGCTGGATATGCGCAGGATGTCGTATGTCTTTTCAGGCAGGTATATACAAACGGTAATGTTGGATGTGCCGAAGAAAACGCCGATTTTTTCATACCATTTGCGCGTATCCGTTCGGACGATTTTCAGCGTATCGTTTTCTACGGAGACATTGTGGGTGATCGCATCGCTTTCGGCACATACAATTTCACAAGTGTCCTTTTTGGCAGGAAGCAAAACGACGTCGCAACCGGCGGACTGCAGTTCGATATTCTCGAAGGATTCTGTTATGGTATACGTTTTTTTGTCCAGTTGGACAGAGTTGAACGTCGTAAAATCAAATCCCACATATGCTGCTGCCGCGCCGGCGGCAGCGCAGCCCAGGATGATGCAGGCAGATGCGAGGATGATCCAGATTTTTTTGCTTTTTTTCATTGTGCTTTCCTCCTTTTCAGGAACAGGGATTTGATCCATAGGACAAACCGCCGACTTACGGCGATCAGACCGGCAGTAGCTTTATTGAATCCGAAGAACAGCAGGATCGCAAGCCCAAAACAGGCGATGGCGGCCCCCATGTAAAATACGCCGGCGGGAATATTTCCTGTACCCATAAAAATCCCTCCCTGGACGAGACCAAACAAGGCGCCCAGCCCAAAGGACAATTCCACTGCATACAGGGAAACAATGACCGCCCAGATTGTAATATACAGCGAAAACAGCACGGCGGCTGCTGCCAGCAGCAGGGATGCCCATACAGGAGCACCCAGAACAAGCAGAAGGATCTCCCAGGCGTGCAGTGTATGAGAAGGACGCACCTTTGCTTTTACCAGTTTGGGAAGGGCGATATCCAAAAGAATTTGCTTTGCGACAGCGTCCGGAGAGCCCAGGGAAGCTACCGCCTCTTCTTCGCGGATTCCGTCTTCTATCTGATCGTCAATGATCTCGCTGTAATATTCTACGGACTGATTGATGTCGCTTTGTGGCAGTCCGTACAGTGCATCCTGCAGTGCGGCGAGAAAATTCTGTTTATGCATTTTCATTCTCCTCCCTTGTTACAAATTGATAAATTGAAAGTATTTCCTTCCACTCTTCCCGAAAGGCTGCGATCCGCTCCAGCCCGGCGGGTGTGATATGGTAATATTTTCGCAGTCTTCCCGCATGTTCTGCAGAATGAACGGTCAGTTGACTGGCGTTTTCCAGTCTTCTGAGAATTGGATACAGCGTCGATTCCGAGATTTCTACGTAGGGCTTGATGTCCTTAATGATCTTGTATCCGTAAGAGTCCTCCTTTTTAATTGCGGCCAGGACACATACGTCCAGCAGACCGCGTTTTAACTGCATATCCATGTGAATACCTCCCTTTGCAATATACTATACAACACATAGTATTATTTGTCAAGAGGTATCTTGATTTTTTTACACAAATTTGCAGTAGTTTTTGCAGGGGTGCTTTTTCAAAAGAAAAAACTCTCTTTGGGGAAGAGAGTCTTTTTCTCTATGGCTTTTACGCCAGGTCAGCGAGACGCCCCACCGCTCCGGAGCAAATCAGCTTGCAATGTTCTGCTATGTAATATCGTACATTGCTGCGGCATTTCCTGCCGCCGAATTCTGACAGATTGGGGATATCTGTTTCCAGGGTTAGAAAGTACCGCTTTTTTCTGGTGTCCGCATAGGCGAGACTTTCCTCTCCATATTGCAGGCGCTGTATGGCAGCGCATGCTTCCAACAGCTTGTTTAGGCAGTCAAAGCTATATGCATAAAAAAACTTCTTATTGCCGGACTGGGATTGAAGATTGATTTTGCTGCAATCCCCCAGCTTGGTCACAAACATTTCGCAGCCTCCTTCTTTTGAGGGGAAAACCTGAACAAATACTCTTGCACCGGCTGCATCGAATCCGCATTGGCCCCGGGCGTCCTCTAAAATTTGCCGGAATGCGCACCGGGACTGGGCATTCCCGCTGCTCAGCGTGTCGCAGCTGATCGCATAGTGCTCCATATCCGCTGAGGACAGCATCACCTTCAGCTTTTCACCGCTTATCATAATTACTTCCATAAATCTCACGTGCCTTTCAGCGCCGGCCGGCGCAATCCGTTTTTTTGAGGGATACTCCCGAACATTCCTATGCCGCTTTGGTTACTACTAATATTATAATGCGGCGGTACGAAAAATGGTACGATAAATTTTTGGAAACGGGGGATTTTCATGGCAGGAAAACTTGACGGACGGGAGAAGTGGTGATACTATAAGAAAAAGGGCATAAGGAATAGGGATTTTGCAGTGAAAAGAATATTTTTAATTGTGGCGGACAGCATGGGCGTAGGCGCAGCCCCGGATGCAGGCCGGTATACAAATGGAGACGGGGATGACAGGGGAAGCGACACGTATGGGGCGCTTTGCAGGGTTGCAGATTTTTCAGCGCCTTTTCTTACCCGTATGGGAATTGGAAATTTGGAAGGAGTGCCAAAGGGACGCCCCTGCACACAAGTACCCATTGGCGCATACGGACGGATGCGGGAGGTGTCCCCGGGAAAGGATACAGTGACAGGGCATTGGGAAATCGCCGGATTGATTTCCAAAACGAAAATGCCTACTTATCCCCACGGATTTCCCCTGGAGCTTTTGGACCGGATCAGTGCTGCCTGGGGCAGGGGGTGGCTGTGCAATCTGCCATACTCCGGGACGCAGGTGATTCGGGAGTACGGCAGGGCGCATATGGAAACCGGAAAGCTGATTGTGTACACCTCGGCGGACAGTGTGTTTCAGATTGCTGCCCACGAAGAGGTTGTTCCTGTGGAGGAGCTGTACAAATACTGTGAGACGGCCCGGCGGCTGCTCACAGGTCCCCATGCAGTGGGCAGAGTAATTGCCAGGCCGTTTGTTGGACAGTGGCCGGATTTCCAGCGGACGGCCAATCGGAGAGATTATGCCCAAAAACCGCCGGGAGAGACCATGTGCGACATCATTGCCGGGTCCGGAATGGAGGTTATCGGCATCGGAAAAATCGGGGATATTTTTGCCCATCGGGGGATCACACAGGAGATACACACGACAGGGAATACCGACGGCATGGAAAAGACGCTGGAGATATTTCGCCAGGCGTTTGCAGGGCTTTGCTTTGTGAACCTGGTGGATTTTGATATGAAATACGGACATCGGCGGGATATCGTGGGATATGCCCGGGCGGTCATGGAAATGGACCGCTTTTTGGAACGACTGTACGGAAAGCTGGGGGCGGAGGACTGCATGATTGTTACGGCGGACCACGGTTGTGATCCCAGCCATATTGGGACAGATCACACCAGAGAGTATGTGCCGGTGCTGCTTGCAGGGCCAGGGATCCGGGCGATCCCGCTGGAAACGCGCAAGAGCTTTGCGGATCTGGGAAAGACCTGTGTGGAGCTCCTTGGGCTGAATGCCTCAAGTCTGGCTGGGGAGTCTTTTGCCCCAATGATAGGAAAAAACGGCGTCTTATGACGCCGTTTTTACATTGCCGATTGAAATGGGTTACGTATCCAGCTCGGATTTCATTTCCCGCTGCATCAGTGCATCCATTGTCTCCCTTGGATCCCGACCATTTTTTACCACGTCGTATACCGCTGAAACGATGGGCATATCTACCTGCAGGTTGCGGGACAGCTCCATGGCAGCTTCCAGGGCGTAGTAGCCCTCCACAACCATACCGATTTTTTTGGATGCTTCCTTGTAGGACATACCCTGTCCGATCAGCTCTCCGCAGCGGTAGTTTCGGCTGTGGACCGAGGTGCAGGTGACGATCAGGTCTCCAATTCCGGCCAGACCGCTGAAAGTGCGGCGCTTGCATCCCAGGGAAAGTCCCATTCGGGTGATCTCTGCAATGCCGCGGGTGATAAGCATGGCGTTTGTGTTGTCCCCCATTCCCATGCCCCGGAGCATTCCGGCGGCAAGGGCGATGATGTTTTTCAGCGCACCGCACAGTTCGACGCCCAGTACGTCTGTGTTGGTATAGACCCGCATACAGGAATTCATAAAGAGCTGCGCTGCGGCTCTGGCGGTCTCTTCATCCGCACAGGCAGAAACGATGGAGGTGGGGATATTGCGGGCTACTTCCTCTGCATGGGTGGGTCCGGAAAGTGCTACGAGGCGGCCTGTGACCTTCTTGCCGGCTGCTGCCAGAACTTCTGCGATCACTTGTGTCATTGTGCGTTGGGTACCCCGCTCCAGGCCCTTTGCCACGTCGATCACGATTGCGTCGTTCGGAAGATAGGCCGCGGCGGCGGCGGCAGTTTCCCGGACATAGGCGGAGGCGACCGCAAATACCACATACTCGGCATCCGTCATGGCACGCTCCATGTTTGTTGTAAACTGAATCGCTCTTGGGAGCGCTACGCCGGGCAGATTGGGATGGGTATGTGTTTTTGAAAGGGTTTCGATTTCCTTGGGCAGAGCGGACCAAACGCGGACGCAGTGCCCGTTCTCCGAGAGGAGTTTTGCCAGGGCGACACCCCAGGTGCCTCCTCCGAGAATTGCTATATTCATATGGGACTTTCCTCTTTTTCGGTTAATATAAAATACTGTATAATCTTTTCTATATTATGCCACAAACCAACGCAAAAATCAAGCCGCCCGCCGGCTTGACACAGAATGTTCCCTGTGTTACAATAAAAAAAGAGCGAAACCGGGGGTCCCGGTTTCTTTTACTGTAGGCTGAGACAAATGGAAAGAGGTGGTGTCTGCATGAAGTATGATCTGATCATTGTCGGCGCAGGTCCTGCCGGTATTTTTACGGCATTGGAGCTGAAGAAAAAGAAAAGCCGCAAAAAGATCCTTTTGGTGGAAAAAGGCAAGCCGGTGGAAAAGCGTCACTGCCCTAAGGCGGATGTAGGACAATGCATTCACTGCGAGGATGGTTGCGATATCACGACAGGGTTTTCCGGAGCGGGTGCTTTTTCTGACGGAAAGCTGAGTCTTTCCTGCGAAGTGGGAGGGGATCTGCCCGAGCTGATCGGCGCTATGAAGGCCCAGGAACTGATTCGATATACAGACGGGATCTATTTGGAATTTGGCGCGGATCCCCGCGTGGAGGGCGTGGGAGACGGAGAAGAGATCAAAGAAATTCGCAAGAACGCGATACAGGCGGGACTGAAGCTGGTAGACTGTCCCATCCGTCACTTGGGAACGGAGAAGGCCCAGAAGTTGTATCATGAGATTCAGCTGTGGCTGGCGGAGCAGGGGGTAGAAATGCTGTTTGGCGCCGCCTGTGAGGATATTTTGTTAGAGAACAATGTCTGTCGGGGTGTCCTTGTCCGGGAAGGCGGGTACACGCGGGAAATCGCAGGGGACACTGTTGTTATTGCTACGGGACGCCGGGGTGCAGACTGGCTGGAGAAACTGTGTGCGGAACACCAAATTGCCCACAGACCGGGAACGGTAGATATCGGTGTGCGGGTAGAATGCCGCAACGAGATCATGGAGAAGGTAAACCGGGTGTTGTATGAGGGCAAGCTCATCGGTTATCCCAAGCCTTGGAAAAACAAGGTACGCACCTTCTGTCAGAATCCGGGAGGATTTGTTGCCCAGGAGAACTATGACAATGATCTGGCAGTGGTAAACGGACACAGCTACAAGGACAGCAAAAGCGCTAACACCAATTTTGCCATTCTGGTGAGCCACAACTTTACAGAGCCCTTCAATCAACCCATCTCGTATGCTCAGAAGGTAGGGGAGCTCACCAATATGCTGGGAGCGGGACACATTCTGGTTCAGCGGTACGGGGACATCCTGGATGGGAAGCGAACCTGGCAAAAGGAGCTTGCCTTCAGCAATGTGACGCCCACGCTTCGGGATGCGGTTCCCGGAGATATTACGGCGGCCATGCCCTATCGGGCGATGACCAATATCATTGCGTTTATGAAAATGCTGGACATGGTGGTACCGGGTGTCGCTTCCACGGAGACGCTCCTATACAGCCCGGAGTTGAAATTTTATTCCAATAAGATCAAAATGGATGCTTCTCTTTGTACGAATATCAAGGGTCTTCACTGTTTGGGCGACAGCAGCGGATGGACCAGAGGACTGATGATGGCAAGCATTATGGGAGTTCTTATGGGACGCACCTTGCTTGAAAAGGAAGGCGAATAAAAAGATGCAGAAAACCTGCATCTTTTTCATATGAAGTTATTCCGCCTCATCCCCGTAGCGGGCACAGAATTCCTTGTAGCAGGTTTTGCAGCATGCTTCTTTTTCGCTTTCTTCTATGGAGCCTACATAGACGGTGGAGGAATTGCGGATATGCTGGCAGTCTAACCGCAGGTGAAACACTTCTCCACCGATTGTCCAGTAACAATGGGGCTTTAGAAACGCATCTGTGCCGGTGTCACCTACCTGAATGATTGTTTGTCCGTTGTAGGTGACGTTTTTTTCTGCGCTCATATAACGAAACAGAAACACACCTGCACTGATGAGCACCAGCGCGGCAGCGACGACAGAAAAAGCGTGAAACATGCGAAACTGACTGCTCCGCGCGCATATTTCCCGCACATATAGACTGAAAAGAAGAGCTTCGTCCTCCCGCTGCGTACCTGTATCGTGAATGATCCCCTCTGGTTCCAGGTGATCGAGATAGATATGCCCCAGCTCATGGAGGAGAACTGCTACTGTGTCGTCGGCGATGAGATCTGCGCACAGAAAAATATACCGTTCTTCATTTGTATAATAAAGAAAGGCCTTTACCTGTTTGGAAAGCTCTTCTCCTCCAATTTTCCGGAAAAGGGCCGTGACTTCGGGTGTGTTTTTCATGTGATGCCAATAATCCACGATACCGAAGTTTAAGGATTCCGCAATTGTACGCAATCGGGCAACAGTGAGCGAGGTCTTGTCCAGATTGTATTTTTTTATGAACGCGACCGCCTTTTTTCGAATTTCCTTATGTGTCGTTTCCAAAGCTTACACCCCCGGAAACATTGTACTATATCATTCGACAAAAAGCAACAAATTTCGCAGCACGTAAGAAATTATTTTTTGATTTTTTTTATTTTCCTGAGGATTTTATCGATTTCTGCTTCATCAAAATCTTTCGGTGCGTCCAATGTGGCGGCGTCAGCGCCGTATGCAACCACTCTGGGCCGAGAGGAGGGTGTGCTGCCTTCCGGCGGTACATATGCGCCGGCGGATGTTGTATCTCGCGCAGTTGTATGCGTGGGATCCGGTGTATCGATTCCCAATAGCGTGTCTACGGCTTCCTGCATTTTGCCATTGGCACGATATGCCTGCACCAGCCGCAGTTCATGTTCTGTGAGAGAAAGTGTTTCTTCTTGCTGTGGCGAGGAAATTCCCGCCAGCTCTTCCACAGTGGTGCTTAAAAATACGGCGATCTCCGGCAATCTTTTTTTATAAGATTCACTGACACCGATTTTCCAGTTTGTTACCGTCTGCGGAGTGACTTTTAGGTAGGCCGCCAGGTCTTTTCCGGTTTTTCCCTGACGGGCCATAATCTCAAAAATTTTGTTGTGTTCCATATATGCCGCACTCTTATCTAAAAAATTTGTCGAAAAAACAAGAAATTTGTAGAAAAACTGGTTGACAATACAAGAAACTTGTAATATACTGTAGCCATGAAAGCGGAAGCGATCAAATTCTCCCTGCGTTCAGTGTATGTTTAACAGCGCATCGATAGATGCTTGAAGCTCCGGATTCTTTCGGTAAGCGTCCAGCACCTTTTGCTCATGGGGAGAAAGGGAATCACTGCGGTCCAAGGATGGAGGACAGGTCGCATCTGTCCAACAAAGCAAGTAGGAGGGACTGCATTTAAGCGTATCTGATAGTTTTAATATTGTTTTATACTTGATATTCTGGATCGCTCCGCTTTCATACCTTTGCACGGTGGCTTCTTTTACCCCAATTTCTTCTGCGACCTGGGCAAGCGTAAGCCCAAGCTGGCGGCGTCGTTTTTCCAGACGCACTTGCAGTGTTTCCATATATTCATCACCTCTTAGTCTATGATAACATTAAGTTTTTTTTTATGCAACAGAAAATTGCATTTTTTTCGTGCTACCTGGCACAATTTTGGCGAATATAGCATTTATATGTTGGATTCTTACGTAATAAGTAAGAATATGTCAAAATATATGCAATGTAACATATAAACGACATATAAAATTTTACTTTATATGCGGTATATAAGAGTATCCAGAACTTACGTAATACGCAAGAATTAATTTTTGCAGATAAGGGAGAAAACAGCAAATATGCCTAACTTTCATTTGAATAAAGCGGCCGTCGGGGGAAGAATGACACGGAATCCTGTTTTACGATTGACAGATTCCGGGACATATATTACCACCTTTAATATATCTGTTGACAGTGAGAAAGGGCGCGGTACGGGGCGCCCAGTTCTTTTGCGCGTGGCGGCTTTTGGATATATGGCAGAGTTTATCGCTCGGCATTTTCGGAAAGGGATCTTTCTTTGTGTCATTGGAAGTCTTTCCAGCCGTTTTTGGATAGACCACAGAGGAAACAGACAACAGGTGACAGAAATTTATGCAGAGGAGGTTTTTCCGTTGGAAACGCTGTCGGCAGCGGTGCAGCTGCCACTGGAAGATGAAAAGCTGAACGGTAAAGAGATACTGTTCTGATGCCGCAGAACCCAGAAGGGAGGTGAAAAAAGAGGAGGACAACCTCCTCTTTTCCTTTTTTGCAATACTTTTGTAACGATGTATTTCTCATTCTTGATTTTTTTATCGGAAATACTAAAATAAAAAGACAAAAGATCATACGATTTTTGTGGATGGGAGGTTGCATGATGATTCTCAATACAGGAGCACGAACAGATACGGATCAGTATTATACCGAGTGGCTGCTGCGTCGCTTTGCAGAAGGGTATGTGCTTTCCCGCAATCCACTTTTCCCCAACAAAATAACGCGTTATGAACTGACCCCGGACAAGGTGGATTGTGTGATTTTCTGTTCAAAAAACTATGCGCCGATCTTGCCTCGGCTGCATGAAATTACAGATCGTTTTCATACATATTTCTACTATACGATTACTGCTTACGGCAGGGATGTGGAACCAGGAGTGCCTTCTATTGAAGACAATATACAGACGCTGAGAAAGCTTTCTGAAATCGTGGGCAGGCAGCGTATCGCATGGCGCTATGATCCGATTCTGCTCACGGAAAAATATACAGTTTCCTATCATTTAGAGACTTTTGCGCGAATGGCGAAAGCACTGGCTCCTTATATCGACCGCTGTATTTTCAGCTTTGTGGAGATGTACAAAAAAGTAGAAGTGAATATGCCGGAAATAATTTTGCTTTCGAAAACCGACAAAAAGGCCCTGGCACAGGGCCTTGGTTTGATTGGAGACAAGTACGGGATTTATATACAGACCTGCGGCACAAACGGGGACTATACCCGCTACGGAATTCATCCTTCGGGCTGTACGATGTTGGATATTTTGGGACGAGCCAATGACATCGTATTCAAAACGCGTAAGCACAAAGGAATGCGTCAGGGCTGTCATTGTATCGAAAACCGGGATATCGGTGCTTACGATACCTGTCCCAATGGTTGCAAATACTGTTATGCGAATAAAAACCTGTGCAAGGCGATGGAGAATTTTAGGAACCACGATCCGGCTTCTCCTCTTTTGCTGGGGTATGTACGTCCGGGGGATACAATCATACAGGGAGTGCAGAAATCTTTTCGATAGGAGCGCAATACGGCAGTTCCTGTGAAGAAAGTCGCTGTCTCTAAAATTCCGATTCCTGCGCATATTCCGCATAGTCATCCAGGACAGTGTCGTTCATACGAGAGAGATTTCTTTCGCTGCCGATTTCTCGGATTGCATCATAGGACAAATAGGAGCAGGATTCTGACATCGGCCCGCTTCCCATCAGGGCAAAGACTGGACGGGATATTTCCTGGAAGACTTTTCTACGTCGGCTTACAGGAGCGACGATGTGTGCCTTGATGCGTAGATTTGGCTGCAGGCTCATTAAATCTGCCATCCGCAAAAGCCCCGAATAAACGGAGGAGGAGTGTTCTACTTCAAATGCACGCATGATGGCGTTTCGATGGATCCAGAGGACGTCGATGTATGCAATGGTCCGCAAAGTTACCTCGTCGCAGTTCAAAGGCAGGTTTGTCAAAAGTGTATTGTCCCGCGCTGGATGCCATATTCCCAAAACTTTTTGACGTTCTCTGCCAGGGATCCAGACGCGGAAGCCCATGGCTTCGCCGATTCGAGCAAGTGCGGCCTGTATTTGTATATGCTCCGTTTCTGTTCTGCTCTGAATGGGGGTTCTGCTTTCTTCATCCGGAACAAGAACTGGAATTTGCCCGCCTTCTGTATGGATCGTTGAAGGGCTAAGTTTTCTTTTATCCGCTTCAGTGAGGGGATAGCTTTGCGGCGCATTGCTCTGTGCTGTTAAAAGCATCTCCAAATACTGCCCATCCTCTTCGGACAGCTTTGTCAGACTGCCCCGGACCCTGTTGGTCCAGGCGAGGCTGCTCCTGGGCAGTGTTTTGGTAAACGACAGATGCTTTCGGCAGATATCGTTTTTGATGGGAATACCGTCTTCGGGTGCAAGCCATACTTTAGATGACACGTGAAACCGAACAACAAAGGGATCATTGAATTCTGTGAAAATGGGACGGTTGTCTATAAAATACTGGGAAGAGACCTCCAGTATTCCCACCCAACGGGAAAGCTTTGTCATATAGCAGATCAATATGTCACCGGGCTTGACATGGAGAGCGATCATTTTTCTATGTTCTCTATATCCGGAGATTTGCCGGTCGGAGTTGGAGAAAGCGCGATATGTTTCGGGAGAAAACAAACTGATGTAGTAAGCCATTTTCCTCCTGCCTTTCTTGTTGGAATAAAACAATTATAACAAAAAATACCTTTTTCCGCAACCGGATGTTTGGGTACAATGGCGATTGGTAATTCACTTCAAATAGAGAAACGCCGGAGCAAAGCGTACTTTGCTCCGGCGTGGGAGGCGCACTTTTTTCAGACGTGGTATATGCTGGCGCAAAAGATACCACATCGCAGCCGTTACCACTCAACTGAAAAAATAGCAGGGCAGTTGGTTGCATTTGGGAAAATTGGTTTTAGTATTGCCAGACCGGTCCGTTCCCGCTAAACTTGCAAATGATTACCAAAGTACAAATTTGTTACAATATTCCTTAGGAACTCCCGATCTCTCTTACGTCGTTTGGTCAAAATCATGGCTGTTGCTCTGGGTTTGGACAGAAGCCGCCAACAAGAAGCCATTTTCCTGCTTCTCGTTTATACAGCTGTCCATACCCCCAGCCTATCTTGACGCCGTATGTGCAAAAACAGTCTCCACACATGTTGGCCCATGAAAGGCTGCCCCGAACCGCTCCGTCCACCATAAATTTTGCGTCGGACAGAGGAAACTTGCAAATATCACAGACACTGGGAGCGTCTGCATAATAAAGATTTCGCTTTTTAGCGGTGGCCATATCTACATATTTTTCCAGCGCAATATCTGCACTTTGAAAATCAAACAGAGTGCCCTTATCATGAGAATGTATTTTTATAAAGATTTGATCTACAAGGGTCTGGTTTTTCTCCACATATGCATTGAACAATCCCATCAGCGAAAACATTTTGTGGGGACGCCATTTGCCATCTCGAAGGGTAAAGATGTTCGTAGTGGGCGCACCGTTGGATAGATCAGACCGGTAGGAGCGGTATTGAGCACCAAGGTCTTCGATGATGTCACTGTCCCTTTCGTCTTTCCCGCCCCAGGTTGCAGTCATGCACAGGGCAGCCAGGTTTCCGTCATAGTATTTTTGAAGTATTTGCGGAAAGGTCAGTGCTGATCCGTTTGCTTCCAGCGCACCGAAATACAGTCGGATCGCATCTGGGTTTTTAACGAGAATATAGTAGTTAGGAAGGTATAAAATGCCTGCTTCCTTTCTAATGGCATAGTAAATTGTGAATATTCCAGTGCTCGGATTAAAAACGTGGATATCGATTTCTGAATCAGGAAATTCCGATTTGATTTCTCCGATGATTTGGAGAATATGATTCCGCCACACCGGATTGGTTTCAAGCGCGGTTGCGATATCTTCTTTCAGGTTTTGCATGTGGGCAGGATTTCGCATGTCTACAGTTTTTTTAAGCTTTTGCCCAGTTGAACCGTCTTCTCCACTGAGCTCTGCGTATATAATTTTGTCGGTAAGTACGGTATTTCGCGAAAAAATACCGTGACGAATGACACCAAGGGAAGTACAATTTGGAAGTTCACAAAACTTGTTGAACTTGGCCGGGTATCCAATTTCATAATAATCGCATTGGGGAGACGGCTCAATGGATTCAACACATTCGTGCAGGTAACACAACGCATCGTTTTCCTCCATGGAGGGCAGGAGTTCTTGTACCTCTTCCATTATATCTTTATCGCAGGAAATAATCTGCAGGCATTTGCTTTTGGGAAGTACCTGCACAGCGGTATACGCCACGTATTCATATACTGGAATTGCAATATTTGAAACAGAATCGGCAAGCGTTGCTTCTGCCACATTCAGTATATCTGCAATGCGCGCTTGCGACACGGCACGGCGCTCATCTGGGGTGGAGTGATCAGAGAGATAGAATTTGACGATCACATAGTCGTCAATGCCTTTCTGCCGATATGCATGTTCAATGGCATCGATCCCCTGTTGGAAGGCGGTGCTGTCAGTATACCAGTATACGTTGTGCCATGGGGCAATGGACCGTCCCTGTACGATTGGAAGAGGCGATATGGACTGCACCTGAAAGTCTAAGTCGTCCTCTGAGACGTCTATCTGGATTCCTTCAACGGAAAAACCGGCGTCAGCGTATAAGCGTGAAAAAGGAAGAAGCAGTTCTGCCCATTCAGTGGATGCGATAATGACATGTATTTCGGAATCTTTTGCGCCAAAATACTGCTTTACTCGTTCTACGTATTTATTGACTTCATGGATGGCCTGACGTGAAGCTGTGGTACTACGCTTTAATTCGATCAGAACATGACACCCTTTTTGGTCTTTTGCATATAAGTCTATAAAGCTTTTTGTACCATGCTCGCAAGGAATATACTGCTCTTTTTGAAATAGAGTCAATCCTGGCTTTAGTTTGCAAATATGCTGGGCAATTAAATCACGCAATGCAGATTCTTTCATTAAGCTCTCCCCGTAAATACTTTCCAGTTAGATGATATAAAAATTATATCACATATACCCCGTTGCGGCAACCGGAAAACTCCTGCACCGGACTGGATGCAATAGTGTTTGTCTCCAGCAGTTTTAGAAAATTGGAGGGCATGACTTGGGTTGTGAATCCTCGGTTTTTAACAAAGAAAAAAAGGCCGAAATTTGGATGTCTCATTTTTGAGTTCCAAATTTCGACCTCTGTTTACATGGGAAGTGCTGACAAAAAAGCTGAGCCCCAAACGCAAGTTGCGTCCGGGGCTCAGTCTGGTGGTGCCGGAAGCGGGGGTCGAACCCGCACCCTGTTGCCAGGACTGGATTTTGAGTTATATCACCCACTCCGAATCCGAAACCATTAAACGGACTTTATCGGAATCTGTTACCCTTAAAAAAAGCCCTGAAATCAAGGGTTTCCGACAGCTCAATGTGAAAAACCTTGTTCTGCCGAGCTTTCCTGCAACTGCTCGTTTTGAGAGCAAATTTGAACATCGGAGGTCACTCCGAGGGACATTCGGCTAATCGGCAGGCGTATTAGATATTGAATCCACTACCCGTACCAATCAATTAAACTGTCAAAATTATAGCATACTTCTCTGCCATTGACAACAAAATCATTTGGAGGTATTGCTATGAAAAAACGTGAATACTATGAAAATCTGTTTGCCAGCTATCCCGATGTTGTTACCTTGCAGGAATTTCGAGAAATGCTCGGCGGTATAGGCGATGGAACAGCCCGAAAACTAATGAGGGGCAACCATGTTAAACACTATTACATAAGGCATACATACCTTATTCCTAAACCATATGTGATTGATTATGTATTGAGCGCCCACTATGCTGAATACAAAAATGAATTGAAAGTGCAGGTTTGAATTTTAGCCGTCTGCCATCGCCGCAGGCGGCTAAATCTATGTAAAGGAAGTCGTTTTGAAAAAATCTCTTTTTACATTTGCAGCCCGATTCCTGTCTTTCTATAATAAGAGCATAAGGAGGCGATACTATGCGAAACAAAAAATATTACCTCTATCTTGACTATGAGCAAACCCGCATTGTTATTGAAAGTTTGGTACGCTTGAAAAATGCTTTACTTCGTCAAGACAGATATACCGACTGTGTAGATGAGCTGATCGTAAAGGTTGCCAATGCTCCGGTCAGAAGATAAAACTACATATGACTATCCGAAAAGACCGTTTGTTCTGTAATGGAACAAGCGGCTTTTTCATACCCGTACATAGCCGTCTGCCATCGCCGCAGGCGGCTAAATCTATGTAAAGGAGGAAAACCCAAATGGCGAATTGCAAAGTTATCGCGGTG
>CAJFOI010000007.1 GCA_904396155.1 Candidatus Avispirillum faecium | reverse complement strand
GTACGGTGAGTACAGGTGCCGGATCCTTTGCATCCGGCTGCCACCAGGACAGCATGCTGTCGTCCGTGGCATAAATCGGATCCCTGCCCGGCGCGCTGGAGGTAGCAGTCACCCGTTTGTGCTGGGTCACAGGAACGAGCCCCGCACCGTTTCCCTTCTGTGGTTCCACCAGCATTCCCGGCGCCCACTGGGGGATTTCGGAAGAAGCCGTTGGTATTATATTTCCGTTTTCATCAAAGCCGATGGGATCATATCCAATCCTACGTTCAAACTCTCCTCCATAGCACATACAGCAGGTGTAAAATGCCCATGTGGTCCCATTTGGACCGTCTACAATACAGCCGTGGCCGGGACCGCGCACCAGTCCCCTTCGGTTTGACAGAAAAGGGCTTGTCTCCATATACTCCCACGGACCCAGGGGAGACTTGCCTTTATATGCGCCCATGGCATAGGTAATCCATTCTGTACCGGGACCGCAATAGGTAAGGTAGTACGTATCGCCGCGTTTGTACATCCAGGCGCCTTCTATAGCACTGTAGGAACCATCTTCGTTCCAGTCTCCCATTCGCTCCCAGGGATGTTCTTCCGTATTCATTTCAAACATGGTAACGAGCGGGGTAATCAACTGCGCAGGATTGTTCGACTCCAATCTGGCACCTTTTATGCCGCCTCCACTTCCACAATACAAATACAGGCTGCCGTCCGTATCAGAAAACAGCATAGGATCATATACATAAACTTCCCGGCCATTTTCATCATGCAGCGGTCCGATGGAAACAAAGGGGCCAGTCGGGCTTGCACTTCGATATAATTCCGAAGAACATGCAAGCAAATAATAACATCCGCCATGCTTTACCACCGTAGGCGCATAACCACAGTCGTAAGGCTCCATCCTTTTGTGCTTCCATGTGATGAAATCCTCCGACCAGTACACCATCCCGCAGGAAGGATACAGATACCACTTTCCGTCTTCATACAGCACAGTGGGGTCCGCAGTCTCCCGATAATCCATACGGGTTTTGCCTTCTATATAACAATTCCTGCCGATGGGGTAATCCGGCAGCGGTATGGGATTGCAATAGGTTTTTTCAGCGTCCATGTGATTATACGCTACCTTTCCAAAGATGTATTAAGTGTATCATAAATCCCATCATTTGTAAATGATAAATTTCCCGCTTCCCCTCCAGGCAGAAAAGGAGCGCCTGCGCACTCCTCTTCTGCATTCTTCACTTGGATTCAATAATCTTCAAATTGTCCGGCACAATGCTTGCCTGCTCGTAAACGATTTCGCTGATCTGCGCCACTTCGTTTTCCATCAGGCCATCCGTCTTGACAATTACCTGTGCAGTGTCGCCGTTGATCACCGCCACACACTCTTCAAAGCCCTTTGCCTTGACCAGACTTTCAATGTTGGCTTCGCATTCAATATCCTTTGCAATCTGCTGAATCTCGCTCATTGCTTCTTCCTTCATGGCATCTACTGCTGTATCACTCTCTGCAACCGCATTCAGCACTTCCATGGCTTCATCTCTGGCCTGCTGCCGATCCAGCGTCATCTGGGCAAAAGCATCTGCCACATCCTCGTCTGCTTCCTCTCCGGATGCGTCTTCCGCTTCTACATCCGCAACGGCACCGGCCACATCTGAAAGATCCACCGCAGGATCCAGCTTTTTCTGCTCTCCCACCGCATCGTCCGGCAGCAATAGAAAGTTCAAAAGCACTGCTACACCGATGATCACCACCGCGCCGGCGGCGATCACGGCCTTCCGATTTAGCTTTTTCATCAGTTCTAATGTCTTTTCCCCGAATTCTTTGAGTTTCATAAACCGACCTCCGTATCAAATTCACACTATATATATTCCGTCCACACCGCATCTATTCCTACCCGGCAACGGTAATCCTGTTGGAAGGAATCCCAAGGGATGCGCTGAGCAATTCCGTTATCTTCTTTTGAATTTGCACATCGTCCCCACCGGTACATACAATGGCCACTCCGCGGATTCTGGGGTAAATCTCGCTGAGCAGTACCGTCCGCTCTCCGCCGTCCTCCTGTATCACCAGGTAGTCCTCCGTCCTCCCGTCCTCAGACACAGAGGAGTTCTGTGCATAGACAAGCTCGCTGCTTCCATCCAACGTCAGAAGTACTGCCGCCTCCTCGATTCCTTTTACCCGCAGGATCAGTTGACGAATCTTTTCCTCCAAGATACTGCTGTAGTAGGAAGGATCTGTCTGCCCCGTATCTTCCGTACTCTCTTTTTCTCCATCAGGCAAAAAACGGGGCAGTAAAATCAGTACGACACCCAGCACCGCAGCTCCGGCGAGCCACCATTTTTTTATTGCTTCTACCAATCGCACATTTCTCCTCCTTTATGCGATTTCAACGGACACTGTGCAGGAAAAGAGTTTCGTCAATGTGTCCGCTGCGCCTGCCGTGTCTATTTTCGTTTCGGTGGGCAGAAACACCTGCACTTCTTCTACTGCAAAAGCACCGGTATTTTCTTTTGGATATACTAAAACGGATATATCCTCCAGTTCCAGCCCGTAGATTTCCGACAGAGTCTGTGCGATACTGTAGGCAAGGTACTCTGCACTCTGCGCCGCGCTTTCCTCAGCCGACATCTGACTCTCCCCCTCCCAATCTGTATCCAACCCTTCCATCCACTCATCTACACCACCCGCAAGGGGAGACAACGCAATGAGTCCAATGATCAGCGCACCTGTAAATCCTACAAATTTTCCCACCCCCTTTCCCTCCGGCGCCGCCGCACAAATGAATGCGACAAACACAGCAGCCGCGACTACGGAAAACAGATAATTTGCCATTTTTATGATCCTTTCAGCTATATGCCAATGAAGCTTTGCAAAACAGAGAAAGCGCCAGAATATACATCACCGCTGCGGCAACTGTAACCGCTAAAAGCAATGTACAAAGGCTGCCGGTTTCCTTGAGGAGCATCTGCTCCCGGTCACATCCAAGTGTCCCTGCCACAGCACCGGAAATTCCAAGCGCCAGCCGATTTACCAGCAATGTGGCAAGCGGTGCCAGCAACACAAGCACAATCACAACGATCCCGGTAACTCCGGCAAGCTGCTTGATCACACCGATGCTGCCGGACACCATGGAAAAAGAATCCGCCACGGTCCCGCCTATTATGGGAAGATAGCTTCCCAGCGCAAATTTTATCGTCTTCGCCGCCAGCGTATCCGCAGCACTTGCAATTCCGCTCTGTATAGACAGAACAAAGCTCATCAGCGTCATGATCAATACCAGTGCTCCGGTCACAATCCCCCGTAGAGCCCCTGCCATAAAGGATACGCCCCGATTTCCGGATACCGCCGCTGCAATGGACAGTAGAAAACAAACGCTGACGCAGGGTGCCAGGACATCTGCATATACGCTTTGCATAAATGTGATCATCAGATTGATGCCTGTACCAGATACCGCCGCACTGGTCACATTGCCGCTGGAAATGTACACCGCTTCCATCACCGGAACCATCATCAGCATTGTTTCGCTGAGCATATCCAGCAGAGCCTGCACGCCGGCGAATACCGCTTTCTGGATTTCATACAGTGTCAATGTCATACAAAGCAGGCAGCACAAGGAAAACACCGTCTCCAAAGATGCATTTTTTACGGTCGCGGACAACATGCGGAACACCGACGCCAGGATCACCATACCCAGCATAACAGAAAGATTTTTCAGCCCAGGCAAAAGTGCATCCCCAATGGCACTTTTTATTAAGGAAAAGAAATACCCTACGCTATATTGCTGTACGGCCCCCTGCGCGTCCGACGCACCTTCCACCTGCTGCCGAACTTCCGGTGGCAAATTTTGCAGATATTCTTCATATGCGTCATCTGCCACCTCCTCCGGTTCCTCTTCAAAGCGAAACTGATACGGTGCATCCGACGCGGTGCTCTGTACGGTACAGAGAAAAAGCATTACCGGTAACAACAGAACCGCCAGCAGTCCTTTTTTTCTTTTCATCCGTTTTCTTCCTCATCTTCGGTCTTATAAAAGCTCTGCCGCAATTTCAAGAAGCCGGGAGATCATCGGCAAACTTAGCAGAATCAGCTCTCCTTTCCCGGCCAGTACCGCTGCCGAGGCCAGCATTCCCTCTCCCGCACTTTGACAGAGCTCTGCCGTAAAGGCGGAAATATAGGCAATTCCCAGCGCCTTTATAAGAATCGCAGCATAATCGGCGAACGCAGATTCCGCCGCCGCGTCCGTTATTGTCTGCACAGCTGTAATTGCGCCGCTCTCCAAAAGATACAAAGCGATCACAAGCACTGCACCACCGCCGCACAGTACGGCAAAAGCCAGATTCCTTTCCCGCAAAAGGAGCACAGCGCACAGGCCCAGAATTGCAATCCCACAAAGCCGCAATACATCTTCCATCACAGTCCGAACACACTTTGTACCGTTTCAAACAGGGTACCAATCTCCCCCACCAGCATCAAAAGGACGACAACAATGCCCACCACTGTCACCAGCATTGCCTGCTCATCCCGCCCGGCCCGCTGCAGGATCTGGTTTGCTACAGCTACCAGAATTCCCACCCCCACCGTTTTTAATATCAGAGAAACATCCATACGCTACCCGCTTTTTCCGTATTTATTATCAAAGTCCCCGCGGGAGGACCCGTTCCTTCACTGTGCATCGCTTTATCATAGGATAAGAATCAGAACAGATGCAGCTGCAAGCAGCGGCATCAGCCTGTATACCTTCAATTTGCCTGGCAATTGTGCACACATCCCGTCCCGCACCCGCTGCAGCCGCTGTCCCGTAAGTATACATAGCTTTGTCTGTTCCGACGCATATCCGCCCCCAATGGTTCTGGAAAAGGCGGAAAGACAATCGAAAATTTCTGCTGGCAAATCCTTTTGTATACTGCAAACAGCGGCAAATAGCCCCTCTCGGCGTAGGATCTTTGTAAACCCGTTTTTTTCTAAAAAGGTATTTTGATAATCCTCAAATATCCGTCCCAAAGGCTGCCGCAGGGTTTCGATGCTCTCCCCTATGTAAGAAATCAGATCCTCCATCGCTTCCAACAGGGCCAGCCGGCGCTTTATTTTCTCACACAACCCTCTTCCATACAGGGCCGCAGCAGCAAAAACCAAGGCGGCGCCGGCCAGCTTCAGCATACTGCCGTCTCATTTGCACTGAGCCGGCTGATATCCAGTGCAAACCCGGACTGGGAGCGTTCCAGCCCCACCGCATAGGTGAAGGCACCGGAATCGATCAGCTTTCGCATAAAAGGACGGACACAAAGCTCCTCCAAGCTCCCGGCATGGGCTGTAACCACTGTAGGAACCCCCGCACCAAAGCTGGTATATATCGCCTGGGCGTCCTCCTCGCTTCCGATTTCGTCACATAAGATAAGCTGTGGGGAAAGGGTCCGCACGGCAGTTTCCATTCCCTTCGCCCGGGGATATCCTGAAAGCGCGTCAAAGGTCAGCTCTCCTCCCAGAGAACCGCAAATTTCAAAACGTGTGTCAATGACAGCAATACGGATATTGTACGGCTTGCCCGCAAGTCTTGCGGTGATCTCCCGCAAAGCTGTGGTCTTTCCTACTCCAGGAGGCGAATATAGGATCGCACCCCGAAAGCCATCCTCCATAATCAGTCGGCAGATTCCGTCGGCAGCGCCGGGAATCCGGTGGGGGATACGGATAGCGATAGAAGAAATATCTGTTACCGACAGGATTTTTCCCCCTTCCGTCACAGCGCGGCCGCACACACCTATACGAATCCCTCCTTCTGTGCAGATATATCCTTCCTTTATCGTCTCACTGTGACAATACAGTGAATTGCCGCACAGAGAACGCAAAATCATAGCAAGCTCATCTGCTGTAGGAGAAATCCCACAGGGAATATTTTTGTTCCCTATACTTAAAAACATGGGGCACCCCGCTCGCAGACGGACTTCTCCGATGACCCCGTGATAGAGTGCTGCCGTACGCCGCGCCGCTTCCGAAAGTCGGTTCGGCAAATACGCCAGCGCCGCTTCTTCATTAAAGTCCTTTCCTTTTTCCATATAACAAGTCCTTTCTATTGCATCTGCACCGTCTGTGCAGGACGAGTTTAGTAATATATACTCGGACAAGTCGCGCATTATGACCAAGGAAAACAGAAAATACAATTCTCAGGTGCCAAACAAAATAACCGCCCACAGGCTTTACTGGGAACGGTTATAATATTTTCTTACAACACTACTGCATACATGTATTTTTCAGTCCGTCAAAATCAAAAAGTCCTCCACAAACTGCTTGCGCAGCAGGGCCTGTGGGATAAATTCATTGTATTTATTTTGTATCTGCACCTTCGCCGGCAGAGGAAAAGTGGCCGGATCCGCATCCCAGTGCAAAACCTCTTCAATAATTGCTTCCAGCTCCTCCGCACTCCCCTCATAGTACACTTCCAGATAAATACTCGTTTCCCAGGGCATTTTGCTCTTCACGCCCCGGGCCAGCAAGGCATAATGCAGGGCAAACAACTGCCGGGTGCCCACCCATGGAAAAACAGCGAATTTCTGCTCAGAAAGGGGTGTCACCAGCTTACTCAGCAGCCCGCTCCCTCTGGCAAGATACCGGATCTCGTCCAGACGTTCCACGCAGCTGTCGCTGAGATAGGGATAACTCTCGTTTTCTTTGAGTATAGACCGCATTTTCTGCACCAAATGGGTGTGTAGCTCCGATTTGAAATCCACGTCCCAGTCCACCAGGGAAACGCCGGGCACTCGCTGCACAAACAGCACCTTTGCCTTCACATTGACGTCCACCGTCTCCCAGGTGATCCCGGCAAGAGAAAAGCGCGTGCCCACAGGGTAAATTTTGTCCACCGTCCCGATGGCCCGGTTTTCATCCTTCACCAGATAGTACTCCGGAACAATGAATACCGTATAAAACTGATGGTGATTTACCACTCTCTCACCGGCACGGCCGATGATCAGGCCGCCGTTCTCCGTCTTTTGCAACTGCTCCGTTTTAATCAGATGCCGCAGCAGCGTTTTATAGTCTTCCTTGGATATATGAGAAAAGCTCTCCATGGACAGCATCGCCTGGGCCAGGGCCGCCGGGGACATCTCACCTACACTTTTCAAACAGGCCATCGTCTGATGGTACAGCAGCGAATAGGGATGCAGATGGGGCTCAATCGGTTCGATCCACCGCTCCTTCGTATACAGTTCAATAATGGCAATCAGCCGAATGAATGCCCAGTTGATGGGACCCAGAAAATCCGCCGCTGTCGTCTGTACATCCTCTACAAAGGTGAATAGCAGCTGGGGGATTTGTCCTCTTCTGCCGCACCGACCCAGACGCTGGGCAAAGCTGGATACATTGATAGGCGCGCCCACCTGCACTACCTGATCCAGTGAGCCGATGTCCATCCCAAGCTCCAGTGTCACCGTAGCGCCCGTCACAATTTTCTCCTCGGAAGACTTCATTTCGTCCTCTGTCTGCTCCCGGAGCATGGCAGACACATTCCCGTGATGGACCCGATATACGTCCGGCGCTTTGTTTTTGGCGGCGATCTGACGCAGATTGGCCATTACAAACTCTGTCTCTTCTCTGGAATTTGTAAAAATGATCGTCTTCTTGTCCAAGGTCATCTTGAAAAGATATTCAAAATGCTCCCGGTCCCCCCTGTCCCCCACTTCACCGGACATCTCTCCCTGCCGCAAAAAGCGTTGAACAAACAGGCGGACGCTCCGCTGTCCTTCGCTGCTCACCGGCGCGATACAGTCCCGGTTTGTGCCAGTATTCAGCCAGTTTTTCGCCGACGTCAGGTCTCCCAGTGTAGCACTGAGGCCGATCCGCCTGGGAATATTCCCCGTCAGCCGCTGCAGCCGCTCCAGCAGGCACAGCACCTGGACGCCCCGGGCGTCCCGCATAAAATGATGTACCTCATCGATGATTACATACCGCAGATCCCCAAACAGCTTCAGGCACGCGCCGCGCTTGTTGATAAGGAGGCTCTCCAGAGATTCCGGTGTAATCTGCAATATCCCCGCGGGGTGCTTAATAAGGGCATTTTTCTTCGTCTGTGATGCGTCTCCGTGCCATTTGCACACGGGAATATCCGATTCCAAAATCAACTGTTCCAGCCGCTTAAACTGATCGTTGATCAGCGCCTTCAAGGGACTGATATACAATACTCCCACCGATGTGGAAGGATGGTTGTAAAGCTCTGTCAGCACCGGCAGAAATGCCGCCTCTGTTTTTCCCGAAGCCGTGCCGGAGGAAAGGAGCAAATTGGCATCCGTGTCGAAAATCACCTCGCAGGCAGCCACCTGGATGCCCCGCAGCTCTTTCCAATGATTGTTATAAATGTAGTCCTGTATAAACGGCGCAAGCCGTGCAAACGCATCCATTATAATTCAAACTCCGCAAAGTCGCTGTGTATTTCTTCTTCCGACAGACCACCCATGGCCATTTCAAAACTGTTGCTGCCCAAAATCTGGGCGACAGTTTTTTGGGGATTTTGATAAAGGATATTCACAAGCTCCACAAAATCCCGGATAATCTCCCTGGGAGTCATGTGGGTATTTGCGCCTACCCGGTTATACTCCACATTCAAAAAATACAAAAGGTCCTCGTGGGTCAGCGTGGGCGGATAATCATAGAGCCCCGCATGAATATCCCGCAGTTTTTCCAAAAGCACATACATTTCTTCTTGACTGAGCATGGACAGACGGATAATGGGCGCAGACAAATCTCTTGTATCCTCTGTGGCAAAATGTCCTTCCGACAGCCGGGAGCGCAGGGCCTCATAGCTGAAAATCCCTTTATACCGATCCTCCACACACTGGGGTGTGCAGCCCATCAAAAAACCAATGTGGGCCGCCTTTCCCTGGAGGGTATCGTTGTACATGGTCAGCAGCTTCTCGTAGTTGTTCTGCCGGGTTATGGAATTGGGGATCTTAAAGATATTCACCAGTTCGTCCACCATTACAAGGATCCCGGCATATCCTGCCTGCACCATAAACGCAGCGAAAACCTTCAGAAAATCGTACCAGGTTTCATCGGTCACGATATAGTTGATAGACAATTCCTCTTTTGCTTCCTTTTTGGAAGCATATTCTCCCCGGAACCACTTGAGCACATTGGATTTCATGGCAGCATTATCTTCCTGGTACGCCCGCCAGTAGGCGACAATCGCCCTGGCAAACGCAAAGCCGCTGACCATACCTTCCAGTTCTCCCGTCACTGTATAAATCTGCTTTTCCACCATGCTGTCAAAGGCGGGGCTGTCTACAGGACACACCTGGGCTGCCTGAGACTGGACTTTGGAAATCCACTTTTCCAAAATCAGCGGCAGTGCGCCCCCGTCTGGCTTCGATTTCACCGACATGTTGCGCACAAGTTCCCGATAGGTGGCAAGGCCCTGCCCCTTGGTTCCGGCAAATCGGCGTTCCGGAGAGAGATCTGCGTCCATCACCACAAAACCTTTGGCAACCGCGTAATTGCGCATGGTCTGCAAAAGAAAACTCTTTCCGCTGCCGTACTTTCCGACAATAAAGCGAAAGGTTGCACCGCCGTCTGCAATAATGTCGATGTCGTGCAAAATCGCATCGATTTCCCTTGCACGGCCGACAGTGATATACTCCAGCCCCACCCGGGGCACAACGCCTCCTTTCAGGGCGTTGATAATCGTGCTTGCAATCCGCTTCGGTACCCGCGTTTCCATCAGCATCCCACCAATTCCATGAGTTTTTCCCGATATTCTTCATATACGGCCACCGTGTCATCCAGTTGTAGCACAGTGTCCCCTACTGCATCCATCGCCTTTTCGTTGATGCCGTCCAGCAGCACCTCCAGCATGATCCCGCGCCCGTCTGCTATGGCCTTTACATTTTGCCCGTTCACTGCCGCTGTGAGCGCTGCCACCTCTGTTTCCGTCAGAGAAGTGTAAAACATCTGCCACGCATCCCCCTCGACTTCCGCAGCAGGCGTAAAACTGACAGGAGCAGGAATTTCCTCCACCGGCTCCGCCTCCTCCGGAACGATCAGTTTGTTCTGCGTTTCCAGAGACTCCTCCCGAATGCGGTATACCGACGCTGCATCTACACGCACAACCCTACGATTGCGAAGAGCAAGGAAAGCGTCCACTCCCTGGGAAATCACCTCCGGGAGTGAAATATCCATCAAACGCAGCCTTTTCAAAATTTTCCCATCACACATGTCCAGCGAGGGACGGAGCTTATAACGAAAATGCAATCTCTCCCGCAGCGTGGATTCCATTTCTTTCATGATATATCCGATCAGACTGCGTCCCCCATCCGTCAGAATCACAGAATGGTAGGTCCACCTACCCCCAGTACAGGTATACGCTTCCCGCCGCGACAATTCTACCACCCGATCCTCCTGTTCCAGAAAGGGATAAAACAAAGCACCGGCAAAAGGCTTCCAGTCCGTTTCCCTCCGCATCGGATAGAATACAAAATCTTCAAAGACTTTTTTCTTGTCTCTGCACATCTTTCGCAGCTCTGTGAGAAGAAAATAAAAACAGTCCCCAATGATACCCATGGTCTTTTCCGTGTAAAAAATGGACTTCCGTATATCGTACTTGGAAAAGCTGCTGTACAGCGCAAAGCTGTTTTCCCTCCCGCAGCGGTAGGCAAACACCCGGGGATAATACTCCTGCAGTCCTTCCCGCGCGGTAAATTCCGCAAAAGACTCTCTCAGCGGGTAATAAATATGAAAGTCCTTCATCCATTGGAGCACATACTTGTCAATCGTCCTATCCAGTGCTCGGTAGACACGCCAGAACGTCACCAGCTTGTCCAGGGCGTCCTGGGGGCTGTCCGCACCGATACACGCCAGCAACTCGTAAATATAGACAAAAACATAGGAAACACTGGTCTCCCGGATATTCCCCATCCGCACCTGGGTGCGCCAGGTAAAATACGTGCGCAACTGTCCATAACCCATCAGCTGATAATAAGGATAATAAAAGGAAAAGGACACCTGCTCCGAATAATCGTCGGTAAAATGCTCCATCAGACGGGCCTGCATGTAAAACACCTTGGATGGATTTCCAATACAGGTCACGTCCTTCCGGGTAATTTGCCGCATTTCGGAAAATACAGCGCGTTTTTCGCCCGGCGCTGGCTGTATGCGCTGCGCCTGGGAAAGGGCAGCGTCAGAAGCTGGAGAAGACTGCAGCAAAATTTCCGCAAAGTCCTGCTCCCAGGGAAGCGCGGACTGCCGGTCCGGTGAAATGTGGACCGAATGCGTCCGCATCGAAGAATCTCTCTTGGGAATGGGCTGCGGCTTATATTCTTCTGCGTTCATAGCTGCCGCCTCCGATCCAAACAAGCGTTCGTACAAATATATTATATCATAATTTCCATAAAAGTGCAATTGCCTATATCTAAAAAGTGCTGTGTAAATACACAGCACTTCTCCTTTTGCATTATTCCGATTGCCCCGACGACTTTCCGCCGGCCCGCACCGCTTCAAATTCTTCCTGCACCTCTCTGGCAGGCGGAGCTGTCAGGAGAGAAACAACTACAATCAAAATGCTGGAAAACAAAAATGCCGGCAGCAATTCATACACATCCCATGCACCGCCCAGGGGACGGACCAAAAGGTTCCACACAAATACCATGCATCCCCCGCCCACCATTCCGGCAACGGCGCCGGGGCGGTTGATTCGCTTCCAGAACAGAGAGAACAGCATCAGGGGCCCGAAGGTAGCACCAAATCCCGCCCAGGCAAAGGAAACGAGCTGGAAAATAATACTATCCTCATCCAAGGCGATCAGGATGGCCAGCAGCGTGATAACGATCAGCGTAATGCGGGAGAGGATCATCACCTTTTTGTCGCTGGCGTCTTTCTTAACGATGCCCTGATAAATGTTCTTTGCCAGCGCAGAAGATGCGATCAAAAGATAGGAATCGGAAGAGCTGATGGTCGCTGCGAGAATCCCCGCCATCACAAAACCAGCCAGCAGCGGCGGCAAGAGATTTGTTGACAAAAGAATGAACACATTCTCCGATGCGGAGGCAGTCGTAAGGGCAGCAGGATACAGCGCACGGCCCATAATCCCGATAAACACGGCGACGGATAGGGAAATCAGTACCCACACGGTAGCAATTCTGCGGGATCGGGTGAGTTCCCGCTCCCGGCGGATCGCCATAAAACGCAGCAACACCTGCGGCATACCAAAATATCCCAGCCCCCACGCAAGCATGGACACAATGGAAATTATACTGTAATCCCCCGCACTGCCGAACACCGGAGCGCCCTCCGCGACAAGCTGCGCGCCCGCACTGTCTACCGCAGGGCTGGCGATACCGAACATATCCAAAAAGCCGGGTATGTCCTTTGTGTTTTCCACCACAGCATCGAGGCCGCCGGCTGTAATCGTTCCCACGATCACAACGACCACCAGCGCGACAATCATCACAATCGCCTGCATAAAGTCCGAGGCGCTTTCCGCCAAAAAGCCGCCCAGAATCGTATAAGTAAGCACAAATACCGCCCCGAGAATCATCATGAAAATATAGGGCGCATCAAACAGCGTAGAAAAAAGCTTGCCACAGGTGACCAGGCAGCTGGCTGCGTAAACCGTGAAAAATACTAAGATAAACACCGCCGATATGGTCATCAGTATCTTTCCCTTTTCCCGGAAACGATTGGAGAAAAATTCCGGCAATGTGATGGCGTTGCCTGCTTTTTCACTGTACCGGCGCAAACGCTTCGACACAATCAGCCAATTCAGATAGGTGCCCAGCGCAAGACCAATGGCTGTCCAGGCCGCATCTGCCAGACCGCACCAATACGCCAGACCCGGAAGCCCCATTAAAAGCCATCCGGACATATCGGATGCCTCTGCACTCATCGCAGCGATCCATGGTCCGAGGCTGCGGCCACCCAAAAAATAGCTTTCGGAATTCTTGTTCGCCCGCTTAGCAAATGCGACACCGATGCCCACTACAACGGCCATGTATACAACCATGGCAATTAAAATTTGCAACTTGTCAGAATCCATAATGTGCTCCCAGTTGTACAAATTTTCATTGTTTGTTCAACAATTGTACAAATATTATACAAGACCGTCGCAAAGATGTCAAGGGCAAAACCGGTATTTTCCAAGGTTCTATCGGTCTTTTGGTGCAGTCCTTTTGTCCCATATCGTAAAGAAAAAAGAAGGCATACGCCTTCTTTTTACACATCGTAGGTGGGATCTAACTGTTTTAATTCCCGAAAAGTGTCGATTTCGATGATGTCGTCAAAAGTGCATTCCCGAACCATAATTTTATAGGAATCCACGTAAGACTTTAAGGGCACTTCGTCCCAATACTTTTCTTTTCCGCCGGGCGCATTGTACACCGCTGGAATATGCTCCTCCAGCTTTGCACCGTCTTCTTTTGTCCAATAGGATATCCCGATCATTCGATGGCAATTTGTGCCGCCTATCAGCACTTTTGTAATTTGACCGTTTTTTGTCTTAAAGCACCAATCATCCGTCACCGAAACGGGAACGCCCAGATAATTGGAACAATACTGGTATTTCGTAACCAGATCCTTGTTGTAAAGCAGCATATCCCCTTCCAGAACATAAGCATTTTGCAGCAGTGTACGTGCGTACATAAGAGAGGAAATATTGTTCGTCTCATTGTAAACAGGATTTTCAATAAACTGAATACCCGGATATTTGTACAAAAGCTGATCAAACTGCTCCGCAAGATACCCCCGCACAATGTAAATCTCTTCTATACCTGCCGCCATCACGGCGTCCAAAAGAGAATCAATGATGCGCTGTCCTTTTACACGTACCAGGGGCTTTGGGGTATTCAACGTAATCGGAACCATGCGGGAGCCAAAGCCTGCGGCTATAAATACTGCCCGCTTTACCCGATAAGGCTCTAACGCCTCCAATCCCCCTTCTGTGATATCTTTCCCGGAAACATATCCCGCATCTGCAAGTTCACTCAGCGACTTATTTACAATCCCCAAAGACATGCCCGTGTCCTGCGCCAACTGACGCTGGGTATCAAATCCCCGATTTTTTTCGATTGCTGTCAGTATATCAAACTGTCTCTTTGCGAGCATACCGATTCATTCCTTTTCCCAAAATAATTTTTCGCACAATATATGAAATGGCTTTCATAAGAAGATTCGCCACCAATATCAGGAGCGACACAAAAGCGGACGCCTCCAAAAGCATCTGCTGCTGAAACTGCGTAATCATAAGCGACAGCGGTTTCGTCAAAGTAGTTGCAAGGAAAGACACCGCAGAGATCGTAATCATGGAGTTTACGAAAAAATACGTAAACATCTCCACAAGCGTACCGCCGGACTGCGGGACGATCACGTCCCGCACCAGCCGCCCACGTCCAATCCCCAGGGTACGGCCAACATCCTCCAAGTGCATGTTGAGCTTTCCGAGAGAATTGTAAATCATAAGATAGGGCGACGCAAAAAAGTGCACCGTATTGACCAGGATCAATATCATCAGCGTTCCGTAGATCAAGCTGCCCTTGAAAAACAGCACATAAGACAGGCCCAGCACGATTCCCGGGATCGCCAGAGACAAAATGGAAATCAAATGCAAAATCTTTGATGAAAGTCCCTTCACACGCGCTGTGAGATATGCACACGCAAACGCCAGCGCCGTACCGATCAGCGCAACTGCCAATGCGATGATAAGAGAATTGAGCAGAAATTCTCCCGCTCCCTTATTCATCGTAGATTGGATATTGTCCAGCGTAAAAGTCATATCGGATGGATAGTTTTTATTGAACGTCAGTCCCACAAACGTGACGATGGGGTATATGATGACAATGGAAGCGGCCACAAGCAAAAAGTATGCAAAAGCGTCCCTGACGGGGGATTTCTTTATGGAAAAAGGTCTGTTGACAAATCCCGCGGCCCGCGTATCTTTGCTGACAAAATCAAAAATAAAGGCAATCACCGCCGGAACCAACAGCACCATGCCGATCACAGAGCCTTTGGCAAAATCCAACCGCCCGATCACTTCATTGTACATCATCAGCGGAAGCGTGTTGTATTTTCCGCCAACCATCGCGGGCACACCGTAATCGGTGACGATCAGGGTAAATGTGGCAAACAGCACACTGATCATGGGCTTGCGCATATACGGCAGCGTAATGGAGAAAAACTGACTGCGGCGAGGAATACCCAGTACGCTCGCTGCTTCATACGGTGTGCTGTCCTCATATCGCAGAATATCTGCGATCATCAGATAAGCCACCGGAAGAGAATACATCATGCTGCCCGCAACGATCCCCCAAAAACCGTATATGGACCCGTCCAGTCCCAAGAACTTTGTCAGCTGCCCATTCTGTCCAAACAAAATGATCAATCCCATTCCATGGGAAATAGAGGGAATGAGCATGGGCAGCAACAGCACCGCACTGAAAAAGCCCTTCAGCTTTACACGGGTCCTGGTCAGACACCATGCCAGTAAAAAAGCCAGCACAACAGACAGTACCGTCGCCGTGGCGGAGACCTGCAGAGAATGCAGCACTGCAGTCAGAAAAGACGCATCCCGCAAAATCTCCCCGACATCTATGGAAAACAGACCGGCAAACATGAACAGCAGCGGCAGGACCACAGAAACCAAAAAGAACAGGGCAAGAAAGATTTTTGTTATACTACAATTTCGTTTTTTCACTCTACAAAACCTTTCTCATTGCGTTCTTACAATGTTGTACTTCAAAAGGCTTGCAGTTTTCTCCGCCAGATTCTCAATGACAAAATCCCGCACATAGTCGTCTGCCGGATTTTTCAAAATATCCTCCGGAGTGTCCAGCTGATGAATTGTCGCCGCATTCATCACCATGATCCGGTCCGACAGGGCAAATGCCTCCTCCTGATCGTGGGTAATGTAGATCATTGTCGTACCCGTGGTTTTTTGTATCTTCTTCAATTCCCGGCGCAGGGCCAGCCTTGTAGCCACATCCAGAGCGCTCATCGGTTCGTCGAACAGGATAATATCCGGCGACAGGGCCAGGGTGCGGGCGATCGCCACCCGCTGCATCTGTCCGCCGGAAAGCTGTGCCGGTTTTTTCTCTACATGTTCCGACAGCCCCACCATCTCGATCATCTTCATCGCTGTCTCTCGGGCTGTCCCTCTCGTCTCTTTTTTCAGTTTTAAGGCATATTCCACGTTTCGCAGAACCGTCATGTTCTCAAACAGTGCATAATTCTGGAACACGATCCCCATGCTCCGCCGATCCGGCGGAGCATGGGTAATATCTTTTCCGTCCAGATAAATCCGGCCGGCAGTAGGTTCCAGCAAACCGATCAAAATACGCAGCAGCGTCGTTTTGCCGCAGCCCGAGGGCCCTAAGATGGAGAGAAACTCTCCCGGATATACATCAAAGGAAACGCCGTCCAGCGCCAGCTTTCCATCAAAATCTTTCGTGATGTCTTGTACCTTCAGTGATTCCATTTGTCCAGCAGTCTCTCCTTTACCTCCATGTCAAAAATTCCTGTCATATCTCCATAGGCAATATCGGAAGGAAAGTTGTCAATTGTAAAGGTTTTATCTTTATAAATCGGCTCCGGCGCATACAGCCTCTTGTCCTCCGGAGTGACTACCTCTACAAAATATTCAAACACCTCACGCACCTTTTCATTGTCCTGGCGTCCCTCAATCATCGCGCTGGAATATGCCGTATAGGGTGCGCCCTCCTCAAAAAAGAGGATCTCTATATCGGCGCCGTCAGTAATTTCCTGGGCAGCTTGGAACGTCATGCCAAGTCCGATATTAGCTTCGCCGGAGGTAACGGCCTGCATGGGCCCGGAACCGGAGGAGGTAAACTGCAGCACGTTTTCAGCGAGTTTATCAAAATATTCAAACGCCGCATCTTCCCCTCTCTCATTTACCATATTGAGAAGGAAGATATACCCTGTCCCCGAAGACTCAGGGTTGGGCATGGAAATCATGTCTTTATATTCTGGCTTCAAAAGATCATTGTAAGACGCGGGAATGGGGAGATCCGCTTCTTCCAATGCATCACGATTGATGATAATACATCCGCTCATCCGGATCCAGGGAACATACCGGTGACTTTCCGGCACAAGATCCTCTGTATAAACAGAAAAATCTACAATATCATCCAGCGTACATACGGTGTCTCCCAGCATCTGCAGATAGGAAGATTCCAGCTCCAAAATGATATCGCATTCTGTATCCTGTCCCTCTGCCTTCAGCTTCGCAGCAAGATCTCCCGTCGTATAATACTCCAGCTTGATATCGTAATCCGGAAATTTCTCTTTGAGCATATTTAATACAAATTCATTTCGATAGTCTTCTGCAGAAGAATAAATGATGATCTGATCATCCTCCCCACCGCTCTTTGCGCAGGAAGCAGCCGAAAGCAAAATCATGAAAATTCCCATGGTAAAAGCGAAAATTCGAACAGCTATGTTTTTCATCGTATGCACCCTTTCTCTATATCTGGATATTCCATGAAAATCTGAACAAAAATGCAAACAGAATACGTACAAACGCTTACTTTTTGTTCAGGTTATTTGCCATTATATACTCTATTTGAACATATGTCAAGACATATTTTTATAATACTCGCGAAATAAATCCTTAAAATTTATTTAAGATGAAAATTTTGTGTTTACAATCGACATTTCTTGTGCTAAAATATTTTTCAAATGTGCAAATCAGCCGTTTTCAAGTCCATCTCACTGATTCGAGCTTTATTACGGAGGTATCCATGGAACTGGAAAAAGACAAGGAGAATCCCAACAGCAGCGAAAGTTCTGCAAATGTTGAAAAAAGTGTTTCCAATAAAACAGATCCCGTATCTGCAAATACCAAAAAGTCTAAAAAGAAAACTTTCAGGGATAAATGGAAGGACCTTGTGCGGGAAAGACGATCCTGGAAAGTACGACTGCTGATTGCCCTTCTCGTGTCCCTTGCGTTTGCATATACTTTGATTGTTTTCGGGCCGTTTGAACTGTACCTGCCCAACATGAGCTACTACACATTCTCCTTTATGGATCTGGTGCTGCCCATGATTTTGGTAGGTGCGGGAACCGTTGCAGTGCTCACCCTGATTCTGATGCTGCTGCGGGGCAAATTCTTCACCTGGGCCGCATCTGCTGTTTTTTCCACCACAATCTGCGCCTACGTACAGGGAAATTTTTTGAATCTTGACTGGGGTGCCCTGGACGGTACGGCCATTGCCTGGGAAACTTTTACGGGCACCATGCTGATCAACTGCGTCGTATGGGCTGTCATTTTCCTGATCCCCTACGTTGTTGCATATTTCAAACCGAAAATATGGCGCCGTGCGCTGATTTTCCTCTCTGCTCTGCTGATTGCCATGCAGTCCGTCGCACTGGCTGTGCTCCTTGTAAAAAATGACTTTATCGGAGGCGTAACAAACGGCTATCTCTCCAAATCCACAATTTACGAGCTCTCCCCGGAAAACAACGTGATTGTCTTTTTGCTGGATCGCTTTGACCAGTTCTATTCCGAGGAAGTCTTAAATACGAAATCTGAAATAAAGGAAGGACTTTCCGATTTCGTTTACTATGATAACGTGTGCGGATCGTATTCCCGAACATTCCCTTCCGTAACGTATTTTCTCACAGGCGTACCTTGCAAATATGACATACCCGTCACCCGGTATTTCCGAAAAGCCTGGACGGAAGGAACTTTCCTGAAAGATATCAAAGACGCCGGTTATCAGTCTAAAATTTATACGGATGTCAATTACGTAATCAAAAACGTAGACTATGCAACAGATAAAATTGACAATATCGGAAAATATCCGCAAAAGACCGACACCGCGCGCATGATCAAAGCGATGCTGACATTGTCTGCCTACCGATATTCTCCCATTGCAATGAAGCCCTACTTCTGGCTGTACAGCGGAGATCTGGAAAACATCACCACCGTCGACGCAGATGTGTCTGATAAATACTTGACAGACGACGCCGCATTCTGGAGAGAATTAAAAACGGACAAATTAAGCGTAAAAGAGGACAGCGAGGGTTCCTTTGTATTTTACCACCTGCGTGGAGCCCACGATCCTTATGTGATGGACGAAAACGGCGATACGCCGGAGGGAGGAACCGGCGGACCCAGCGGATGGAATGCATATCCCCAGATTATCGGCAACATGAATATGATTTTGGAGTATATCCAGCAGTTAAAAGACAAAGGTCTTTACGAGGATACCACGATCATCATTACCGCAGACCACGGTTACACCGGCACATTGGAAGAATTGGATTTTCCAAGAGCCATTACGCTGATGGTTAAACCGCGGGGAGCCGACACAGGCGCACCGCTTCAATACAATTCCGCACCGCTCACGCCGGAAAACATCCAGGCGACGATTTTGCGAGATCTGGGACTCGATTACGAATCCTATGGACAAGCTGTAGATGAAGTTCCCGAAGACGCGCAGATCACACGGTATTTTTATATGAGCGGTTCGGATCCATTGAATGTGAAACGGGACTACAATCTGGTCACATATAAAATCGAGGGAGATATCAAGGACTTTTCCAACTGGTCGATCGAATCCAAGGAACGTATTCAATATCCATTTTACGACGCAGATTTAAGCAACGAATAAGCAACGCGCACAATGTTTTATAAACAAAACTTCAACTTGAGAAAGGAAAGAAAAATGAAAAAACTGCTCGCTTTTTTTGCTTTTTTTGTATTGTCTATGCTGTGCTGCATCACCTATGCGCTGGCATATATCGATCCTTCCGCTATGACATATATCATCCAAATTGTCGCCGGCGCCGTTATTGCCGTGGGTGCCGCGTTGGGTTTTTACTGGAGAAGGCTCAAGCGCGCAGTGCGGAAAAAGAAAGCAAAAAACACATATGATGATGAAGACGATGAAGATGACATGGACGACGCAGACGAATGAGTCTTCTGTATGCAGAAAACAAATCTGCTAAAACAAAAAAACATTCAGCTAAAGACTTAAATTGGAAATGGCTGTTCATCCCGGCAGCCGCGCTGCTGGCAGCCGTTTTGTTGAATTCTTTTTGTATTGTTTGTGCCATCGTCCCTTCCGCTTCCATGGAGGATACGGTGAAAGCAGGCTCTCTTGTCGTTGCAAGTCGCCTTTCCTACTATAAAAAATCCCCCGCACGGGGGGATGTGATTTTGTTTTGTCATGAAGAACTGGGAACTTCCTTTATAATGAAACGAATTGTCGGCCTGCCTGGAGAAACGGTTGAAATTTACTCTGGGCAGGTTTATATTGATGGTACGTCGTTGTCAGAATCGTACGTCAAAGGAAAAACAAGCGATTTCGGTCCTGTCGTAGTCCCCGAGGACCACTATTTTGTGCTGGGAGACAACCGTGAGCACTCCTATGATGCAAGATTTTGGGAGGATCCCTTTGTTTCAATCGATGAAATTCGTGCCCGCGCGGCTATTGTGCTGTTTCCCTCCCCTAAAGAGATAGGATAAAAGGCATGTACAATCCTCCTGTCAGCTACGCTGACATCCCCCTTTACACAAGGGGGACTAAGCGTCTGAAATCCTCCACATATGCAAAGGATTGGTCCCCAAAGGGGCTTTGACCTCCCCACAAGGGGGCATGCGTAATTTCAGCCTCCCTTGTGGTGCAGCTCCGCAGGAGATGCTGGGGTCGTGACTCGCCGTAGGCGAAACGGAGGGGTTGTTTCATACAATTCCCCTACAATATAAAATAGACAGAAAACAAAAATAAATCTCCGGAGAATCCTATGGAAATTATCAATACCATAGTGGGTACCCCTCTGGGCTACCTCATGTGGCTATGCTACAAGCTTTTCAGCGATTATGGTGTCGCCATCATTTTCTTTACCCTGCTGACCAAGGTGATCATGTTTCCCATTTCCCTTCTGGTACAGAAAAACTCCATCAAAATGGTGAAAATGAAACCGGAGCTGGATGCGCTGCGATATCAGTATATCGATGATCAGGACGCTTTTGTGGATGCGCAGGCCGCCCTGTACAAACGGGAAAAATACAGTCCGATGGCAGGGGTGTGGCCGCTGCTTTTGCAGCTTCCCATCATCTTTGGCCTGATCGACGTAGTATACAAGCCCCTAAAACACCTGTTGCACATGCCGGCAGACGTAATCAACGCCTTTACGGCAAAGGCGGGAGAAATTCTCGGTGTGACCGATCTGGGATCCTCTCCGCAGCTGCGGGTCGTGGAACTTTTATCCAATCCGGACAACATCCCAAAATTCATGGACCTGCAAAATTCCCTCTCCGGCGTAGACGTGGCTTCTGCAATAGATTCGATCCGCAGTGTCCATATGAACTTTTTGGGCATCAACCTGGCGCAGACGCCCAATATTGCAGTACTGAACATCCTCATTCTTGTCCCCATTCTGGCAGGATTGAGCGCACTTGTTATGTGCGTTATCCAAAACAGGATCAACGTTCTGCAAATCGAACAGAGCAAGCTCTCCCAATGGGGCATGACGATTTTCATGATCGCCTTTTCCACATACTTCGCCTTTATCGTTCCCGCAGGTGTCGGTCTGTACTGGATGTGGGGAAATTTGTTCTCCATCGGAGTCATGTTCCTTGTCAATAAGATCTATGATCCTAAAAAATATATCGATTACGAGGCACTGGAGGACTTGAAACGGCAAACCGCCGCAAACAAAGAAAGAACGAAACGCAACAAAAAGCTCGCCAGGAAATATTACAAAGCCTTCTGCAAACCGGAAAACATGGAAAAAATGAAACTGATGTTTTATGCGGAAGGCGGCGGTTATTACAAATATTTTGCAAGTATTATTGAAGCGCTCCTTGCAAAGTCCAAACTAAAGATCCACTATGTCACCAGCGATCCGGAGGACCCCATCTTAGAAACAAAAGAAGAACGGATCATTCCCTATTATGTGGACGAAACAAGGCTCATCTCTCTCATGATGAAGGTGGAAGCAAAGATGGTGGTCATGACTACCCCGGACCTGGAAAAGTACCATATCAAACGCTCCAAGGTGCGCAAGGATGTAGAGTATGTTTACGTCGATCACGGGTGTTCCAGTTTGAACCTGACATACCGTACCGGCGCTTTCGATTACTTTGACACCATTTTTGCTGTAAGCGAGACGCAGGCGGCAGAGATCCGCGCCATAGAAAAGCTGCGCGGTACGCCGGAGAAAAAAATCGTCAATGTCGGCTATGGACTTCTGGACAACATGATCGCAGCGTACAACGCCAGCGAGAAAGTGGAAAATGAAAAGAAAACCATTTTGATCGCCCCCTCCTGGCAGTATGACAATATTATGGACAGCTGCCTGGACGATATGGTGGAAAGTCTGTATGATTCCGGTTATCGCATTGTGATTCGCCCGCATCCTCAGTACGTGCGCCGATTCCCCTTAAAAATCAAAGAAGTGCTCAACAAATACAAAGACCGTTTCAGCAAGGATTTTGTAATTGAAACAGACTTTTCCTCCAATGTGACCGTGTACACTGCAGATCTTTTAATCACCGACTGGTCGGCGATTTCCTTTGAGTTCAGTTTTACTACCAACAAGCCTACGCTTTTTGTCAATACAAAAATGAAAGTAGTAAACAAGGCCTATAAAAAAATTGATATCGTTCCCTTCGACATTTCCGCAAGAGACCAGGTAGGACGTTCCATCGAAAAAGAGGAAGTGCACAATATCGCTTCCGTTGCAAAAGAGCTTTTGGAAAACCAAAGCGCCTACGCCGCACAAATTGAGTCACTGAAGAACGCCTACTTTTTCAATCTCGGACACAGTGGCGAGGTGGGAGCCGATTATATCATCGGCCGCCTGACCAAAAAGAAAAAGTCCAAACCGGAGAATAGCACATCACAGCCGGCTGATGCACACTGAAAGGAAAACGTCCTGCAGCAAATGCCCGGTGCTAATAAGGCAGTAAAAAGTAGCGAAGATGGTGTAACCCGATTTTTGCGGGTTACACCGTTTTCTTTTTATGCGGTGAGCTGT
>CAJFOI010000006.1 GCA_904396155.1 Candidatus Avispirillum faecium | reverse complement strand
CATCTATCTGAATGTAGAGGCAAAGGTGCGGGAAAACGTGCTCTTTGATGTAATGGAAACGGTAAAGGCGGAGCGCGGCGTCCGTCTCTCCAAAGGAGGTAGTTGGTAATGTTCAAAATCGACAATATGGAATTCAACATCGGCGTCACAGCGCTGTCCAGAAAGTTTGCCGCTCAGGACCGGGAGACGGCGCGGAGCACCACCACAGGAACGGCGATCCGTTCGGTGATCGGCTCCTTTTACAACTATACGGTGCAGCTGCAGACCTCTGCGCTGGATCCGGAGCAGTACGACGCCCTTTACGAGATCCTCACGTCTCCCGACGAATTTCACCTGTTTGAGATGCCCTATGGGCAACAGACATACACCTTCGCCGGGTACATCACCAGTGTGTCGGACACGCTGGGCTTTATCCGGGACGGGGAGAACTACTGGTTTGATCTGTCCTTTGAAATCGTGCCCCAGTCTGCGAAAAGGAGGTGAGGGCCGTGGGGGCGAGAATCGTCTATAAAAATTATGCGCTGATCGACAAAAGTATGACGCATGTGCAAAGCAGTGATGTCAGCGAATTTGCCTGTCTGGAAGACTTGAAATACAGCAATGCCCCGAAGAAGCCGGCCTCCTTTGAGGAGCAGTACATGTACAGCGACGTGGGGTATCCCTTTTACGAGGAAGGATGGGAGGACTGTGCGCATCTGGGCTATGTGAGTGCGTCCATGTGCGACGCCTCCGGGGCGTTCGATCCGGACGCGCCGCCGTCGGTGGAAATATTCATGAGTGAAAAGAACGGGCAGGCTCGGGCTGCCTCCGACGGGATTATGCTGTACTTTTCCCCCTGGGAGGAGGAATACGCCACGGAGGTAGAAATACTGTGGCTGATCAGCGATTCGAGCGGCGTGATCCAGGGCGAACCGATTCGGGAAACCTTTTATCCGGATAAAAACATTTATTTTTGCGCCAGGCGGGTAGAAAACTATACCAAGGTGGAGATTCGTTTCAAGAAGTGGTCTTTTGGGAACCGGCGTGCGCGGCTGTATCGGATCGAATATGGCCGGGAAACGGTTTACGAGGGAGACGATGTGTTTTCCACATCGGTGGATGAAAGCGTTCATCTGGTTTCCGATCAGATTACGGTCAACACCAGCAGCGTAGTTCTTGTGGCGCATTCCCAGGAGACTTTTCAAAAGCAGCAGGTGTTTGAGGTTTGGTATGGGGACAGACGGGTGGCGGTACACCATGTAAAGGACATCAAAATACAGGACAGCCGGGTCACCATCACAGGCAATGACGTGCTGGCAAGGCTGGACAGCGGCAAGGTACGGTGGCCCGCAGTATTGGAAGACACCTTTGCATCCTGGCTGCGTCTTATCCTGGAGGGCACGCAGGAGGATGTACCGGCGGTATCTCTGGACATGGAACATTCCGATGCGGCGCTGCTTTCCCGGCGCCTGCGCGGCAGCATTCCGGAGGAGGTCTCCAGAAGGGAGGCGCTTACGGCGATATGTCTGGCGATGGGGGCCTACGTGGATACCAGCGGTTCTGCGGGGATCGCCGTCAAGTCCGCAAAAGCGGTGCTGGATGATTCCCCGGGAGGGGCCCTGGAAGAGGGCGGAGATCCGGAAGAGATCCGGACGATCCCGGAGACGCAGGTGTTCAGCGGGGACAGCACAGAGATCAAGGAGGCCTATCGGACGCTGACAATAAAATACAAGGACATAAGTGGTGTGGAGCACACAACCAGTGCGCAGAAAAATGCTGTATATCCGGACGGTGCCCAGGACTTGGAGCTGGATTTGTCCATGCTGTGCATCGAAGGGATGCGGGACAGCGAGGAAGAGACCCTGCAATATCCGTGGCAGCAATTGCTGGAGCTTTACGCAAAGTATTATTTCCATTCGGAGTTTTACACGGCCAAGGCAGTGATGGGAGAAGAGATCGCCGTCGGCGACCGTATTTGGATCAACGGGAAGGATGCGTTTTTGACCCAGCGCACGCTGTATTTGGACGGCGACAAGGTTATCGCGGACGGGACCTATAAATTGGTGGAAGGCAGGTGAGAGACGATGGCAAGCGGAAGTTTTGCATCAAAAAGAGAAAATGAAAATGATCCGTATTTGTACTGTGAATGGGAGTCGGTGCCCAACTATGATAAAAACACCAGTGATATTACCATGTCAGTATATCTGCGGTATACGCCGCCATTGGAGTTAGAGGCCGGTGAGGTTACATTGGATGTATTGTGGGTAGAAGATTTGAGCAGGACGTTTGAAACGCTGCCCATATCTGATACCGGAACAGGAAGGACAAAAACAAGGTTTCTGGGAAGAGAAACATGGAAAGGGTATTCCCACACATTAAACGGGGAAAGAGCAGTGGCTTTGCGTGCGGGGTGGTGTCCCGCGTCTGCGGCTTCGGGGAGTGGATTTACATATTCTGTAACCAAGGTAGTACAGCTGGATACGATTCCACAGATTCCGCCGGTATTGGAGCGCAGGGAAGTGAAGAATGTCGGACAGACGTCGGCAACCCTTTCGATGCGTGCCAGCCATTCCCTGGGAATCCGGGCGTACACCCTTTGGGTGAACGATACGATACAGACTGCAAAAGACGGAGAAGCCGTCTTTGGAGGACTGTCGCCGAATACCCAATATGTTGCGCGGTTTTGCGCGACGGCAAACAATGGACTATCCACCCGCGTGGCGACGGAGATCTTTACCACGGAGCCGGTGTATGTGACCTCCATTGTTCCGGTGGATCCGGATGGTGGCGCACTGGAGGAAATACATTTGAACGAAGGGGAGCAGATATCCCTGGGGGAGCGTCTTCAGGTGCTCCCGGAAGATGCAAGCGAAAAAAAGTTATGGTATACCAGCAGCAATCCCGAGGTTGCAGCGGTTTTTTCTGACGGAACGGTGCGGGGGATATCCAAGGGGACCTGCAGGATAGAGATTTGCGCGGCAGACGGTGGAGGCGCGGCTGCAAGGGTATCCATTCAGGTGGAGCGTCCCGTTCAGAGCATTTACATTGCCAATCCCATGCTCGAGCTGCCTGTGAACGGCACATGCAGAATCAACTGCTTTGTATATCCCGAAACGGCCAGCGACAAAGTCCTGCGCTTTGCCAGTGACGACACCGCTGTGGCAACGGTGACAAAAGAGGGGATCGTGACGGCGGTAAGGCCGGGAACAGCAAATATTACGATTGAGGCGGACGGGATGCCGGAAAATGATTTTGCGTACACCTGTGCGGTGCTGGTCCGGGCGGAGGAAAATCTGCCTTGGCAGGATATGTCCCCGCTGCCCCAGGGGAGCCGATGGGATTATCAGATCCCGGCGGCGGTGCAGTCCAATTTGCAGTATATTTGGGACAAGCTCGCAGGCACCTATGGATATACGGAAATCGCTCCTCTGGAGGAGATCGATTTTTCCAACGGATTTGGGACAGATATTCGGGAAATCAGAGATATGCTCAATGCACTGGAACGAAACATTGACAGGATTGCACAGGGGATCGACTGGATCAGCCCGCACTATGGGACGCACAGGGAATATTGCGAGGCAACACCAACACGAGAGGAAATCAATCGCTGGATCCGGTTTTGCGGGGATCTGAAACAGGTGATCGATGGAGAGAAAGGCAAGCTCAGACTGTTGTGTCTTGCAGGAAATCCCCTGACGATACAGGGGGAAGGCAAGATACTGCAGTATATATGTATCAGAGAGGAGAATTTAACAAATGGAAACGACGACGTATAAGGAACTTTCCCAGCAGGGATCCGAGGCGATCCTGGAGCTGGACGACAGAGGAACAAATGCGCTCATTACAGATCTGGAGCGAACACAGTGGAACAAAAAGCAGGACGCTGTGAAAATTTTGGATTACGTGGAAAACGATCCGGGAAATATGACTCTGCTCAGCGTGCTTCATGATGAGGACGATCCAGAGGATGCTCCGAATGTGGTTTTACGAAATGGGGGCAGTATATATACCCTGCTAACACGGGGATCGAAAACATCGGATAGCAATTACTATGACTACGTGTTTGGTGGCCCTGTGACAACGGATCAGAGAGCAATCGCATATGTTATTCGATATTATCCAAGTACACACACATACGACATATATACACGTGACCGCACAAATAATACGGATATTACACAGAATCATTTCTTGCCGCCTACCTCCCGTCTGGTGCGGCAGACGTTGGAGGCACATACGGAGGATACGGATATACATATTACAAATGCAGAGCGGTCTCTGTGGAACAGTATAGCCACCACAGGTGGAAGTACATTTTACGGCATGTGTTCTGCGGACACTTCTCATGCTACAAAGTCGGTAGATGTAGGCGATGGGTTCGTTTTGCGAACCGGCGTCCTGGTGACGGTGTTTTTCCGGTATGCTGCCGTTTCCGTCTCCGGTTCGACGCGTAAGCTCAATGTAAACGGGACTGGAGCTTATCCGATCCAGTATAACGGCAGCGGCAATCTGGAGGCAGATGCAATCCCCGGGCAGACACGGGCGTTGTTTGTATTTGACGGGGGCGCCTGGCAGCTGCTCAACCCAACATCTCAAAACAAAATGCTGTTTGTTTTGACTTTTGGAGCATATTTCGCGGGAAAAACATTTACCGCCTCTGGCGGGGGAGTAGAGACTTTTTCCGAGGTGGTGCCGGCTTGCTTGGAGGTCACCATAGGCATGGCAAGTACGGGTGAATCGGTGACGATCAGCTGTGACGGTTATACAAGGCAGTTTACCGTAACGGGTGAAAATGGTATATGCCATGGATATTTCAATGTGCTGGCGGAAAACACGTGGGAAGAAATCGCGGCGGCCAGCGCTGCAGGGATGGCTTCCCGCTACTGGCAGGTGGGAGATGAAAAAGTGCTGTCACTGGGTTCTCTGGGAGAAGCGACGCTGCAAATCTATGATTTTCAGCATGACGATCTTGCGGATGGGTCCGGCAAAGCTGGTATTACCTTTGGCCTGAAAAATCTTCTGCAGTTCGGCGAATATATGGAAATTGAAGGCACCAATGTGGGAAGCTTTGCGGGTAGCTGTCTTTTTGAACAGCTGGAGTCCAAAATTTGGAATGCGCTGCCGGCCGAGCTTCGGCCGTTGATTCGGACGGTGAAAAAGAAAACATCTTCCGGCGGTGGCAGCCGGGCGATTCGCACAGACAATATGTCTTTGTTTTTGTTTTCTCAGGTGGAGTGCTCTGGAAGCAGCACGCTTGCGGCTGCGGGAGAGGGGTATCGATATCCCATTTTTACAGATAACGCAAGCCGGATCAAATCCATGCGCAATGGTATGGGATCGGCAGCGACTTGGTGGACACGTTCTCCCACGGCTGCGAGCACGACCGACTATGTGTATGTGGATGCCGGCGGAGGGTTTGGCACCACAGGTGCAGATTCCTCCCTTGGAATCTGCTTTGGATTTTGTTTATAAGTTGAGAGAGGAGAGAAAAAATGTATCATACATGGATTGATGGAAAGGAGCACGTGGCGGAGCGTCTCCAGTGGGTGCGGCTTCAGGACAACGGTGTATACGTAAGCTGCAGCGAGGAAGAAGGAGAAGGTGTCGTTTTAGACGGGGAAATCTATCATGTAGACGGAAGGAAAAATATCGATCGTCCTACGGTGACGCTGGTGTGGCAGGAAGATGCTTCGAAAATCTTCCATACTGCATCTGTGGCATTTGCAGCACTGGCGCAGGCCCGGCTTCTGGACGATGCTACCATTGCGGAGCACGGAGAGCTTTTTGCTCAGTGGAGCACGCCTGTTTTCTATAAAGCAGGGCAGATTTGTTTATTTCGTCATACACTCTATCGATGTCTACAGGACCACACCTCTCAGCAGGACTGGACACCGGAGGTCGCTGTTTCACTGTGGACGGCGATAGGAAATCCGCAAGATCCGTGGCCTGTATGGTCGCAGCCTGTGGGTGCACAGGACATGTACGCACGGTGGAACAAAGTCCGTCACGAAGGAAAACACTGGATTTCTACAGTGGATGAAAATGTATGGGAGCCTGGGGTATACGGTTGGACCGAGGTGGAACAATGACCTGGGAGATTGTCGTGGGGTTTTTATCCCTTGCGACGGCGGGCATTGCCATCGGCAAAGTGATCTATGAGCTTTCCAGAACGCTTACAAAGCTGAATTGTTCTGTAGAGAACTTGAATCACACGCTTACCAACCTGACCAGTCAGAATGAAAGGGAACATGCGGAGATTTGCGAGAACATTGCGCAACTGCAGAATACACTGCATACGCAGGACAGACGGATTTTCAGGCTGGAAGGAGAAGAAGGCAAAAATCACATGCACACATAAAACACGCTTTTCTGAAAGGAAAACGTCCTGCAGCATTTGCCGGATGTGCATAAGGCAGTATCCGAAAAACACACAGAAACCGGCATTGCAGGGTAGAAACGAGAGTACGGATCGAAGGGTTCGTACTCTTTTTCTGTATATTCCGATAAAACTGCAATCGGCACAT
>CAJFOI010000005.1 GCA_904396155.1 Candidatus Avispirillum faecium | reverse complement strand
CGTCCGCTGCGGAGGAATAAAGCGCCGGCGTGATGCACGTCACAAGCAGTGCTGCCATTAATAGGATAGAAAACAGCTTTTTCATGTGCACTTTCGCACCTCCATGTTTATTTCTATAGGCTTATTGTACAGGATTTGCCGGGCAATGTCAAGTAAAATTTACAAAAAAGCACAATAAAATTTGTATGTAAAATTTGCATCCGGCGGCTTTTTTGCACAAAATTTGAAAGAAGCAGTCCGAAGACTGCTTCTTTGTTTCCACCATCATTTTTCCCTGCATCCGCTAATCCTCCGCCACATGGATGTAGCAGGTGGGATGATCCGGTGTCAGGCGGACAATCGCAGGATTTCCAAATTCATCCGTTTCACTATCGCTGAGCTGCAGAACATCGCCGGTACTCCAGCAAAAATCGATGGGGAAACTGTCCCCTGCCTGAAGATCTTCCGGCAGATCGAAGGTCAGACGTGCAAGAACCCCGTCTGAATCTCTGTTTTCCGTGTAATCATGTGCAAGAAGAATAGCATATCTCTTTCCCTCTACAGAAAGTCCCATGTTATCAAACGCCTCAATTGCACCTTGATTTGCATTAGGGGAAGCGTACAAATCATTGCTGATGGTAAACTCGTCCTTAAAGAAGATGCCGTCAACCGGCTCCATGGCGGTCATCTCCAATTCTTCGTCGTATACAATGAAGACACGGATCCCTGTAATGCCCGGATTGTTCACCAGACGAAGATCCACCGTCGCTTCCCCGGCGTCCACATCCACTGTGGTCTCTGTGGTAAACACCGTGAAGTTGTCATAAACTTCCTTGTAAGGATCGGGCAGTGATGTGACCCTGCCCTCCGCCTTGCCGGCGAAGTCAACTGTATCCCCCGCAAGATTGGTTGCAGACATTACTTTGATGCCGTATGTAAACTCTGCTCCTGCGGCATGTTCGCCGTCAAGATTGAAAGTTACATTCAGAAAAGTGCCATTATTCGCCTCGTCGCTACCTGTAGTGGAGGATAGATCTACTGTCGTTACAGTATATACAGTACCTTCCTCAAACTCAGGAGCAGTAAAATAAGACTTAAAAATAGCACTCGTCGATTTGCCAGTGACCCCCTGAGTTGCCGTGAAATAGTCGCCACTTGTCACACCGGAAACCGACATTTGATCGCCTAAATAATACACCAAAACGGTCATTTCGGAAATGCCCGGGTTATCTGCAATCCCAAAAGACACATCGACGGTGCTTGCATTCTCTTCGTACTCGGTGTTCTCTTCCACCACAAAGGACGGAACACTTGCCGCAGAGGAGCCAAGTGCCGGCGTGATGCACGCTGCAAGCAGTGCAGCCATTACAAAAACGGAAAGAAACTTCTTCATGTGAACTTTGCACCTCCATAAAATAATTTTGTATTTCTACAAAACCATCATACCGGATTTTAACGACAATGTCAAGCAAAATTCACAAATTAACAAAGTTATTTTAATTATTTATTATGCAATATTGACGAATTTAGACGAAAGATGGGGAAATCAGTCGATTGACGACCTGCACAGGCTTTCCATCATAATAATACACCCTTGGGACGCGCAGTCCAATTCCGCTTACAAATTCATAGCTGAAGGAACCTGCGGCGTCTCCCGCCTGGGCGGCAGTGATGGATTCCTCTCCGTCCCGGCCCAGCAAAACCACCTGGTCTCCCACATTTACGCGTTCCAGTGCAGACACGTCTACCATCATCTGATCCATGCAGATCCTGCCCAAAATGGGGCAGCGGCTGCCATGGATGAGCACATACCCCTTTCCGGACAGGCTTCTGGGGTATCCGTCCGCGTAACCCACCGGCACCGTGGCCACGCGCACCGCATGATCCGCCACATACATATGGCCGTAACTGATGCCCTCCCCTGCAGCGACTGTTTTCACATGGGAAATATGAGAGATGAGCTCCATGGCCGGATACAGGGGGTAGGATGGATCCATTTCTTCGGAAGGGTAGATTCCGTAAAGCATGATGCCCATACGCACCATGTCGTAATACCTGTGCATTTCCATGATGCCGGCGCTGTTGTCCAGATGTTTTATGGGGATCTCCACCCCTGCCGCTTCCAGCATTTCGATCATATGATCGAACTTTTCCCGCTGGGCACGGGCAGAAGTTTTATCCCGCACATCTGCCGCATAAAAATGGCTGAACATGCCTGTGATATGCAGTCCGGGCAGACAGGCGATCTTTTGGATTTCTTCCACTGTTTCTGCATTTGCCGGATATCCAATTCGGCACATGCCTGTGTCTATGGCGATATGGATCTCCGCCGTCTTCCCCTGTTTTGCCGCCGCAGAAGACAGTTTTTCTGCATCTGCATACCGAAAAATGGTCGCAGTGATGTCTTTTTCCACCAGTTCCGGATATTCCTCCGGGTGGACATACCCCAGAATCAGGACAGGCTTTTTGCAGCCGTGATTCCGCAGCTCCACAGCCTCGTCGGCGGTAGCCACACCGAACCAGTCCACCTGCCGCTCCAAAAACCGTGCAAGGGTCACAGCGCCGTGGCCGTAACCGTCCGCCTTGATCACCGCCATAATTTTTGTCTCCGCCGGAATACGGCTGCGCACGCCCGCCACATTTTTTTCGATTGCGCCCAAATCGATTTTCGCATAAATTCGTTGATAACCCATGGAAATTCTCCAAAACATGAAATATTACCGCACGATCTCTGCCAGAGGGGCAACCTGAATGCCGGACCGCTCCAGAGCTGTGCGGATTTTTTGGGTAAACAGCAGCGCCTTGGGGCCGTCCCCGTGAACACAGACAGAATCCGCACAAATGGGAATATCCGTTCCATCCGCTGCGCGGACCCGTCCCTCCTCCACCATGCGGATCACCCGCTCTACCGCCAGTGTTTCATCCTCGATCATGGCTCCCGGTTTGGTGCGCGCCACCAGGCTGCCGTCCGGCTCATACGCCCGGTCGGCAAACACTTCTCTGGCTACCGGCAAACCCATTGCTTCCGCCTCTGCAAGCATACAGCTTCCCGAGAGGCCCAGCAAAATCAAAGACTTATCAAATCGATAGACAGCGGTGCAGATCGCCCGGGCAAGCGCCGGATCCTTCGCCGCCATATTGTACATAGCCCCATGAGGCTTCACGTGGGAGAGTCTTCCCCCATGGGACACGGCAAAAGCGTGAAGCGCACCCAGCTGATACGTGACATATGCCTGCACTTCGGCGGGGGTCGCCTGCATATTCCTGCGGCCGAAACCCATTAAATCCGGATATCCCGGATGGGCACCAAGTGCCACGCCTGCATCCAGGGCTGTCTGAACGGTCCGGTCCATGATCAGCGGATCTGCGGCGTGGTACCCGCAGGCGATATTGGCAGACGTCACAAAGGAGATGACTTCTTCGTCCATACCCAAATGATAGGCACCGAAGCTCTCCCCCAAATCGCAGTTCAAATCTACCTTTTTATTCATAAGATACTCCAGTTTAATATTTCAAGGCCGCATTCGGAACATCTGTAATCAGCATATGACCCGGTGCATGGGTGATGGCAAAGGAGGGCTTCGCCGCCATCACCGCAGCCTGGGGTGTGACGCCGCAGGGCCAGAATACCGGCACCTCACCAGAATGTACCGTGACAGCATCTCCAAAATCCGGGCGGGAGAGATCCGCGATACCGATTCCCGCGGGATCCCCGATATGAATGGGGGCGCCGTGGACCTTCGGCATGGCAGCAGTGGCCTTGACTGCGCGCACCACCTGATCTGCCGGCATCGGCCGCATGGACACCACCATATTTCCATGGAACACGCCCGCCGGCTGACAGGGAATGTTTGTGAGAAACATGGGGACATTCTTCCCTTCCTCTATGTGACGCACGGGAATGCCTGCCGCCAGCAGTTCTCCCTCAAAGGAAAAAGAACATCCAATCAAAAAGGACACCAGATCCTCCCGCCAGAAGGCAGCGGCGTCGGTCACTTCTTCCGTCAGGACCCCGTCCACGTAGATCCTGTATTTGGGAAAATCCGTCGCAATGTCTGCCTTTCCTGCGATTGTATGAAGCAGGCGGTCTCCCGGATCGCTGACCTCCAAAATGGGGCAAGGGGCAGGATTGCGCTGGGCAAACAAAAGAAAATCATACGCATATTCCCTGGGAAGCACACACAGATTTGCCTGTGCAAATCCATTACACATGCCCGCCGTCTGACCGGTAATCTTCCCCTGGCGGATCAGCGCCCGCACTTGTGCCGGTTCCATATTTGCATAATTCATACTTGATCCCTCTTTTGCAATTGTCTTTTTATATCTGCAAGGGTATTTTGCATTTCCTGTAGCACAGCTAACGCGGACTTTCTGTTTGTTTTTATAAATCGGATCCGGTCTCCCGGCCGCAGCTGCGCCAGCCTCGGCAGATCCCCTTTGATGACCGTAGCGATTTTTGCGTATCCGCCCACTGTCTGCCGATCCGCCAGCAAAATGATCGGCTGTCCACCGGCGGGGATCTGTACGCTGCCCAGTGCGATCCCATCCGACACAATATCCGTTTCCAAAGCAGCGGCCGGCGCCGGTCCGGACAGCTTCATCCCCATCCGGTCGGAGGCAGGCGTCACCGTATACACACCTGAAAAAAACGTCCGAAGCCCCGCCCGGGTAAAATAATCGTCCTGGGGACCGGGGATCGCGCGAATCGGCACTTCCCCGCACAAAATTTTTTCCTGTGTAGCAAAGGCATCCCTGGTAAAACCTCCGCCGGGGAACACAGAAAGTACATCGCCCCGCCGCAGACTGCGCCCCGCAAATCCGCCGATTCCACAGCGAAGGTCAGTGGAACGGCTGCCCATAATCAGCGGAACGTCAAACCCGCCTGACACTGCCAGATAAATGCGGCAGCCCGCGTCGGCCATCCCTATTTGCAAAACACTGCCGGCATCTGCCAGCACACAGCGTCCCGCAGGCACAGGCACACCGTCTAATGCAGCCTGCACATGCGCACCGCACAAAGCAAAGGCAAGAGATGACAAAAAACGGCAGGAGAATCCTCCCAGAGTAATTTCCAGCACCGCACTGTTTTCTTCATTTTTACACAAAATATTGGCAAGGCTCGCCGCATACCAGTCTACTGCACCGGACTGAGGAAAACCGCTGTCCATATACCCGATTCTGCCAAGGTCCTGCACCGTAGTCAGCGGCCCTGGTGATTCAATCTGTATCCTGCCCATCACACCGCCTCCGTTCGCACCGCATATGTCCCTGCAGATACCGCCGCTTCTATTTCACGGTATTCCTGCTCACTGACAGGATAAAACCGAATTCGGTCTCCCGCCCTGTACAGCACCGGCGGATCTCTGTGAGGATCATACAGCCGCACAGGCGTTCGCCCGATCAGGCGCCACCCTCCGGGAGAGGCAATCGGGTAAATTCCCGTCTGGTTGCCGCCGATCCCCACGGAGCCGGCGGGAATTTTCTCTCTGGGATTTTCCAGTCTGGGCGCGGCGATAGATGCATCCATGCCGGACAGATACGGAAATCCGGGAAGAAAGCCGATCATATTGATGGGATATTCCCGGCTGATATGCCGCCGTACTACTTCCCTGGGATCCAGGCCGCTCCTTTGGGCAAGATATTCCAGATCTGGGCCAAAAGGCCCCCCGTAGCATACGGGAATATAAAACCGCCTGACGGATTCCTCGTCCTGCGCAGCTGCACGGGGATGACGCACACAGGACGCTATCAAACGTTTCAGCTCTTTATAGGATATTTTGAGAGGATCATAGCACAGGGTAACAGAGCGATATGTGGGAATGATCTCGCAAATGCCTGCCGCATTCTGCTGCCGCAGCTGCCCCGCAAGAGAAATTGCCGCGGCACCTGCTCTGGAATTTATTTTTCTGGAAAATTCCACAGTGACGGCACCCTCACCGCAAGTCAGTATTTTATACCGCATGCTTCCGATCCTCCTCTCCAAAAATTACGGTAGGTATTTACCGATCAAAAAAACCTTTTTCCAGTGTCTTTTCAAACCAGGTGCTGCACGTAGTGCGCAGCTTCAACGAATACACCACACATTCCCGCATTGCTGTCACAATGGCACAGGTCATTTCCGTCCCGATCCCGTCAATAGCGGGGATCGCCCAGCCGTACATATCGATCACACCGCATTCCGCAGCCTTTTCCATGGCACGCTTTTGAAAAGCTGCATCGTGGAACAAGTCGGGGTCCCCTTTCAAATATGCAATAGCGGCCATCACACCGTAGCATCCCCAGTCGGAGACAGTGGCCGTCACAAGATTGTCCGTCCTGGTCCTCGCAAGTATGCCTGTATCGCATCCGCATACACAGGCACCCTTCCCTGCATAAGGTATGTATTTTTCTATATGCTCCGAAATGGCCCGCATACCGATTTCATTTCCCAAATCGCCGATGGCGATGTTCAGCACCCCCGCGTCGCACAGCTTTTCCCACAAAATATCCGATTTTGCCTCCAGCTCCGTGACGTCCCGGCCTACGGCGTTATGGTATTTTCCTTCTCTATTGGCGCCGGGCGCCTCGATGGAAATCACAGCCTTGGGCATACCGGTGGCTTCTATGATCGCATCGGAAAGCCTCTCCGCTGCCGCTGCGTCCTTGGAAAAGGACACGGCAGACATGGTAAAAGGAATGGAAAAGAGTGCGGCAACATCTGTCAGATGTACGCCCAAAATGGAAGCAAGCCCTTCTACGGCGCCCATGCACTCGTCCGGACAGATCACAACCGGACGCGCACCAAACGCACGAATCAAGCACCGAGCCAGCAGCATCGTGCTGATGATTCCATCCGTCTCGGCTTTCTTATAAGGATGCAGCACAAAACCGCTGATAAGATACACAACATCATCCGGCTGCAGCGCGGCACACAGCTTTTTTGCCGCATGCATGGTCAGTGCTTCCCCCTGATAGGCACGGGCGCCTTTATACAGTATTTTGCAGACGCCGTATCCCCGGGGATCCAAATTGGCCAAATCGTCCAGACTGCTCCCCAGATTTTCCAGCGTAAGTTCTTCCTGGGTCATTTTTATATCCTTCCTTTTTTATTTATGCTTCTGTCTCCCGAAGCCAGTCTGTCATTAAATCCCGACGCAGAATCTCTAAAATCTCAGGAGCCTTTCCACCTACCGGCGTCCCGTCAATGGTATTCGCAGACAGGCAGAAGGACCCGGAACTGGATACGATCACCTCGTCCGCTTCCATCATTTCCCGCACCGTAAAGGGCGTCTCGTCCACCGGGATGCCGTTCTTCTTACACACTTTGATCAGATTGGCCCGGGCGATGCCGGGCAAGATCAAATTATCCGTAGGCGCCGTGCGGAACACACCGTCCTTTAGGATGTGCACATTGGAATGGGCACACTCCGTCACCCGCTCGCCCCGGTGGAACACGCATTCCCGGCATCCGGCATCCTCTGTACTTTTCGCCGCCATCACATTGGGGATCAAGTTCAGCGTCTTTGCATTGCAATGGAAAAAACGTGTGTCCTCCGCAGTAGTCAGCTGGATGGGTTTGCTGTTGTCTGTAATTTTTGCAGGGGTCAGCATAATCCAAATATTGGCCTGCATATCGCTCCCGTAATAATGACGCCGGATCCCGCTTCCCCGGGTCGCCTGCCAGTAGACAAACTGCTCCCCGTCGTCCACCTTTTGCACCATCTCCGAAAGCAGTGCCTTCATTTCATCCTTTGTCTTAGGCACATGAATATCCAAAAGCGCCGCACTGTTGTAAAACCGGTCGATGTGCGCATCCAGATTGTAAATCTTGTGGTTTCTGGAATAGGTGGCATCGTAAACGCCATCCCCAAAATAGCAAGCTCTGTCCAGCATGGGAACAGACATCTCCTCCAATTCGCCGTATTTCCCGTTGTAATAGCCAAGTGTTTTCATATGTATTCCTTTCATAAAAAAAGCAGGCTGGCGCAGGCATACAAGCCGCACACGACGCCATTGCCCTGCTGCGATGTACAACAGATTTATTTTAGTCCCTTCAGAGAAAATTGTAAAGAGGTTTCTAAAAAAAAATTTGCCGAAATTTCCCGCTTTTATCCCAATGTCTCCCGCCTTGCAGAAAAAGTCACTGTCTCAAAGCACAAACAAAGGGAAGGAGAAAACCCCTTCCCTATTTCTGCACGTCTCAGCGGCTTTTCAATAGTCCATCCAACAAGAGATCCAGCATCTCTCTGGAATGCTTCTCCGCAGCAGATGCACTCTCCGGACAACGGCGTAAAAGCAGCAAATCATACCCGGCAAAAAAGCTCCACAGGCAGTCTGCCGCAGCCGGTATTTTTTCAGGTGCAAGCTCCCCTCGCTCAGCGGCCAGATCCAGTTCCTTTTGGATCAAGTCCATCCAAATGTCCCGTTGCTCACTGTCCCCGTCACGCCGCGCACAAAGCTGTATATAGAAGTCTCGACCGCCGGCTGCAAATCGATAGATATAGTCTAATACCCGACCGCAGTTTTCCCGAAGAGAGGCCTGCGGCTGAAAGCACGCCTGCAGCGACTCATATACGCTCCGATCGCGATCCTTTCGAAGAATATCCAAAATCTCCTGTTTGTTCTGAAAATGATAATAGATCACGCCGGTCGAATATCCGATCTCCGCACCAATGCGCCGCGCCGTAATCTTTTCAATTCCCTGCTCCATACCGATCTTATATGCCGCATCCAGAATCATCCTGCGGATCGCCGTATCATCGGCCTGACATTTTTTCTGCATATGATTTTCCTCCCGGCAAGCATGTCTTCCTCTGTTTCTGTCTTTATTATAAAAAAAGGTTTTCCTTTTGTCAACAATATTCGACATTTTCCTCGGACAGGCAGCGCACCCAGACAGGCGATCACACAAAAACAGAAAAGCCTTTCCCAAAGGAAAGGCTTTCCATACAAATCGATTGCTATTCCATCACGCCCAGGAAATAGACTTGGGCAGTGGCTCGTAAATCAGCGTATCCTTCAAAAACTCCACCGCTTTTCTCAGCCCTTCATCTACACTCATGAGACTGTCCTCGTGCTCGATGGAAATCGCTCCGTCGTAACCTACCAGACGCAGATTGCTGATCACGTCTCGCCACCACTGTGCGTCGTGTCCATAGCCCACCGTGCGGAAGATCCAGGACCGATGAATTTCATCCGAATAGTGTTTGGTATCCAGCACACCTGTTCTGGCCGCGTTGATGGGATCAATTTTTGTATCTTTCGCATGGAAATGATAAATGGCATCCCCCAGATAACGGATCGCTGCCACCGGATCGACTCCCTGCCAGATCAAATGGGACGGATCAAAATTTGCACCAATGATAGGCCCTACCGCATCGCGGAGCTTCATCAGCGTCTCCGGACTGTATACGCAAAATCCCGGGTGCATCTCAAAAGCGATCTTTTTTACGCCGTGGCTCTGGGCATAGGCGCTCGCTTCCTTCCAATAGGGAATCAGCACCTCATTCCACTGATAATCCAAAATCTCCAAAAAATCACCAGGCCAGGGGCAAGTCACCCAGTTGGGCCGTTTGTCTTCCGGGCTGCCGCCCGGACAGCCGGAAAAGGTTACAATGGTATCACAGCCCACCTTTTCCGCCAGCAGCACAGCCTCCCGGAAATCCCGATCAAAGTTTGCAGCTGTATTCTTGTCGGGATGCACCGGATTGCCATGGCAAGCCAGGGCCGCCAGCTCAATATCGTATTTTTCAAATGTTTCCTTCCACGCCTGCAGTTTTTTCTCATCCGCCAGCAGTTCTGCCGGATTGCATTGCGCCTTTCCGGGGAATCCGCCCGCGCCGATCTCCACCGCCTGCACTCCCAGAGGTTTTAATTTTGCAAGGGTTTCATCCAGGGTGAGATCCCAGAACAAATTTGCCAATACACACAATTTCATAGGATATACCTTCTCTTTCCTATATTTACCTGTCATGCGGTCCGCCGCATATGCAGACACACATCTATGTTATTTATTCAAGAATACGATGTCGCCGGTCTTCGCAGACTCGTAAATACCTTCCAGAATCTGGGTGACGCAATATGCCTGCTCGGGCAGAACGCAGGGATCCTTATCGTCCAGAATAGAATGAATCCACTGATATGCTTCCCGCTCTCCGTCGGAACCGCCGCCGATGCCGCTGTAATAGGCAACAGATCCCGTGCTGAGATCGATGTTCTTTACCACTTGCCGGTTCCCTTCCACCGCGTTGAACCGCAGGCCGTCCAGCATGTCGGCACCGCCTTTGGTCCCGCAGATCAGCGTCTGTGCCTCACGCACTTCCAGCGTATTCAGCGCCCAGGAAGACTCCAGGCTGATGGTGGCGCCGTTCTCCATTACAATGAATCCGAATGCAGAATCCTCTACCGTAAACTCGTTGGGATCCCAGTCGCCGCACGCATTGCCCGTCTGGGTCTGATAACGGAATTTGTGATATGTAGTACCCACGCAGTACTTGGGCTTATAGTTGTTCATCGTCCACAGCGTCAAATCCAGGGAATGGGTCCCGATATCGATCAGCGGACCGCCGCCCTGCTCGTATTCATTCAGGAAAACGCCCCATGTAGGCACAAATCTGCGGCGAACGGCAAACGCCTTTGCATAATAGATGTCGCCGAATTCTCCTCTGGCGGCCGCTTCTTTTAAGTACTGAGAATCGTTTCTCTGCCGATTCTGGTATCCGATAGTGAGCTTTTTGCCGGTACGCTTTGCTGCTTCGATCATTTTCAGCGCCTCTGCAGAATTGATCGCCATGGGCTTTTCGCACATAACATGCTTGCCCGCTTCCAGCGCATCTACCGTAATGAAGCTGTGAGAGCGGTTGGGCGTACACACATGCACCACATCGATGGAGGCATCCTCCAAAAGCTTTTTATAATCGGTGTAGACCTTTGCATCCTTGCTGCCGAATTTTTCCTTTGCCGCCTCTGCACGGGACAGCACCAAATCGCAGAATGCCACCATTTCCGCTTCGGGAACAGACTTAAGGCCGGGCATGTGCTTTCCGTTTGCAATCCCGCCGCAGCCGATGATTCCTACTCTTACCTTATTGTTTGCCATTGTCGCCATTCGTTCTTCCTCCGAACTGCTGAAAGTTTTTGTACTTTGTTTCATTTTAATGAATTCATTTTGGGATTGCAAGGGCAATCAGACAAATAATTGCGGCAATTTGGAATATCGTCTTTTTGCATAAATTGAGCTCCCGAATTTGTGCATGTTTTCCAATAAGCAAAAAAACAAACGCGCCTGGTACGGCGCGTTTGTTTTTTATTTCCCGTTCAATCTCCATTTTGTATACAGTACGCTGGTGTACCAGTCCCCAGGCCAACACTGATAATACACCGTCATAATCGATCCGTCAGACAGCTCCACGGAAGCAGGATATCCCATGTCCAGCTGCGTGTCTATCTCGTCGTTGAGACAGTAATCCTCTGTCCAGGTCTCTCCTCCGTCGTAGCTGACGCAGGCGCGTTCGCTCCTGTCCTCCGGCCTGCGATCCTTTTTTCCGCCATCACCCCGGCGGCGTCCATAGGAGCAGATAACGGCGCCGCTGGAATGCACCAACAAATGCGGAGGAGATCCATCTACACCGATACAAACCGGTACAGACCAGGTTTTTCCCCTGTCATCAGAATATGTAGTGTATACTGTGAAATCCGGCTGCGCCTTCCTCTCGTGGACGCGGATCGCCCCCAAAAGGCGTCCGCCGGGCAATTCCACCACATGGGGTTCGTGCATGTTGTCTACAGTGATATCCTCCCCAGGCGGGACAGTGCCCGTGTGGGTCCAGGTATAGCCGCCGTCTTTGCTTGTATACAGTACGATGGGATTGGGTGCTTCATACTCCGGATCCATCTCCTTGCCCATATAGACCAGCGTGCCGTCTTTGCATACAGTCGGGCCGTGGGGGGCAGTAAGGGGCACGCGGACGGGGGCACTCCAGGTCATGCCGTAGTCCTCGGAAACTTTCACAAATGCGCCGGTCCCTTTCACGCGTTCTTCTTTAGAAAGACACTTCCAACTCTCTCCAAATCCTTTGGATATAGCCTTGTCAGGCTTTGGAAACCAGTCATAGGACTGGATGCCGTCGCAAAAATCTTCATAACAAAGGGAAAAATAGCTGAGCAGCATTCTCCCCTTTCCCATATAAACGATCCCCGCATCGCGATCGTCAAAATAAGAATCGTGGATCACAAGAGGCGGGCTCCAAGTCTTTCCCTCGTTTTGACTGATCCACATGCAGTCCTTGCCCGTAGGATCCACATGAGACATGCGCATGGAAGAGGCCGCCGCATACAAAACACCGTTTTCATCCCTGCAAACAGTAGGCCAACCGTTATACTTAAAGCAGGTGGTGGGCGTCTGCCGGAATACGATGCCGTGCTCCACCTCTGGTCTAAAAGCTTTCATAGAAAAAACTCCTTGCCACATATTAAAGGGACTTTTCCCTCTTACATTCTGTATATATACGCTGCACGATCTCTTGCATACATTTCAGGTTTTGCTCCATCTCCCCTGCCAGCTTCAGTTGATTGCGGGCACGGTCCCGGTTGTGCTTCGGGTAACGAATCTGAAAATATACATCCCCCGCCAGATAATCGGTCAAAAAACGAATTCCCGTCTCCAGCGCCATCAAATACGCACCCATGGGCAGCCCGCGCAGCTCCTCCTCCGTCACGGCATCTCTCAGTTCTCCGATAAACCCGCGGGCTATGACCTGGAACAAGTCCAGGCGAAATTCCACCCTGTCCAGATTCGCTTCGTCCTCCCGGGCGGAAGACGCCCCAAAACGGACTGCCTCCCCAAAATCATACAAAACGGAGCCGGACATCACCGTATCCAGATCGATGACACATACGCCCTCCCCTGTATCCCTGTCCAAAAGGACATTGCTGAGTTTTGCGTCATTGTGGGTCACATGGAGCGGGAGTCTGCCGTCTGCAATCCGGTCGATAATATAAGAGCAATCCTGTTCTCTTTCCAGTACAAACCGAATCGCATCCTGCATTTCCGCAGCCCGGCCCATTGCATCTTTCGCCAGAACCTTTTGCAAATCCCCAAACCTGCGCACAGTGTTGTGGAAATCCGGAATGGTTTCATACAAGAGGTGCGCCGGGTAATCGGAAAGCTGCCCGAGAAAGCGGCCAAAGGCCACAGCGCTTGCATAAAGCAGCTTCGGATCGTTGGAGTAATCGCTGGAAAATACGTTTTCAATCTCCAGAAAAGCGCGCCAAAAGCCTCCGTCCGGATCGATGTAGCAATCGTCTTTGTCCTTTGTTTCGACAACCGTGCGGGCCATCCTGCGGGGATTTCCTCCAGCCTGTATAACCTTTCCTGCAATATGAAGGCTGACGCCCTTTACATTGGACATCAGCCGCCGGGGATCCGGAAAAACCTCTGTATTGACGCGCTGCAGGATATACTTGGGACTGCCTTCGCCGCAGTCCACCAAAAAGGTGTTGTTGATATGCCCTGCGGACAGCGGCGTAAAGTGTACCGGCGGCCCGGCAAAACAAAAAGCCTGTGCCGCACGTGCAAGATATTCGGTAGACATACACATTCCCCCGCAGCGCACTAAATTTCTTTACAGATATTTTCTCACAATCGCATCCATTTGATCCATCTTCTTTTCCATATCCGCCACCAGCTTCAGCTGATTGCGGGCACGGTCCCGGTTGTGCTCCGGATAATGGATCTGAAAATAAACGTCTCCGTTCAAATAGTCTCCCAGGAAGCGAATCCCCACTTCCAGCGTCATGAGATATGCGCCCATGGGCAGACCCAATACTTCTTCCTCCGTCATAACGCTTCGCAGCTCGCCCAAAAAGCCCCGCACAAAGGTCTCAAACATTCCAAGATCCAGTTCTACCTTTTCCAGATCCGTCTCGTCCTCCTTCGCGGTTGAAGCACCAAAACGAATTGCGTCGCCGAAATCATACAGAAGGGAGCCGGGCATCACCGTATCCAGATCGATGATACACACACCCTCGCCCGTCTTTGCATCCATAAGCACATTGTTCAGCTTTGTGTCGTTGTGGGTCACACACAACTTGATTCTTCCGTCGGCGATCCGATCAATTATATAGGAGCACTTGTCCGCCTTGGACAGCGCAAATGCAATTTCACTGCGCATTTCCGCGGCACGTCCCAACTTATCCTCCGCCACCGCTTGCTTAAAATCGTTCATTCTGCTCACGGAATTGTGGAAATTGGGGATTGTCTCATACAGCGTTTCCGCCGGGTAATCGGAAAGCTGCTTGAAAAACCGCCCAAACGCCACGGCACTCTTGAAGAAGAGCTCCGGGGAATCGGGAAAATCGTAGGAAATCACATCTTCAATTTCCAGATAAGCCCGCCAGTAACGTCCGTCCGGATCAATGTAATAATCGCTTCCGTCCTTCGTCTCGATGATCTTGCGCACTTCTCTGTCGGGATTTCCCCCTGCCTCCCGCACTTTTTTTGCTACATGGCGCGTCACGCCCTTGATATTGGACATAAGCTCCAGAGGTTTTTTGAAAACCTCTGTATTGACGCGCTGCAGAATATATTTGGGATTACCTTTGCCGCAGTCTACAAAAAAGGTGTTGTTGATGTGCCCTGTGTCACAGCGCTCATATTGCACCGGCCTTGCGGCAAACTGAAAGGCATTTCCTGCCTCTTCCAAATACTTGATCGACATAAGTCCTCCTCTATTCCACGGCCAGCGGCCGATATCATTTGCACCGGATTTCCGGCGGTTCAAGGGCACGCAAAAGAAAAAACCTGCCGGAACAATCTGACTTCTTTTCTTATTAGCAGTTTTTACATTATACCTTTCTGCAATGTACCTGTCAAGGTTTTTGCCAAAAAATACAAGCCTGCAACCCATTTTCACACAATTTGCAAAGATGCAAGATCTCTATTGACTAAATTTTGGGTTTGGTTTATAATATTCAGTAACAATATATTTGCCAACTGGCTTAACCAGGAAAGGACTTGAATTATGAACAGAGTGTTTAACTTCTCGGCCGGTCCCTCCATGCTTCCCCTGCCCGTTCTTGAAACTGCCGCGGCAGAGCTTGTGTGCTACAAGGACAGCGGCATGTCGGTGATGGAAATGAGCCACCGTTCCCCCGCCTTTGAAGAAATCATCGCCGGCGCACAGGCCAGCCTGCGTTCCCTGATGCAGATCCCTGACAACTACAAGGTGCTCTTTATGCAGGGCGGTGCTTCTACCCAGTTCGCCTGCGTGCCTCTGAATCTGATGAAATCCGGCAAGGCGGACTATGTCCTTTCCGGCCAGTTTTCCACAAAAGCATATAAGGAGGCACTAAAGTATGGAGACGCACAGGCAGTTGCATCCTCCAAAGATGATAACTTCTCCAAAATTCCGGCACTGTCCCGGGACACTTTCCGCCCGGATGCCGACTACGTCCATATCTGCTTCAACAATACCATTTACGGAACCAAATACCACACCATTCCCGATACGGGAAACATTCCGTTGGTAGCAGACATGTCCTCCTGCATTCTGTCGGAGCCCTATGATGTATCCAAATTTGGCGTGATCTATGCAGGCGCCCAAAAGAACATGGCCCCTGCCGGTGTCACTGTGGTGATCGTGCGTGAGGATCTCCTGGGCAATGCACGGCCGGACACCCCTGCCATGCTGGACTGGAAGCTGATGGCGGACAACGATTCCATGTACAATACTCCTCCCTGCTACTCTATCTATATGCTGAAGCTGGTCTGCGAGTGGGTGCAGTCTATCGGCGGCCTTACAGAAATGAAAAAGCGCAATGAAAAGAAAGCTGCTCTGCTGTATGATTATCTGGACAGCCAGAACTACTATATTGCTCCGGTAGATCCGGCACACCGCTCCATGATGAACGTCACTTTCGTCACCGGAAACGCAGACCTGGATAAAAAATTTGCTGCAGAGGCAGGTACCGCAGGGCTGAAAAATTTGAAAGGCCACCGCTCCGTAGGCGGCATGCGCGCATCCATCTACAACGCGATGCCTTTGGAAGGTGTGGAAGCACTGATCGCCTTTATGAAAAAATTCGCCGCAGAGAATCCCAAACAGTGAGCTTTGTTTCATACTTACAGAAAAGAAAGGCATTTTGAAAAAATGAAAAATATCAAACTACTGAATAAAATCGCCGCCTGCGGCACAGAGGAATTTGATCCCGCCGCATATACCGTGGGAGAGGATGTGGCCGCGCCCAACGCGATCATGGTCCGCAGCGCCGCTATGCACGACATGGAGTTCGGCAGCGAACTGGAAGCCATCGCCCGGGCAGGCGCAGGGGTAAACAATATCCCGGTAGATGCCTGTGCCGACAAAGGCATTGTAGTATTCAACACACCGGGCGCCAATGCAAATGGGGTAAAGGAACTTGCCATTGCAGCACTGCTGCTGGCGTCCAGAAATATTGTGGACGGTATCAACTGGACCGGCACCCTGGAAACAGATGTGACAAAATCCGTAGAAAAGGGCAAGAGCAAGTTTGCAGGCTGTGAGATCAAAGGAAAGACCCTGGGCGTCATCGGCCTGGGTGCCATCGGCGGCCTTGTAGCAAATGCTGCCAGAGAGCTGGGGATGAATGTGCTGGGCTGCGATCCGTTTATGACGGTAAAAGCCGCCTGGAAGCTGAGCAGGGGCGTAAAAAACGCTACTACATACGAGGATATCTATAAAGCTGCCGACTATATCACCCTTCATGTACCTGCAACGCCGCAGACCAAAAACATGATCTGCGCCGAGACTCTCGCGATGATGAAGGACGGTGTAAAAATCATCAACCTGTCCCGGGCGGATCTGGTCAATGCAGATGACATCAAAGCCGCCATCGCATCCGGCAAGGTAGCAAAATATGTGACAGATTTTCCTACGGAAGATCTGATCCATCAGCCCGGCATTATCACCATTCCCCACCTGGGCGCTTCCACCGAAGAGTCGGAGGATAACTGCGCTGTGATGGCCGCCCACGAGCTGATCGATTATCTGGAAAACGGAAACATTACAAACAGTGTGAACTATCCCGCGATTTCTATGCCCCGGTCCGGTCTGGACCGTTTGGTAGTGCTTCATAAAAATCAGCCGGAAATGCTCACCAGCATCACTGCTGTGCTGGCGTCCGACGGTGTCAATATCGACAATATGACCAGCCGCTCCAAGGGCGATTACGCCTGCGCTCTGCTGGACTGCGTGGGGAAAGTCACCCCGGAACATGCAGCAGATATCGCCGCAATTGATGGCGTTATTCGGGTGCTGATAAAATGAGAAAAGAAGGGGAATGCATTCCCCTTCTTTGTTCTCCTTGCACCCACAGGATGCGTTCCGGCGCATCCTGTTTTATTATACGTGAAAAGAAATGGAGTTAATATGCAAATCCTTTTTGAAGACGAATACCTGATCCTTGTCGTGAAAGAGCCGGGCATTCCTTCCCAGGAGGATCCCGGCGGGCAGCCCAGCATGGTACAGCTGCTTTCTGCATCTCGCTGTACACCTGTGCTGTGCGTACATCGGCTGGACGCGGCAGTCGGCGGCGTAATGGTCTATGCGAAGACAAAGGCCGCCGCAGGCGCTCTGTCAGCATGCTTTCAAAAGGGAGAAGTGACAAAAAAATATTACGCCGTCGTCCACGGGACAGGCAGTGGCGGTATCATGCAGGATCTGCTATACCATGACAGAAACATCAACAAATCCTTTGTGGTAAAAACACAGCGAAAAGGCGTAAAGGAAGCGGTATTGGAATACAAAATCATACAGGAACAAAACGACCTGTCCCTCGTAGATATCCGTCTGGGCACCGGGCGCACCCACCAGATTCGGGTGCAGTTTTCTTCCAGAGGCATGCCGCTCTTGGGAGATCGGAAATACGGTTCCACCCAGCGGTGTCCCATCGCCTTATGGTGCTATCACCTCTCCTTTTTGCATCCTATGACCGGGAAACAAATTGCCGGTACTTGCCCGCCCCCGCAGACAGAGCCCTGGACATGGTTTTCACAATTACAGGGGAATAGGTAAACTCTCCACCAAATACATAGGATTTTTCTTTCAATACTTAATAAATACAAATGAAACACCACGGGAAAATGAAACGAACCAATGAAGGCCATCTGTATAGAGAGACTTCCTTTTTGACTAAATTCCCCTGTATAACGGATCCTCTTTTACCTAAAGCCTCCCCTGTGCGGGGGTTGCGCAGCAGACCCTGGGGTGGTGGCGCAACTTGTTGCAACGGAGGGGTTGTTAGAAAACAATCCCCCAGTCGGCTCCGCCGACATGCCCCCTTTACACAAGGGGGCCTAAACCTACTATGCCACCCCGCGTAAGTGCCCCCTTTACCTAAAGCCTCTCCTGTGCGTGGGCTGCGCAGCAGACCCTGGGGTGGTGGCGTAACTTGTTGCGACGGAGGAGTTGTTGGAAAACAATCCCCCAGTCGGCTCCGCCGACATGCCCCCTTTACACAAGGGGGACTAAACCTCCTATGCCACCCCGCGTAAGTGCCCCCTTTACCTAAAGCCCCTGTATAAGGGGCCCTCTTTCGCTTAAAGCCTCCCCTGTGGAGGACTTGCGTAGCAAGTCCCGGGGTGGTGGCGCAACTTGTTGCGACAGAGGTTGTTATAGGCACAATCCCCCACCCGCTAACGCGGGAGCCCCCTTGCGGCTCCGTAGGAGACGCTCACATGGGGGACTTTTTTATTTAATGCGTTGTCCTCCTCCCGGAGGTGCTTTACAAGTCCTCACCAGGGGGCTACAAAACCTAAAAGCCTCCCTTATAAAAAGGGAGGCTTTTCAATTATATTACTTAGAAATACCGCTTCAGTCCGGTGGGCGCTTCCGATTTGCGCTCTTTATTTTTCAGCATTCCAAGAAGCTCGTCCAGCTCGTCGTCGGAAATATCTTCATCGTCATCCGAAGAAGGCTTTGTCTCTTCCACCGCCTCTTTCTTTTCCACACGAGAAGAAGCAGGCGCATCTGCTTTTGCTTTTTCATTGAGGTTTTTTGCAGATTCCGCTTCGTTTTCATTTTCAAAGCCCGTTGCAATGATGGTGATCTTCATAGAGTCTTCCATGTTCGGATCAAAGGCAACACCCCAGATGACCGTCGCATCCTCATGCGCTTCGTCTGCGATCATGGTGCAGGCAGTGTCGATCTCCTCCATACTGATGTCGGGAGAAGCAGTGATATTGCCCAAAATCCCTCGGGCTCCGCTGATGGACGTCTCCAGCAGAGGACTGGAAATCGCCGCCTTCGCGGCCAGCTCCGCTTTTTCCTTACCGGAAGCTGTACCTACACCCATATGGGCAAAGCCGGCATCCTGCATGACAGATGTCACATCTGCGAAATCCAGGTTGATGTACCCGGGCACGTTGATCAGTTCGGAAATACTCTGCACGCCATGGCTGAGCACATCATCGGCAATTTCAAATGCATTGATCATGGTGATCGGCTTGTCCGACACCTGCTTGAGCCGCTCATTGGGAATAATCACCAGAGAATCCACATATTTGCTCAGCTCCGCAATTCCCGCATCCGCTTGGGTCTTTCTCTTCTTGCCCTCAAAGGCAAAGGGCTTTGTTACGATTCCAATGGTGAGCATGCCCATTTCCTTTGCAATTCGTGCGACAATGGGAGCAGCGCCTGTTCCGGTCCCGCCGCCCATACCTGTGGTGATAAACACCATATCGGCACCGCTGATGGCAGTCTTAATCTCCTCGATACTTTCCTCCGCAGCCTTTGCGCCCACTTCCGGATTGGAGCCGGCACCGTGGCCTTTCGTGATTTTCTCCCCAATGGGGATTTTGTGTGTCGCGGTAGACTGCTGCAACGCCTGCTTGTCCGTATTGATGGCGATAAAATCTACCCCCCGTACATTGGTGGTGATCATTCTGTTGACAGCGTTATTTCCGCCGCCGCCTACGCCTACAACCTTTATATTTACGCCGCTTTCAAATTCTTCGTCCAGTTCAAAAGGCATCTCTTTTCTATCCTCCATAATAAATTGGAACACTTCTCGCCCATGAATTATGTACAAATTCGCACAGACGAACCTACATATATCACTATAATATACTGCCTTGGCGAATTTTGCAAGATGTTTTGCGATATTTTTTCAAATTTACGTTATTTTTTTGCAAAAAATTAAGATTCATAAGGAAATATCCCATATTTTCCCCATTTTATGCAAATGTAGAATAAAGCATTTTCTGCATTTGTATATACGAAAAATCTTTATTCCAAATCCAGTTGATTGTCGATGATCACACTGGTCGCGCTCAGATCCGTCAGATCCACGCTCGCCTTGTTGTCACTTTCAAATAAAGTATCCTCCAAAACGGCGGCAGCAAGACGAAGTTTCGTCTCCACCGCGTCCGTGTTTCCAAAGAGGAGCTTGTACTTCCCGTCACAGGACATGGAAATATTATATGGGCTGCGCAAATCCACCATTGCAACACGTCCCGCAAGCTCCGAGTCTCCAAGCGCGTCTAATACGGTTTCGACGTATTCCTCACTGTTTCCATCGAAAAAAACAAGCTTTTTGCCGGAAATCGCTTCCTGAATGCCCGGCAATTTCAGCTTCATGAGCCCCCGCTCTTTTGCATCTGTCTCCGATATGGGATCCAACACCCGCAGCGAAGGGGAAAGCTCCCACAGTTCTCCATAAAAATCCGCGTAATATACCGCCGCCTCTTCCTCTACGGAAAAAGCGATCGTCCCCGGAGGCGTACGCTGCACATCTACCGACGCCACATAGGGACAGTGGAGCATGATCACTTCCTGCGCGACGCGAGAGCTGAAGGAATACAGGTGATCTCCCAAATCCACACCGGAGGCGGCAAGGACTTCCTCCGCGGTATACCGCGTGCTCCCGGTGACATCCAGCTTTCGTATGACAAATAACAGCTGATAGGTGACAACACACAAAACAATAAATACCCCAAAGACCAAGACTGCCGACAAGAGGATTTCCCGTGCCTTTCGCTTTCTTCTCCCCTGCGCTGCCCGTTTGTACGCCTCTACGCGCTTTTTTTCCTCCAAAAGGACATCCTTGCGACGCCGCTGGACAGCCGGACGCTTCAACGAATCCGGACGGCTGTCCCGAGGTCGCGGCGTCTCTTTCGATTGCCCGACCGCAGAAGCAGACCGTGTTTTCGTGTGCGGAGGAGAGGTCGGTGTTTGACGCATACGAGAGCGAAAAGCTTCATAATATGCCCGGTCCGCGCTCCCGGCAGGCTTGTCCTTGCCCGGTATACGCGACGACGGACCAGGTGGGGGCAACTGGGTCTTCTTTTCCCGTTGGGCCGCCTGCAGCTGTAAAAGCCGTTCTAACTTTTCCGCATAATATGCATCTGCAGATCTGCCCATTTTCCTGCCCCCTTTCCACGCACGTTCTTACTTTTTCTCCCTGATCAGTCTTTGTATATCCAAAAAAATCCGCTTGTTGGCGTCCGGCACAGCGAAGCCCCGGATTTTTTCCTCCCGCTGCCGGCGCAGGTTGCCGTTCTCTACAAGCTGCGCCACAGTGTCACGCAGCGCGGTACCCAGCTGTGCATCCTCCGAAAGCAGTGCCGCGGCGTCTTTGTCCGCCAGCACCCTTGCATTTTTGTACTGCTGATTGTTTGTCACATTGGGAGACGGAATCAAAACTGCGCATTTTCCTGCCGCCGCCAGCTCCGATATAGTCATAGCACCGGCGCGGCAAATCACAACATCCGCCGCCGCCATACGGCGGGGCATATCGTAAATATACTCTGTGAGCTGGAGATTCTGAAAGCGGTCCAGCTTTCGCTCCCGAAACCACCCCGCTGCAATCTCCTTTTCAATGGATCCGGTGGCGTGATAATGGAAAACGCCTTCCCTTCCCCCGGTATAATGCTCCATCAAATCCAGCACGGCGGCGTTGACCTTTTCCGCTCCAAGACTGCCTCCGTAAGAAAGAACATATACGGTATCCTCCGGAATATCCAGCTCCTTGCGCGCACGCTCCCGGGAGATTCCCGCAAAGCCCTTCCGCAGGGGACAACCCACATGAAGAAGCTTTTCCGGGCAGTGAAGCTCCGCCCCAGCTTCCATAAAATTCAAGTAGATTCGATCCACTACCCCCGCAAGCATCTTTACCGCCATCCCGGGCACCGCATTGGACTCGTGAAGCGCTGTCGGAATTCCCATCCCGGCAGCGGCTTTGACCACCGGCCAGCTTACATATCCCCCGGTACCAATCACAATGTCCGGATTCCACTGGCGTATGATCCGCTTGGCTTTTGCGGGAGAAGTCAGTGCCAGATACGCCGCTTTGATGTTCTTTAGGGACAAACTCCGGCGCAGCCCCATCACATTCACATGAAGCAGCGGATACCCCGCTTCCGGCACCAGCTTGTTTTCAATGCCTTTGTTCGTTCCGACAAAGGCAATCGCAGCCCCCGGAATATTTTCCCGAATCGTATCTGCAATGGCGATCGCCGGATTTACATGTCCCCCGGTCCCGCCGCCGGTCATAAGCACCCGCATGACTTTCCGCCCTCCTGTGTTTTACTTCTTTTGATAGGAATGCCTGGAGATCGACAGCAGCATCCCCATCTCTCCCATAAGCATAATCAGAGCCGACCCTCCGTAGGAGAAGAACGGAAGGGAAATACCTGTATTGGGGATCAACGCCGTAACTACCATAATATTCAAAAATGCCTGTATCCCCACCTGACAGGTGATTCCAAAAGCCACCAGAGAGGAATAGGTATCCGGCGCTTTTTTTGCAATGGTGATACCCCTCCATATAAAAGCGACATACAGAGCGATGAGCAAAATGGCACCTACATAGCCCATTTCCTCGCACCAAATCGTAAAAATAAAATCATTCTGGGCTTCCGATACATAATTATATTTGAGCCGGCTTTCCCCCAGTCCTACGCCGAGAAGTCCGCCGCTGCCCACCGCAAAGAGTCCCTGCGTCGTCTGCCACGCCTCGTTGAGCACATCCGCCCCTTCGTCACTGTGCGTGAGGATCCGCTGCAGTGCATATTCGTTGGTAAGCAGATACCCCACGCCGGCCGCTACCGCGGGAATTCCGTAACAAAGGGCCATCTTCCCCACATTCGCCCCGCTGAGAAAAATCACACATATACCGATCATCCCCAGAATAATGGTACCGGAAAGATGCTTCTCCAACAGCACAAGGCCGCACACCAGCGCCAGAATCAGCCCTGGCACGATGATTCCCTTTACAAGGGAGGCCCGCTTGTTCAATCGATTGGAGGTCTCTTCAAAATGCCGATCGATATACCAAGCCAGCATCATGGTCAGCGCAATTTTCGCCACCTCGGAGGGCTGGATGGAAAATCCGCCGATCAAAATCCAGCGCTGGGCGACACCCTCGGCTGTTCCTATCACCAATACCAGCGCCAAAAGCCCGATGGAAACAAGGAAAAATGCAGGGGTGAGTTTTTTGTACACATGGTAAGGAACAAACACCAGGACCGTCATCAAAACGCCGCCGATAGCCAGCCAGAGAATCTGATGGCGTATGTAATACAAACTGTCATTCTTAGAAGCCAATGCATTGGGGTAACTTGCGCTGAACACCATGATGGTCCCAAGACATAGCAATACCAAAATGATAATGAGCATGGGACGGTCTACACCGTGGCGCACCCGCTGTACGCCCTCCTCCCACGCCTTTTCTTTCTTGATCCGCCGGATCAGGGAACGCTGCCGGGATGGAACGACTGCCGTATCCGCCTGGGGTGCCGCTTTTCTGCGGACACTCCCATAGGAACGCGCCGCGGGCGGTGCAGATTTTCCACCAGAAACTCCGCCTCCGGGGTGACGCAGTGCCCCCGGTGTGCGGCCGCGCCCATATTGTCCATATTGATCAGATCGTTTTTCATTGTTCATGTGATCTTGGATCCTTCCTGTGCATATCACAGTCCAAACCAGGCACAAACACAAAGGCACGCTGTCACAAGACTGAATACCGCAACGATTTTTATTTCACTCCAACCGCACTTCTCCAGATGATGGTGGAAGGGCGCCATTTTGAACAGCCGCTTTCCTCCTGTGAGTTTGAAATACATCACCTGAAGCATCGTGGATGCAGTTTCCAAAATATACACAAGTCCGCACACAATAACAATAAGCGGATTGCCCATCATAAAAGCTGCCCCCACTACAAGGCCGCCGAAAAACAGAGAACCCGTATCTCCCATGAAAACCCTTGCGGGATAAAAATTATAAACGAGAAATCCCGCCGCCGCACCGGCCATAATCCCACTCACCGCAGTGAGCCCCGGCGCGGGAAGCGCCTCATGAAACAACGCAGCCGCTCCGTAAAACAGTCCCACGAGCAAAGTGACCGAGCTGGCAAGCCCATCGATCCCGTCTGTGAGATTGACGCTGTTCATCATCCCGCACAAAAGAAGCAGCGCAATGATATAGTAGGCAATTCCAAAATCGATGGTGCAGTCCAAATAAGGGATATATAAATCGGTCGTAATTTGCCCAAATCGGCGCATGCCGAACAGATACACACCGGCACAGACAAGCTGCAGCAAAAACTTTTGTGGAGCAGTAAGCCCCTCGTTTTGTTTTTTGCGCAGCTTGGCCCGGTCGTCGATCACACCAATGAGCCCGCTGGCCGTAGCCAGCGCAAGGGTCAGCACGAGAGAGGGCAGATCTTCCGCCCCTTCCCGCAGAAAAATGACCACACAGGCGACAATTCCTGTCACCAGCGCCGCGGCAATAAAAGCAAGGCCGCCCATCGTGGGTGTTCCCTCCTTGTTTTTATGCCACCGGGGACCGATCTCTAAAATCCTCTGCCCCATTTTATGACTGGCAAGGACCGGGATCAGAAAATGGGAGATTCCCACCGTAAGCAAAAAGGTCACGGCGAATATGCCGATAAAAAACACGGGATAAAACATACACCCTCCCCATCGTCTGTGCGTGCTATATTAGTCAATTGTAAAACATCAGCCACTCATTGTGACAATTATACCATATTTGCCCGGCGCGGTCAACCGCCCACAGGATATTTCCCGCTTTTGATCATCCCTTTTTCAGTTCTGCGACTGTCTTCGACACAATCTCTCGTTCAGAAAAAGGCTGTTTCCCCGTTGGTCCCGTTTCATAATCTTCATGTCCCTTCCCTGCAAGAAGAACAATTTCCCCCGGCATGGCCGTCTCCAATGCATAGACAATGGCTTCCTTTCGATCGGGAATCACCGTATCCGAAGGACGCAGTTCCATTCCGGAAAGGATATCCTGAATAATCGCGTTTTTATTTTCTGTACGGGCATTGTCGGAAGTGACGATCACCCGATCGCACAATTCTGACGCAATGGCCCCCATCACCGGACGCTTACCCGGATCCCTGTCTCCTCCGCACCCGAATACGACGGTAAGACGCCCTCCTCTTGGCACCGCCTGACGCAGTCCTTCCAGCGCGGCACGCAGTGCGCCCGGCGTGTGAGCATAATCGATGTATACGTCAAACCCGACATCCGCGGCACGGACAACACGCTCCATCCTTCCGCAGATTCCTGCAACATTTGCAATTCCCCGTATAATGTCCCCAGGTGCGGCCCCCATTTCTATTGCGGCAACTGCAGAAAACATTGTGTTATATATGGTAAATGTCCCGGCAATCCGGGAACGTATCGGAAACGTCCTCCCTCGGTAGCACAGCTGATACGCAACGCCTTCCGGCCGCACCCGTCTGTTCTTTGCCATATACAGCCCCACATGAATCCCCCGGATACGCCGGCCGTATGGGTCGTCTCCGTTGATCACAGATATTTTGCACTTGTCAAACAAAGAGGCTTTCGCCTGAAAATACGCCTCCATATCCTTGTGATAGTCCAAATGCTCTGGGGAAAGATTTGTAAAGATCCCCACATCAAAACACAGAGGATCTGTTTTGTGCTGCGCAAGAGAATGGCTGGAGGTCTCCATTACCACTGTCTGCGCCCCATGCTCCCTCATATAGGCGAGCATCCCGTACAGGTACCGGGGGTCCGGCGTCGTCATCGCCGCAGGGATATCCGGATTTTCCGCTCCTTCCCAGGAAAGTTGTTTTCCATTGAGATGATATCCCAATGTACCGATGGTTCCGGTTCTTACGCCCGCAGTAGACAAAATAGACGCAAGAAAAGACAACGTGGAAGTTTTTCCATTCGTCCCCGTAATTCCCACAAGGCGCAAAGCATGGCCGGGATTTCCGTAATAGTTGTTCCAAATTACCGCGGCAGCATGACGCGTATCTTTTACCAGAATACAAGGAATTCCCGACAAATACGTGTCGCACACACAAGCGGCTGCCCCCCGGAGCACTGCCTCCACAGCATAACGGTGTCCGTCCCGTTTTGTACCCCGCAAGCATATGAAAAGTCCGTCTGGACCCACACTTCTGGAATCGGTGGCGGGATAGGAAATATCCCGATCCAATGGTGCCCCGCACGCTGTAAACTCCAGACCCTCTAATAATTTCGTCAGTTGCATAAAAACCTCCGGAAGATGTATTCTTTCAACTTCCGGAGATTTCCTGCTCTGTTATTTGTCTCAGTCCGTCACACTCATATCTCGCAGAGAGATTTCCACCACCGTTCCCGTAGGCACCATAGCCCCAGCCTCTACCGACTGTACGGCGACCGTGGACTCACTGCTGTTGGACGCTCCTTTGACGCTCACATTCAGCCCTGCATTGATCAGCATCCGATTGGCGGCCTCCGCAGATTTGCCCACCACATTGGGCACTTCTACCGTATTTTTCACCTCTGCGTCCTCTGTATACAGGATGACACGACCGCTGTCCTTGGACAGGGTGCTGCCAGCCGCAGGCACCTGCTCCGTGACCACCGTACCCGTCCCCACAACCTCACATTTTAGCCCTTTGGCTGTTATGTCACTGCTGGCTTCGGCAGTTGTGGTTCCCACATAGTTTTTCACACTCAGTTCTATGGATTTCAGTTCTTCTTCCGTATACTGCGGCTCATATCCCATATAGGGCAAAATCGTAGAAAGAAAATTGGAAACATACGGCGCAGCCACTACACTTCCATACACACTGCCGCCCATGGGTTCATCTACCACAATAATCACAGATATTTCCGGATCATAGGCCGGTGCAAATGCCACACAGGAGCCCACCCGCAGAAAGCTCTCGCCACTTTCGTTTTTCTCGTCAATCTTTTCTGATGTACCGGTCTTTGCAGCGACTTTGTATCCCTTTACATAGGCGTTTTTCGCACCGCCGTCTGTAGAAACCCCTTCCTCCAGAATGCCGGCGATGGTCTCACACACTTCCGTGCTCACCACCTGACGCTTTATATCCGTCTCGTAGGTGTCGATCACTTTTCCATCGCTGTCTACCACTTCCTTGAGCAGATGGGGCGTCACCAGATAACCGCCGTTCGCCACGGACGAGATCGCTGTGAGCTGCTGTAGTGCTGTCGTTTTGTAGGTCTGCCCGAAAGAATATACCGCCAGGGATACTGTGGTAAAGTCTTCAAAGCTGTGATAATAGGTGGCCACCTCATTGGGCAGATCGATGCCGGTCACGTCGCCGTAACCGAAATCCAAAAAGTATTTGTAGAAGGTTTCCCTGCCCAGCCGCAGAGCTACCGTCATCAAGGCGGGGTTGCAGGATTGCTGCAAGCTTTTGGCATAAGGAAGGGTGCCATGTCCCGTTTTCTTATGACAGCTGATCGGACGGGAGTATCCTTCAATTTTCAAACTGCCCGTACAGGTAAACGGCTCGGTTGGGTTGGTGACTCCCTCTTCAAATGCCATGGCAGTAGTCATGATTTTGGAAGTAGAACCCGGCTCATACAACTCCGTAATGGCTTTGTTTTTCCACATGGAATACAGCAAATCAAAATACTTATTGCTTCTCGCTTCCTCATACAGGTCTGCAAAATTTTCCTTGTAATATGCGTCCGCCGCAGCCGTAAGCTCCTCACTGCCATCTTCTAACTTTTTGTTTTCGTCTTTTACCTTCTTTACAGCAAGCTGATATGCATCATCGTTGCGCTCGTCACTGGTTTCATATTCCGTCAGCTTGGCCTGCGACCATGCATCCAATGTATATGGATCATTGCAATCAAAAGAAGGATAGGTAGCCATCGCCAGGACTGCACCCGTATTGACATTCATGACAATGCCGGTGGCACGGTTTGCAGCCTGATTTTCGTTTACAGTGGCCTCTAACTGATTTTCCAGTTCATATTGGATATACGTATCGATGTTGGTTACAAGATCGTAGCCATTCTCTGCGGCTACATAGGTTTCATAGGCAAATCCCATGTCGTTGTTGAGGGCATCCTGTGCCGTCACATATCTGCCGCTGGTCCCTTCCAACAGGTTGTTATAGTATGCCTCCAGCCCATATATACCAATGCCATCGCTGTTCGTGAACCCCAAAGTATGGGAAGCGAGATCCCCATACGGATAATAGCGGATCGCACCCGCACGCAGGTAAATTTGATTGGTCAGATCATACTCCTCAATAAACTCCCGCACTTTCTGCGCATCTTCTTCACTGAGTTCGTTGGCAATCACTTCATAGCGGCGGTTTTTCTTTGCAGTCTTTTCCAATACTGTGTTGTAATCACAGCCCAGGGTATCGGCAAAAAAGCGTGAGATCAATTCGTCCATTTTGATGTCTGTGTATTCGTCACCGGCTGCGCTCCAGGTATAGAGCACCTCCTCGCCGTCCTCGTCTCCCTCTGCCATGGCATCGATGATGTCCTGAGGAGAAATAAAGCACAGATATACCGTAGAATTGGTCGCCAGAATATTTCCGTTGGTGTCATAGATGGTACCCCGCTCCGGGTTGACCTCTGTCTCCATGGTGATTTCATTCATCACCTGTTCTTTGTAATAATCATAGCTGTAAACCTGAAGATATGCCAGGCGGATGCCTACCAGGATCGCAAGAGCACTGAAGAAAATGGTCAGAGCCGTTGCGCGGGATGTAGTGCGCCTGGTGATTCTTTTTCTGTTTTCCGCCATACAGCATGCTTCCTTTCTCCGGCACTGCAAACTTGCCTGTTTGATTCTATGTACCGGTATAGCGATTTATGTGCTCCATCAATCCAAAAAGGTGTGCTGCGCACACCTTTTTGGAAACGATCCATCAGTCAATATATTCCAAAAGCTTGTTCCAACCGCTTCCAACCGAAGACAACAACGTGGTAAAAATTCCCAAATCCTGTGTGGTCTCCTCCGCATCGTCAATAACTTCTACCCGGTCTTCTTGCGCAACATTGATGTACTTGGATTCCACCTGATTGCGTCGCACCATACCGATGTCTTCCCGAGCTGTCTGCTCAATCACACGCACGTCATTTTTCAAATCCAGCTTGACGGCCAGCTGATCGATCTCACCGGTCAACTCCGTGCGCTGTGCCTCCAAATCGGAAATTTCCCGCTTAAATTCGTTAATTTGTGCGAAGCTGAAAACAATCATCATTACAATGACCGTAAAAAGCACAATCGCAATCAGCACGCCCTTGGGCACCGGTACACTTTTTACCCGCACCTCATCTGCACGCCCACCGCGGATCAGCTGCCGCAGTCCTTGCTTAGAGCGCGCGGCTGACTTTGCAGACATATGTACTTCCTGCGGCCTACCCTGCTGCACCGCAGCTGCCTGGGCACGTATGGAAGCAGCTCGCGCATAGGCCGCAGCATACGCACCGGAAGCAAACGGTGTACTCTTTGCAAAGGTTTGCGTCTGCTGATGCCGCTGTTTTTCATACACTTGCCGTCGTGCGGCAAAGTTTTGCTGCGGGGCAGCCTTGGATACATGTGTCCGTCCAGCAGGCACAAATTCGGCCGTTTCTTCAAAGGGATCGACTGTCCTGGCGACCTTTCCGCCGGGGCCAGACACCGTCTGAGAGGCGCCCCGTGCCCGGTATTGTGCGGCAACGGCGGCCGCGCCTCTGCCGCTGAATTTTTGCTGCAGTCTCCTGCATAGCGGATTTTGTGTCGACTGCGTCACGTGTACCTGCGCACCTGCCATTGCTCTTTCTTTCCTTTCTCGTTTATTTTTCCTGTTGTTATAGTTTTTCGACAACTCGAAGCTTTGCACTTCTCGCCCGCGGATTCTCTGCTATCTCCTCTTGTGCGGGAACAATGGGCTTTTTTGTGATTCGCTTCACTACCGGTCGCTTCCCACAAGTACACACTGGAAAGTCCGGGGGACATTCACAGGGAGATTCCATCTTTCCAAACACCTGTTTTACGATTCGATCCTCCAGAGAATGAAATGTGATCACCGCTGCCCGCCCGCCTGTCCGCAGCCGCCGCACTGCCTCCTGCAAAGACGGCTCGATCACCGATAGCTCTCCATTTACCTCGATCCGCAGCGCCTGAAAAGTTCTCCTTGCAGGATGCTGGTTCTCTTTATGCCGCGCCGCAGCCGGAATGGCCTCGACAACAATATTTGCAAGTTGCCGGGTCGTCTGAATGGTCTCCGACGCCCGCTTTAATAGAATCGCCTCGGCGATTCTCCGATAGAATCGTTCCTCCCCGAAATCACGAAAAATTCTGCCCAGCGCTTCTTCGCTATAGGTGTTGACCACATCCGCAGCCGTGATACCTGTCGACCTGTCCATGCGCATATCCAACGGAGCATCGATCATGTAGGAAAAACCTCTGTCCCCCTCATCCAATTGCACAGAGGATACACCGAGGTCCCATAGTGCTCCGTCGATCTCTTTTATCCCCAAGCCGTCCAGCACTTCGCCTACAGCCACGAAATTTGCCTTGATTACAGTGGAAGCAGTTCCATATTTCCCAAACCGCTCCCTGCAGTGCAATACCGCACGTTCATCCTGATCCAAGCTGATAAGTCTCGCGCCATGAGGGAGTCTTTGCAAAATTTCCTCAGAATGACCGCCTCCCCCGGCGGTGCAATCTACAAAGATTCCGCCGCGCTGGGGTGCAAGAGCATCGACAGCTTCCTTCAGAAGAACAGAAACATGTGTGTAATTCACATTCGCTCTGCCTTTCTTCTCTTACAAGCCGTATTCCAGCATCAGATCCCGAATGTTTGCTACTTTTTCCTTGTCATACATATCCGGAATCTGTGTGCTCTCTGCCGCCCAAAGCTCCACTCTGTCGCCGCAACCGATAAAGGTGACTTCTCCAGTAAGACCTGCATACTCTACCAAATCCTTGGATAACATCACCCGTCCCTGTCCGTCGGGTACCGATTTCTGTGCGTTTCCGCAAATAAATCGGGTAATATCCCGCACCTGCGTCTTCGGCAATTCCTTAAGCTTTTCCGTGTAATTAGACCATTCCGCCAGAGAATATGCCGACAGACAACCGTCGACATTCACTGTAATTACAATAGGAGATCCCAAATCCTCGCGGAACTTCGCCGGAAAAAACACGCGGTTTTTTGCATCCAGCGTATGTGTGTACTTCCCCAGCAAATCCACTATTGGTCCCCCCTTTTCCACCATTTTTATAAAATAATCATGGTTTATTACACCACAAGCATGTAAATATTATAATATGGGCGTTGCAATTTTGCAATACATTTTTGTAAGTTTTACAAGGTTTTTTTCATTATTTCGCACTATTTCTCCCGTTTTTACTCGTATCATTCCGTTTATTTTTACATTTTCTACCAAAATATTTATTTTTTTCCATTTCTTGATTGAAACATCTGTTTTTTGCTTGCGCCAAAATACATTTTTTATAAGACCAAAATCTTTTATCCTCTGCATATGCAAAAAGCCGCCCTTGCACATGCAAGGGCGGCTCCATAGTCGTTTTTGTTTTCCTCATGTAAAAGTTTTCGGATCTGTGTAGCCCGGCTGCACCAGGACATTGTCCTTATCCTTTACATACGTGTTGTACACCTCTTCCCACTGAGAATAATCGTACTCTTCTACGGAAACTGAAATATATTTTTCCGGTTTTCCCATCGTCCGCTGGACTACGGCGGCAATCTCCTCTGCAGCCTTTTGCAGTTGCTCCTGCGACGGTCCGCTGATCGTCTTGATTACAATATGTGGCATAATGTACTCTCTCCTTTTCTATTTGAATTTAATTTTACGCAATCCAAGTGATCTTCTGAGGTTCCGATTCGTGGGGTTTTCCACCGGGCTTTGCGGCATAACCCAATAAAACGGCAATTGACAAATCATACCCCTTCGGGAAATGCAAGCGTCGCTTAAAATCCGCACCCTTCTCGCCGGAAAAGGAAAACTTTGCCAGTCCGCAGATCAGATTGTCGATCCCCAATGACGTGGCAGCCAGCGCAATGTTTTCCGTCAAAATGCCGCAGTCCAGCAACGCTTCCTCCCGCATCAGAACCAGCATCATGCAGGGAGCGTTGTAGTACAGTTTTCCCCCTCTGGACTGAATGCGCGCATAGATGCTCTTGTCCGGCTGAGACGCCAGATTTTTCATTCCTTCCTCTTCCAGCTCCTCCATCAGCTGCCGGTTTTTCAAGACAATTACATGCCACGGCTGCTGATTCATGGCGCTGGGAGCAGATATTCCCGCATGGGCGATGGCCCGCAGATCTGCATCGCCGGGCATCCGATCGGTAAACGCCCGGCAGGAATACCGGGCAGAAATGGTCTGCAGTGTGTCAAGTGCCATAATAGTATCCTCCATTTTTCCTATGTTACCCAAAAACTTCGGCGGCGGCCACTACGCGCAGCAGGCTTTCTTCCACCAGCTGCCGCCCATACCCGTCGATAAACCGCTGCCGAAATTTATCTGTTTTCAAATTGTACTCCAGCGTCCACAATGCCCAGAAAAGATCTACATGGCGATCCCCTACACCCCCGCAGCCCACATCCACAAAGCCGCGCAGCTTCCAATTCTGCAAAATAATGTTGGGCAGACAATAGTCTCCGTGTAAAAGCGTATCGGCAGCAAGCAGGTGGCCGTTACGGTCCAGCACGCGATATGCTTCTTTTGCCGACGTATATCCCCAGTTGTCCGGAAATAAGGTCTTATCAAATATTCCCCTCCGGTAATTGGAACGAACGCGTTCCAAGTACAAAAATGTGTGATTTTTTACAGGACACCCGGTAAAATCCATGTGATGCAAAAGCCAGAGTTGTTCAGCAAGGACGTCACACAGCCGCTCCGGATGCGTCAAATATTGCTCCGCCGTACAGTCCTCTCCCGGCACTCTTTCCGTAAGCAACCAGTCCATATCGCCGGAAAGATACCCCAGAACAGACGCACAAAGCCCTTTTGTATGAAACCAGGCGGTAAGCTGCGCTTCCCTTCGCAGAGTACCCCTGGGAGCAGATTTTAAGAAATATCCCCCATCTTTTTGAATGTAAAGCACACGTGCCTGTGGAGAGCTGCTGCTGTCGTACAGCTTTGCCCCAGATAACACAGGAAGAAATTCCGAAGGATATTCCTCTGCCTGTAAAGAAACTGGCCGCAAATACATGTTCCGTCTCCTTGTTCACCAGGTGGTTTTTTCAGTATAGCAGCTTTCAAAGAAAAATGCAAGAAAAAGGACAGCTTTGCAGCTGTCCTTTTTTTCAATCGCGCTTTTTTGTAAATCTGTATTGCAAAATCAGTCCGATAAGTCCAACGCACGCACCGATCAGACACACGATCCACAGCGTCCGCTCATCCATACCGGTCTGAGGGCTTTCCCCTCCGGCAGGCTCTTTCGTATCGACAGGCTCCTTGTCAGCATCAGCATCTGTGCCCGGTTTCTGCGTATCCGATACAGGAGGATCCTGCTTTTCGTCCGAAAGCTTGGGCAGCACTTCTGTCTTTTCCGCACCGCAGATACTGCAGGTATACCGGATATAGCCGTCTGCATCCTCTGTAGCTTCTACGCGATCTGTTTCTGCAAAGCGGTGGGAATCACTGCTAAGGATCGCGATACGTCCCTCTCCATAAGGATTTTCATACAGATCCGCTGGGATGATTCCGCCCAGATCCTCCTGGAGATACTGAATCAAAAGATCCTGATCCTTTCCGCAGTCCGCCTGCACGACCTTCGCACCGGCAAACATGGTGTATCCGTCGCCGCCGCTCTGCAGGGTGTAGGCGCTGCCCGCCAGCGTATATGTCGCGTTCGGATCGATCGCCGCACCGTTTACCCGCACATTCTGTACCCGGCGGGGCTTTGCCGCATCGATCCCGGTAAATACACCCTGGCTGTCCGTAAGCACCGGGCTTTCCTTCACATGAAGGTTGATCTCGTAGGTAAGGCCGGCAGTGTGCATGAACCCGCCGTTTTCCGTCAACCCTGTTCCGTCCTCCGTAAGCGGAGCATGAGCGCTCCACTCCAGTGCATCCAAAATCTGCTGACCGGTCACCTCCAGCACACACATGGTGTTTCCAAAGGCGTTCACATCCATCAGGTTCTTGCGGGTGACAGTCCCAGCTGCCACATCTGCGCGGATCCCGCCGCCGTTGGCAAAAGCGATATCCGCACCGGTCGCCGCGCGGTAGGCGTCCGCCACAAAGTTGCCCATGTTGCTCTCCCGGCTGCGGATGATCCGCTCGCCGCTTTCCGGATCTACTGTTTTCAAATCCACCTGAGAGGTACCGATTTCCTCATATGTAAACGCCTGCATTTCCTCATACTTGTCGATCACCTGCTGTGTCGCATCGTATGCGGCTGCTGCAGAAGCAGTAGCATCCACATCTACCTCCTCCGGCTGGAGAAGCTCCGATGTGATCGTCCCATCCGCATCAATGGTCATCTTGCCGAAATTGGCAAACTTCGTCCCGGTAGAAGTAAGGAGCACTTCTTCTCCGGCCTTGTCGAGTACTATGCGGGAATCGATGGTATCATGAGAATGCGCGTCAATGAATGCATCAATACCGGTGGTAGCGGCTATCACATCGGTGGACCGCCAAGGCTTTGACGCAGCGTCCGTTCCCAAATGTCCTACAGCAACAACCAATTCTGCGCCTTCTGCTCTCGCCGCGTCTATTGCACCCTGGATGGTTTCATAGAAGGTATCCTCGCAAAAGCTGTATATATAATTGCCGTTCTCGTCCTGGAAATAGGCTGGCGTGGACTTGGTGTATGTCTCTGGCGTGGAGATTCCAAGGAAGGCCACATCCATTCCGGCAATTCTCCGGATCACATAGGGCTGGAACACGGTTTCATCTGTCCGCAGATCCACAAAATTGGCACTGATGTACGTATATTCAGGCACAAACTCGCCCGGGATCTGACCGGAGAGCTCCTGGAAGACCTCCATACCATAGTCAAACTCGTGGTTCCCGGGAACTGCATAGTCGTATCCCACTGTGTTCATGATCTCCACAATGGCCGATCCGTTTGTCAGCGTACCGATCACCTCCCCCTGGACCGCATCGCCTGCGTCCACAGTAACAGTGCGGTATCCGCTATCCAGCATCTGCTGCCGGTAGGAGGCCAGCGCAGCATAGTCCTCGATCGCGCAATGTACATCGTTGGTATACAAAATCACCGCCGCATCCTGGATGGGCGTATATGCAGGCTCCTGCGGAACTTCACCCAAAGCAGGACCGTCAAACCCATACGCTGCCACAGTGCCGGACACCTCACAGGCAGCCAGCAGCATGGGCTGTCCGTCTATAGAAAGAAAACACAGCCCCTCGGGGGAGACATCCTCCCGAATATCGTCACTGAAATCTCTGGTGTTAATATAGTTCACATAGGTGACATTTTCCGGGGCTGTCACATCATAGACCATCACACCGCCGATGCGCTCCAAGGCAACAAATGCATAAGTGTGCTCCCCGATCTGTCCTGCTGTAACGCTTTCCGCCTCAGGTCCTTTCTTTGCACTTCGATCATCCACTGCAGTGTTGTCATTGGAACAATTGAACCATTGGGGCAGATATGCCGCCGTTTTTTCCTCGAAATCGTTGCCGCTTTCGTATACCAATTCCATGGTTTCGGCATTGTATATGGAGAAAGAACGCCCCCCATAAAGGTATTCCTTGCTCTCATCGGGGACTGTGGTGCAGTTCTTGTCCAGCACGCGCACCTTTTCCGCCTCGGTCCCGTCTGCCGCTGTGAGCGTGGCCTTTGCTTCGTTTACATAGTCGCCCCACTCTCTGGCATCTCCCTCATTGGCAGTCAGCAGATAATCTATACCGCCGACCGTATAAATGCTGATGGCGTCGGGCATGTATACGCCCACCGCGTCCGCATAGGTCTTTGCCTCGTATTTGCCGTCCTCTACCAGATCTATGGCATTTGCCGCATCGCCCAAATCCTTGAAGCCCATGCCGCGCACCGCAGCGATCTCTTTTGCCTGCAGATCAACCGCAGCGATTGCGTTTGCCTCCTGGAGAGAGACATACGCCTTGCTGTCATCGGCAGACACCGCGATATATTCCGGCTCCAAATCCACCGCCGCTGTATTCAGCGCACCATCCACCTTGCCGATCAGCACGCCTTCTTCGGCAAGTACCGCAGAATCAAAGGACGCAAACCCTGCAACGGTCACTGTCTCTTCCATCAAATCTATGATGGAAACAGAACCCGCTGGATCTGTCGTGCCTTCCCCGTAGCCTTCTCTGGGTTCCCCCTCATCGGCAGAGAGAATCATTCGTCCGTTGTGGGTAAAGGTCACCATATCCGGCTGCACACCCACTTCATAATAAGCGACCAGGTTAAAATCATAATCCAGCAGTGCAATCCGTCCGTTGTCTGCATATCCGGCAGCCTGCAAGGCTACGGCAATGCGGTCGTTGACGGGGTCCACCGCCACGCTGGTCATATCTCCATATACAAAGTCCGGGATCAAATTTTGCACATTGCGGCTTCCCTTTTCCGTCAGTCCGGCGGAGGCAACGTCGAAGCAGTAGAGCAGGCCGTCCTGCCCGTTGATCACATAGGCTTCCTGTCGATCCGGATTGTAGGCAGCAATCTCCGCCACTGCTCCGTCGGAATTGGCCGCGCCGATACTGTTGCTGCTGAGCCGGTGAAGCGTCAAAGGCGCGTCCGTCTCAAAACTGTCCTCACGAAATGCACCTTCCACAGGTTCTTCCGGAGCCGTACTGCCGCCCGCCCCCTGGGCATTGTGGGGACCCATAGTTGCATCTACCGATTCACTGTAATCGATCACTTCCAAATCTGTGCTGTTGTCGTCGGTATCCGTAAAGGAAATCCGGCGCATCGCCTTCTTCTTGGACTGCTCCGGAGAGAAGGCCCTCTCATATACCGGCGGCTTCTGCTCCTCTTCTGCATCATTTCCCTGCACCGCCACCAAATCCACGTAACCTGCGGGCCGGTTGACATCGGTCACAGCGCCGGTAAAGTCCTCTGTCAGCGTTACATCCTCGCTGAACAAAGCCACGGATATACCTTTATTGTGAAGAAGGATGTCCCATTCCTGATCTCCTTCGGGCACAACATAATCCCCTTCCGGCTTTTCGACTTTTCCGCAGCGGACAAGGTAATATCCGCCTGCAGGGATGGTCCCCGTAAGGTCCAGCTTTTCCCATTGCGTATGATCTCCGTCTGCGCTGGAACAGTATTGAAGCTGCCAGCCCTCCAGGTTGACCGGAGCATCGCAGGGGTTGTACAGTTCAATAAAGCTGTGGCTGGCCACCCCATTATCGCTGCCTCCATATACCTGATTGATAAGCACATGCACTGTCTGCACATCGTATACACCGTCTGCCGTGTAAGGTGTCCCGGCCGGCACATCTTCCGCTGCGGCCGCCGCAGGAACAGCGGAAAATGCCATTGCTGCCGCCAGGGCGCCGGACAAAAACTTCTGCTTCCACGCAAGCTTCATAAATAACTCCTTTTTCTTTATTCTGTTCTGACGAAGTCATTGTACCCCATTCCAGGTAAAAAGACCACCAAAAGATTGTAAGACTTGTGTAAAATCGAAAAAGCGGCACGACGTTTCAATACAAAACCGCTGAAGGAAAATACTTCAGCGGCATTGGCGTCCTTACCCGGATTCGAACCGGGGGCGTTTCGCTTAGGAGGCGAACCCTCTATCCTGCTGAGGTACAAGGACTTATAATTAAGTATACCACAAAATAAAATACAAATCAAGTAATTTCCGTATAAACGGCAGGCCCTTTTCAAAGGGCCTGCCGCGTGTACTCAGGCACTGAGAGAGTCGGCAACTGCATCATACACCGTCGTTTCGTAGATTTCATCCAGTGCCTCTATATCTTCGGTAAAGGCTTCTTCTGTCAATGCTGCGCTGGCCTCGCTTTCCCACTCAATCTGTCCGTCCCCTTCAAAATACAAAATGAAGCAGGCATCCTCTCCCCGCACAACATCTACATCGCCTGTCTGTCTGGCGGGATCGTACAGCCAGTCAATCACGGAATCGGAAAATTTGCTGGGGGCCATTCCCAAATTCTCCGTAAGCCCTCCCGACTGTGCCGTCGTCGCATCCTCGCTGTAATTGTAGGCAAGCTCGCCGAAACTATCGGCATCTGCATCCCCGGCACGCCAGGTATCCAACAGCTCGTTTGCACGTTCTTCTGCTTTGTCATATGTGCCATAGGTATCCAGCGTCATATACACATACCGGAAGTTTTTCGTCACATAATCCTGCAGATACGGTGCCTTGGTAAGCAGGTACACCGTATAAATGCCATCCACATCGTTTTTGTCCACATATGTGGTCCCTGCCTGCGCCCCATCAAAGGCCCATGTGCTGAATGCGCTGTCCGCATCCTTTCGCATATATTCACTGGAAAGTGCAGAGAGGTCCACCGCATTTTCTTCGACTTCCAAAGTAGACGTCTCATAGGTACGCACAAACGACTCAAAGGATGCTGCATCTGTCACCGCAGCTAATTTTTCCGCATTGTCCGCAGCATTTGCGTCGGTATCCTCATCAAAGGTGTAGGATAAATAATCAATAAAGTAAAAATCATCTGTATGCTCGTTCAAATATGCATCCAGATCTTCCTTTGAAAAATGATAATCTTCCACAATGACATCCCGGTATTTATACGCCAGCCGGTCCTTTTCCAAAAAGCTCCGTATTGTCCCCAAAGTCACATCCGTACCAAACAGCGTGGTAATAAACTCCTCCAGGTCATATTCGTAGTCTCGCACGTATGTTTCAATGCTCGTGATCTCCGCGTCAATCTGTGATGTGTCCTCCTCGTCCAGTGTTATACCGGCAGCTGTAGCACCTTCGCACAAAAGAAGCATCTGTCGCAGATATTCCAGAGAAGGCTGTGCAAAATAGTCGAACCAGGTCATTTCCTCTGAATATGCCTGTTCCTTTAAGGAAGCTGTAGTATCAAATCCGAAATACTGCATGTATTCTTCATTAAGCAAAACAAAATCGTTGTAATTCCTGTAAAACTGATAGCTGAATTCCGCTCTGGTAAACTGAAAGTTTTCACTTTCCACAACAATATCCTGCGCCGTATAATTGTGCGTCTCTTCCGTGTCCTCTTTTTGGGAATCATCCTCTTTTGCTTCCTTCCCACAGGAGACAAGACTCAAAACAAACGCAACTGCAAGCAACAAAGCCAGTAACCTTTTCTGCATGGAAAATACCGTGCCCTTCCCTTAAATCTGACGGTATTGTATCATAAAACACGCAAAATTGCAACCGATCATCCAAAGAAAGAACGCCGCCGGCAAAGATCCGACGGCGCTCTTTAAGATTTTACGTTCTCACAGCGAACGCTTTACATAATGGGTGTGCAGCAACTCATGTGCCTTGTGGCTGTTGGGCTCTCCCAAAAACTCCTTGTAAACAAGCTTGATGATGGGATTTTCATGAGACTTGCGATAGGGCAGATTTTTATCTGCATCATAGAGCACCTTCGCACGCACTGCACGCAGATCTGCCGTATTGCGCACACTCGCAGGCTGGATCGGCTGCCCGCCGCCGTTGACACAACCACCGGGACATGCCATAATCTCGATAAAGTCTGCCTGATACTCGCCGCTTTGGATACCCCGCAAGAGCTTCCCCGCATTTCCTGTCCCGCTGGCTACCGCCACACGGACAGTCATATCGCCCAGCTTGTACGCCGCAAACTTGATTCCTTCCGTCCCGCGCACATCTTCAAAATCCACTTTTTCCAAAGTTGTGCCGAGAATTGTTTCCGCAGCCGTACGAAGTGCGGCCTCCATCACACCGCCGGTCGCACCAAAAATTGCGCCTGCGCCGGATCCGATGTCGATGGGCGTATCGAATTTTTCATCGGGCAGCGCCTGGAAATTGATGCCCGCCGCCTCGATCATGCGGCCCAGTTCCCGGGTAGTGACAGCAATGTCCACATTTTGCAGGTCGTCGTTGGACTGTCCGTCCCTGCCTACTTCAAATTTCTTTGCAGTACAGGGAATTGCGGAAACAAAGACCACATCCTCCGGATCTACGCCCATCTTCTTGCAGAAGAAGGCTTTATAGATCGCACCGAACATCTGCTGGGGAGACTTGCAGGTAGACAGATTGTCGATCATCTCCGGGAAGTAGTGCTCGCAGTACTTGACCCACCCCGGAGAACAGGAGGTAATCATCGGCAGTGTGCCGCCGTTCTGAATCCGGTGCAGAAGTTCCGTAGCCTCTTCCATGATTGTCAAATCGGCGGTGAAGTTCATATCGTACACGCCGTCAAACCCAAGACGCTTGAGCGCAGCAACCATTTTGCCCTCACAGTCGGTGCCAGGGGCATAACCAAAGCACTCGCCGATCTGTGCACGCACAGAAGGAGCACAGCAGATCGCCACATGCTTGGTAGGATCGTTCAGCGCCTCCCGAACTATATCCGTATCGTCCTTTTCGTACAGGGCGCCTACGGGACATGCCACTACACACTGTCCACAATTAATACAGGTGGTATCTGTCAAATTTCCCTCAAAAGCGCATCCTACCATCGTGTCATATCCGCGGTTCTGCATGCCGATGGCCCCGATTTCCTGCACCTGGTTGCAGGCGCCCACACAGCGACGGCACAAAATGCACTTGTTGGGATCCCGTACAATGGAAGGCCCCGTGGTTTCCAGAGGTTTATGTTCCGTTTTTGCCGGCTTGAAGTAGTCCTCTTCCACCCCGTAGTCCAGAGCGTACTTTTGCAGCTCACAGGTTTTGGAACGGATGCAGGAAAGGCACTTCTTCTCATGGGCGGACAGTACCAATTGAATATTCATCTTGCGGGCATTCTGCACCTTTGCCGTGTTGGTAAGAATCTCCGTGCCCTCCCGCTCAATGGGGTATACACAGGAAGTCACAAGGCCTCTGGCGCCTACCACCTCCACAAGACACAGGCGGCATGCGCCGATTTCATTTACATCCTTCAAATAGCAAAGGGTGGGAATCTCAATGCCGGCCTGTCTGCACGCCTCCAGAACGGTTGTCCCGTAGGGTACAGCGTATGCCGCACCATTGATTTTTATATTGACCATTTTGGTTTCCATGTATTGTATGTACTCCTTCCTTACTTCTTGTAAATCGCGCCGAATTTACACTTTTCCATGCAAGCGCCGCACTTGATACATTTTTCCGGATCGATTGCATGGGGCGTCTTCACCGCGCCGGAGATCGCGCCAACAGGACATACGCGGGCGCAGAGTGTACAGCCCTTACACTTATCGGGATCGATATTGTAAGAAAGAAGTTTTTTGCACACGCCGGCAGGACATCGTTTTTCTTTGATATGGGCTTCATATTCGTCGCGGAAATACCGCAAGGTGGAAAGCACCGGGTTGGGCGCCGTCTGTCCCAGACCGCACAGGGAAGCAGACTTGATATAATTTGCCAACTCCTCCAGCTTATCCAAATCCTCCATCTCGCCGTTGCCTTCCGTGATCTTGTTGAGGATCTCCAGCATGCGAACAGTACCAATACGGCAGGGCGCACATTTTCCACAGGACTCATCCACGGTAAATTCCAGGAAGAACTTCGCCAGGTCCACCATACAGGTGTCCTCGTCCATGACAATAAGTCCGCCGGAGCCCATCATGGAACCGATCTCCAGCAGATTGTCATAGTCGATGGGCGTGTCGATCAGAGAAGCAGGAATACATCCGCCGGAAGGCCCGCCGGTCTGCGCTGCCTTGAATTTTTTCCCGTTCGGGATCCCGCCGCCGATCTCCTCGATGATCTCCCGCAGCGTAGTGCCCATCGGCACTTCCACAAGGCCGGTATTGGTGATTTTGCCGCCCAGCGCAAACACCTTTGTTCCCTTGGACTTTTCCGTACCCATGGAAGCAAACCACTCCGGACCATTCAAAATAATCTGGGGAATGTTTGCATAAGTCTCTACATTGTTCAAAATCGTCGGACGCTGGAAAAGACCTTTTACTGCCGGAAACGGCGGACGGGGACGCGGCTCACCGCGTTTACCTTCAATAGAAGTCATCAACGCCGTCTCTTCGCCGCACACAAAAGCGCCGGCGCCAAGGCGCAGCTGAATGTCAAACTGAAAGCCGGTATCCAGAATGTTGTCTCCCAGCAGTCCGTATTCTCGCGCCTGCTGCAACGCAATTTCCAAACGGTGCACCGCGATGGGATACTCGGCACGTACGTAAATATATCCCTGGTCTGCGCCGATGGCATATCCTGCAATGGCCATTGCCTCCAAAACAGCATGGGGATCGCCCTCCAAAACGGAACGATCCATGAATGCACCCGGGTCCCCCTCGTCTGCATTGCAGCAAACATACTTCTGCCCTTCGCCGTTCATGGCAAACTTCCACTTCTGCCCTGTGGGGAATCCCGCGCCGCCCCGGCCCCGCAGGCCGGAATCCAGCAGCGTCTGTACTACATCTTCTCTGCTCATCTCAGTGAGCACCTTCGCCAGAGCAAAATAACCATCTCTCGCGATGTACTCGTCGATGTTCTCCGGATTGATGACGCCGCAGTTGCGCAGAGCCACACGTTTTTGCTTTTTATAAAAATCTGTATCAGAAAGAGAAGTATGTACAGCATGTGCCTCTCCCTCTGCATCGTCGTTTTTATTGTACACCAAACGATCTACAATGCGGCCCTTGAGCAGATGCTCCGACACGATTTCCGGAATATCCTCCGTCGTTACCCTGGAGTAAAAGGTTCCTTCCGGATATACAATCATAATCGGGCCCAGCGCACACAAGCCAAAGCATCCGGTCTGGACGATCTTAATCTCCTCGCTGAGATTGTTTGCCGCAAGCTCAGCTGCAAGTGCTTTCTCCAGCGCCGCGCTGCCGGAGGATGTACAGCCTGTGCCTCCGCAAATCAAAACATGTGAACGTATCATTCTTTTTTGTCCCTCCAGATCAAAGCTTTGTATTACCTATCAAGTATTCAGAAACAGGCTTCCCGCCTTTCAGGTGTTCTTCCACTACCCGTTTTGCCTTTTCCGGCGTCATTTTGACATAGGTGACTTTCTCTTTTCCGTCTTCAAAAACCTCAACAACCGGTTCATACTGGCAGATACCGATGCATCCGGTCTGTGTCACCATCACCTTGTCGGTGAGATTCGCTGCAGCGACCTCTTCTACAAAGGTATTCAGCACCGGTCTGGCACCAGCGGAAATGCCGCAGGTGGCCATACCCACCACAACGCGAATATTTCCGGATCCCGTGCGGATGGCGACTTTGTCCTTCATCTGCTCCCGGATTGCTGCAAGTTCAGATAACGATTTCATACAATATTTCCTTTCCGGTATTAAATTAAATATATTTTATTGAATTTGCTGATGCTGTTCATGTAAGAATTCTCTGATAAAAGCAAGCACCTCGTAGCTGCCCAGGGAAATGTCTTCTCCCAGCACACTGCGCATCTCTGCCGTGTCCATTTTGACGCTGCCGGAAGGCGTGCTGTGCCGGTATACAAAATCCACATCCGGACTTCCCTGGATCAAGGTCAAAATGCTTTCCGTAAGATCCCCCAGGGGGATAAAATCAATGTGGTCTGTATGGAATACGGCAGTTACCACCGTGCCGTGATCTGCAAATTCCGCCGCGCTTTTGGAAACGACGGTGACGTCCCCGCCCGTCTGCCGCGCCAGCATCTGCAAAAAAGGAACGCCCAGCCCCACGCTCCGGGTCTTTCGGGTAGTATAAAAGGGATCAAACAGCCGCTGCACCTGCTCCTGACTCATGCCGCAGCCATCATCCCGGATGGTGAGCGTAAGCACTGCATGGGAGTCCTCTTCCAAAGTGATCGCGATATGCTTCGCACCGGCGCGGACAGAATTCATAGCAATATCCAATACATAGAGAGACAGATCTTTCATTTTCCCTCCAAAGCCACAAGAAGATTTTCCCGCACCCGTGCACTGCTGTAAGGCTCGTCCTGGAGCTCCACACTATTTTCCGCCCCGGAAATATCCCACAAGTAATGGGCGTCGGAGTTGGTCACGCAGAACAGCCCCCCCAGCTGTGGATGCTGCCTCTCCAGCTCTTGCCGGTCTGCAGCAGGGCTGACCTCATAACTGGTGTAGCCCAGATCCGCCGGAAATGTTCCCAGCACGGAAATCACACCGTTGGCTTCCCGGTCAATGTGTGCAGGCATGCACACACCTCCCAGAGATCGGCACAGTGCCGTGCCCTCCTCCAAAGACAAAGTCGTGGCACCCAAAAGAAAGGCATCTTCTTCCCGCAGCACCTGATCTGTGTGATCCATTACAAGCTGACGGCCGAAAATATCCGGACGGTTTCGCGCAGGCAGCCTCGCCGCAGCAATGTGTGTTCCAAACTCCATTGCAGTCTCCAGATCCCGGAACAGGCACAACAGGTGGATTTCCTCCGCAGTGGTTAACTCCACGCCCGGTACAGGAATGATCCCGTGCGTTTTGCAGGCCTCCCAGAATGCAGGGCAGTTGTCTGTGGTATTGTGATCGGTAAGCGCGGCGATCTGCAACCCGGCCACCGCCGCCATGCCGGCAATATTCGCCGGCGTCATATCCGCATCCCCGCAGGGAGACAGGCAGGAATGGATGTGCAAATCGTAATAATACTTACCCATCGGAGAAAAGCGCCCCGAGGCTGCGGCACAGCTGGTAGGCGGAGCGTTTGTCGGAAAAGATCGTCACGTCCTTCTCCCTTGCCGCCCGGATCGTCTCCGGATCCGGTTCCACGCCTTCGGCCAGAATCACGCACGCCGCTTCCGTAAGACTGGCTACCGCCGCCACGTTCACATTGGACATGATGGTAATCCACACATCCCCTTCCACCGCATGGCTCATCACCCAGCTGAGCAGATCCCCTACATATACGCCTTTCGCCTCTTTGTCCAAACTGCCGCAAATATGCGTAAGGGACAGCCTGTCAGATAAAACATGCAGCTTCATTTGGGCTCCTCCCTCTCTGCATTCGTATCGCCGCGGGCCGCTTTCCGCATCGCTTCCTTCACCTGGGCGGCATCCTTTCGCTTTTCAATATAATCATGGAAGATCATCCGCATAAACACCACACACTCATCGGCACACGCCTCTCCCCGGACAATGTCCTCCGCAAAAGCCGCACAGGTGGGTGCGCCGCAGGAACCGCAGTCCAGATCGGGAAGCTCCCGGCGGATATCCTGGATATCCGCCATCATGCGCATGGCCTCTTTTCTGTCCTCCGACAGAGGAGATGCCGGTGCATATTCCACCGGCGGCATAGCAGCCTCTCCGGGAACATCCCCCTCTCCGGGATGAAGATTGGGCGACACCGGCAGGTAGCGTTTGAGCGACTGGATCCGCGCCTTCGCTATGTATGGATTCGCCATGGTCATCACACCGCCCACACATCCGCCGTCACAGGCGTTGAGTTCTACAAATTCCAGCTCCGGGAAATCGGCGTTTTCGATTTGATCCAACACATGGATGACATTTTCTATTCCATCCGCCGCCAGATACCGATCGTTGAGCAGTGCCGTAGACTCTCCGCCGGCTACCGCCCAGCTGACTCCCACCATGCCGGAATCCGTGGAAACTTCCGGCACAATGATTTTGTTCATGCGGGATACCAAAGAAAAGTACACATCCGAAATGGAAAGGACCAAATCGATGTTGCTCTTTTCTCCCGCAAAGGAATTCTTTACGTAGCTGACTTTGGCCGGACACGGAGAAATAAAGCAGACCCCAATATCCTCCGCACAAAGCTCCGGATGCTCCGCCAGCGCTTTTTTCCTGGCAAGCTTTCCGGCGATCTCCACCGGCGGCAGGATCGGCAATATATTCTCACACAAATAGGGGAACCGCATACTGATCAGTCGAACGATCACCGGGCATGCAGAACTGATAACAGGCTTTTTTATTCCCGGACGGCGCAGATACTGTCTCGTATATCCGGATACCAGCTCCGCCGCCTTGGAAACTTCATACACCTCGTTAAAGCCCATATCGAGCAGGCCCTGCAATACAAAGTCTATATCAGATAGATGATCAAACTGTCCGTAAAGGGAAGGAGCAGGAAGCGCAATTTTATATCGATACTGCTCCATCGCTTCCAGAGAATCATGGGTCGCTTTTTTTGCTTTGTAGGGACAAACACGAATGCACTCACCGCAGTCGATACACCGCTGGGAATTGATCCTGGCTTTTCCCTCCCGGATGCGGATCGCCTCCGTGGGACAGCGCTTCAAGCAGTGTGTACATCCCTTGCATTTTTCCACGTCAAGGGACACTGAATGCTTATATTCCATCCTATCCACTCCACAACCGATAAAAGTACAGGTTATACCTTCACTTTCATCACAATTTTCGTGCCCTTGCCAAGTTCCGTCTCAATTTCCATGGTGTCCGTATACTTCTTCATATTCGGAAGTCCCATGCCAGCGCCGAACCCGAGAGAACGAATGCTGTCCCGGGCCGTGGAAAAGCCCTCCTGCATCGCAAGGGAAACATCGGCAATGCCCGGGCCCTGATCCCGCAGTACCATGGTGATCTCATCGGGAAGTACAAGCACATCTGCCGTTCCTCCATTGGCGTGGATCACCATGTTGATCTCACCCTCGTACATGGCGATGGCCACCCTGCGGATCACCTCCGGCGGGAATCCAAGCTGACGAAGATGTTTTTTTACCTCCACCGACGCAGCGCCCGCCGAGGAAAAATCATCCCCGTCCACATCAAAATGGAAATTCACGCCTGCGTCCGTCATGCTTCTGCCACTTTCGTTCCGTTGAGACCGGCACTGTACAGGGTACCGCACGCTTCAAACATCCGCAGCGCAGAGTGCATCACCACGATCCCGCTGCTGCGGGCGAGCTCCACCATCTCAGGCGTGGGATTTTTCCCCCGCACAAAAACGACGCAGTGCATATCCATCATTTCCGCCGTACGGATCACCTGCGGATTCACAAGCCCGGTAAGCAACACCGCCTGATCCTTTACAAAGGCAAGCACATCGCTCATCATGTCGCTGCTGCAGGCCGAGTACACTTCTCTGTCCAGCTGGTCCTCCCCGCACAAAAGCTCCGCATCCAAAAGCTCTCTGATTTTTCTGATTTTCAAAATTCTGACCATGCCTTTCTGATTTTATATCTGCTGGATATATTTTACAGGAAGGGTCCCCTATCAGTCTCGGTATTTCGCAATGATCCCATGGATGTCGTCCGGGGTAAGTCTTCCATATACATCTTCCCCCACAGTAAGTACAGGAGCCAGACCGCACGCACCGATGCAGCGGGTCGCCTCCAGGCTGAACTTTCCGTCGTCCGTCACTCCTTCGCCGCTGATCCCCAGCTCTTCCTCCAGCTTTTCCATCAAAAGGCCGCTGCCCTTTACATAACAGGCGGTGCCCAGACAGACGCTTACCGGATGCTGTCCCTTGGGATTGAGCAGGAACTGAGAATAAAAGGTGGCAACACCATATACCTCGGAAACAGGAATCCCCATTTTTATCGCGATGTGCTTCTGCACCTCGGGAGGGAGATACCCGTAGATCTCCTGCGCCTTTTGCATAACGGGCATCAACGCGCCGCCTTCGCCCCTGTGCTCCTCTATCACTGCATCAAGGCGGGCACGCAGCTGCGGATTGTCAGTAAATTCTACTGACGTGAGTTTCTTTTTCATAGATATTCCTGTCCTCCTGAACAAGTTTATTATCCATAGTATTATATAATAAAATATGATGAATTTCCATAGTTTCCAGCAATTTTGTTGATTTTTTTCGCGGTGGTTTTTTACAGCGCATCCATTCTGTCTTATATGAGACATATTTTCCCAATATACAAAAATGAGATGCCTCTGGCATCTCATTTTTCATTTGTACTTTCCTTTGGAGCAACCAGGAACGCGTTGGGCAGAATACGCCCCAAAGAAGGATTTGCAGAACAATTCTTTGTAATTACTTCCCCCTTATAGGCAAGCACGCTGGAAGCCCCTCCGTCACAGCTGGACGCGTTGATGATATCATAGGACAAGAGGATGTCCGCCATATCCCCTACCGTGCAACCAATCGAGTGGGAAACATCCCGCCCGTCCACAATCAGCAGCGCAATGACGCCGTCCGCACGCTGTCCGATGGCAGTGCGCGGCTGCAGGCCGTATCCGGCAGAGCCGGACACCTGCTTTTCGCCGTTTGCAATCAGCACGGGGCTAAACTGAATTCCATCCCGGATATTGGTATATGTATCCCATACGGAAATATTCCCCACAACCAACTTGTTATCGGTGGTTAAAACAATGCTGCCGTAGTAGGTCACAAACTCGCCCCAGTATTCCCCCTGAGAGCAGCTCATGCCCGTCACCACCCCGCCGTTGCCTTCTCCGCCGGGGTCCTGAAATCCGCTTGCATTGATCCCTGCAATGGCGCCATACTGCTCCATCATATCCAAAATCCGCATACCCGTTTGATTCTTATATGCGGTAGACCCGAGAAACACCCGGGAGGGGTCGTCCACCAGCATGATCTTGCCCCGATATCCCGAGCCGACGATTTCCGACACTACCAGACCCTGCTCGATATCGTTGATCAGTACAGTATTGCCTGCATAATCCTTGCCGCCCACCACAAGATTCTTCTGATCTAAAATGTCTGTTTCCACGGGCGGCTTTGCAGGTTCCTTTTCCACCTCTCCTGTAGACAGGCTGTCCCCGCCTCCCAGTACATTCTCATCTGTAGCAAGATTTGCCATGACCTCGTCGATGATCTCCTGGGGGAAAAAGTTCTCCGCCAGCCAGTGATGCCGGCCGGTCGTCATTGCCGTTTCGATCCAGATTGCCCGCCAGTGCGCAATAAAGGGATTGGAAGAATAGACAAATACCACATAACACACCGTGAGCACCAGAATAAGCCCCACAGGAATACCGATGCCAATATAGAACCGTCTGCGCTTCTTGCGTTCTGCCGAGATGTTCTTTTTTTTGTGCAGCCCGGTCAAGTCCAGTTGCCTGTCCTGCCCCGCAGGCCGCTTTTTGGATTTCGGCAGAAAAGCAAGAGAAACGCTTTCCTGCCGGCTGTATTCTTTCATCATGCGCTTGTTTTTCATTTATACCTTACAATGCGCCGGATCGCTTATAGCCCTTCTATAGCATCCGCCGCAGGAGAAATATAATCGTTCTCCATCAGTTCAATTACGCCTTTGTCCATCAACGCAGCAAGTTTTCCATCTATTGGAATCTCCGCCAGAAGAGGGACACCGTACTCCTTTGCTACCTCCTGTCCCCGGCTTTCCCCAAATAAAGAAATCTTCTTTCCACAATCTGGGCAGACCGCATAGGACATGTTTTCTATCATTCCAAGAATTGGAATATGCATCAACTTTGCCATGTTCACCGCTTTTTCTACGATCATGGAAACCAGCTCCTGGGGCGTGGTCACAATGATGATCCCGTCCAGCGGCAAAGACTGGAACACGGTAAGCGGAACATCCCCCGTTCCGGGAGGCATATCTACAAACATATAATCTACATCTGTCCAGATCACATCCGTCCAAAACTGCTTCACGGCGCCGGCAATCACAGGCCCTCGCCACACCACAGGACTGCTGGCATCCTCCAAGAGCAAATTGACGCTCATCAGTTGAATGCCCGTCTTTGTATAGGCGGGAAGCATGTTTTCTCCACGCACCTCTACTCCGCCGCAAATACCAAAAGATTTCGGTACAGACGGACCGGTAATGTCTGCATCCAACACAGCGACCCCCCAGGAACGCCGGCGCATTTCCGTGGCCAACATAGAAGTTACCATGGATTTCCCAACTCCGCCTTTTCCCGACACGATGCCAATGACGTGGCGAACAGAAGATGCAGGATTCAGCGGTTCTTTTTGAATCTCCGCGCTGTCCCGAGAAGCACAGTCCGCACTGCAGCTGGAGCAGTCGTGGGTGCATGTATTTTGATCATCCATAACTTTTTCCATCTCCGATCTATTGTTTCGCGGTCAGACCCGCTTTTTTATTTTATTACAAAATATAAGAGAATACAACACCTTTCAGAAGGATAGAAAATTATTTACATTTTGCAGCATTTTTTCGATACAGCACCGCACGCACACCGGAGAGCACCGCAACCGACAAAAGCATCGGCAGCAGCGCAAACAAAAGCAGCAGCCATCCCGGCGCCTGCGTATCCAGGCCCGCCCCGCTCCCGTCTGCAAGCCCGCCGGTAATGACCGTCCAGAAGATTCCCACAAAAGCAGCTGCAAAAGGCATCCAAAAAAAGTGACCGTATGCCGCATGTTTGCGAAAAAGCCCGCCTGTGCAAAACTCTGCTGCAATAAAGGGCATAATGCAAGTACAAGTCAAAAACATGCAGCTCTGCTGTATTCCGGCGTGCAAACTGCAGGAAGGGCCCAAAAGATCGATCAGTGCCCTCCCAAGATAAGGAGCTGCCGCAGCCAGGACCGCAAGAAGTGTGCCATATAAAGCAAGCAGCAATGTCTTTGTGCCCTCCAGCACAAATCCCTTCTGCCGAACGGCATCTGTTGATTTTTCTTCCTCCTGTACAGGGAACGGCACATAATTCCCCGCTGGAATCAACACGCCGGCAGCAGATACGGAAAAGTCCATCAGGATACCCCAAAACACAATCTGCGCCGCCGAGAGAAGGGGCAAGCCGATAGCGGCACAAAGAAGGAGCAAAACGATCCGGGTCATATGTGATACAATCAAATAGGAAAGAACATTGGAAAGATTGCGCATAGCGCCGCGGCAGCGCATGATCGTGCGCAGCACCGATCCCAGGCCGCCTTCTCCCATGTCAGCCATACCTTGTGCAGTCACCCGAAGTGTTTGCGGGATGTCTGCACCGAACTTGCCGGGCACAGGGGCGGCAAAGGCTACGTCTGCCTGCTGCATCGCCCATAGATCCTCTACACCCCAGCCAAAATATCCACAGCACAGACCGCCCTCCCGGCACATGCGCAAAAACCGCACTCTCTCCCGGATCCCGTCGATCCCACCGGGAACACCGATCATTGCAAGCTGTCCCGGTTCCAAAGAGAGGGTACGTGCGGCGGCACTCTCCTGGCAGGTCATGTAAATATCTCTCTGTCCCAGGATCCCTTCTGCCTGGGCAAAGCATCGGTCTTCTTCGGATCCCCGCGAGAACAGAATGACCCGGCCTCCTTCTTCCCGAAAGGATCGCAGTGCCGCCAGCGTATCCGCTGCAGGCTTCTGGGATACGGCAATAAACCCTTCAAAGCACAAATTGGATTGCAGTACCGATACGCGGCGCAAACTGTTATAATGAGACGGCCGAAAGCCCACCGCCGCTACAGACACCCCCTGCATCGTCAGAGAGGACGCCAGAGATAAAATCTTGTCCCGATCCTCCTGAAGAAGAGGAATGGTTTCCTCTCCCCCACGCTGGGTGGTACACTGGGCGAGGACCTCCTCTGTTCGTCCCAGACAGACGAAATAGTACACCCCGTCCCTTGCCAGAAGAGAGCAGTCCATCCCCCTCGCTTCTGCCTGCCCGGCAGACATATGCTGGACGACCGCAAAGCGCTCTGTCGCCGACAAGTCCGCTGCTTTTTGTTCCTCCCAGAGAGAACGGACCACAGGATACGGAAGTACCCCGTCCGAACCGCTTTGCTCCACTGCACTGCCGGCCGATGGCATACCGGGTGTTATTCCCGTAGTACAGTATGCCAGATACAAAAGGCGACCGGGCAATGGATCCACTTTTTTTGAAACTGTATGGTATGTCTCTTGGGTATAGTAAGCATGAAAAGAAGTTTTTTTGCTTTTTAGCGCGGCAGTAGAGCGCAAAAGCAACAACTGTATTTCCGCCGCCCGTTCTCCCGCCGCCGCATCCCGGAAAACAATATCCCCTTTTTTTCGATGGCGCAGAGCAGCAGCCCATGCCAGAGCACCCGCTGCGCCTATGTATTCGTTGAGACAGGCCGCGGCCATGGCAATGGACGGCAAAAAAACGGCAAAAAGATCCTGTCCTCCCACTGCAGTCCCTACAAGACAGATTGCCAGGGCAATCAAAATCAATCCAAGACTGCACTGCCGACCCAAATCTGAAAGCCTTCCAAGAGAGGGAAGTTCCTCTCCGTTGGACAGTTCTATCTGCCCCTCCCTGGCATACACCAGCGTATGTTCTCCGGTAGCCACCGCCATACCCATGCAAAAGCCGCCGATCACAGCCGAAGATGCATACAGCATGTTCGTCCGCAGAGGGATGGGCACATCCTCTTCCTTTGGTATATCCACAGCACTTTTGGCCACGATCCCTTCGTTTTCCGTAAGCTGCCCCTCGGATACCAGTACGTTGTCCGCAGCCGTGAGCCGCACGTCACAGGGAACAGTATCTCCTGCGTCCAGCACCACCATATCTCCCGGCACTACGCCGTCTGCCGGAATCGTCTTCACCGTGCCGGCACGCACGACCCGTGCCCGGGGAAGCGAGGCGGCGGCGTTCTTTTCAAATACACGCTGGGCCAACACATAGACAATGATGCGGGCACAGCGCGCTGCCGCCAGCATAACGCAAACAGCGGCGGTTTCGGCCGCATTACCGAAAACCGCCGCAAGAAGCGCCGTGATCACAAGAAGCACCGTGGAAAAATCCGCCAGGGAACGGCCGGCATACCGCCGCAGCGAGATACTGCGCACAGTCCATATTTTATTGGTTCCCCTGCGCAGACGCCTGGCAGCCTCCCGCTGGGACAGTCCCGTCACACTGTCCGTCTTGAAAATGGAAGAAAGCTCATCAACTGTCAGGTGATGCCAATTTCTATCCTGTTTCATATGTGCTCCAATTTGCCTTTTTGTCCTTATATCGCCGTAACAGACAAGCTGTCCCGGTCTACACCCACATCCACACTGATCCCGGAAAGCTGTCCCCGGAGAGACACAATCTTCTCCGCCACCTTGTCCTCTACCGCAGTTTGAATATACCGGCGCATATTTCGAGCCCCGTATTTCACCGAAAAGGACTGCTTTGCAATATAGGCAGCCGCAGCATCCGTATAATGGAAACGAATATATTTTTCCGCCAGCGCTTTCTTCAAATCCTCCAGCATAATGGAAGCAATCCGTTCGAAATCTTTCAGATCGAGGGAACGGAAAGTGATGATCTCATCCACCCGATTGAGAAATTCTGGCCGCAGAAAATCGGCAAGGGCCTTTTGCGTTTTTTCCTTCGTGCGCATCTCGCCCTGATCGGTGAAGCCCGCCATGGCCATACCGCCGGTGCTGCCGGCATTGGTAGTCATCACGATCACTGTGTTTTCAAAGCTCACCGTCTTCCCGTGGGCATCCGTGATCCGCCCATCGTCCAAGATCTGCAAAAGGATATTCATCACATCCGGATGGGCTTTTTCGATCTCGTCAAACAGTACGACAGAATAGGGCCGGCGGCGGATCTTTTCCGTAAGCTGCCCTCCATCGTCATAGCCTACATATCCAGGAGGTGCGCCTACAATTCTGGACACGGAAAATTTGTCCATAAATTCGCTCATGTCCAGTCGGATCAACGTCTCCGGAGATGAAAACAAATCGGCTGCCAGCACCTTCACAAGTTCCGTTTTACCTACACCGGTGGGACCTGCAAAAATGAAGGAAACCGGCTTGCGCTTCGGGGACACCCCGGTTCTGGACCGGCGCACCGCACGCACGACTGCGTCCACCGCTTCATCCTGCCCTACGATCCTCTCCCGGATCCGATCTCCCAGCCCCTCCAACCGCGTGTACTCATCTTCCGTGATAGAAGACGCAGGAATTCCCGTCCAGATCTCGATCACATCTGCAAGATCCGATTCCTTCATCTCCACCTGATCACAGACCGCTTTTAATTCTTCTATCCGGTTTTGGATGCGAAGCTGTTCTACTTTGATGTCCGCCAGTCTGCGGTAAGTCTCCTCCGACGCGGCATCCTCGCCCGATTCCGCAGCGGCTTCCAACGCCGCCTGTTCCTTTTCGATTGCCGCCAAACGGTCTCCCAACTCGTACCGCTCATTGATGGCCGGGCTGGACAAAGAGATGTGTGCAGCCGCTTCATCAATTAAATCAATAGCCTTATCCGGAAGATAACGATCCGTTATATACCGTTCGCTCATAACCACCGCAGCCCGAAGCACACTGTCCGGGATATGAATGCCGTGATATGCCTCGTAGTAATGCTTGATCCCCCGCAATACCGCTTCCGTGTCTGCAAGACTCGGCTCCTCCACTGTCACCGGCTGGAACCGCCGCTCCAGCGCGGAATCCTTTTCAATATATTTGCGGTATTCTGTCATTGTGGTGGCACCCACCACCTGGATCTCTCCTCTGGACAGTGCGGGCTTCATGATATTGGCTGCATTCATGGATCCTTCCGCATCGCCGGCACCTACAATATTGTGAACCTCATCGATCACAAGAATGATGTTCCCGGCAGCCTTTACCTCATTGAGCAGTCCCAACACTCTGGATTCAAATTGCCCCCGAAACTGAGTGCCGGCCACCAGAGCCGTAAGATCCATCAAAAACAGTTCTTTCCCCCGGAGTTTGTAAGGAACATCCCCCGCTACGATTTTCTGGGCCAGCGCCTCGGCAATTGCCGTTTTTCCTACACCGGGCTCTCCAATAAGGCAGGGATTGTTTTTCTGCCGTCTGCACAAAATCTGGATCACACGGTCCAGTTCCCGCTCCCGTCCTACAACCCGGTCCAATTTGCCCATAGCGGCCTGTTCCGTAATATTCTGACAGTAGGTAGTGAGAAATTTGCGTTCTTTCTTCTTGCGCGCTTCTCCCTTGTCGGCACCGCGCCCTTTTTCCTTTGCAGGCTTCTGTTCCTGGGGAAGACCCGCTGCCGCCATTCCTTCGCGCATAAGCCGCCCAAAGTCCACCGCCGGCGCACGGGACTCGTCTTCTCCGCTGGGGACAAGACCTTCTCTGCCGCCCATGCCCAAGGGATCCTCACCATTTTCAATGCCGTCCATAATGTCCTGCATCTCCTCGGACATACGATCCACATCTTCATCGCTGAGACCCATCTTGGCAATAATATCGTTCACAGGCTTGATGCCGAGCTCTCTGGCGCATTTTATACAAATGCCTTCCTGCTTGGCCTCGCCCTCCTCCACGCGTGTGATAAATACCACTGCCATTCGTTTATGGCATCTTGCACACATTACCATCCGTTGTCGCCTTTCTTCGCTTCTTGGTTTTGTTTTTCAAATAACTGATATAGTACAGGACGAGCACACAAAACGCCATCACTGCCATGAATATACACAGGGCGTATGTAGCCCACGCATGATCTCCCAACCAGTTCGGGAACAGCAAAAACAGCATGACCACTGCATAGAAGAGCACTGTATACGCCTTGCCGAAATACTTGGACACGCCGATCTCCCGGCTTTTCCGGAAAAGAACAATTGCACCGCAGCCCATAAGCAGCTCCTTGAGTACAATCAAAAGAAGGATCCACCAGGGCACGATCTTCCAGAAAACGAGACAAAGCAGCGCCGTACACTGCATGAGTTTGTCGGCCAGAGGGTCCAAAATTTTTCCCGCCTCTGTCACCCAACCGAATCTCCTGGCAAGAATTCCGTCCACCACGTCCGTCACACCGGACAGGATGAAGATACCTGCGGCCAGCATCACATAATCCGGATATCCCCAGATAAAAACGGCCGCAAAGGCAAAAGACATAAAAAGCCGGAGAATGGACAAAATGTTCGGAATATATTTTGCCTTCATAAAACAGAAAACCTTTCTGAAAATGTTTGAAACCACTTACTGACCCGCTATTGCGTTTGTGATCGCCTCTACAGGATTATAGCGGGCAAAAAATTTGAGCAGTACAGAATCTTCCAATATATCCGGATCGATCGTCCCCGGTGCCACAGAAGCAATCGCATCCAGTGCCGCAGCCGCGACCATGGCGAAGATCCACACAAACAGCAGCGCACTGACAATGCCAAACACCAGCCCCAGGATTTTGTCCACCCCTCGAAGCACCGGCAGGGTAAAAATGATGCCGATGGCCCAGGTGACGAGTCGCAGCACGAGGATCGCCGCCAGAAACAAACCGATAAACACCATAATACTTGCAAGGGTGCCGGCAATGGGATCTGCCACCGCATAGGCAACCTGCTCTACTGCAGCATGACTGCCGTCGTTGGTGCTCTGAATCAAATCTCTTATCGCATCGGAGTTCGCACCGTATTGATCCAAAATTGAGACAAATTGAGAGTTTTCCAACAGTTTGGAAAGATCATACACTACATTCTGTGCGCCCTCGGCTCCAGTTCTTGCCATAGAAGCAAGGGTCTCCACCACGCCGCCGGCGATCTTGTCCAGTAAAAACTTCTCTTTCACAATCAGCGCCAGACGCGGTGTAAAGGTATATGCCACGAGCAGCGCAGCGATGCCGGAGCACAGACTCATCACAGATTTGAAAAAGCCCCGCTTGTAACTCACTAAGATCGTCAGGACGCACAGCGCCACAATGATAATATCCAGTACAAAATGCATCTTTTGACCATGCCTTTCCGATTTCGCAAGCGCATCTTCACATTTCTATATATTGTATTGCAGATCCTTCCCGCTCATTCACCCAAAAAGAGAATATGTCCCGTCGGCCTCACAGACAATGACGCCGCCCGCCGCCGGAAGAATATCCAAAGCCTCACCTTGCAGTGCCTCCTCTTTGGGCGCTTCTCCGGATAAGGGATATTGAACCGCCTTGTCCGTACAAAGCACATACACCGCTCTGTCTTTGTCCGCTGCAATCTCCTCTACTTTTTCACTGATTCTATTATTATATATGATATTCCCCTCGGTGTCAAATAGAATTATTTCATTTTCGGAAGCTGCCGCATTCTTCGCAGTTGCCAGAGCAAAATATGTGCCGCTCAGATCAAAGGCGGCAGGGGTCCCCCCTTCTATATCATAACGCCCGCATTCTTCCCCCCCGTCATAAAACACAACCTTGTTGTCACACACGACCACCCATTTGCCGTTGTCTCCGTACCGGACTGCCAGCGGCATGGTGTCTTCCAATTCCACGACAGAGGTCTCCTCGCTGCCGATCTTGCAGAACATGACCTCGCAAAGCGCTCCTGCGCCGGAAACGCCCGCAGAAACCACCGTCATTTGTTCTCCGTCAGAATCCAAGGCCATATCCACCACATACCTGTCTTTGTAGTATTTTGCAACAGGCTTGAAATCCGAGCTGTATACGGTAATCTCGTACCGCGCCGTATCCGACTCGGTGAGCAAAGCGTAGGTGCCTTCGTCGGAAATTGCCGCGTCCTGGATGATTTCCTCCTCTTCCCCGCTTAGTACACGGGCGATCGCAGTATATATGGAATAGGACTTTCCCGCCGCATCGTAAAAAAGCGCATACTTGTCTCCTGTCACAAGGCGCGGGTCTCCATAGGCGCTTTCATAATCCAGCTCCTTAGCACCCGATGCATTGTACAGCCGAAACCCGGACGCCCCCCCGACGGCAATTCGATCCCGAAACAGCGCAAAGGAAGGAGCATACTGCCGCTCAAAGCTTAAATCTGCATACCTCCCCACCGCAGACACCGTACCGACGTCCAAGTCCCGGATCAGGTACATGAGATTTCCATAGGTGATGTTTTCCCGGTAGAAAAGGAGCATGATCAGCAAAAACAAAACCAGAGCGATCACAGACAGCAGCCGCGCCCATCTGTATCGGTCCGCAATGGCGATGTAATAGCGGTTCACCGCAGGCTGCGCCTCATCCAGTGCAACAGACACACGGGGCGGACGCCGCCTTTGCCCTGCCGCCGGATCGCCCACGGCATTTTTCCTGCCCACACGCCTGCCGGAGGTCTTTTTCTTTCTCCGACTGCCTGTACGGATCAACTCTTCCCGGTCTGTATCTTCGCCCGCCATTTGCACGCCCCCTTTCCAAAAAATCACAAAAACGGCATTCACTCACACTGCCACAAAATCTCCTCAGGATACCGCACTTCCCGCAGATATAGCCCGTGGGGCGGCGCAGTGAACCCTGCACGGCTTCGATCCCGCATTTCTAAAATCATCGGGATATCCTCTGCCATCATCCTGCCCGCCGCGACTTCCAGCAGTGTGCCGGCCATAATGCGGACCATATTGTAGAGAAACCCGTCGGCAGACACCGAAAAAGCAAGCATATGTTCGTCTTCCCGCCGCACCTGTGCCCGCGTAACGGTACGCACCGTATCTCTTTCAGCACTCCCTGCCATAAAAGCGCGAAAATCGTGTCTTCCGATATAGGCTGCCGCAGCCGCCTGCATTTGGGATAGTCCCTCCGGTGAAATCCTGCGTACACTGTGATAGCTTCTGTCCCGAAAAAACGGGGTTTCCCAAGGCGCATCCCAAATTTGATAGATGTATTCCTTTTCCACCGCGTCATACCGGGGATGAAAAAAGTCCGGTGCAAAAGCGGCGGCGCAGACGGAAATATCCGGCGGAAGATGCGGTGCAAACGCCCGATGGATCTTTCCCGGCGGGACTGTGCACCAATCCGCACCGCGCGCGCCGTCCGCAGGGGCGACTGCGCACACATATCCCAGTGCGTGTACGCCGGCATCCGTCCGGCTGCAGCCGGTGACGCTGCAGGGCATACCGAACACCCGACCCGCGGCCCTTGTGAGGACCTCCTGGATGCTGGCACCGTTTTTCTGGCATTGAAATCCGCAGTACGCCGTGCCCATATATTGTACTTTTAATAATACTTTCATTGTTTCCTATCACATCGCCAGAGTGTATCCGGGAGCATAAATATTGATCAGCACCACAGCCGCCCCAAGCGCACACAAAAGCAGGAGCATGACAAGGTCGCGCCAGGTGGAATGCAGCACATTCATCCGGGTCCGCCCCCGGCCGCCGGTATAACAACGGCATTCCATGGCTGTGGCAAGTTCCTCCGCCCGCCGGAACGCAGATATAAACAGCGGAATCAAGATAGGGATCAGCGCTTTCGCCCGCCGTACCAGTGAGCCGGTGGAAAAGTCAGCGCCCCGGGCCTTTTGCGCATTCATGATCTTTTCCGTTTCCTCCACCAGGGTGGGGATAAAACGCAGGGCTATGGTCATCATCATGGAAAACTCATGGACCGGCAGCCGGATCTTTGCAAGAGGAGAAAGCAGCCGCTCCAGACCATCTGTGAGTGCAATCGGGGTGGTGGTATACGTGAGCAAAATGCTGGTACCAGCCACCAATATCACCACGCGTATCACAATCAGCAACGCGTTGACCAGTCCCTCCAGGTAAATGTGGATGATCCACCAGTCCACCAGGACCGTCTTTCCCTTCAACCAGAAAATATTGATAATAGCCGTAAAAACAATAATAAAAATCAGCGGACGCAGTCCCCGAAAGATGATGCGCAGCCGGATTTTGCTCAACAAAATCAAAAAGATCGCAGATAAAATCAATAAAACAAAGGAGAATACGTTTTTCGCCAGAAAGATCACCACAATGTACAGAATTGCAAAGAGGATTTTCCAGCGGGGATCCAGCCTGTGCAGAAAAGAATCCCCCTCATAGTACTGTCCGAATGCAATGTCAGCCCTCACTTGAATTCCCTCCCGGACAGCAGCCGATGCGCCGCGAATTTTACCGTGTATATATCCAGCCCAATATCTACGCCCGCATCCCGCAACGCCCGGGCTACCCGCGTGATCTGCGGCACATCCAGGCCCACTGCGATCAGTTCCTCCGCACGACTGAATACCTGGGCAGGCGTACCATGCATCACCAGCTTTCCGTTTGCCATCACCAGCACCCGGTCACAGTACAGGGCCATATCTTCCATGCTGTGGGAAACAATGATCACACTGGCCCCGCTCTTCTGCTGATACTCCCGGATTCGCCCCAAAATCTCCCGGCGTCCCCCGGGATCCAGCCCTGCGGCAGGCTCATCCAGCACCAAAACCTCCGGTTCCATCGCCATCACTCCGGCGAGGGCCGCCCGGCGCTTCTGGCCACCGGACAGATCAAAGGGAGATTTTTTCAAAAGCTCCGGCGAAAGCCCCGCAAACTCTGCCGCCCGGGCCACCGCCTCTTTGATTTTTTCTTCATCCATCCCCATGTTCTTGGGGCCGAATCCGATATCCGCCTCTACCGTCTCGTCAAACAACTGATACTCGGGGTACTGCATCACCAGCCCCACCCGGAAACGGATCTGCTGAATGTTTTTCGGCTCTTCCCAAATATCCTTTCCATCCAGAAGTACCCTGCCGCTGTCCGGCTTCAAAAGTCCGTTGAGCATTTGCACCAGCGTAGATTTCCCACTGCCGGTGTGCCCGATGAGACCGGTGACTTCCCCGGCGGGAAAAATGAGACTGATATCGTCCAGGGCGCGCATTTCATAAGGCGCCCCTTTTCCGTATACATAGGTGATATTTTCAAGCGTTATCTCTGCCATGTGGTGTCCCTTTCAAGACTTTTGCAATTTCGCACGCACACGCTGCCGGATCAAAAATATCCAGAGCCACGTCGTAGCCCGCCTGCTGAACATACCACAGCAACTCTGTCGTCTGGGGTACGTCCAGCCCCGCTTTCCAAAGCTTTTCCGGCTGGCTGAACACCTTTTCGGGCGTTCCTTCCATGAGGATGCCGCCGTCCTGCATCACCAGGACGCGGTCTGCCATCGTTGCCTCATTCATGTAATGGGTGATATGGATGACGGTGATCCCCTCCTCCCGATTGAGGCGGGAGATGGTGTCCATCACTTCTTTTCTGCCATGGGGGTCCAACATCGCCGTGCTCTCATCAAAAATAATGCACTTGCGGTCCATCGCGATGGCTCCTGCGATGGCAATGCGCTGCTTTTGCCCGCCGGACAGCCGATGGGTCGCGTGCCTGGCATATTTGGTCATTCCCACTGTCTCCAGTGCCCAATCCACCCGCCGGCGGATTTTCTCCGGGGGAAGCCCCAGATTTTCCGGCCCGAAAGCGACGTCCTCCTCCACAATCGTGGCTACAAGCTGGTTGTCCGGGTTCTGAAACACCATGCCCACCTTGCGGCGGCCCTCGTAAATGTCCTCCTCCGTCACATCTTCTCCGGTCATATCTTTGCCGTCAATGTACAACTTTCCCTCTCCCGGCAGAAGAATCATGCAGAGAATTTTCGCCAGGGTAGATTTCCCGCAGCCATTGTGGCCCAATACAGCCACAAATTCCCCCTCTTTGACGGAAAAACTCACGTCCCGCAGGGCCTGCACAGACTGTCCTTCTTCCTCTCCGGGATAGGAATAAGACAGGTGCTCCGCTCTTATTATATCGCTCATCTTCTTCTCCGATCTTGTCCTGTATGACCATCCGGTGTCCAGCGGGCACTGGCACCTGCCGGAAGCAAAAGTCCTGTTTCTTCCACCCGCAGACCCAGTTCTCCCGTCTCTATTCGTCCTGTATTCTTCATCGCCAGCATTACCATATACCCCATTGCAGCAGGAGACAAACCGGTCGTATAGGAATTTACCAGAAAAAACAGGGGGCGGTCCGACAAAAGAGATGCCGCCAGCGCAATCAGCTCACAGACACAGTCCTCTATCTTCCATATTTCTCCGCCGGGTCCCCGTCCATAGGAGGGCGGATCCATAATCACACCGTCGTACTTTCTGCCCCGGCGAATCTCCCGCTCCACAAACTTTTTACAGTCGTCCACAATATACCGCACGGGGGCTTCGCCCAGGCCGGACAGATACAGATTCTCCTTGGCCGCCTGCACCATGCCCCGGGCCGCATCCACGTGGCACACAGATGCCCCCGCAGCAGCAGCGGCAGCCGTAGCGCCGCCGGTATAGGCGAACAGATTGAGGACCGCCGGGCTGCGGCCCGCCGCCGCGGCTTTCCTGATAATATCAGAAAACCAGTCCCAGTTTGCCGCCTGTTCCGGAAACAGTCCCGTGTGCTTGAATCCCATGGGACGCAGCTGAAACGTCAGCGAACCATAAGATATGTTCCAGCTTTCCGGAACATTGCACACAGTCCAGGCACCCCCTCCGGACCGGCTCCGCTTATATACGGCATCCGCCTTTCTCCAGAGGGGATTCTTCCGCTCCGTATGCCAGATCACCTGGGGATCCGGACGGATGAGGATATACTTTCCCCATCGCTCCAGACGCTCGCCGGACGAGGCGTCCAGCAGCGTGTAATCCTCCCATGCATCATTTGTCCACATCGTCTGCCTCACCAAATTCTCATGTCAATGGTTATAAAACTGCCCGATCCTGGAATAAGCGCTGTGTCCATGGCATATGGCGATCGCCAGTGCATCCGCTGTATCATCGGGCTTCGGCGGCTGCTGCAATCCCAGAAAAGAGGTCACCATGGTGATCACCTGCCTTTTGTCTGCACGTCCGTAACCAACGATCGACTGCTTTACTTGCAGAGGCGTATACTCCGATATGGGAATCCCACGCTGGCGGGCCGTCATCAAAATGACTCCTCTGGCCTCCGCCACAATGATTCCCGTCTTCTGATTGGTGTTCCAGAAAAGCTCTTCCACACACATGGCGTCGGGATGGTACTTGTCCAGGATCTGTCCCAGGGCCTCATGAATCTGCAAAAGCCTCTCTTCTGTCTTTTCCTTCGCCTTTGTCTGAATCGACCCGTAAGCCAGCGGGGTAAACTGCCTGCCGTCGTACCGCAGCACACCCCAACCCACGATCGCGATACCAGGATCAATCCCAAGTATGACCATACGAGCCATCCCCCTCTCGCCACAGCACTTGCGCTACCGGTCGCACAATACCATTTTACGGCATTTTACCGATTGTATCATTATACCATATTTTTCTCTTCCAGTCAAAGGAAGCGGCAGAAAAAAGTGGGATTTTACAAAATCATCACAATTTGTGCCGGATCCGCCATACAGGCGCCTGCATCCGCAAAATTTCCTTTTTCTTCTTTACATCGAAAAAGGGTTGTGCTATACTAAATAAGTATGAATCGCGAGGGTCTCTTCGCAACACAACAAGTGCTGAAAAAGGACAGGCTGTGCAATATATGCCCAAAATTTTGAAAATCCGCACAGGAGATGTGCTGGAGCTGAAAAAGCCCCATCCCTGCGGGGAAAAGCTGTTTGACGTTCTGCGCGTGGGCAGCGACGTGCGCATCGTGTGCAAAGGCTGCAAAAGAGATTTGACACTCCCCAGAGTAAAGCTGGAAAAGGCAGTGAAAAGAATCTACCCCTCCGGGGAAGATGCGCAAGAAAAACTTTCCGGAAAGGATACCGAAAAATGAACGATTCTCCGAGTACCATGGACCTTATGACAGCCCCTGCAAAACCCGCAAACAAAGAGAGGGACAGACAGCCGGTGCTGCTGGCACCCCGGCTGGGCACACGGTCTTTCTGGCGCTCCGTGCGCGGGGAGTGGCGCTACCTGGGACTGTGCTTTTTGATCCCTGCGCTGATCATGTGGCTGATCTATATCTGCCTGCAAACTTTCCCTTTCGGCGAGGAATCTGTTCTGGTGCTGGACCTCAACGGGCAGTATGTATATTTCTTTGAAGGGCTGCGGGACATTCTCCTGGGGAAAAGCAGTCCCATTTATTCCTTCAGCCGGGCGCTGGGGGGAGAGTTTTTTGGGATTTTTGCCTATTACCTCTCCAGTCCCTTTTCTTTCCTCGTCCTTCTCTTTCCCAAATCCATGATCACGGAAGCCCTGCTGCTTATGTTTCTGCTGAAAGTAGGCAGCTGCGGGCTTACGTTTGGCATCTATATCGAGGCCACACGAAAGAGAAGCAAAACGGCAACGGTGATGTTCTCCTGCATGTACGCGCTGTGCGCATACGCCGTGGTCATGCAGCACAACACCATGTGGATCGACAACTTGATCCTGCTGCCCCTGGTTATGCTGGGCATTGAAAATCTGATCAAATACGGCAAATTCAAGCTGTATGTCATCAGCCTTGCCATGGCCATTTTCAGCAATTTCTACATCGGCTACATGATGTGTATTTTTTCTGTGGCATATTTCTTCTACGCATATTTCTCCAGAGAGCCGGAAGAACGCAATCCTCTGGGCAGACGGCACCACTTTGCAAAAAGTGCCGGCCGGTTTGCCCTTTTTTCCCTGATTGCCGCCGCCATCTGCGCAGCGCTGCTTCTATGCACCTACTACTCTCTGAAGTTCGGAAAAACGGAGTTTTCCAATCCCGATTACACCTTCAACCAAAAATTTGACTGGATGGATCTGGTGTCCAAGCTGTTTATCGGCTCTTACGACACCGTGCGCCCGGATGGACTTCCCTTTGTATACTGCGGCACACTCACGCTGATCCTTTTGCCGCTGTACTTTTTCGCACCCCATATCAAAACCCGGGAAAAAATCGCCTCCGGCTTGCTGATCGCCTTTTTCCTCCTCAGCTTCAACATCACTACACTGGACCTGTTCTGGCACGGCATGCAGCGGCCCAACTGGCTGAACTACCGCTACAGCTTCATGCTGTGCTTTATCATGGTGCTCCTGGCATACAAGGCCTTTGAGAGAATCCGGGAGATCGGCTACCGAAAGGTCATCTCCGTATGCGGCGTACTGGCGCTGCTTTTGATCATTTTGCAAAAACTGGAGTACGATTATATCGACGATCTGGCAACCATCTGGCTCTCCCTTGTAATCATCGGCATATACCTTTTGATTCTGCGGGCTTCCACCCATCCTCAGGCCTATTTGCGCAACACCGCTTCCATGGTGCTGGCGATGCTGGTAAGCGTGGAGCTTTTCGGAGCAGGTCTTGCCAATCTGATCGATCTGGACACGGACGTGACCTACTCCAGCCGTACCTCATACCGCTCCTTTGTAGACCGAATTCTGCCCGTGACTGAGGAGATCCATAAAATGGACGACGGTTTTTACCGCATGGAGAAGAACCTGCACAGAAAGACCAACGACCCCTATGCGCTGCGCATGTACGGGCTTTCCAACTCCACTTCCACCCTGAATCAGGAAACCATTAAGCTGCTGAACAATCTGGGGCTGTCTTCCAAATCCCACTGGAGCAAATATCTGGGCTCCACTCCTGTCGTAGATTCCCTTTTGGGAATCAAATATCTCATTGCACAGACGGGCGACAGTACTGTGCCGGAATTTTATAAGCCGGTATATACAAGCAAAAATGCAGAAACCGGCATAGATGACCTCACTGCCTATAAAAACCCCTATGCGCTTTCCCTGGCCTTTGCAGTCAATAAGGATCTGGAGACTTTACAGATCAACGACGCGTCCTACGTCTCTCCCTTCCAGCGTCTGAACGCCATTGTAAGCAGTATGCTGGGAGAAGATGGTGCCAAAGATATGTTTGTGCCCCTGGAGTTTACAGAGGAAACCTCTCCCGTACTTACCTCCTCTTCCGTAGCCGGACATACCAAATACAGCAAAAACGGCAAAAGCGGCGAGGGCACCGTTACTTTTACACTGACTGCCGCCACCTCGGATACATTGTACTGCTACTTCCCCAGCGACTATGCCAGAGAGGCAGATTTGTATGTAAACGGCGTAAAGAAAGGCACTTTCTTTGGAAATGAAACCTTCCGTATTGTGGAACTGGGATCCTTCCAGCCGGGAGATACGGTCATTGTATCCCTCACCCTCTTGGATGAAGAAATGTATATCAAACAGGATGCAGAATACTTCTACTATCTGGACACAGATGCGTTTGAGGAACTGATGCCCCTGCTCTCTGAAAACCAGTACAATATTGAAAACTTCCGGGAGGATTCCTTTACCGGAACGATTACGGTGACAGAGGACAGAAATTTGGTTTTCACTTCCATCCCCTATGACGAAGGCTGGAATATCTATGCAAACGGGGAAAAGATCACACCCGTAAAGCTGCTGGACGGCCTGATCGGATTTTACCTGGAGCCGGGCGAATACACCCTGGAGCTGAAATACTGGCCCTCCTGTCTTACCATAGGTTTGATCGGATCCGCCGCCGGACTGTGCGCTTTCGCAGCCGCATGGTACCTCAGCGAGCGGTACAGAAAGCGCCGTCTGGCTGACGGTTGTCCGGTTTATGTGCCCGTCGATTTGAACGGGGAGGAGCTCTGCACAAAAGAAGCGCCCCAAGCGGAAGCCTTTACACAAATCCAACTGGAAATGCAGGCGGCGCCCAAAGCAGACAGCCCCCGCGATACAGAGGAGGATTCCCAATGATCTACTGTCTCACCGGAGAACTGATCTATTTGGACGCTCTGTCTATGACGGCGGTCATCGACTGCTGCGGTGTGGGATACAAGGTTTTCATCACGGGAAATACTCTGACAAAGCTCAACGCACCCACAACCGCAAAGGAAAAGGTGCGGCTGTTCACCTATATGGCTGTGCGGGAAGATGCTGTAGAACTCTATGGATTTTATACCACGGAAGAACTGGACACTTTTCGTATGCTCATCGGCGTGTCAGGGGTGGGTCCAAAAGCGGCCGTCGCCATTTTGTCGATCATGACCCCCGCCTCTCTGTCTGCAGCAGTACAGGCAGAGGACGCCAAAGCGCTTTCCCTGGCCCAGGGTGTAGGCAGCAAAACTGCTGCGCGCATTGTACTGGAGCTGAAAGATAAATTTGCGGCAAAGCTGTTCGCACACAGCCCTGCACCCACTGCTGCAGCCACAGTGTCTGGCGGCGGACACCTGTCGGATGCCAGAGATGCCCTGCTGGTCCTGGGATATTCCAGAAGCGAAATCACCGCAGCGCTGCAGAATCTGGATCCGGCAAAGGACACGGAAGAGCTCATCCGTCTGGCACTGACCAAATTGATGAAGTGATGAGGCACACATGAACGATTACGAAAACGATATGGAGTTTGACGACCGCATTCTGGAAACTGCCTACACTGCGGAAGATGCAGAGACGGAATTCAGTCTGCGTCCCCGGACGCTGGACGAATACATCGGGCAGGAAAAGGTCAAGGAAATTTTGAAGATTTATATCGATGCAGTCAAACTGCGGGGAGATACCCTCGACCACGTTTTGCTGTATGGTCCTCCGGGGCTGGGGAAAACAACCTTGTCCGGCATCATTGCGGCGGAGCTGGGCGTAAACTTTCGAGTCACCAGCGGCCCCGCCATCGAAAAGCAGGGGGATCTGGCCGCCCTGCTCACAAATCTCGGACAGGGAGACGTACTGTTTATCGATGAAATCCACAGACTCAACCGAAACGTAGAGGAAATCCTCTACCCGGCCATGGAAGATTTCGCCCTGGATATCATCATTGGGAAAGGCCCTGCCGCCAGAAGCATCCGGCTTCCCCTCCAGCGGTTCACCCTGATCGGTGCCACCACCCGGGCGGGGCAGATGACCTCTCCCCTGCGGGACCGGTTTGGCGTACTGCTGCGGCTGGAGCTTTATACACCGGAAGAACTCGCCCGGATCGTAACGCGCAGTGCAGGTATTCTGGACATTCCCATCACAGAGGACGGGGCGCTGGAAATCGCTTCCCGCTCCCGGGGAACGCCCCGGATCGCCAACCGGCTGCTCAAACGAGTGCGGGACTATGCCCAGGTCAAGGGAAACGGACAGATCACGCTGGAAACAGCATCCGCCGCCTTGCAAATGCTGGAAATCGACGAGCTGGGTCTGGACAATACGGACCGTAAAATGCTGGAAACCATCATCCACTTTTACAACGGCGGGCCCGTAGGACTGGAGACCCTGTCCGCCACCGTGGGAGAAGAAGCAGTCACGATAGAGGATGTTTACGAGCCCTATTTAATGCAAATCGGCTTTATTTCCAGGACCCCCCGGGGGCGATGTGCCACAAAGCTGGCATACGAACATCTGGGCATTCCCTACCGGCCTGCCACTGACCCGCCGTCAGATCAAATATCCATAGAAGAATAATGCAATGTGAATCCACCAGGAGGTATACATATCATGTTTCATTCACCCAAATTGTCTCTTTCCGATATACTCGGAACAGACTACACCACAGCAGTTGCCCATGCCAACGATGCACTGGGCATTATGTCCTATGACGACGCCATGGCTCTGGCAAATGAAAAAATCGACTTTTATCCTGAAGAAAAGCAAAAGAAAAACGACCAGCTGCTGGAAAAAGTCGGCACGCAGATCATGCCTGCATGCGACAGCGGCGAGCCAGGCGCTGGTACCAATTCCTTTATGAAAGCCACCAATACAAAAATGTCCCCCGTCACCGGCTTTTGCAACTACCGGGTAGGAGAAGACGGAAAGCTGTATCTGCTGGGCAAAAGTGAACATTACCAGGCTTCCCTGGGACATCGGTTCGACGGATATAAGCTGATCGACAACGCCCGCAAAATGGGGATTCTGAATCCCACCCACAACAATACCCGGGGGTACATCACCCGCCTGATGGAAAAAAGACTGATTCAAATGGCAAACGGCATTTCCTGGGACGATGCGTCGGCCACCGAAAAAGTGCTTGCTTCCAAAGAAGAACATGTCCTCAATCGGATTATCAATCTGGAAACCGGAACCATTTCCTGCGAAGCAGGCTTCAAAATGATGCTCGCCCGCTTTTACAAGCTGGACGGCACTTTTGCAGAGCCGAAATATACAGGTAAAATTCCTGTCTTCTTTGTGATCGGAGACAAAAACGGCGGAATCGAGGGAAATTACCACGGTACCTCCATCCTCGCGCAAACGCTACGGGGCATGTGGCCCGAATACCGGGAACTGGCTGATACGTCCGGCCTGTACAAAGTCGTGCCGGTTATGATCAACGACCTTGCGGATTTTGAAGCAAAAATCAAAAAATACAATACCGGCAATTACAAAACCGCAGGATTCTGCCACGAAATTATTCTGATGAACTATGGCGGGATTCGCCTGACAAAGGAATTCCTCCAGGGTGCCTACGCCCTTTGCCGAGAATACGACACCCCCACCATGTGTGACGAAATCCAGTCCTGCATGTGGTATAAGGGCGCATTCCTGTTCCGCCTGTATGGACTGCAGCCGGACTTTGTCACTGTAGGAAAGGGCTTCCCCGGCGGCGAATATCCCGCATCTAAAATTATCACCACCGCTCCCATGGACACACTGGTCCAGTTCGGCGCACTGGTGACCAATGGACAGGAGGAACTGGCTTCTCTGGCGTATCTGATCACCATGACCTTCATGCAGGCCAATGGAGAGGAAATCCAGCGCATCGGCAGCCGGTTCGAAGCGGGCCTGCACCGGATCATGGAAAAGCACAGCGACGTCATCCTGGATGTAGAAGGCGAGGCACATCTCGCCGCCCTGCACTTCCATACGGTGGACGATGCCGCTGCATTTGCCGATAAAATGAAGGGAGCCTGCATCGATGCTTCCGCCCAGATCTACAAGGCAAACTGCCTGCCGGCAGTGCTGATGAAGCCGCCGATCATCGCCAGCGAAGCGACTGTAGATTATATTGTAGACACCATCGATACACTCCTCTCAAAATAAACCATTAGGATATCGTTATTATGCTTGTAATTGGTCTTGACGTAGGTACTACAGGAACCAAAGCCATCGTAACAGATGAAAAAGGCAACGTCCTCTCCAGCGGGTATCGGGAATATCCGCTGGAGAGCCGGAACGGCAACGTCACCCAGGCCGCCTGGGACTGGTGGGACGCCACCGTGCGTGCCATCCACACAGCGCTCCAGTCTGTCGATCCCCGGCAGGTGCGCGCCATCGGAATCTCCACCCAGGGGGCCAGCATGCTGGCAGCTGACAAGAACGGAAATCCTCTCTGCGAAGTGATCACCTGGATGGATACCCGTGCCACAAAGGAAGCCGATGCCCTTTCAAACGCCATCGGGAAAGAGAAAATCTACCGCAAATGCGGCTGGCTTCCCAACCCTTCTTTGGACGCAGCGAAAATTTTGTGGATGCGCCGAAACACACCAGAGATTTTTTCCATGGCGGATACCTTTATTTCCACTCTGGAATTTATCAACCGCAAACTCACCGGCAAAAATATCATCGATCCAACAAATGCCGCGATCCGTCAACTCTTTGATATGGAGACCGGAACCTGGGACGATGAAATTCTAAATTTCCTTGAAATTTCAAAATCTCGCCTGCCTGAAGTGCTGCCTGTGGGGGGACTTGTCGGTACGCTGACCCCGGAAGCAGCGGCGGAACTTGGACTTTCCCCGGAAGTAGCTGTCTTCAACGGAGCCCACGATCAATACTGTGCTTCCATCGGGTCCGGGGCGGTAGACACCGGCGACATGCTGCTGGCTACAGGCACTACATGGGTAGTGTTGGGCGTGACCGATCGTCTGCTGTATACAGACAATCATATCTGCCCCGGGATCCATCCTGTAAAGGGAAAATTCGGTGCGATGGCCTCTCTGGTGAGCGCGGGCAGTGCGCTGAACTGGTATAAGGAGATCGTAGATTCCGATTTCCGGACAATGGACCGGGAAGCCGCTACACGAGCGGAAAGTACCAAAAATCTCTTCGTCCTGCCCTATGTGCTGGGCGCCGGATTCCCTCACAACCGTCCGGAGCTGCGGGGAGCCATGTTCGGGCTGGACGCGGGACACGATCGATATCACATCGCCCGCGCGATCATGGAGGGCGTTGCCTTTGAAGCGTCCATTGTTTTAGAGCAGTTTGCCGCCCAAGGAATGCGCATCGATAAGCTGATGATGACCGGAGGTGCTGCACGCAGCGACTTATGGAGCGAAATCGTTGGATACGTTACCGGCTGTGAGATCTACCGGCCCCAGGAGCCGGAAACCTGCTGTCTGGGTGCTGCAATGATCGCCTTTGTGGGACTTGGAGTATATGACAACTTCAATGCCTGCCGCAGCGCCATGGTAAAAAGCAGGCGCCTGGAACTATCGGATCAGAGTATGTACGATTTCTACCGGGAAAAAGGAAGGCGTTATCGCACGCTGATACAAAAGCTGCTGTAAGAAATCATCAAAGTTGTCAAAATGGAGCTTGTTAAACAAAGTACCCTTCCCAAAAACAATCCCCCACCCGCTAACGCGGGATGCCCCCGGAGATGCTGCGCATCTCCCCACATGGGGCCTTTCAAATTGAGCCTCCCCTATGGTGCAGCTCCGCAGGAGATACTGGGGTGGTGGCTCGCCATAGGCGAGACGGAGGGGTTGTCACATACAACACATACAAGAAGAAGCTTTCCTTTGGAAAGCTTCTTCTTACTGCATTTTTCTCTTTTGTTCCAAATATTCCAACAGGTCTACCACTTCTTTATACATATATAAACTTCCCACAATCAGCAGCGGCCTGCCGTCCCTGCGGGATCCTTCTACAGCCAATTCCAGCGCCTTTTCCATGTCTTCCACCGCCCTGGCGGACCACCCCGCCTTTGCAAAAACAAATGCATAGTCTCCGGCAGGCAGCGCACGGGCATTTGCCGGCGTCACACAGTAAATGTTTACCCCGACCTCTCCCAGCTTTTGCGCCATGGCGACATAATTCTTATCCGCCATCACACCGGTGAGAATATGCACTCTATCCGGGAAAAGCGCTTTTACCGTATCCACTACCGCATCGATACCCTGGGAATTATGCCCGCCGTCAAAAATAATGAAAGGGTTTCGGCGAAGGATCTCAAACCGGGCGGGCCAGCGGGCATTTTCCAATCCCCTTCGTATGCTCTCATCCGACAGGCCCAAAACTTGCGCCGTTTTTATGGCAATTGCAGCATTTTGCGGCTGATACTTCCCCAGCAGCTGCAAATGATACGGCGCACCGTTCCCGGCTATGGAAAACTGCGTTCCCTCCAGGGACAGCTGCTCTATGCGCAGTGCCGAAAAATCCACAGGATATACGACAGCCCCTTCTGCGGCCGCCTTTTCCTCTACCACCTGCCGTACCGCATCCCCGCTGTCCCCAAGAATCACCGGACAACCGGGTTTGATAATCCCAGCCTTTTCTCTCGAAATTTCCACAATTGTAGAACCAAGCTGTGCCGTATGGTCCAATCCGATCCCCGTAATTACAGCCGCAAGGGGATTTTTGATGATATTGGTAGAATCCAGACGCCCGCCCATGCCGGTCTCCAAAATCACCACCTGACATTTTACCTTTGAAAAATACAAAAAAGCTGCGGCAGTGATCAGTTCAAATTCTGTAGGGGGATCCTCCATGCGGTCCGCCAAAGGTCGAATCTCCGCAATCACTTCCGTAAGGCAGTCATTGGAAATCGGTACACCATCCACAGCGATCCGTTCATTGAATCGGTACACATAGGGAGAGGTAAACAACCCCGTACGGTATCCGGCACACTGAAATATTTCCGATAACATGGCGCAGACAGAACCCTTTCCATTGGTTCCCGCCACATGAACAAAGGAAAGAGCGTCCTGGGGATTCCCCAGCAAATCGCACAGCGCGCGGATCCGTTCCAGTCCGGGCCGGCTTCCCCGCCAGGAAATCGAATGAATATATGCAATTGCCTCGTTGTATGTCATGATTTACAAATCACTCCAAGCATTTTATTGACTCCTCTATTGCGCAGCAGCACATAAAGAAGAAAAAATTCAACAGCACCGATACAGATATACAGGGGAATGCGGGGCAACACCAAAAGAAGAGGATATCCAAAATAGACCATCAGGCCTACAGACTTTACAAGCATGTTTCCCACAATATGCGCCGCCGCTACGCTGACGGCAAGCGGTACTGCTCCCTTACCCGGCAAAATCCACCGGGATACGACACCGGCTGTAAATCCCACCAGACCGGCGCCCAGCGTAATAATAAGGTTGAGCTGACCCAGGCCGTACGTCACCAATGTATTGAGAAAATCAGAGGCAAGACCGGCAACCAGTCCGGCCCAGGGACCAAACAAATATCCGGTCAATATCAGCGGAAGATTTTCAAAAGTCACCCGAAGGTACGGCGTAATGGTGAAGGATTTGCATAGATACGCGACAACCGTAGCACATGCTGTAAGCAGCGCCACCGCGCACAGTACACGAATATTCACAAACAAAGACGGCTTGCTTTTTGAAAAATCAGACATAAAAATACCTCCTTTACCCCGGCGTTCACGCGGCAGGGAAAGAAGGCGCAATGCTGCCATTGTCCATTCTGACTGAGCCGTTCGAAGCGGGATGCAGAAACAACACCGCAAGCATAGCTTTTCGTCCGTGTGTCAACTCCCCGTACCCACGGCACTTCACGCGTTGTTTCTTACTCTTCAAAATCGTTTTTAATTGCAGCTTTTCAAAAACGCTGCAGGTATAGTATATCGAAATCAGCGTATTTTGTCAATCCCCAAATACAAAATATCGCGTATTGACATTTACAAGAAAAAATGATAAACTAAAATTGTATGTTTGTTTGCGGGCGTGGCGGAATTGGCAGACGCGCTGGATTTAGGATCCAGTGGATTTCCGTGCAGGTTCAAGTCCTGTCGCCCGCACCAGTTTGAATGTTCATAACGCAACTGAACATTCCTATGTAAAGGAGTAGTCCGAAAGGGCTGCTCCTTTTCTCGTTTATCCG
>CAJFOI010000004.1 GCA_904396155.1 Candidatus Avispirillum faecium | reverse complement strand
TGCTACTAAAAAAGAACAGAAAACACACTTGTGTAAGCCGTTAAGCCCAGTGTTTTCAAGGGCTGGAGAGGACGGGCTACATTTTAGTATCCGAACTGGTGGGGTGATATGCCGATGATTCTCTATACATTCTTTGATAGCTATGACCTTTCCGGCAAAACGGTTGCTCCCTTCTGCACCAGCGGAGGCAGTGGTCTTTCCGATACGGTCAATGCCATAAAAGAACTGGAACCCAACGCAGCAGTGACGGACGGGCTGCATATCGGCAGCGGGGCTTCGTCCAGTCCGGATCGCGCAGTAAGTGAATGGCTTGCTGAAATCGGGCTTGGGAAATAGGAGGCGATCATATGAGGAAAATGGTATCCTTGCTGCCGGCGCTGGTGCTTGTTTGCACATTCGCAGCCTGTGGGCAGAAGGAGAATCAGGATGATGCGATCGCACCAATTGAGGAAAACAGTTTGGGGGCAATGGAAATATCTGAAGATTTTATTCGCGCGCCCCAAGCTTGCAAGCCACGGGGGGAATATATGGATCAGTATGCTATCGTGATGGTCGGCTATCCGAACTGGCGGGCTTCTATACCGATGCCGATTGCTTCCTACCTGGAAGAATATGATTTTTCCGGTAAGACACTCCTTCCATTCTGTTCTCACGGAGGTGGGCGTTTTGGTCAGAGCTTGACTGCTGTTACCAAGCTGGTGCCATACGCTGCCATGGGAGAAGCCTTGTCGATTCATTATTCCGGCGATTCGGAACTGCCACGTGATGTTGCCGAATGGCTGAAAACAAACGGTATTGGATAAGGAAAGCAAAAAATGACGGAAAAAGAAAAAATGCTTGGCGGTGAATTTTACGATACGAGGGATATAGAGCTTCGCACCCTTAGTAACCGTGGGAAAGACTTGATGAAAATTTACAATAGTCTGCCTGCTGAAAATGCAAATTTGCGAGAGCAAATCCTTCAGTTGCTGTTTGGTTTCTGCGGTGAAAATGCCCGTGTCAATCAGCCGATTTGGGTAGACTATGGCTGCAATATTTTCCTCGGCGCCGGCAGTCTGATCAATATGAACTGTACGCTTTTAGATACGGGCAAAATTACAATTGGAGAAAATGTGTTAATCGGCCCTGATGTTAAAATTTATACTGCTGTGCATCCGATCCTGCCCGATGAACGAATCTATGTCGACGAAACAGGCAAAAAAGCGACACGGACAAAGACCGCTTCTGTTACAATTGGAAACAGGGTGTGGATTGGCGGCGGGGCTGTTATATTGCCCGGTGTCACAATCGGCGACAATGCTGTGATTGGTGCCGGAAGTGTGGTAACAAAAGCAATTCCTCCAAATGCCGTCGCTTACGGAAACCCCTGCACGGTAAAAAAGATGTGAAACGAATTTGTCAAATGAGGAGAAAAATGATGCAGTACACAAAATTGGGAAATTCCAATTTGAATGTGTCCCGTATCTGTATGGGCTGTATGGGATTCGGTGATGCCGGAAATGGACAGCACACTTGGACGGTGGACGAGGCGCAGTCCCGTGAGATCATAAAACGGGGGTTGGAGTCTGGCGTAAATTTCTTTGATACGGCAATTGCCTATCAAAGCGGCACAAGCGAGCAGTATCTTGGCAGAGCCATTCGGGACTTTGCAAAGCGTGATGATGTTGTCATTGCAACAAAGTTTTTGCCCCGCACCCATGATGAATTGGAAGCGGGAGTCTCAGGCCGGCGGCACATTGAAAAAATGCTCGATAAAAGCCTTAAAAATCTTGGCACCGATTATGTGGATTTATATATTTACCATATGTGGGACTACGCCACTCCCCTTTGCGACATTATGGAGGGACTGAACCATGCGGTAAAAGCCGGCAAGGTGCGGTATATCGGCATTTCCAACTGCTTTGCGTATCAGCTTGCCAAAGCAAATGCATTTGCCGAAAAAGAGGGTTTTGTTAAATTTATTTCTGTACAGGGGCATTATAACCTGATTTTCCGTGAGGAAGAACGGGAAATGGCAAGGCTGTGCCAGGAAGACAACATTGCGATGACACCGTACAGTGCCCTTGCAGGGGGGCGGCTGGCGAGGCGCTCTGGTGAGACCTCCAAGCGTTTGCGGGAGGACGGCTATGCGAGGTTGAAATACGATTCCACCGCTGCGCAGGACAGTATGATTATTGACCGGGTTGCCGAACTTGCCGACAAACGTGGAGTATCTATGACGGAAATCTCCCTTGCGTGGCTCTTAACAAAGGTTGCCGCTCCTGTTGTGGGCGCAACAAAAATTCATCACATTGAGGACGCGGCCAGGGCAACGGAACTTGTATTGAGCAATGACGAGATTGCTTATTTAGAAGCCCCCTATGTTCCGCACAAATTGGTGGGTGTTATGGCGCAAAATACGCCGGAAACGGCGAAGGAAAAGCACGTATGGTCTACAGGAAATCAAAAAATCTGAAAGGAGAGCGGGAAAATGGAATTACGCAGAACAGATCCTGAATTTGTAGAACGCTTTGCCCATTTTGCATTTCAGGAAGTGCCAAACGAAGAAGGGCAGCAGCTTCCGGAAAAAACACGCTATATGGCGATTTTAGCAGCCCTTATTGGCTGCGGCGGCGTGGAGGCATACAAAGAAATGCTTCCAAAAGCGCTTGAAAACGATGTTACACCGGTAATGGCAAAAGAAATTGTATATCAGGCAGCCGATTATTTAGGTTATGGCAGAATGCTGCCGTTTCTAAACTGCACAAACGAGATCTTTTCAGAAAAAGGGATCGCGCTGCCCCTTTCGGGACAGGCGACGACTACCCTTGAAAACAGGCTTCCAAAAGGGGTTGCGGTGCAAGCTGAAATCTTCGGCGAACAGATGAAGGAAGCATGGAAAACCGGGCATATCCACCGCTGGCTTGCGGCAAACTGTTTTGGGGACTATTATACCCGGAAAGGACTTACCCTTTCGGAACGGGAACTGATCACTTTCTGTTTTCTTATGGCGCAGGGTGGCTGTGAATCGCAGCTTGTCGCCCATTCCAAAGGGAATATGAATATGGGAAACGATAAGGACTTTCTCATCCGTGTTATTTCGCAGTGCCTGCCCTATATCGGTTATCCCCGCAGCCTGAATGCGATTGCCTGCGTGGGCAAGGCGGTGGAGGAATGAAACCGAAAATCGCCGTAAAACTGGCGGTTGACATTTTGATGACCGTTTTGCTTTTGCTGTTAATGGGCTATCAATTTTGGGGAGAGGCGGCGCACGAGTGGATTGGAGCCGGGATGTTCCTTCTTTTTGTTGCCCATCATCTGTTGAATCAAAGCTGGCATAAAAACATTTTCAAAGGGAAATATACGGTGCTTCGCGCTGTTGCGCTTGTTATCGATGTACTGCTGTTGATTTGTGTGCTGGCACAGATGTACAGCGGCATTGTGATGTCCCGTTATGTTTTCCGTTTCTTATCGATTGAAGCAGGTATGTCTTTTGCACGCAGGCTGCATATCCTCGCAGCTTTCTGGGGGTTTCTTTTACTGAGCCTGCATTTGGGGCTGCACTGGAATATGTTCGTCGGTATGCTGCGAAATAAAATTTTTGTGAAACAAGCTCCAATGATCGGCAAAGTGCTTTCGGCTGTGGTGGGAATACTGATTGCGGGATATGGTGCATATGCTTTCATCCAGCGAGATATTTCAGCGTATCTCTTTTTGAAAAGTGCATTTGTGTTTTTGGATTACAGTGAACCGAAAGTGCTGTTTTATGTAGACTATCTTGCACTTATGGGACTTTGTATTTTTATCGCTCATTACGGCTTGAAGCTATACAGGCAAATCGGAGGAAAAAGGAGAAAGGCAAAATGAAAAGAAGTTTTGCCATTGCTTTGGGGCTGATTCTGTATTTTTGTTTTTCGGCCTGGGACAGGCAAAAGGCGTGGCAAACATCATCATTGCTGCTTGTATGAAACCTTTCAATCTTTTGTCGGGATTTTCGGTATTCCAATGCTTTCATCCAGGTTGGGACATATTGATTCAGACATGGATATGGTCAGCAGTATGAAGAAGGATTTTTCCGCTTGTTCATGAAAAACGACACGGATGTATCGGCTGACAGATGGATCGTTGTTTTGCTGATGAGGGCTGTGGAGAAATACTGATAAAAGAAAACAGCCGGACAACGCAAAGTGGCGGTGCAGTCTTTTGACTGCACCGCCACCTTACTATTTCCTTCGTTATTACACTCCGCGAATGGAGGGCTTCTTTTTTTGCATGACGGGTCAGTGTACTTCTCCTTCGTAAGGCCCAACGCTCTCCAGCTTTTCCCAATTTTGCAAATCGAAGGCTTCCGGCAGGGGAAAGTAAAGCACACCTTGCAGGGTTTCCCGCTCTCCGGCTTCGTTTTTGACAAGACAGTCACAGTATACGCGCACATAGGCATCCCACCGGGGGACACCGTCTGCGCTTTTCAGCTGTTCTCCCAATGTTTTCAGCATATCGAGGATGGTTTTTTCATCCATGTTTTCATATACCGCATCTGTGGAAGAAATGCTTTGCAATATATCCGTGGGATACGCAAATTTTTGTTCCAGCTCTCCTGCCGCATTTTTATATCCGTATTCGATCTGGATTGTGCTGTATCCTGCGCTGGGATCGATTTCGGTCTCTCCCGCAAGCAGGCGGAGGACCTTTTGCGTTTCTTCTTCCGTCCTGTTTTCATAGTGCTCCTGCAAAAGGAGATTTAGCGTTTTGGGAGTCAGCGAGGCAGATAGGGGGATCGTGACAGTGGAGAGCTCCGGATCTCTGGCTGTATACGTGATGGATGTTCCTCTCCAGTCGTTGCTTTTTGGGATATCCATGTTGAGGAATTTGTACCACGAGGCAAATCCCGCTTCGCGGATCTCTTCTCCAAGACAGTCAAAAATTTCCTGCCAGTTCCAGGTTTCCTTGCCGTCGACACTTTCCCAGTGTACCCGTTCCGTTCCGGACAGCGCGTCCGGCAGTGTCAGGTAGGCGTTTCGGTAATCCGGCAGATTAGACAGTTGCTCGACGATAGATTCCATGACTTCGTACGGGAAAATGATCCGGCGGTACCGGGTGAGGGATCCCGTTTGGATCGCCACGGTCCGCTCCAGGTGGGTGGGCGTGCTCGTATAGTTGTAGAGCTTGCTTTCAAGACGATCATATTCTCCCTTGTCAAAGGCGTCCAGGTTGTCCTGCAGCGCATCGGCTACGGCAGTTATGATTTTGGGATCCTCGATGGTGATATCCCGGACGGCGCGGTCAGCATAATTTCCCGCTTCCTCTTCTCCAAGGGCATTGGGGTTTGTGTACATGGATGCACTGTCTTGGACAAAACGCACACTGGTGATTTCCCCGGCGTTGGGACGGAAAGCAGAGGAAAAATGCATTGTTCCCAAAACGAGACCGGCAAAGACCAGATTCAAAAGAAGAACAACGCTCAGCGCGGGAATGCTGCGCAGCAGGTTTTTCCACTTGCGGGTGGAGATCAGTTCGTAGATGAAATAAATGAGAACGGCAAAGATGTACAGCGTTGCCACGATAGTCTGCGGCCCGTCGGTGAGTAAAATACAGGTTGCTCCCAGGGAAAGGACGAGGGTCAGTGCAATGCGGATTCCGGCCTGGATGCTCCGCCGGGGTGCACTTTGTGCGGCCGCCTCACTTTTGCGCCGGACAAACAAAACCGCGGCCAGGATCCCCATCACCAGTGCAACGAATAGAGAATACAAATCACACTGCAGATTCCCGCTCAGGGAAGTACTGTTGGCGTATATGGCCATATTGCCATAGTAGTATATCAGGATATTGTACTGGGGGGACAGGATGGACAGGAAATGCTCCTCTGCGATAAAGGGAAGCTTTGTGGCGATGGTGCTCGTGAGCATCGTGATAACAAAGCGGGGAAGAAACAGGATCAGACCGGAGGCGGTGATGTTCGCAAGAAGCGTTCCTGTAAAGCTGCAGCCCAAAAGGACGGCAGCGACGACCATAAGGATCATGACCGCAAGGCTCAGCAGGATATCGGCCCAGCCCGCAAAGGAGAGCACGTACATCTGCGTGAACATGCAGCGCGTCAGTACGGACACACCGCCGCAGAGAAGCAGAATCCCGAAGATCCAAGTCAAAACTGCCCCTGTATAGCTGAGGAAAAGACACAGGCGGGTATAGGGGAGGGCATGGTAAAAATCGGAATATTTGCGTTTGTTGAAGCCGGAAAAGACAATCAGCGTCATAATGGGCGCCACAAGTACGGGAAGTGCCATCAGAGGTCCCAGCAGGTCTTCAAAGCTTACGACCAGCGGATAGAGCGCCTTTTGTGTTTCCGGGCTGTACTGGAGATAATCTGCATATTCAAAAATTGGAGCACAGATGAGGATTACCAGGTAGATGCTCAGTACGATGAACCCGAAGATGCGCAATTGCCGCAGACCTTCTAAATAAATACCCCTGGAGAACAAATTCTTTTTCATCGGTTTGCCTGCCCTTTCATTGTACTTTGCGGGAAGGAGTGGGGGGTGAGACTGCATCTTCTTCCAGATGGAATGTATATCCAAGCGCTTCCATTTCATAGGTGAAAACCTCTTCCAGGGTCAGCGGCAATGCTTCCAGCAGCACAGGCTGCATGGCGCGAAGCTTATTTAGGGTTTCCTCCCGGTCCCCCCGAACAATTAAATTGGCAACGGAGCCATATTTTGAAAAGTGAACCAGATCCAGTCCGTCGAATTTTTGCCTGTCATACGCCTCTTGAAAGGCAATTTGAATTTTGAATTGGGAGGTTTTGAGATTTTGAATGTCGCTTTCCAGCACCAGACCGCCCCGGTGCAAAAGCGCCAGCTGATCGCAGGTGTCTTCCAGTTCCCGCAGTGAATGGGAGGTGATGATCGCGGCAGCGCCCCGGTCCAGCACATCCTGGCAGATCAGCTTCTTTATATAGCTGCGCACCACCGGGTCCATCCCGTCAAAGGTTTCATCGAAGAAGATGTATTTGGGACGGACGGCCAGTGCAAGAATGGTGATCGCCTGCCGGCGCATTCCCTTGGAGAAGGTGTTTAGATTTTTTTTGAGATCCAGCCCAAGTTCTCCTGCAAGCGTTTTGTACCGACTTCGGTCAAAACTTGGATACAAAGACGCATACAGCGTCGCCATTCGCTCCATGCTGGCGCCGTTTATATAGTAAAGTTCGTCGGGAACAAATACAATTTGCCCCTTTGCCTGCGGGTTTTCATAGATTGGGGCTCCATCCAGGAGTGCCCTGCCGCCGTCGGCTTTGTATACGCCGGAGAGAATACGCAAAAAGGTGGACTTGCCTGCACCGTTAGAACCCACCATACCGTAGATACAGCCGTCCTGGATGGTGCAGGATATGTCTTTCAGGGCAGTATAGGAGTCAAATTTTTTCGTCAGATTTTCCGTTCTTATCATAGGATTACCATACCTTTCCCCAAATGGTAAAAGCAGTCTGCCGGCAGCAGTAACCTTTGTACTGTGTCATGGGGCGTTTTCCTTTCTCACCCCTCTGTCTACAGCGGCTTCTAATTCTTCCCGGGTGACACCTGCAGCCCAGAGTTCTGCCACTATCTCTTCCAAAAGTGACAGCTTTTGTCTGCTCCGCGCACGCAATGTATTTCGCGCCGTCTCTGTCACAAAACAGCCCCGGCCGGGGACGGTGGATATGATGCCCCGTATATCCAGTTCGCCGTAGGCCTTTTGTATGGTATTGGGGTTTACGGACAGTTCTATGGAAAGACTGCGCACGGAGGGAAGCTGGTCGCCGGCGCGCAAAACGCCTCCCAGGATGAATTTTTCCACCTGGGAGATGATCTGCTCATATACGGGCGTTCTGGACATTGCGTCGATTTGGAACATTTACCGCTACTCCTTTCCCGTCCTTTGCACATTCTGTAAAGGGCAGTGTAAAAGCAGACTTTACAAATGCGGCTTGAGGCATAAAATCCACATTACTGTACTGCCTGTAATAGTACAGATAAATTTTACAAAAAAGTAGCTGGTTTGTCAATAGTTTTTGAAATTATTTTACGAGTCATATTTGTTCAAGGGAATGGGACCGTTCTCTCTTTCATAATTCTGAATACGCTCTTTGCACAGATGTTCCAGCATATTGCTGATACTTCTGTTGTCGGCGTCGGCGAGGTATTTGATTTTTCGCAGTACTTCTTCATTTAGATTGAATGTAAAGCGAATTTTATTTGTGGGCATGTCTATGACTCCTATTCTAAAAAGATATGAAACTATTATTAAATAGTTTATATCAATAGAAGTAGGATTAATACGACCAATGTACAATAACAGTTATGCATTAAGTAGGATAAATGCTGTTCTTTAGAAGTCCGCCCAAAATCTGGGCGGATTGAAGCTGTAGTTTTGGGGTGCTTGCCCGCTCATGCGGGCAGCACATATAGTGTCAGATCCCACGCGGGAATACAGGGAGGGCGGCGCAAATAAAATTTTGCACCGGGGTACAGTTTTTTCAGCAAGTTTGGAAGGACAAACAAATCCTCTGTGCGGTGGTAGAGCGAGACGATCAGCGCGGGATGCAGTGTGCAGATCGTGTCTGCTGCGCCGCGGATTGCCTGCATTTCTCCTCCCTCCACATCCAGCTTGATCAGGTCCGCGTTCCTTTCCTGAGAGAGCAGGGCGTCGATGGTAGAACAGGGAACAGTCCGGCTTTGGAATCTGCGCTTTGTCCGCCTGCCTGCATTTTCTCCGGCGCTGCTGGCGCGGCTTCCGCAGGAGAGAAAGTCCATGGTTCCGGTTTTCTCGCCCACTGCTGTGTGGATGGGGCGAATGCGGCACTGCGTCTCCTTTGCGGCATATTGACACAGCTTTTCATATGCCCTTGGATCCGGTTCTGCCGCTAAGATCTGTTCCGGATGCAGCGTGGAGACAAAGACGCTTGCACTGTCTCCTGTATACGCCCCGCAGTCCAGTACGGTGCGGATCCTCCGCTCGCTCAGCAGCGATGTGAGACTGTCTGCCGAATCTTCCGTTTTTGCCAGATAAATGGGATCGCCTGTGAGGCGAAAGGCGATCATATCCTGAAACAGCGACTGGGAAAAATCATCAAAAAAAAGCCCCGATGCTTCATCCAGCTGCGAAAGGTGGGCCGTATAATAGGCAAAGTCAAAAAGCGCCCCGCCAAACAGGGGAACTTCCGGAATGCGAAGGGTATGGCGCTGCGCGACTTTTTGGATTTGCTCCCGCACATGGGGCAGTGCCGTGCCAAAGGCCAGGAGCACGATAAAATCGTCTCCAAACTGGCTTTCAATCTCACGCAGTGACTGCACAGGCATCCCGCGAAAGCTTCTGCTGCGTACAAATCCGTCGCTGGCAAAAACACCCGCTATGGGAATGGCAAATTTTATACAAGTGTCTAAAATTTTGTCTGCTCCGTTGCCGGTACCATACAAAAAAATCGGGCGTCGTTCTGCGGCCAGCTGCTGCCAGAGGCAGTCGTCCTTCGTGTAGGTGCGCTGCATTCTTTTACCGTTTGCTTGCATTTTCTCCTCCTGCGTGTTATACTGAGACAAAAACGGAGGTAAAATTATGGAGTGCTTGTTTTGCAAAATTGTAGACGGAGAGATCCCGTCCAAGAAGGTATATGAGGACGATTTGATTTTTGCTTTTTGTGACATCAACCCCATGGCGCCGGTACATATTCTGATTATTCCGAAAGTGCATACCGCATCCTCCATGGATGAGATCACGCCGGAAAACAGCAAATATGTGGCGAGAATCTTTGAAAAGATTCCCGTCATTGCAAAGGATGCGGGACTTACCGGCGGGTATCGTGTGATCGCGAACTGCGGTCCGGATGCGGATCAGACGGTGCAGCATCTGCATTTCCACCTGCTGGGCGGAAAAAAGCTGTCTGTGCAGCTGGGCTGATTTACATCGTTCTGTGCGCCGTGTGGCGTGTTGCTTCTTTACAAAAATGCTTTTTATTGGGATCCGCCCCATGAAAGATCACTTTCATGGGGCGGATTTTACTGAGGTACAAATTCGGCATAGATTGCACGCAGCGCCTTTTCAAAATCTGTTTCATTTACACCGATGATAATGCTGATTTCGCTGGAGCCCTGGTCGATCATGCGGATGTTGATGTCCGCCTGGGCAATGGCACGAAATACACGCGCTGCCGTTCCCTTCGCCCGAACCATGCCCCTGCCCACCACGGCGATCAGGGCGATGCCGTCCTCGAAGGAGATGGCTTCCGGTTCGCAGGCCTCGCAGATGCCGTCCAAAATATTCTTTCGGGTGTGCTCGCTCATGTCGGAGGACAGGATTACGCCCATGGTATCGATTCCGGAGGGAAGGTGTTCAAAGGTCGCTCCCTGCTTTTCGATAACCTCCAAGACGCGCCTGCCGAAGCCGATCTCCGAATTCATCTGGTCCTTTTCGATTTGGAGCACGGAAAAGCCTTTTTTGCCCGCGACACCTGTAATTACCCGATCCCGGTCGTATTCCGGTGCACTGGGAACGATCATGGTACCCGGATCTGCAGGCTGGTTGGTGTTGCGGATATTGATGGGGATCTCCGCGATGCGCACTGGGAAGATGGCGTCCTCGTGGAGCACGCCTGCTCCCATGTAGGACAACTCCCGCAATTCCTGATATGTAATTACGTCGATGACGCAGGGATCCTTCACGATTCTGGGGTCTGCCATCAAAAAGCCGGACACATCGGTCCAGTTTTCATACAGGTCGGCGCCTGCGGCTCTCGCCACAATGGAACCGGTGATATCGCTGCCGCCCCTGGCGAAGGTTTTGATGGTGCCGTTGGGCATAGAACCGTAAAAGCCGGGGATCACTGCCCGCTCATGGCGGGTGAGCCGGTCAGACAGGATGATGTTGGTTTTTTCGGCGTCAAAGGTTCCGTCGTCGTAAAACTTGATCACCTTTGCCGCGTCCAGAAAGTCGTATCCAATGAGCTTTGCCAGGATCAGGCCATTCAGATACTCTCCCCGGGAGGCGGCGTAGTCGCTTCCGGCGTGATAGCGGAAGGCATTTTGGATAACGGCAAACTCCTCCGAGAGATCCAACTCCAGGCCGAGCCCCCGAATAATCTCTGCATAGCGCTCCTCGATTTTGGCAAAGGCGTCTGTAAAGTCCTCTCCCTCGGATGCCAGGTGGTAGCAATGATACAACATATCGGTGACTTTTATGTCGCCGTCGAACCGCTTGCCAGGTGCAGACGGAACTGCATATCGGCGTGCAGGGTCCGCCGCGATAATCTTCTGTACCTGTCGAAAATGCGCGGCATCTGCGAGAGAGGAACCGCCGAATTTTACGATTTTTACCGGACCTTTGTCCATATCCATCAAACTCCGTATTCTGTAAAGTAACAATAGTATTATATGGCGCCCCCGGTATAAAGTCAATATGCAAATCCGACATAAACCGGGGCTGCAGCATTTTTTCCGCTGTCGGCTTGCCCAATTCGGAGAAGAAGTTTGCAGGATCTGTCATGGGCGCGATGCTGTCCGCATATATATTTTCTGAAGAATTTGATCGGAGGTATTTTACATGGACAAACCGGGACTTTTGAAAAAAGAGGAGGCGATCCTATATTCCTCTCAATATGATCTGCCCGTCACCGGAGAGGGCGGCGGAGAATATACGATGCCGGATTATTATCCGGAAATCCGGCGTCTGGTAAGCGTCAGTGCGAAAGCGCTGCCGGATTCTAAATTTCTCTCCGGCAATCTGCTGGAATTCGGAGGCACCATCGCCTTTTCCATCCTGTATATCGGGGATGACGGCGGTCTTGTGTGTGTTCCTTATGCGTGCGAATACAGCGGCAACAGCCAGCTGCCCAGCGAGCCCCAGGGAGGCGGCGCAGCCATTCATGTGGAAACGGTAGCGGAAGCGCCCCAGTGCCGGGTGCTGGCTCCCCGCACGGTGTCTTTGAAGACCCGTCTGCGCACGCGCATCATGGGAGATGAAGCGAACGTATATACCTGCCGCGCTATAGACACAGACGGGGAACGGATTGGAACAGAAGACGAAGGTACATTGGAGACATTGCCAGGGACACTCCACACGGTAAAGCGAGGATACGCCTTTGCCACGGGCTCCGTTTCCGGAGAACTGCGGGAGCGAGCGGGTACCAAGCCTATTTCCTGCGACGGTACGGTGAATGTTACAGACGCCACTGCACAAAAGGACGCGGTCCATGTAAAGGGGGAGATTTGCATCCACTGTCTGGCCCTGGCCCCGGACGGCCTGTATACCGTTTTGCGGGGTTGTATTCCCTTTGAGGAAGTCATGCCCGCAGAAGGTGCAAAAGAAAGGGACGCTGTCACCGCATGGGGGCGGGTGGCTTCCGTTTCGATTCAGGCAGACGAGGAGACCGGCGTCATCCGCGCGGAAGCGGAATATGATCTGAACGGTCTTTGGTCCAGGACTGCAGAGGTCCCGGTTACGCAGGACATTTACTCTACGGAGTACGATCTGGAAGCAAAGCACAGCGATTACAATGTGCTGAGCCTGCTCTGTTGTACAAACGGTGCGCTGAGCCTCAACGGCAGCGGTCAGCGTCAGTCGAAAGCGGGTGCAAACGATTATTTGATCGAAATATGTGCACAGCCTGTTGTGGAAAAAGTGGAGTGTGCGGACCACAAGCTTCTGTTTTGCGGGAACTGCAATATCAAGGCGCTGATCGCCTCGGATGGGGACGTGGTGAGCGAGGAGTTTGTGATTCCAATAAAATATGAACAGCGCGCGCAGGAGGATGTGGCACCGCAGGATATTGTATGGCAGGCAGTCTGCAGTGTTTCCGACGCGTCCGGCAGACTGGAAGGAGATCGTATTCATGCTTCGGTTGAACTGTCCATTGCGGCAAATGCGGCAAAGAAAACCCAGCACAGCCCTGTGACGGAAGCCATTATAGACAAATATGCAAAGCACGATGCGGAGGATTCTTGTATTCGTATCTGCTTCCCGGAGGCTGGACAGCGGGTATGGGAGATCGCCAAGCGCTGCGGCGCCGACGGAGCAGAGGTGGAACGGATCAACAAAATCCAGCGAGATGCTCTGTGCGACGGAAGGCCGCTGATCATCAAGTGAGATTTTGCGTACAAAAACAAAGAGGGGACACCCCCTCTTTGTTTTTGTACAAATATAATATTCACAGATTATTTATTGTTTTTTTCCCAAACTGTGGTATGATAATTCCAATAGGCAGAAAGGAGCGGCTGATGTTTGGGTATATTCGTCCCTATGTGCCGGACCTGCGGGTTCGGGAGCATGAGCTGTATCGTGCGATCTACTGCGGACTCTGCCAGTCCATGGGAAGACATACGGGCTGTGCTTCCCGGCTTGCGCTCAGTTACGATTTTGTCTTTCTTGCCGCCGTTCGTATGGTGCTGGAAGAGGTCGTATACAGCGCCCGCCCGTGCCGCTGCGGTGCGCATCCCATAAAGAAGCGCGCCGTTCTGCGGGACAACAGCGCCCTGACGTATTGTGCCCGTGCCGCCGCACTGCTCACAGAGGCGAAGATTGAGGACGACATACAGGACGCGAAGGGTATGGCACTGGGGTCCCGTATGCTCCGCCCTGCGGCAAGGCGCATGTGCAAAAAGGGGTTCCCCGGCACAGACGGACCTGCGGGAGCTGTGCAAAAGTCTCTGGAGCAACTGCACGGACTGGAGGCGGCCGGGTGTGCGTCTCTCGACGATACGGCGGACTGTTTTGGTGCACTCCTTTCCTCTGTTTTTTCCTGGGGACTCAGCGGCTCTGCGGAAAAAATCGCCGCCCAGGTCGGATTTACCACCGGACGGTTCATTTATGTTCTGGATGCGGCAGACGACCGGGAACAGGATGAAAAAAGCGGCAATTACAACCCGCTGAACATTGCGCCTATCGATGCGGGCGCTTTATCCGTGGCGGTGCGGCTGGATTTGGAAAAATTGGAGGCCGCGGTAAATCTGATGGATTTTACTGGGCGCAGCGAGCTTTTTGGAATTATTGAAAACATTTTATATAAAGGTATGCCCATGGAAGCCGACCGGGTTTTCCAGGGGAAAAGTAAAAAACAGGAAAGGCATGGTTCTCTTACATGACAGATCCCTATAAGGTGCTTGGCGTTTCCCCCAATGCCACAGACGACGAAATCAAAAAGGCGTACAGGGAGCTTGCCCGCAAATACCATCCGGACAATTACACAGACACGAATCTTTCGGAGCTGGCCGAGGAAAAGATGAAGGAAGTCAACGAGGCGTATGACCAGATTCAGGCGCAGCGTTCCGGAAAGGGCGGCGGATCCTCCACGTATGGCGGCGCGGGCTTCGGCGGCGGCACGACTACCGACAGCCGGTATGCTGAAATTCGGAATTTGATCAATCAGCGCCGCTATTCTGAGGCGGAAATGCGGCTGGATTCCATGTCTGTGGCGGACCGCAATGCGGAGTGGAATTTTTTGAAAGGTTGTGTGCTGGCGCAGCGGGGACACTTCTATGATGCCCAGCGTTTTATTGAGACAGCTTGCTATATGGACCCCAACAATACGGAATATCACAATGTTCGGGCACAGATGTCCAATCGTGCCGGCGGATTCGGCGGTACGTACAACACCAGAAATACCGGGGACGCGGACCTCTGCTCAATCTGCGGTACCCTCTGGTGTATGGATTCCTGCTGTGAATGTATGGGCGGCGACTGCATTCGCTGCTGCTAAACGGGAGGACGACGGTTATGGAACACCCTTCTTCCGGATTCAAACAGACGAAGCGGCTGGCTCTGTGTGCCATTCTTGCAGGGCTGAGCCTGGCGGTTCTGTATCTGGGTTCCCTCAGCGGGATATTTGATTTGTGTGCCGTGGTTGTAGGGGCGCTGTGCACTGCCTTTGTCGTGTTGGAGATCGGGGGAGTTTACCCCTGGCTCACAGGTGCAGTGACAGGCGTGCTGGCTGTTTTGCTGCTTCCAGACAAATTTGTGGCGCTGGAATATATCGTATTGGGCGGACTGTATCCCATTCTCAAATCTTTTTTGGAGCGCTTTGGAAGAATTTTTTCCTGGATCTTGAAGCTGATTTATTTTAACTGCGCGCTGACAATATGCGTGTTGCTGGCTATGTTTGTGCTCCACTTGCAGGATTTTGTCTCTGCTTCGTGGATCCTGATCTATGGAGCGGGAAATGTGTTTTTTGTCGTTTATGATATTGCGCTGACTTCGTTTATTTCCGTATATGTCCTGCGTCTTCGCAAACGATTGAAGATCCGCGGGCTGAAATAGCGGGTTTCTTGATCCCCCGATGCGGGGGATTTTTCTTTCGGGTGTAAATTTTAGCCGACTTTTCGGACTGTCCATGCCAGCAGAAGCAGTGCCCCTGCCGCACAGACTGAAGCGAGAAAGCCCAAGCTGTTATCCTGGCTTAGGCAGAGAATTCCGTAGAGCCCGTAAATTGCGCCAAAGATTGTAAGACTTGCGTCTGCATGAAAGGTGCGACGGGGCACAGGATTTTCTGCACTTGCAGAGTATAGAAGGTGATATACGTAACGGCGTATGGGAATCAAAAGACGTGCCGTGAGAAAAGCCGCAGCAGAGACAGCCGCCAGTGCGATGGCAACAGATCCTACGGCCACCATTCCTCCGTAGGAGACGGCGGTGCCCAGAAAACGTCCCAGCACAGCAGCGGGAAGCATTTTTGCGCCGTATTCCGTGGCAACGCCCGCCAGATATGCCAGCCATGTGTCGCCTGTGAAGCATCCTGCGGCAAAGATGAGCACTGCCAGCAGTGCGGCCAGCGCAGCCAGAATCAACAGGAAGATCTGCAGGACTTTCAGTGCGGCGGAGCCAAGCCGGAGCCCGGATTTTCGCCGTCTCTGCGATGTTTTGCCGCTCCAGAAGATCCATCCGGCGGCGGAAAAGCATATCCAGAAGGGCGCAAAATGTCCGTCGCACAAAAAAAGCAGCACGACGGCGGTCATCAGGATGCATATGCAGCAGAGCAAAAGCGGGGTGCGCAAAGTGTGTGTCCCTCTCGAATGTCCGCAACGGGGGCAGGAGGGCAGGGTGTCTGCATAGGTATATCCGCATTTTGGGCAGAGCATATCGTGCATATCCTCGCATTCTGCCGCCGGAAATTCCGGCGGCCGTTTCAGTATATTCGCAGTTTTTGCAAAAGATGTGTCACCTTTGGGCGGCACTTCCGGCACGATTGCGCCGCTTTTTGCGTTTTTTGCGTACGGAAAATCCGAAAGCCGCAATCTGGCTGCCCAGCGTATAGTATGCGCCGTGGAGAAACGCAGCGAGCTGCGCCCGTTCCAGATGCAGTTTCCCGGCGGCGTCGATCAGCGAATCTTCCACGTCTATGGCCACGATGTCCGAGAGAAACATATCGTGGCTTCCCAGAGGGAGGATTCTGTCTACTTTGCATTCCAGCGCCAGCGGGCACTGGGCGATCAGCGGCGGCGCGACGACGGAAGCGGGCTCTTTTGTAAGATTCCATTTTGCAAATTTATCCGCCTTGCGGCCGGTATGGATGCCGCACCAGTCTGCGGCGCGGATCAGGGAGGCGGGCGTCAGGTGAATGACAAACTCCCCGCTGTCCCGAATGATTTGATAGGAATGGCGCTGCGGCCGCACGGATATGTATGTTTTGGGCGGGACCGTATTGCAGATGCCCGTCCAGGCGATGGTGATGATATTTGCTTGTTCCATGGTGCCGCAGGTGACCAGCACCGGAGGCAGAGGGCCCAGCAGCGTGCCGCCTTTCCACGTTATCTTAGACATATGCAAGAGTCCCCTTTTTATCAGGTTTTTTCATTCTCCGCCCAGTCTGCTGCGTCCTCTCTGCACAGCAGTATTTTCCGTCCTAAGTTCAATCATTTTCATCACTTCTTTCTATATATATGATTGCATTATTAATAGCAATCTGGATCAGCCCGCCAGTCGGGATATATGGCATATTTATCATCACCTGACTAAGCGCGCCCCTCAACTGGAGTAAAACTAAGTCTTTTGTTAGTTCCTGATGCTTGTGCTCATTACAGCGAAACATTCAATTAACCCTTTCTTTCAAAATCTTTACTATTTAACAGAAGCATATTACCTTTTTATTTTACAGAAGTTGTGTAAACAGTGCAAGAACATTTCATGAAAAAGCGCTTGCATTTGCGAAAATTTCGTATATAATTGAAAAAGACATATCCACAGAGAGGTGGCAACGATGGAAAAGCTGATCACATTTGCGATCCCCTGCTACAATTCCGGTGCGTTTATGCACAACTGTATCGAGTCCCTGCTGGGTGCCGGCGATGACATTGAAATTATCATAATCAACGACGGCTCTGCCGACAACACAGGCGAAGTGGCCGATGGATTCGCGGAGAAATATCCCGAAGTTGTCCGGGTGATCCATCAGGAAAACGGCGGACACGGAGAAGGCGTCAACCAGGGGATGCGCAACGCCAGGGGCATGTATTATAAAGTGGTGGACTCAGATGACCGGCTGGATCGGGACGTGCTGCGGCAGTTCCTTGCCCGCCTGCGGGAGAATGTGCAAGCCGGGCTGGATGTGGATATGTATGTATGCAATTACGTATACGTGCGTGTGGATACGGGCAGCCGACGCACCATGAGCTATCGGCACATTTTTCCAAGAGAGCAGGTGTGTACCTGGGAAGACACCCGTCCTTTCGGTCCGTCTCAGTATTTGATGATGCACTCGGTGGTGTATCGTACCGCGCTGCTGCGGGAGCATGGGATTGCACTGCCGAAACATACTTTTTACGTGGACAATCTTTATATGTATGAGCCGTTTCCCTATGTGCACAGCATTTACTATATGGATCTGGATCTGTACTTGTATTATGTGGGCAGCGATGAGCAGTCGGTCAGCGAAAAGAATATGGTGAAAAGAATCGACCAGCAGATAAAAGTTGCCAAACTGATGATTCAATGTCATGATTTGAACCGGATCAAGGAGAGCGGCCGCCGGCTTTACAGGTACATGCTCCACGAGCTTGCCATGATGATCAACATATGCTGTGTATTTCTGCTTATTGGAAATACACCGGAGAATCTGGAAAAGCAAAGGGAGTTATGGAGTTTTCTGCGGCAGCAGGATATCCATACATATCGGAAGCTTAGGTATGCTTCTTTGTCTGCGTTCATGAATCTTCCCGGAAAGCTGGGAAGGAGGACCACGGTTGGAATGTACCGTCTTGTACATAAGATATACAAGTTTAATTAAAAGCAAAGAAAAAGAGGGGGAGGCCCCCTCTTTTTTAGGTCCCAGGAGGAGTTGTATAAACAACCCCTCCGTCAGCTAACGCTGCCACCTCCCCTTCTTTATGAAGGGGAGGCTGGAAATAAGTAAAGGCCCCATGTGGGGAGATGCGCAGCATCTCCGGGGCAACCCGCGAAGCGGGTGAGGGATTGTCTGTTACTACCTCTCCGAGCTTTGCTGGGCAAAGCCCACCACCCCGCATCTCCTGCGGAGCTGCACCACAGGGGAGGCTCAGGTTTGGTGCAGGCTCCCTTGTGGGGACATGCGGCGAAGCCCACCGGGGATTGTTTTTTTATTTCTTCTGAGTTCTTGCTTCGCAAAATTTATCTTTATGCGCTGCAAAGTAACTTCCATGTGGTGGGACAGAATTAAGATACTTGACCTGCGGCGAAAAAAATAGTATAATAAACATATATGTCAACTATGCAATCATTGTCTGCACCGAAAAGCCGTTTTACAGGTAAGGAAAGGATGCAAATATGAAACATAAATTTTTGACGGTTCTGCTGGCGGTTGCGATATTCATCCCCTCCGTTGTTTCCGTTGTATATTACAACAAGACCAACGGAGGTGCCGCAGATATCCACAACACCCTGTCGGTGACGGTGCGGGATACTGCTGGCAGCACTTTTGTCTTTGACAGAAACGACGGGGAAGAGGCTATGAAGATGATTTCCTTTTTCCTGGATATGAATGCAGGCGCCACGGAGATCGCCAGCGTTCCCGCTACTGTTGCACAGGGCGATTTTTATCAGGTGACGATCAGCACCGCGGTACGAGATGCCGGGTACAAATACTACTTTACGCCCATCAGTGCGGATTGCTATTTTGTAGATGGAGACGGCAAGGCGTTTCAAATTGGGGAAAAGGATGCGCAGACATTTCTGGAAAGCAGCTGGGCGGCTTGCCTGTATGAAAACGGCACCCCCCCGGTGCTCACTTTGGGGACGGAGACGGCAAAGCCGGCTTCCTCTGATTGGAGCTTTCAAAACAACACCGGTGCATTTACAAAGGCGGACACTTCTTTTTCCGTGACGGAAGAGACGATGTCCTACACTTTAGAGGGCGGCCTTGCAATGCGTTTTTCCATAGATCCGGATTATTTTGGGGTAAAGGTGACAGACAAGAGCACCAATGAAGTGGTTTTCGACGACTTGTATGAGAATTTATCTTCTCTGGCGATCACCGATTCGATGCAGGTCCATGTGGAGGTCACTGCAAGGTGGTACGAGGACGCCGAGCGCAGCTACTACGGGGAACAGACCTACAGCTTTGACGCGCAGCTGACTGCGCCTGCCGCTTTTTATGCGGGTGCCACTACGCTGCAAATTGGTGAATTCATTTGTGTCACCGGCGTAAATGTGCGCAGTCCTGAAAACATCACGTTTTCCAGCGAACCCTCCATTGATTATACGCCCGTGTTTTATCAGGATGGGGAAGAAGGTGAAGTTTACGCACTGATTCCTTTCCACTGGGACCTTTCTGCCGGCAACTATACGCTGAATTTCACGTATGGAGGCGCGTCGCAGCAAATCAATATTACGCTGACCCAGCGGGATAATCCTTTCCGTGACCGGACAGTCACAATGGATGCTGTCACCGTTTCCACCTACGGAACGGAAGAGATACGCCAGCGCTGCGAGGCGGAGCTGCAGCCCATCGCCGAAGAGGGATCGGCCGTGCGGTACTGGGAAGGGAGCTTTTTGCCCGGCGCGGACGAGAGTGCACTGAGCAGTGGATTTGGGCACAATATCACTGTGTCCGGAACGAATATTACCTACCGGCATACCGGCATCGACTACGATCTGGCGGCGGGAACGGACATTCAGGCGGTCAATGCGGGTAAGGTTGTATATGCCGGATATCTGGATTACAGCGGGTACACCGTGGTGATTGAGCACGGTTACGGACTGAAAAGCTGGTATTGCCATATGAACAGCACTTCTGTAGCCGTGGGGGACGTGGTGGAAAAAGGCGCCGTAGTGGGCGTGGCCGGTTCCTCGGGTTTTGCGGCGGCATCGGGCGTTCACATTGGAATGACGGTCTTTGATGTACCTGTGTGTCAGTATACACTGTGGGACAACGGTACAAACAAAGGAATTCCTGTGTACACGGCAGAGTAATGCGGCTGCAGGCCGCTTTGGGCTGTGCCCGGCTCCTGGAGGGCCGGGCATACCTTATTTTGTCAGGGAAAAGTGTTTCCTGGTTGCAATAGGAGAGTAAGGATAATGTTTATCAGCGGTTTGCAAAAGCTGACGCTTCTGGATTTTCCCGGAAGGACTGCCTGTACGGTGTTTTTCGGCGGATGTAATTTTCGCTGTCCATTCTGCCATAATGCTTCTTTGGTGTGCGGCGGCGGGGAGCATATCGAGCTGGAAGCGTTCTTTTCCTTTCTTCGCTCCCGCACGGGAATTTTGGACGGTGTCGCTGTCACCGGAGGAGAGCCCCTGCTGCAGCCGGAGCTGCCCGCATTTTTGCGGCAGATCAAAGACATGGGCTTCCAGGTGAAGCTGGACACCAACGGCAGCTTTTACGATCGTCTGCGGGCGCTGGTAGAGGCGGAGCTGGTGGACTATGTGGCAATGGATATCAAATCTTCAAAGGATGGATATGTCCGCGCCGCAGGCTGTGCGGTAGACATGGACAGTATCTGCAAAAGTGTGGCATATTTGCTCTCTGCGCCGGTGACATATGAATTTCGCACCACGGCGGCGAAGGGGATTGTAGAACCGGCGGACTTTTTGGAGATTGCAAAGTGGATCGCGGGGGCAAAACAGTATTTTATCCAGGGATTTGTTGATTCCGGAGATCTGCTGGGCACCGGTGCCGCTCCCTATTCCAAAGAGGAGATGGAGGCGCTGCGTCAGAGCGTTTTGCCCTATGTACCTGCGGCGGCGCTGCGGGGCGTGTGAGGTGCATGTCCTGCGTGCAGAAAAAGCAAATTCTATGTAGATAATTTGTGAAAAATGCCAGAGGAGATTTGATTGACATGGATTTGTCCCTGTGTTACAATAAAATAAAAGAAGAAACGCTTTCGCAACTGACGGAAAAGGACTGCCGCCGGCAGTGCCTGGCGGGGAACCGCAATGGAACGAAAGTGCATTCGGCCGTCCGTCTGGGCATGTCTTATTCCGGGGAATAGGACTGCCTTTTTTGTTTTTTCTAAGGAATTTACTGGGAGGATTTTATGAAAAAAGTTGCTGTGATCATGGGAAGTGACAGCGACCTGCCCGTCGTCGGGAAGGCCATTGATACGCTTAAGGAACTGGGTATCCCCACAGAGGTGCATGTGTTCAGTGCCCACAGGACGCCGGAGGCATGCGCAGCATTTACGAAGGGGGCAAGAGAAGCGGGCTTTGGAGCGATCATTGCCGCCGCGGGAAAGGCGGCGCATCTGGCAGGTGCCATTGCGGCCAATACCACGCTGCCGGTGATCGGCATCCCCGTAAAGAGCTCCACCCTGGACGGACTGGATGCGCTGCTGTCTACGGTGCAGATGCCGTCCGGACTGCCGGTCGCTACTGTCGCCATCGACGGCGCGGCAAACGCGGCTCTGCTGGCGGCGCAGATTCTCGCGGTAAATGACGAAGCTCTGGCAGAAAAGCTGGCGCTGCTTCGGGAGAAAAACACCCAGGCGGTGCTGCAGAAGGACGCAGAAATTTGCGCGAAGTATCACAATTGATTTTTACATAGAGGGAGATGGAAAAATGGAAAAAAAGGAACAAATGTACGAAGGCAAAGCAAAAAAGGTTTTTGCTACGGAGGATCCGAATCTGTGTATCGTGTCTTATAAGGATGACGCTACGGCCTTTAACGGCCAGAAAAAGGGCACGATTGCCGGCAAGGGTGTCATCAACAACCGAGTGACCAATTATCTAATGGACAAATTGGAGGAAGAGGGGATTCCCACCCATTTTGTAGAAGAGCTCAGCGAGAGGGACACGCTGGTGCGCCGGGTGTCCATCATCCCCCTGGAGGTGATCGTGCGCAATATTGCAGCCGGTTCTTTTTCCAAGCGGTTCGGTGTGCCGGAGGGGACGGATCTGCGGTGCTCCACGATAGAGTTCTGCCTCAAGGATGACGAGCTGGGCGATCCCATGGTCAACGAGTACCACATATATGCCTGCGGATGGGCGAGCAAGGAGGATGTGGAGACCATCAAGGATCTCACCTTCCGCATCAACGAGTATTTGAAGAAGTACTTTGCGGCTATCGGCATTTTGCTGGTGGACTTCAAGCTGGAATTCGGCAAAACAGCGGAAGGGAAGATCGTGCTTGCGGACGAGATCTCTCCGGATACTTGCCGGCTGTGGGATATGAAGACCCGGGAAAAACTGGACAAGGACCGCTTCCGCAGAGATCTGGGGAATGTCGAGGATGCTTATCAGGAAATCTGCAAGAGACTTCTCGGTGAGTGAAAAACGCGAAAATCGGATCGCCGGCGCATCCGGCGGAGAAAGGGATCGGCTTGCATGAGCAATCTACATGAAGAATGCGGCGTATTCGGCATATATACTCCTCAGCCCGGGGACATTGCCCATTCCGTATATTACGGGCTGTTTGCACTTCAGCACAGAGGGCAGGAATCCTGCGGAATTGTGGTAAATGACGACGGAATCTTTAATTCCTATAAGGATGTAGGGCTGGTGAACGACGTGTTCACGCCGGAGATCCTGAAGAGCCTGGGAAAGGGCAGTATCGCTGTGGGACATGTGCGCTATGGGACTACGGGAACGGACGGACGGCTCAACGCCCAGCCGATTGTAGTGGACCATGTAAAAGGGCGTATGGCACTGGCTCACAACGGAAATTTGGTCAATTCCTATGAGCTGCGCAATGCGCTGGAGCTGGAGGGGTCCATCTTCCACACCACCAGCGATACGGAGGTGATCTCCTATATTTTGACAAAGGAGCGGCTGGTGTGTTCTTCCATTGAGGAGGCAGTCAATCGGACCATGTATAAGATCCAGGGCGCATATTCCCTGGTGATTATGTCTCCCTCTAAATTGATCGCGGCGCGGGACCCGAGAGGATTCCGTCCCTTGTGCTACGGTCAGCGGGACGACGGCAGCTATATTGTCGCCAGCGAGTCCTGCGCACTGGATTCGGTGGGCGCCACCTTGGTACGGGACATCGATCCCGGCGAGATTGTAATTTTTGACAAAAACGGTGTACGCACCATCCGGGACCACTGTGGGACAACGCCCCGGAGTCTTTGTGTGTTTGAATATATCTATTTTTCCCGGCCGGATTCTGTGGTGGACGGCTGCAGCGTGCACCAGGCCAGGGTTCGCGCAGGGGAATTTCTTGCAGAGGAAAGCCCTGTAGAGGCGGATGTAGTCATCGGCGTTCCCGACTCCGGCCTGGATGCGGCGCTGGGATATTCCCGTGCGTCCGGAATCCCCTACAGTATTGGTTTTATCAAAAACAAATACATCGGGCGGACCTTTATTGCTCCGGGACAGGAGATTCGGGAGGACAAGGTAAAGATCAAGCTCAATCCCATATCTGAAACGGTGAAGGGGAAACGTGTGGTGATGATCGACGATTCCATTGTCCGGGGAACCACCTGCGCCAGGATTGTGGGACTCTTGCGGGAGGCGGGTGCAAAGGAAGTGCATGTGCGTATTTCCAGTCCGCCGTTTACAAACCCCTGTTATTACGGGACGGACATCGACTCCAAAGAGGCGCTGATCGCCTGTCGTCATACGATTCCGGAGATCTGCCGGATTTTGGGTGCGGATACACTGGCATACCTCAGCGAAGAAAACGTGAAGAAGCTCTGTGGCGATGCGTCGGAGGGATACTGCAGTGCCTGCTTTGACGGAAAGTATCCCACCAGTATCCCCAACGACAGCGGCAAAAGCCGGTTTGAACGGAAGATTTCGGAAGGAATCAATCCGGAAAAGTCCCCTATAAAATCTTAAACAGAACTGCAGAGAAGAGGTACATATGAAAAGTGCAAGTGAAAGCTATAAGGCTGCCGGGGTAGATATCACCGCCGGATACAGGGCAGTGGAACTGATGAAGCAGCACATCGGCCGAACGGTGACGGACGGCGTGGTCAGCGGGATCGGCGGCTTTGGCGGCTTGTTCCGTCCAAACTTTGCAGGTATGCAGGATCCGGTCCTTGTATCCGGTACGGATGGAGTGGGTACGAAGCTTCGTCTTGCGTTTTTGATGGATCGTCATGACACAGTGGGGATCGACTGTGTGGCAATGTGTGTAAACGACATTATCTGCTGCGGTGCGGCGCCGCTGTTTTTCCTGGATTATATTGCCTGCGGCAAAAATGTACCGGAGAAGATCGCATCGATCGTAGCTGGTGTGGCGGAGGGCTGCGTTCAGTCCGGTGCGGCGCTGATCGGCGGCGAGACGGCGGAGATGCCCGGTTTTTATCCGGAAGATGAATACGACCTGGCGGGCTTTGCCGTGGGCATCGTGGATCGGGAGAAGATCGTCGATGGCAGCCGGATGGAAGCGGGAGATGTGCTCATTGCCCTGCCTTCCAGCGGTGTGCATTCCAACGGGTTCTCCTTGATACGGAAGGTGTTTGATTTGGAACACAGGGGGGATCTTGCTGCACCTGTGCCGGAGTTGGGGGGCGCCAGCCTTGGAGAGACCCTTTTGGAGCCCACGCGGATTTATGTAAAGCCGATGCTTTCCCTGTTTGCAAAGGCAGATGTGCGGGCAGTTTCCCATATCACCGGCGGCGGATTTTACGAAAATATTCCCAGAAGTATCCCCAAGGGATTTACCGCAAAAGTGGAGAAGGCCGCGGTGCGCACGCCGGCAATTTTTGATTGGATCGCCCGTCAGGGGGAAGTGCCCCAGCGGGATATGTTCAATACGTACAATATGGGCGTGGGCATGTGCGTTACGGTGGCAAAAGCGGACGCGGATCTTGCACTGTCCGTTTTGCAGGAGGCCGGCGTGGACGCCTATATATTCGGTGAAATTGCAAAGGGCGATGAAGGAATCGTTCTTTGCTGAGCAGATCAGGGAAGGAAATACCATTGATGCGCAGCGATAAAGTAAAAATTGCGGTATTTGTATCCGGTGGTGGAACCAACTTGCAGGCGCTGATCGATGCGCAGCGGGCGGGCCGTCTGCCCAGCGGAGAGATCGCCCTTGTGGTGTCCAGCAATCCCCGGGCGTATGCCATTGACCGCGCGGTGGATGCAGGCATCCCGGCGGTGACGGTTTGCAGAAAAGAGGTGGGAGAGCAGTTTGAAGGGGAGCTAATCCGGGTGCTGGAAAAGCATGGGATTGAGATGATCGTTCTTGCGGGGTTTATGAGCATTTTATCTGCGGATTTTATCTCCCGCTATCCCCAGCGGATCATCAATATCCATCCCTCCCTGATCCCCTCTTTTTGCGGAAAGGGAATGTATGGGCTCCATGTACATGAGGCGGCACTTGCATACGGTGTAAAAGTCAGCGGTGCTACCGTTCATTATGTCAATGAAATTCCGGACGGCGGTAAAATTATTTTGCAAAAGGCTGTGCGCGTACGACAGGATGATACGCCGGAGAGCTTGCAAAAGCGGATCATGAAACAGGCGGAATGGAACATTTTGCCCCGGGCGACCCAACTGGTGGCAAAAAAGCTGTTAAAAGAGAGAAAAGGCGAGCAGAGCCTATAAGGGAATGATAGAAAGGACTTTATTATGGAGAAAATTGGCGCACTGCTGAAGAACAACGCGTATCCCGGCCGGGGAATCGTTGCAGGCACCAGTGCAGACGGCAGATCGGCCGTGACGGCGTATTTTATCATGGGAAGAAGTTCCAACAGCCGCAATCGAGTGTTTGCGGCAGAAGGGGAGGATTTGAAGACCAAGGCCTTTGACGAGGAAAAGGTGGAGGATCCCTCGCTGATTATTTATTACCCTGTGCGTGTTTTGCAGAATCATTTAATTGTCACCAACGGAGACCAAACGGACACCATTTTTGATTTTCTCTCCCAGGGGAAGACAATGGAGGAGGCGCTGGCGACCCGATGCTTTGAGCCGGATGCGCCCCTGTTTACTCCCAGGATCAGCGCGCTGTTCACCTTTTATGGGGGAACATTTGATTATAAGCTGAGTATTCTCAAGGCTGCAGATGCCGAGGGTGCCCACTGCACCCGGGAATATTTTTGCTATGAGCCTGCTGCAGGCGCGGGCCATTTCATCCACACCTACCGGTGCGACGGAAATCCTCCGCCGTCCTTTGCAGGAGAGCCGGAACCGGTGGAGGTTCCAAATGACATCGACGGTTTTACCGGGGAGATTTGGAAGAATCTGCACGCAGACAACAAAATTTCCCTGTTCGTGCGCTATGTAGATCTTGCCAGCGGGGAGACCCAGACCCGTATTTTGAATAAAAACGTATGAGGATGAAACCATGAAAGAATTTGAACTGAAATACGGCTGCAACCCGAACCAAAAGCCGGCCAGAATTTATATGGAAGATGGGAGTGAGTTGCCCATTGAAATTTTGAACGGTAAGCCGGGATATATCAATTTCCTGGATGCCTTCAACAGCTGGCAGCTTGTGAAGGAAATCAAGGGAGCCCTGGGCATGCCTGCGGCCACCTCCTTTAAGCATGTAAGTCCCACTTCTGCAGCGGTGGGAATTCCCCTGCCAGTGCCTTTGAAGAAAGCTTGTTTTGTCGACGATATAGAGGGACTGGACGACTCTCCTCTGGCATGCGCATACGCAAGAGCCAGAGGTACAGACCGCATGTCCTCCTTTGGGGACTGGATCGCGCTGAGCGACGTGTGCGATTTGACTACGGCGCGCCTGATCAAGCGGGAGGTATCCGACGGGATCATTGCGCCCGGGTATGAGCCGGAAGCGTTGGAGCTTTTGCGTTCCAAAAAGAAGGGGAACTATAACATTGTAAATATCGATCCCAGCTACGTGCCTGTGGAAAAAGAAAAAAAGCAGGTGTTTGGGATCACCTTTGAGCAGGGGAGAAACAATTTTACCATTGACGAAGCGCTCCTTTCCAATATTGTAACAGAAAACAAAACGCTTCCCGATGCAGGAAAACGGGATCTCATCATTGCGCTCATCACGCTGAAATATACCCAGTCCAACTCTGTCTGCTACGCGGTGGACGGACAGGCTATCGGTGTAGGCGCCGGGCAGCAGTCCCGGATCCACTGCACCCGTCTTGCCGGACAGAAGGCGGACAACTGGCATCTTCGTCAGCATCCCAAGGTGCTGGAGTTGCCGTTTTTGGAGTCGGTGCCCCGTGCTGTGCGGGACAACACCATCGATGTGTATATTTCTGACGAAAGCGATGACGTGCTTGCGGATGGGCAGTGGCAGCAGTTTTTCTCTGTGCGGCCGGAGGCGTTTTCCGCGCAGGAGAAAAAGGAGTATCTTGCAAAAATCCGGGGCGTTGCACTGGGCAGCGATGCCTTTTTCCCCTTTGACGACAATATCATCCGGGCCTATCGCAGCGGCGTGTCCTATATCGCGCAGCCCGGCGGCAGTGTGCGGGATGACGTTGTTATCTCTGCCTGCAACAAATATGGGATCACCATGGCCTTTACCGGCATGCGTTTGTTCCATCACTGATTTTACAGATTCCTACCGGACACAGACAGTCCCTGTGTCCGGTTGGTTGCGTTTGCGATGAATATGAGAAAGGGTATCCGATTTCTATGAATATCTTGGTAGTAGGCGGCGGCGGGAGAGAGCACGCCATCATAAAGAAGCTGCGGGAAAGCGCACGGGTGACAAAGATCTACGCGCTTCCCGGAAACGGCGGCATTGCGGCAGATGCGGAGTGTGTGGACATCGGCGCAAAGGACATCGACGGCATCACACGCTTTGCCGTGGAAAACCATATTGATTTTGCTGTGGTGGCGCCGGACGATCCGCTGGTCCTCGGTGCGGTCGACAGTCTGGAAGGGGCGGGCATCCCCTGTTTTGGACCGGACAAGAAGGCGGCTATCATTGAAGGCAGCAAGATTTTTTCAAAGAACCTGATGAAAAAATACAATATCCCCACAGCATCATACCGCACCTTTACCGATATGGCTGCGGCGCTGGAATATGTCAAAACGGCGCCCATGCCCACTGTAATTAAGGCGGACGGTCTGGCGCTGGGCAAAGGTGCGGTGATTGTGGAAAATGTCGAAGAAGCACAGAAGACGGTGCGTGCTATGATGGAGGAGCGGATCTTTGGAGAGAGCGGCGCTTCCATTGTGGTGGAGGAGTTCCTCACCGGCCCGGAGGTGTCCGTGCTGGCATTTACCGACGGCGAGACGCTGGTGCCGATGGTATCTTCCATGGATCACAAGCGGGCGCTGGACGGCGACGCAGGGCTGAATACCGGAGGAATGGGCACCGTTGCCCCCAACCCCTATTATACGGAGGCGGTGGCAGCGGAATGTATGGAGACGATTTTCCTTCCCACCATCCGGGCAATGCAGGCGGAGGGACGCCCCTTCAAGGGCTGCTTGTATTTTGGGCTGATGCTGACAAAAGACGGGCCCAAGGTGATCGAATACAACTGCCGGTTTGGGGATCCGGAAACCCAGGTGGTGCTCCCGCTGCTGGAAACGGATCTGCTCACCATCATGGAAGCGGTCCACGATGGAACCCTTTCCCAGGTGCAGGTGGACTTTGCAAAGGAATGCGCGTGCTGTGTGATTCTGGCGTCCAAGGGGTATCCGGGAAAATATGAAACGGGATTTGCCATCACCGTTCCGGACAATTTGAAAGCGCAGGTGTTCTTTGCCGGCGCCAGACGGCAGGACGGAAAGCTTTATAGTGCCGGCGGACGGGTGCTGGGCGTCACCGCGCGGGCGGCTACGCTCCAGGGAGCGATCGATGCGGCGTATGCGGCGGCAGATCAAATTGCCTTTGCCAATGCTTACTGCCGCCGGGACATCGGACAAAGGGCTTTGCAGGCGCTGTCCTGCGGTGCACAGTAAATTCCGGAGGAGAGAAGATGGTATTCAGGATTTATGTAGAAAAGAAAAAGGAAGTCGCTGTGGAAAGTGCAGCCCTTTTGTCAGACGCCCAGGGATTTTTGGGGGTCGAAAATCTGACAGGCGTGCGTATTCTGAACCGGTACGATGTGGAAAATATATCCCCGGAGCTGTTTGCGGCGTGCAGGTATACGGTGTTTGCGGAACCGCAGCTGGACATTGTCACGGAAGAAGTTACAGCGCCGGCGGGCAGCACGGTGTTTGCGGTGGAGTATCTGCCGGGGCAGTTTGATCAGCGGGCCGATTCGGCGGCCCAGTGTGTGCAGATCATCTCCCAGGGAGAAAAGCCCCTGGTGCGCACTGCAAAGGTGTATGTTCTGGAAGGGCCTCTGACGGAGGCGGACGTACAGGCGCTGAAGCAGTACCTCATCAATCCGGTGGAAAGCAGGGAGGCATCGCTGGAACCGGTTTCCACGCTGGAGGCTGCCTATGCTGTGCCGGAAGAAGTGGAAATCCTTGCCGGATTCACCGCCTTGCAGGATACAGAACTTGCGGCATTTGTCGAAAAATATGGTCTCGCCATGGATCTGGACGACATCCGTTTCTGCCGGGACTATTTTGCCGGGGAGCGGCGGGATCCCACCATTACGGAAATTCGTATGATTGACACGTATTGGTCTGACCACTGCCGGCACACGACCTTTCTCACGGAAATCGACCATGTGACTTTTGAAGACGCTGCGCTGGAGGCGCTGTATCAGGACTATCTGGAGGTGCGCCGAAACCTTGGCCGCACCAAGCCCATTTGCCTGATGGACATCGCTACCGTGGCGACCCGATATCTGAAGGCGCAGGGGAAACTGCCGGGTCTGGATGAGAGCGAAGAGATCAACGCATGTACAGTCAAAATCAAGGTGCATACAGACAAAGGGGAAGAGGACTTTCTCCTGCTCTTCAAAAACGAGACACATAACCATCCTACGGAGATAGAGCCCTTCGGTGGTGCGGCGACCTGTATTGGGGGCGCCATCCGGGATCCTCTGTCCGGTCGCTCTTATGTGTATGCGGCGATGCGCGTCACCGGTGCGGCAGATCCCACCCGCCCGGTTGCGGACACCATTCCCGGCAAGCTTCCCCAGAAAAAGATCGTCACCACTGCTGCTGCGGGATATTCCAGTTATGGCAATCAGATCGGCCTTGCCACCGGGCAGGTGGATGAAATCTATCACAACGGATATGCCGCGAAGCGTATGGAGATCGGTGCGGTGGTTGCGGCCGCACCGGCAAAGAATGTGCGCAGGGAGCGGCCTGCTCCCGGGGACGCAGTGATCCTGCTGGGCGGGCGCACCGGACGAGACGGCTGCGGTGGAGCTACCGGATCCTCAAAGTCCCATACGATTCGTTCTCTGGAGACCTGCGGGGCGGAGGTACAGAAGGGAAATGCTCCCGAGGAGCGCAAACTCCAGCGCCTGTTCCGGGGTGCGGAAGCTTCCCGCATGATCAAACGCTGCAATGATTTCGGTGCCGGCGGTGTTTCCGTCGCCATCGGCGAGCTTGCGGACGGACTGGACATCGATTTGAATGCGGTTCCAAAGAAGTATGAGGGACTGGACGGTACGGAACTGGCCATTTCCGAATCTCAGGAACGGATGGCGGTTGTCGTGGGTCCCCGGGATGTGGATCGTTTTATCGCTCTTGCAGAAGCGGAAAATCTGGAGGCGACCGTCGTGGCGACAGTGCAGGCAGAGCCGCGTCTCACCATGCGCTGGAACGGCAGACGGATTGTGGATCTCTCTCGGGAATTCTTAAATTCCAACGGTGCGCCCAAGCATATCGACGTGGCGCCTGCTGCGCCTTCGGCATTTGCAAAAGATGTGCCTGCAGACTTTGCGTCCGGTATGGCAGCGCTGGTACAGGATTTGAATGTGTGTTCCAAGCAGGGGCTGTCGGAGCGCTTTGATTCTACGGTGGGTGCAGGGACTGTTTTGATGCCCTTCGGCGGCAAATATCAGCGCACACCTATCCAGGCGATGGTCAACAAGATTTCTCTGGAGCACGGGGACATGGATACCTGCTCTCTGATGGCCTGGGGCGGCAACCCTTATATTTTGGAGAAGGATCCTGCATCCGGTGCATACCTGGCGGTGGTGGAATCCATATCCAAGCTGATTGCTACAGGGGCATCTTTTCGGGACGTATACCTTTCCTTCCAGGAATATTTTGAGAAGCCCGGCCGTGACGGGCGGCGGTGGGGCAAGCCGTTTGCGGCGTTGCTTGGCGCTTTGCGGGCCCAGCTGGATTATTCCGTTGCCTCCATTGGCGGAAAAGACTCTATGAGCGGCACTTTTGAGCATATGGATGTACCGCCTACGCTGATTTCTTTTGCGGTGACGACCGGGACGATCGGCAATATTCTGTCTCCGGAGTTTAAGCGCGCCGGTAGCAGGGTATTGTGGCTGCGTCCCAGGTACAATGAGAAGGGAATGCCCTGTCCGCAGGACGTATTGCAGATTTTTGACACGGTTTCTGCACTTGCAGAAAATGGGCGTATCCGCAGCGCATATACGCCGGGCTTCGGCGGTGCCGCGGAGGCTGTATTCAAAATGGCGATCGGCAACGGAATCGGATTTACCTATGCTGCGGATGTCTCTCTGGAGGAATTGTTTGCCTACCGGTACGGTTCCTTTATCATAGAGCTTGCAGACGACGGTGCGGAGATCCCCTTTGCGTCTGTTTTGGGGCAGACCACAGAGGAGATGTGTATCACCTTTGCGGGAGAGACGGTAGCATTGGAGGCACTTACAAAACGGTACGACAGTCGTCTGGAAGAAGTTTTTCCGAGAGAGGCAGGGCATTCTGAAAAACAAGCTCCCGTATTCCAGAATCCGGTGAAGACGTGGAAGAAACCTGCCGCATCTGCGGCAAGGCCTACCATGCTGATTCCGGTATTTCCAGGTACAAACTGCGAATATGAATCCGCAAAGGCGGTGGAGCGCGCCGGCGGGACCGCTCGGGTGATGGTGATCAACAACCGCAGCGCCCAGGGAATTGCAGAATCTGTGCGCAGCTTTGCCGATGCGGTGCGCCAGGCGCAGGGTATCTTTATTCCCGGCGGGTTCTCCGGCGGGGACGAACCGGACGGAAGCGGCAAGTTTATCACCGCATTTTTCCGCAGCGCCGCTGTGCGGGACGCTGTCAGCGAGCTTTTGGAGAAGCGGGAGGGACTGATGCTGGGGATCTGCAACGGATTCCAGGCGCTGATCAAACTGGGACTGGTACCTTTCGGCAAAATCATAGATCCGGACGACACCTGTCCTACGCTGACCTACAATACCATCGGTCGGCACCAATCCATGCTGGTGCATACCCGGATCGCATCCAACAAGTCCCCCTGGCTCATGAAGGTGCAGGTTGGGGACATCCATACGATTCCCATCTCCCACGGAGAAGGCCGATTTGTGGCGTCGGAGGATTGGGTCCGCCGCCTTGCGGAAAACGGACAGATCGCCACACAGTATGTGGATCTCTCCGGGAATCCGGCGGCGCGGACACCGGAAAACCCCAACGGTTCTGTGTGTGCCATTGAAGGGATTACCTCGCCCGACGGCCGTGTGCTGGGGAAAATGGGGCACAGCGAGCGTATCGGCAGCGGCCTTTACAAAAATGTGCCGGGCGACTATGACATGCATTTGTTTGATGCATTTGTAGAATACTATCAGTAATTCCATGTAAAGCGCCTCATAAGCTCCTGAGGCGCTTGCAATTTTAGGCAACCTTGAAAGGATGAGCAGCAGTGAAGCGGGACGTGATACGGGATATCTTAGCGGCACCGGAAGTGTATGCCGACAGAGAAGTAACCCTCGGAGGATGGGTGCGCAGCCTGCGGGATTCCAGGGCCTTTGCGTTTATGGATGTAAACGACGGCAGCTGTTTTCAGGGAGTACAGATCGTCTTGGAGCGGGAGCTTTTGCCGGAATATGATACGGTTGTGCACTACCAGGTGGGCGCTGCGGTAATTGTAAAGGGAAAGGTGCTTCTCACACCCGATGCCAAACAGCCGCTGGAGATCCATGCTGCCCTTGTTCAGCTGGAGGGCGCCAGCGGAACGGATTATCCGCTGCAGAAGAAACGCCATTCGGCAGAATTTTTGCGCCAGATCGCATATCTGCGTCCCAGGACCAATTTGTTTTCCGCAGTCTTTCGGGTACGCAGCGAGGCGGCGTATGCGATCCATCAGTTTTTCCATGAGCGGGGATTTGTATATGTGCACACCCCCATCATTACCGCAAGCGACTGCGAAGGTGCGGGAGAGACGTTCCGCGTCACCACCCTGGATATCAACGATCCGCCCCGGCTGGATACAGGCGCGGTAGACTGGAGCCGGGACTTTTTCGGCATCGGTACAAATCTGACGGTGTCCGGCCAGTTAGAAGGGGAGACTTTTGCCCAGGCTTTTGGAAAGATTTATACCTTCGGGCCCACTTTCCGTGCGGAAAATTCCAACACTGCGCGCCACGCGGCGGAGTTTTGGATGATCGAGCCGGAAATCGCCTTCGCGGATTTGTCCGATGATATGGCCCTTGCCTGGGACATGGTGCAGCACATTCTCCGGCATGTCTTGCAGCAGTGTTCCGCTGAACTTTCTTTTTTGAATCGGTTTACAGACCAAGGCCTGCTGCAGCGGTTGGAGGCACTGGCCGGCAGTGCGTGCCGCCAGGTGACATATACACAGGCGGTGGAGCTTTTGGAGAAGAGCGGCCGCGCTTTTCAGTATCCCATAGCGTGGGGGCGGGATCTCCAGACGGAGCATGAGCGGTATCTGACAGAAGAAATCTTTCACGGGCCGGTGTTCGTGACGGACTATCCAAGGGAGATCAAGTCCTTTTACATGCGTCTCAACGACGATGGGAAAACTGTTGCCGCAATGGATCTTCTGGTACCCGGAGTGGGAGAGATCATCGGTGGAAGCCAGCGGGAAGAACGGTTGGAGGTACTTCTTGCCCGCATGAAGGAATGCGGACTGCGGGAGGCGGATTATGACTGGTATGTAAATCTCCGGCGCTGGGGCAGCACCCGTCATGCCGGTTTTGGATTGGGATTTGAACGGATGGTGATGTATCTGACAGGCATTTCCAACATTCGGGATGTGATCCCCTATCCCAGAACGGCCGGCAGCGCTCCGTATTGAGAGAAATAATCCCCCATGTCCCCTTGTGGGGAGTTGCTGCGCAACTCCCCACAAGGGGGCCTTTTATTTTTTCAGACCTCTCCACAAACAATGGGCCTTTTCTGAATTTCAATCCCGGAAGTTGGCGGTTTCCTCCAAAGGTGCTTTTTGTAAAAAAAGCCTCCCCTGTGTAAGGGGAGGTGCCGCTTTAGCGGCGGAGGAGTTGTATAAATCTTTTCTTACTCGCTGCGCAGTGCTTCTACCGGATCTTTTTTCGCGGCCAGCTTGGAGGGGATGAGACCCGATATGAGGGTGAGGATCATGCTGATGGCCACCAGGATGATCCCCGCCTGCCAGGGCAATACAGCCATGTTAGGGATTTGTGTAAAATGTTCGATGATGATGCTTGCGGGGATGCACAGCAGGACGGTCAGCCCAATTCCGATCAGTCCGGCTGCAAGCCCTACGATCAGGGTCTCTGCATTGAATACCCGGGATACATCGTGTTTGGATGCGCCGATGGAGCGGAGAATGCCGATTTCTTTTGTCCGTTCCAATACGGAAATGTATGTGATAATGCCGATCATGATCGAAGAAACTACCAGGGAGATGGAGACAAATGCGATCAATACATAGGAAATTGCGTGGATGATGGTCGTGATGGAAGACATGAGGATTGCCACATAGTCTGTATAGGCGATTTTGTCCTTTTCTTCTACGCCGCTGTTGTAATCGTCGATGAGTTTTGCGATCTGGTCTTTTGCTTCGAAGCTGGAGGCGTAGATGTTGATAGAAGTCGGTGTTTGCAGATCCACCGCGCTGAGTTTTGCCATGTTTTCGTCATAGGTGGATTCCGACAGGGAAGGAGGCATGTGCCCGTCGTACAGCGCAGCTACCTGCTGGGTGTCGGCTGCGGCGAGAAGCCCGTCCAGTGCGGCGGCCATTTGTTCTGTAGTATAGCCGGCGAGAGACGCCTCGGCTTTTTCCGCATACTGCCGGGCAGCCATTTCTGCAATCCCGTTTCGCACCAGTTCTTTGATCTCTTCGTCGGTCATTTTGTCGATGTAGCTGCGCACAGTCTCTTCGTCTGCGCCGGAGGTCGATTTGTATTCCTCTATGACAACTTCCTCCATGGAAGCGCGATCCGGATAGGCAGCCATTGCTTCTTCTGTCATCTGTTCCAGCGTCTCTGCGGGGATTTCAGTGGAGATCTGCTTATACAGCGCAGCCTTTTCTTCCGGGGATAGCGCGGCGGCGTAATCCAAAAACGCCTGGGCTTTTTCCTCTGTGTCGGGCTCCTGTGTGCTGCCGTCGTCAAAGGGAAGTCCCGTAAATACGTCGGTCGCCGCATCGGATTTTTGCTGCTGTACAATGGCGCTTTCATTGGTTTTTTCGATTATATACCGTGTCAGATCAGAAGTGTAGCCGATGGCGCCGTGAATGGAAGTGGCGGCTGCATCTTCATTTGGTCGGACAACGCCGGCGACGCGCAGCTGGATGCCGTTTTCCGCCGTGATTTTCATATAGTCTTCGTTTTCCCGCATATCTGTCCAAACGCCGTCTTTATCGCTGTCCGCATAGCAGTCAGAGGGAAGAACTGCATAGAAGGAAAGATTCAGAAAGTCTTCGTATTCCCAGGTTTCTTCTTTTACTTCTGTCGCCTCGCCCCGCATAGCTGCGGACATGATATCCTCGATTTCGCTTTGATCCCGCAGCCCCAGGGAATACAGATATACGTCACTGAGCTCATTGTTTTTGCTGACGACCAGCACGACTTCGTCGTAATTGTCCGGCCAGGAGCCCGCCAGCAGGTCATACTGGTCTTTTACCACATCGTTGACGGATTCTCCGCTTGCCCCCGGCATGATCTCCGACCACACGCGCATCCCCTGTGTAGTGTACTGGGAATAGGGAGAGGAGGACAGCGTCTCTTCGTCATAGGAGATTCCCATGGCGCTTTGCATGGTTGTCATAACAGTGGAGGGATTTACAGTAATGAAATTTCCCGCCACATCGTAGCCGTAAATGAGAAGATCCAGTCCGTATCCGTACTGTACGGCGCTGGTATATTCCTTTATTTCTTCGCTGTTGTCCAAAAACACCTTAAAATCTGTCAGGTTGTTGGTGGTTGAATCTACAGACGCCAGCGCATTGAACATCTCCTGCATCTGAGAAGAAGCATGTACCTTGTCATCGTTGTATTCTACTTCTTCGGAGCCCATGAAAGCGGTGAGCATTTCTTCCAGATCCATGTTTTCCGCCTGGATGGATACGGGATAACCGGACAGTGTGTCCTCCTGCACCTGGTCAATGTAAAGCTGAATTCCGTTGGAAAGGGACAAGATCAGCGCAATACCGATGATGCCGATGGAACCGGCAAAAGAGGTGAGGATCGTCCGCGCCTTTTTGGTCATCAGGTTGTTGAGAGACAGAGACAGCGCTGTGAAAAAGGACATGGAGGTTTTTCCTGGCCGTTTTTCCTTCTCCTTTTTGGGTTCTTCCGGCGTCTTTTTGGCCCGGATGCCTTCCATGCCGGCGGCATTGGGCGTATCGGACAAAATCTTTCCGTCCTGCAGCCGTACGATCCGCGTGGCATAGGTCTGCGCCAGCTCCGGGTTGTGGGTGACCATGATTACCAGTCTGTTCTGTGCCGCCTGCCGGAGCAGTTCCATGATCTGCACGCTGGTTTCTGTGTCCAGCGCACCGGTGGGTTCGTCGGCAAGGATGATTTCCGGATCATTGACCAACGCCCTTGCAATTGCTACCCGCTGCATCTGGCCTCCGGACATCTGGGAGGGCTTTTTATGGAGCTGATCGGCAAGTCCTACCTGGCAGAGAGCTTCTTTCGCCCGCCTGCGCCGTTCTCCCTTGGAGACGCCGGAAAGGGTGAGCGCCAGTTCTACATTGGACAGTACCGACTGATGGGGGATCAGATTGTAGCTTTGAAAGACAAATCCTACGGAATGATTGCGGTAGGAGTCCCAGCTGCGGTCTTTGTATTCCTTGGTGGAGGTACCGTTTATGATCAGATCCCCCGCGTCATACCGGTCCAGTCCTCCAATGATGTTAAGCAGCGTAGTCTTTCCGGATCCGCTGGCGCCCAGGATCGCCACAAATTCATTGCTGCCGAAGGACAGGCTTACCTGATCCAATGCGGTGGTTTGAATGTCTCCGGTAGTATACGTTTTTGTTATATTCTTCAGTTCAAGCATTTTGTGTATCCCCGTCTTTTTTGATGACCCGTTTTTCTATATTTCCCACGATTCGCTGCAGTGCCTCGATCCCGGCGACGGCTTTGGAAAAATCCTTTTGGGAGACGATTTGCTCGTTTTCAAAATATTCCCGCAGGGTGTGTTCAATTCCGTCCAAAGCGCTTTGCCCTCTTTTTGTAATTTCCAGCACTACGCTTCGTTCATCCGTCTTGCAGCGCTGCCGCAGGATGAAGCCTTCCAGTTCCAGTTTTTTACACATGGAGGAGACATTTCCCTGATTGAGATCCAGTGTTCTAAACACTGTGCTTACGGTGGGGTTTTTCTGATGCGCAATCAGGTTGAGTGTGATGGCGGAAAGAGGGGTGAGCCCAAATTGCTGTGTGATGGGCGTCATGATCCGCTCAAAGGAAATCCGTGCCTGAATAAAACTGGTGACTACTTCCAGCTGAAGCGTTCCGCCGTGTCGCGTGTGATTTTCCATATTTTGCTTTTCACCTCAAATCCGTGTCGTTGCGTCAAATCGCCGGGAACAGCGGGGGCAGATCACCGAATGCGTCCCTTTTCTTTTGGGCAGGCGGAGCACTGCTCTACAGTAAGGACATTTTTTGTAACGGTAATGCTTCCAATCCCGGATCTTGTTTTTCTGCAGTATGAAAAAGTTTTTGATTCCTTTGAAAAAGGAGAGGAATCTTTCGTTTTCCCGCCGGCGTGCGGCGATGTTCCTGGACAGACACCGGTACAGCATCCAAAAAAGCAGCACTGTCTCCAGAATATAGATCAATATTCCAGCGACTGAAAAGTCTGCAAGGATCACCCGCAGAATCCAAAGGATCAGAAATGCCGCAAGAAGCCCGTAATACAGGCCGTCAATGCCGTAGCGGCCGGAAAAGAAGCGGGCGATACGCTCACGAAAGCTCATAGGATACCTCACGATACATTTGATTAGAATATATTTTAATGTGCATGTATTGCTGATTCTGGACAAGATTATTAACTTTCTGAAAATCATGTGCATCTGCCTTACTTGCGAAAAAAATGCTCTTGTGTTATACTGTCAAATAATCAAATGCATATGAGGGAGTATATTTTGATTTTTGAAAGATGGCTTGTGCCCGATCGAATGTTTGCACACTATTATGAAATTACGCCGGAAATGGTGCGCCTTGCGGGGCGCAGCGTCCTTCTCTGTGATATCGATAATACCCTTGCCACTTATGAAGACCCCCAGCCGCCCAAGCAGCTTGCGGAGTGGATCGAAAAAATGCGCACAGCGGGGATTTCCATCGCTTTCGTTTCCAATAATAATTGGGAACGGGTAGAGCTTTTCAATGCGTCTTTGGGTTGTGTGGCCTTTGCAAAGGCAGGAAAGCCCAGGACCAAATATTTGCAGGCAGCGTGCGACCAGCTGGGAGTGGGGCGGGAGCAGGCGATCCTTTTGGGGGATCAGCTGCTCACCGACTGCGCTGCAGGAAAGCGGTTTGGAATTCCTGCGTGGATCGTTCCCCCCATCCGGGATAAAAAGACGCTTTTCTTTCGGTGCAAGCGCCTTTTGGAAAAGCCTTATGTACACAAATATTGGCAAATGCAGAAAATAAAGGAGCGTGGGAGAAAATGAAAGAGATCATAACCGGCCGCCTGCAGGCGATTCGGGCGGCGATGGAGGAGATGAAGCTGGATGCCGTCTGGGTTACGGGCACGGAAAACCACCTGTATGCCAGCGGGTTTTCCAATCCCGACGGAGCTCTGCTCATCGGGAGAGACGGAGCCTGGGCCTTTGAGGACTTCCGATACATTGAAGCGGCGCGGCGAAGCATTCCCGGGGAAGTATATGAAGTCATCATGCCGGAGGAGCCCCGCAAAGTGTGGCTGCCTATGCTCTGCACTGCGGCGGATCTTTGCACAGTAGGCTATGAGGACGGCACCCTTACCTGCCGTGCCCTGGCTGCGCTTCAGCGCGATTGTCCGGGGGTTCAATTTGTACCTGTCGGAGATCTGTTTCAAAAGCTGCGCAGTGTCAAAGACGCCTACGAAATCGAATGTGTGGAGAGGGCCCAGCGAATTGCGGAAGCAGCTTTTGCGCAGCTTTTGCCCCGGATCACGTATGCGGCCACGGAGATGGACCTTGCGGCGGAGCTGGAATATCTGATGAAGAAGAACGGCGCCCAGGGGATCAGCTTTGAGACCATCGCTGTATCCGGGACCAATTCCTCCTCCCCCCACGGCGTGCCGCGAAACGTATCTCTGGAAAAGGGCTTTTTGACTTTTGACTTCGGTGCGGTTTTTGAGGGGTATCATTCCGACATGACCCGTACCGTGGTCATCGGCAAGGCGGACAATGCCATGCGGCGCGTGTACGATACGGTGCTCCAGGCGCAAAATGCCGTGCTGGAGACGATCGGAGAAGGACAATCCTGCTTCAAAATGGATCAGATCGCCCGGGAGATCATCGATGGTGCCGGATATGCCGGGACATTTGGTCATGGACTGGGCCACGGCGTGGGCCTGGAGATTCACGAATCTCCCAATTTGAATATCCGCAGCGGCGACGCCAGACTGCGCGCCGGGGAAATCGTCACGGTAGAGCCTGGAATCTATCTGGCGGGCAAATATGGCTGCCGGATCGAGGACATGGTGTGCATCGTGCCTGGGGGTGCACGGAATCTGACCCATTGCCCAAAGGAATTGATTGAAATATAAATTTTCACAGATATGGCAAAAAATGACGCAACCCTCTTGCAAAATGCGCCGCTATGTATTAAAATAATACGGAACAAGGGATTTTTATTTGGAATACAGGAAAGGAGCTATCCTGACAGGCAGGATAACTGAGTGTATGGTTGTAGCAGGCGATTTTAAGAACGGTGTCACCTTTGATATGGACGGACAGGTGATGCAGGTGATCGAGTTTCAGCATGTAAAGCCCGGCAAGGGCGCTGCCTTTGTGCGTACCAAGCTGCGCAATGTGATCACCGGTGCAGTGGTGGAAAAGACCTTTTCTCCCACAGATAAATTTGAGGATGCGCGCATCGACCGCAAGGAGATGCAGTATCTGTACAACGACGGGGAACTCTACTATTTTATGGATATGGAAACCTATGAGCAGATCCCGCTGAATGCAGACAAGCTCTCCGAAAACTTCAAGTATGTGAAGGAAGAGATGATTTGCACCATTAAGTCTTATAAGGGAAATGTGTTTTCCGTGGAGCCCCCCATGTTTGTGGAGCTGGAGATCACAGATGCGGACCCCGGCGTAAAAGGCGATACGGCTACAGGCGCTACCAAGAACGCCACGCTGGAAACGGGCGCGGTGATTCGCGTACCGCTCTTTATCAATCAGGGAGAGCGTGTTCGGATCGATACCAGGACCGGCGAGTATTTGGAGCGGGCATAAATATTTGGAAAAAGGCGGCCGGAGCGAAAAATGCGTTTCGGCCCCATTTATTTACGCATTTGCAATGGCATAGGAGAGAGAGGAACAAAAAATGAAACTTGGAGAAAAAAGTGCATATCTCAAGGGCCTTGCCCAGGGACTGGAGCTGGACCGTACGAAGCCGGAGGGAAAGCTGATCGACGAGCTTTTGTCTCTTGTGGCAGATTTGAGCGCATCTGTAGAGGCGTTGGAACAGGAATGCGCCCGCCTGAACGACTATATCGAGGAACTGGACGCGGACCTGGGAGATGTGGAAGAGCTGCTTTTTGCAGAAGAGTGCGCAGATGAGGAAGAGGATGAGGAAGATGGCTGCGGCTGTGAGGACTGCTGCGGCTGTGAAGAAGGGGAACGGCGGATGCTGATGTGCGCAAACTGCGGCGAGACCATCTGCTACGATGAAACCCTGGATCCCGAAACACTGATCTGCCCTGCGTGCGGCAAGCTCGCCGCGGGAGAACAGGACGGGGAAGAGGAAACTACGTAAGGTGCGGCGCACCTGGACGTGTCGCCTTTTGTCTGATCTTTTTGACGCGAGGAAAATTTCCAGAATTTTTTCATAAAAAATCAACGACTTTTCAAGTTCTCTATTGACAAATTTAGTGAATCTATATATAATGAGCATGTAAGGCTATCTCTGTGCACATTCTTGCACAGATGCTAATTTTCTTGGAGGTAATTGTATGAGAAAAACGATTACGTGGGTTTTGCTCGCTGCAATGCTGTTTTCTGCCGTTGCACTGGCAATCCCGGTAGGCGCTGCGCAGGGTGATGCGGAATACATTGCATATACCAACGCGATGTTGTTTACCCAGCCGCCTACCATCGACGGGTACATAAGCAGAGCGGAGTGGGGGGTGGCTAACTTTACCGTAAAAAGTGATACTGCGGCGAAGGTGGGCGACAGTGCTCCGGTCAACAACTCCTTCTTTTACTGGAGACCCGGTGTAGGCACACAGGACAAAGTCATGTCCTATGAAGTGTGGCTCCGCTGGGATGCGAACTACTTCTATGTGGGCGTTAAAGTGACCGATCCCGACGGCCATTCCCTGAAGGGCGGCCGGGGCAATACCTGGAACGGGGATTCGCTCCAGTTTATCGTAGACTACGAGGGGCCCAACTCCCTGATGGGAGGCTATACCTTCCTTCCTTCCTACAGCCCGGAAAAGGAACCCTGGCTGTATCCGGATCTGGTGCCGGACTTCCTGGTAGGCTATGTGCAGATTGTAGGCGGCTTTACCGAGATGTATGAAAATACCAGAAAGATCGGTATGACCGCATACAACAATCCCGCCAAGGGCGCGGCTTTGGTGGCGGTGGCTCCTGCAGGTTTGGATTACTCCACCGACACGGCCAATGGTATTACTACTTATGAGATTGCTCTCCCGTGGAGCTACGTCTTCTACAATGAAACCAGCGTTGTAACATTGGATACTACAAAGACAGTGGGTGAAGACGCCTGGGGCGGCATCGGCCGGGAACTGGGCATGACCATGGTCGTGTTCAACGCAGAGCAGAATTCTACCGGTTATACCCACGCACTGTCCTGGGGCAGCGGCGTGCTCAATCCCCAGAAGGATGAGGCGGAAGCTACCTGCGGCGGTTCCAACTGTGTGACACTGGTGGCCGATACGGTAACACCGTCTGGATATGAATTTTATGACCCTGCCAATTTGGAGCGGTTCGAGAGAGACCTGACCGGCTTTGATCCGGGCGTATATTATGATTATCTGGCTGGAGATACCGCACGTCAGAATCCGCTGTCTTCCAAGGATCAGCTGACTGCGCTCACCTATGACGAGGATCCCGATCACGATTTGGATATCTGGGGCGGCACAGCAGCAGGTATGGTAGTGGATTCCGGGGATCCGGAGCACGGCATGGTACTGGACTACACAGACCCTGCAGTGGGACAGACCTACATCGACAGCCGGGGCGAGGGCGAAGGAAACGAGCATCGCTTCCCGCTTTCCCACACCTTTGAATTCGACATCATGTATACAGGCACTTATGCCGGAGATCCGGAAGGCGGCCTGGATAAGTATTCTCCTGCGATCTTCAACTGGTTCGGCGGTTCGACCGGTTACGATTATGAGATCGGTTATTACTTCAACGACAGGCAGTTCAAGATCATTCCCTCTGAGACGCGGGACGATTCCTCTACGGCAATTGCAGTAAGAGATTTTAACCTGGAGCCCAACAGATGGTACAACTGGAGATTTGTATTTGACAACAACTCCTGTACCGTGCGTCTCTATATCGACGATGAACCCATCTTTGATGAGAACATCTGGAACCGGTATTTCTTCTACAGCTCTGAGGACCACTTGGAAAACGGCACGATGATGCTGTGGCGTATGTTCAACACCAACCTGCAGATGGACAACATCCGCATTTACAATGCGGTAGGTCCGGCGCCTGAGAATGTTACGGAAAAAGATCCTGGTAATGGTGGCGGCGGAGGCGGTACGCAAACGACTCCGATCACCGGCGGCGGTGATTTGGACATTACAGGCGTATACAAGGACGAGGACGGCAACTTCCGTCTTCCTGTATATGTAACTTCTGACTACAAGCTTGCGACGACGCTGAACTTTACCCTTTCCATGAATCCCGATGCGGGCACCTTGGATTCCATTGCCGGCTTGAACGAAGGTACATACACTCTTGAGAATCAAGGAAACGGTGTGTACTTCCTGGAAATCACGGACTTCCAGCAGGTGCGGTCCCTGGATGTAGGCGCGCTGTTCTTTGAGTTTGTCATCAAACCCACGTCAGACACCATAGAGGCGGCAGATCTGGATCTGCATCCGTCAGACTACTTCTTCTATCTGCCGGCTACCGGAGACGCCATGCTGTACATTGCCCTTGCGGCAATCGTGATGGGAGTGGGCTGCGTGGTTGTCTACAAAAAGAGAAGAAGCTTTGTAAAATAAAGCGATAAGGGCAGAAAAGAGTCCATAAAAAAGAGAGCGGCAAAGCCGCTCTCTTTTTGTAGAGTAAGCATAAACGGCAAATGTAAAACATTTGCCGTTTATTGTTTTGTTTTTTCTTATCCGATGGTAATTTCCGAAATGCGCTGTTCCGCAATCGGTTTGTCCTGGGCATTGGTCTGTACACCGGCAATGGCATCCACTACGTCGATTCCGTCTGTCACTTTTCCGAAGGCGGCGTATTGTCCGTCTAAAAATGTGCCGTCTGCATGCATGATGAAAAACTGGCTGGAAGCGGAGTTAAAATCCTGGCTTCTCGCCATGGAAATGACGCCGCGGGTGTGGGAAAGGGGATTGTCAAATCCGTTTGCGGAAAATTCTCCCGGGATGGTTTTGCCGCTGCCGCCGAAGCCGCTTCCCAGGGGATCGCCTCCCTGGATCATAAATCCGGGGATGACCCGGTGGAAAATCAGACCGTTGTAAAACCCTTCGTTTGCCAGGGAGACAAAATTTTCCACTGTGGCAGGCGCGATATCGGGATACAGTTCCAGTTGTATTTTGCCCCCGTTTTCCATGGTAATGGTTGCGCAAATCGTTTTTGTTTTCATAGAAGTTCTCCTAAATTGTCTGCAATTGCAGAAAATGTGTTCAGTCGACCACTTTGACATATTCGATATAGACTGGCGTAAGGGGTGTAGATCCGTCTGACGGATCCACCTCAACGGAAGCAATTTCGTCTACTACGTCCATTCCTTCTGTTACCTTGCCGAATGCGGCATATTGTCCGTCTAAATAGGTGCTGTCCCCGTGTACGATAAAGAACTGGCTGGAAGCGGAGTCATAGTCCTGGCTTCTTGCCATGGAAATGACGCCCCGGGTGTGGGACAAATCGTTTTCCACGCCGTTTGCGGAAAACTCCCCTTTGATTTCCGTGCCGCTGCCGCCGGTGCCGTCTCCGTTGGGGTCTCCCCCCTGGATCATAAATCCGGAGATGATCCGATGAAACGTCAATCCGTCATAGAAACCGTCTTCTGCCAGGGAGACAAAGTTTTCCACCGTAATGGGCGCGATATCGGGATACAGCTCCAACTGAATGGTGCCGAAATCCTTTACGGACATTTCCACATGGACAGGGTCGTCACCGCCGGAGCACGCTGTGAGCAGGCCGCACAAAAGGAGGGCGAGCGTCAAACACAAAGCTTTTTTCATAAGTGTTCCTTTCTTTTTCCATTTTGCCGAGATATTTTCCATATTATAGCAAAACTATGATTTTATGTAAAGCGCTTTTTGTTAATAATTCAAAAAAGTGGCATATACTTGGAAGAAGGAAACTGCAGGAGGGCTCGGTATGACGACGGAGAAACTGCTTCGTTTTGCACTTTATGGATTTTGCGGGATGATTTGTGCGGCAGGACTTTGGCTGCTGCTGGAATATGCGCTTCCGATCCTGCTGCCCTTTGCTGTAGCCTATGTCCTTTCCTGCGGCGTGCGTCCCATTGCCCGGTGGATGTATCGAAAAACGAAAACCTCCCAGGCCTTCTGGGCGGTGGTGTTGATCATTCTCACTGCGGCGCTGCTGACGGCGCTTTTGTGGTTTGGAGCGTCTGTGCTGGTCCGGGAGGCTTCCGATGCGATTACCTCTCTGAGCGAAATGCTCAATCAGCCGGACAATCCGGTCAGTCGGCTTGCGGACAAAATAGAGGCCTTTGGACAGCGGTTTCATCTGGGATCGGGCGATTTTTCCGACGCTCTGCCGGAAATGGCAAAGGGTGCCGTCACGCAGATCAGCACCTGGATTGCCGGCGGTGCGGGTGCGCTTTTAGGTCATCTTCCTTCCTTTATATTCACTTTGTTTGTGGGGATCATTGCATTGTTTTATTTTTGCCTGGACAGAGGCGGCGTCAGCAAAATGGCGGAGGGAATTTTTCCGCGGCCTGCAATAGAAAAGGCGCGGGGAGCAGCATCTATTGTGATGCGGGGACTGGGACGCTTTGTACGGGCATATACTGTGATCATGCTGATCACCTTTGCAGAGCTTTTATGTGGATTTTTGATTATGGGGGTGCGCTACGCCTTTCTGGCGGCGCTGCTCATTGCTGTGATCGATGTTTTACCGGTGCTGGGGGTGGGAACGGTTTTGATTCCCTGGGCGGCACTGGCCTTTTTGGAGGGAGATGCTGTGCGGGGGATCCAGCTTTTGGTGCTGCTGGGCGTTATGTATATTGTACGGCAGACAGTAGAACCCAGGATATTAGGAAAAAATGCTGGGGTCCATCCCGTAGTGGCGTTGATCTTTGTATATGCGGGATTTTGTCTGGCCGGTGTGGCGGGAATGATCCTTGCACCGATCTTGCTGAATGCGGTCGCTGTTCTATGGGAGGAAAGGATGAAAAAAAGCGGCGGAAAAGTTGACAAACAAAAGCGGGAGGTATATAATAAATAAGTATCGAAAGGCTGTATTTATATGCACTGGCGGTATATAAGACGGCTGTGAATTGCATGGAAGGGTTGTTTTCCCATATGCTCAGTAGCATGACGGCGTTCGGCAGAAGCAAAGGTGCTTCGGCGGATGGAGCCAGGATCATCACGGTAGAAATAAAATCTGTCAACAGCAGGTATTTGGATGCCACGGTAAAGCTGCCTCGCATCTATGCATATCTGGAGGAAAAAGTGAAAGCGTACCTGACCCAACGGGGCGTAGCCCGGGGCAAGGTAGAGGTATATATAGGCGTTGAGATATTGCAGCAGACGGGAACGGATGTGGTGCTGGATACCGCGCTTGCCGCCTCCTACATTCGTGCGCTGGAGCAGCTGCGGGATCAGTTTGGATTGCGGGACGATTTGTCTGTGATGCGGGTGGCCCAGAATAAGGAGCTTTTTTCCCTGCGTGCGCCGGAGGATGGAGACGCGCGGGATTGGGCGGATATATATCCGGTTTTGACTGGGGCATTGGATTCTTTTTTGGAGCAGCGCACCGCAGAAGGACGCCGTCTGATCGAAGACATCTGGGACAAGATTGCTGCGATTCGAAAGATTTGTACAGAGATCGGGGCAATTTCAGCGGCGGACACAGCGGGATATGCCCCAAGGCTTGTGGAACGGATCAAAAAGTTTTTACAGGATTTTGATGCGGACGCCAGCGAACAGCGCATTTTAACAGAAGCTGCGATCTATGCGGACAAAGCTGCGATCGATGAGGAACTGGTGCGGCTGGATAGTCATTTTGCAACATTTCGGGAGATCGTCGACCGTGGTGAGGCGGTGGGTCGCAAGCTGGATTTTTTGCTTCAAGAGATGAATCGAGAAATCAACACCATTGGTTCCAAAGCGGGAAATGCAAAAATTGCGCATTTGGTAGTAGATGTGAAGGCACTGCTGGAAAAGATCCGGGAGCAGGTGCAGAATATTGAATAGACATTGGAAACGGGCAGAAAACGATGAAATTTATCAATGTAGGATTTAACAATATGGTGGCAGCGGCGCGTGTGGTGGCAGTGATCGGGCCGGACAGCGCACCTGCCAAGCGGCTGGTGCAGGATGCAAAAGACAGCGGCCGTGCCATCGACTGTACCAGCGGGCGCAGGACCAGAGGGATCCTGATCACGGACAGCGATCATGTTGTGCTGTCCTCTATCCAGCCGGAAACGATCGCAGCGCGGCTGACCGGAGAGGAAGAGGAGGAACTCCATCGTGGCTAAGCCTGGCTTTTTGGTTGTGATATCCGGGCCTTCCGGAGGCGGGAAGGGGACGGTGATGCGCCGCGTGCGGGAAATGATGCCGGAAATCGCCCTTTCTGTATCGGCTACCACCAGACCGCCCAGAGAAGGGGAAGAAGACGGCAGAGAGTATTATTTTATGGATCGGGACGCTTTTGAGGAGATGGTCGCCCGGGAAGAAATGCTGGAATACACCTGCTACTGTGGAAATTATTACGGAACACCCAAGAGGGAAGCACGGCGGATTTTGGAGTCTGGAAAGAACCTTATTTTGGAGATCGAAGTGGAAGGCAACGCCCAGATCAAGCGTCTGTATCCGGATGCGGTTTCCATCATGCTTATGCCTCCTACCATCGAGGAAATGCGGCAGCGGCTCCTTGGGCGTGGTACGGAGTCCCTGGAAACAGTGGAAAAACGTCTGGCGCGGGCTCGGGAAGAGATAAGGCTTGCACCGGGATATGATTACATTGTTGTCAATCGGCGGGATGAGATAGAAGCATGTGCCAGGCATATTTGCGAGATCATCCGTGCGGAGAGCGCCCGTGCCTGTAGGATGACGGACGAGATAGAAGCTTTTTTCATATAAAGAAAAGAAAGGCGGAAAACAGATATGAATATGATTACCCCATCGATTGCGGATCTCACCCATGGCAAGTTCAACAGGTACGTACTGGTGATTGCTGTTGCAAAGTGCGCAAGGATGATTACGGACGAATACGTGGCCCAAAGAGAGCTTGCGGAACGGCGGATCGCCAATAAAGAGACAGACAAGAGCATTGCTTCTATGATCCGCAAGGAATATCGGGATGATAAAGCGGTGAAAACTGCGATTAGCGGTCTGTACAATGGAGATTTTGTGATTGTAGGGCTTACGGATACGGATACCGCTGCGGGCGAGGACGGGGAAGAGATGTCTGCAAATTCCGAGGCAACATCCGCAGAATAATGGGTTGATGACGACTGCCGCCGTTTCCGGCGGCAGTATTGGTATATGGGCTTTGAAGGAGTGGCGTATGGTCAGGGAATTTGCCCGGGTATATGTTTTGGATGTGCCATATCATGTGGATCGCAGTTACGAATATTACATCCCTTCCAATCTTTCCGGGCAGATTTTTCCGGGAAGCCTTGTTAGTGTGCCTTTCGGGCGTGGAAATCGACAGGCCCGCGCTGTTGTCACAGAGGTATGCGGATTTTCCGAGTTTGAGGATACAAAGCCTATTGTATCCGTGCTGGGAGACACGCCTTTGCTGGACCGGGAAATGCTTGGGATCTGCCGTTTTCTGTGTGACTACACCCTTTGTACCTTTGGGGAGGCTGTGCGTACGGTTGTTCCCGCAGCAGCTATGTCTCAAATGCTCGATTATTACAGTGCCGCCGAAGGGGATTATGATAGAAAATTAAAGAAGTTGTCCGAAAAAGCACTGATTTTTTATTCTTATATCAAGGCCAGAGGACAGGTGTCTGCTCAGCAGCTGAAATCTAAGTTTGGAGATGAGGCTGCGACGCTGGCGGCCTCTTTGGTGAAGGCGGGAATCATCACCCGTCAATCTAAGATTCGGATTCGCTCCGGCGATCGGTATGATGCATTTGTTTCTCCAGCGATGGACCCCTTTGCAAACATGGTTACAGCCAGTAAAATGAAAAGTCCTCTTCAGGCGCGCATTCTTGTGACGCTGTCTAAAACAGGAAGGATCAGCGCAGAGGAATTGTTTGAGTATATCGGCGCCAGAGCCAGGGCACAGTTGGATGCTCTGGAAAAAAAGAAGATGGTTCTGGTGGAACGGGTGGAAAGTTTTCGCAATCCCTATGCCATGGAGGAGGGCTTTACGGCGATGGAAGACGCCGGGGATCTGTCCCAGGAGCAGCGGGCGGCATATGAAAAGCTGGAGGCCTTATATGCTTCCGGCACGGCGGCGGCACTGCTTCACGGTGTGACCGGCAGCGGCAAGACCCGCGTAATCAAGGAGATGGTCGACCGGGTTTTGCAGGATAGACGCGGGGTGATCATTTTGGTGCCGGAGATTTCTCTTACGCCTCAGGTGGTGCAGTACTTTTGCCGATGCTACGGCGACCGGGTAGCGGTGATTCACTCCAGGCTTTCTGCCGGGGAACGGTATGACACTTGGAAGCGGATTCGCCGGGGAATGGCAGATGTGGTCATCGGCACCCGCAGTGCGATCTTTGCACCGCTTCCCAAAATCGGCATGATCGTCATAGACGAGGAGCAGGAGCATACCTATAAATCGGATGCAGATCCCAAGTACCTCGCCCACGATGTGGCGCGATACCGCTGCGGACAGCATAGCGCTCTGATGCTTCTCTCCTCTGCGACGCCCTCCATGCTTTCCTATTACAAGGCAAAGTCGGGATATTATACGTTGATTGAAATGACCCAACGCTACGGCAATGCCCACTTGCCGGATGTGGTAGTCAGCGATATGCGCAGCGAAGCGGATGTGGGCAATACCTCACATATCGGCAGTGCTCTTTTGGAGCGGCTGCAGGAAGTGCGGGACAAGAAATCTCAGGCTATTGTATTTTTGAACCGCCGTGGGTACAACAGTACCGTCAGCTGCCGAGTATGCGGAGAGCCAATTCGGTGCCCCAATTGTTCCGTATCTCTCACATATCACGCCCATGCGCCCATTGGAGAGGCGGAGGATGCCGAGGATTATCTTCGCCGGCGCAGCCAGAGAGGAGGACTGTCTTGTCATTATTGTGGACACCGCGAGCCGGTGCCGCAAAAATGTCCGTCCTGCGGAGCGGAACATTTTCGGTTTATGGGCTGCGGCACGCAGCAGGCACAGGAGGAGATCCAGCGGCTTGTACCCGGGCTGCGGGTACTGCGGATGGATATGGACACCACACAGACGAAAATGTCCCACCAGGAACTGCTGGACAGTTTTCGCAAGGGAGACGCGGATGTGCTTTTGGGAACGCAGATGGTCACTAAGGGGCACGATTTTCCAAAGGTGACACTGGTGGGCATTATGAATGCAGACGGTAGTCTTTATCTGGACGATTATCGAGCGGCGGAGCGCACATTTGCGATGTTGACCCAGGCGATCGGTCGGGCAGGGCGTGCAGACGAGCCGGGAGTTGCGGTGGTACAGACCTGCAATCCGGATTCTCCGGTAATCCGTCTGGCGGCAATGCAGGACTACAAATCCTTTTATGAGCGGGAGCTTCCCCTGCGGCAGGCGCTGTCTTTTCCTCCCTTCTGCGATCTTGCTGTAATCACATTGTGCAGCAGTGACGAGGCGCTTCTTGCCGCATCTGCTGCAAAGCTTTCAGAAAAAGTGAAAGAACTTCTTGAGGGGGCGTATTCGGAGGTGACAGCCGTAGTGTTTGGACCTTTCGAGGCGCCTGTCTATCGGGTACAGAATGTTTGCAGGATGCGCTTGGTGATAAAGTGCAGGTTGAACAGGCTGGCACGAAAAATGATCAGCAGTCTGCTGGTTGATTTTGGTAAGAAGGGAACCAAAAATCTTGTCATCAGTGCGGATTTGAATCCCTCCAGTCTATGATTTACATAAAAGAGGAGAAGGAAGAGATGGCGATTCGAAATATTGTACAAGTAGGGGATCCGGTTTTGCGGGGAAAATGCAGACCGGTGGAAGAGATCACGCCCCGCATTCTTACTTTGTTGGACGATATGCGTGAGACGCTGGCATATGCAGATGGTGCAGGGCTTGCAGCGCCCCAGGTTGGAGTGCGCAGACGCGTGGTGATTGTGGTAGATGAAAATGATAAGATGATAGAACTCATCAATCCGGAGATCATAGAGCAAAGCGGACATCAGCACGAATTGGAGGGATGTTTGTCCGTACCCGGCAGGTGGGGATATACCGATCGTCCGATGCATGTCACTGTACGTGCAATGGACCGGGAAGGAAATCTGTTTACGGTGAGCGGAAGCGGATTGACTGCTCGGGCATTCTGCCACGAGATCGATCATTTGGATGGAATTTTGTTCATCGACCACGCTGAAGAGTGCAAAATCGAGACGCAGGAATAAAGTGAGGACAGGAGTATGCGGATTCTTTTTATGGGGACACCGGATTTTGCGCAGATCTGTTTGCAAAGTCTTGTAGAGGCGGGGCAGCAGGTGGTGGCGGTTGTGACGCAGCCGGACAAACCGAAGGGGAGGGGATACCATATGATCCCACCGCCGGTGAAAGTATTTGCCCAAGAGAGAGGAATCCCTGTGTATCAGCCCCAGACTTTGCGGGACGGGGCCTTTGCAGATACTCTGTCTGCGTTGGATCCGGATGTAATCATTGTGGTTGCCTATGGGAAGATTCTTCCGTCTTATATTCTTGATTATCCACGACTTGGGTGTATCAATGCACATGGTTCTCTGCTTCCGAAGTATCGGGGGGCGGCGCCCATCCAGCGGGCCGTTATGGAAGGAGCGTCGGAGACCGGCATCACGATCATGTATATGGATACGGGGATAGACACCGGAGACATGCTTCTGTGGGATAAGACCCCTATTACAGAAGAAGATACTTTTGAAACAGTACATGACCGCCTTGCGGCAATGGCAGGAAAACTGCTGGTGCAGGTGCTGCCGCTGCTGGAAACGGGTCAGGCGGTGCCGGTGCGGCAGGACGACACACAGGCGACTTATGCCTCCAAGATTGAAAAGGCAGATTGCGTACTGGATTTTTCCAGGGATGCAAATGCCATCCTGTGGCAGATTCGGGGGCTGTTTCCGTATCCGCTGGCGATGACCAGGACGCCTGATGGGAAGTTATTGAAAGTTTTGTCTGCAAAGCCTGCGCAGGGAACCTCCAGTGCGGCGGCGGGAACGGTGACAGACCTTACTGATGAGGGCTTTTATGTGGCCTGCGGAGATGGGCAAAAAATATGGATTACCGGTGTCCTTCCGGAAGGAAAAAGCAAAATGCGTGCCGCCGATTTTGTGCGGGGCAGACGGATACAGGCAGGAGACCGGCTGGCATGGACGAGATAAAAACTGTAAATCCCGGCCGGCGGGCTGCGTATGCCTCCCTATGTAAAATGCGGGCTGGGAAGTATACCAATTTGGAAGTGGGGACAATGCTTTCCCGCATGCAGTTGTCTGAGGCAGACCGGGGCCTTTATACGGCACTTGTATACGGGGTTACAGAACGGCTGATTACTTTGGACTATATCATCGGTACGCTTTCCGGTCGCCAGTTGACCACACTGGACGAGGGGGTGCTGTGCGCGCTGCGTATAGGGCTTTATCAGCTGGCCTATATGGACCGGATTCCACCGCATGCTGCCGTGTCTCAGTCTGTGTCTCTGGCACCGGCGAAGGGAAGGGGCTTTGTCAATGCGCTGTTGCGTACCTTTGTCCGGGGCGGCTGTGCGGTATCTCTGCCGGATCGGGCGGACAAGCAGGATCTGTCGGTGCGGTATTCGGTGCCGGCTCCGCTTTGCGCAGCGTTTTTGGATTGGTTTGGTAAAGACACGACAGAGAGAATTTTTGCAGCTTTTTTGGAAAAAGAGAAACCGGCGCTGCGGATCAACACGCTGCGGGTCGGGGCGTCGGATGCTGCGCGGCGCTTGGGCGGTGTGGTATCCGATTTGTGCAATGGGTGTGTAAAAGTTACATCTTTTGACGGCGTGCTGGAAGGTGTAGAATCTGGTGACTGGTTTGTGCAGGACGAGGCGTCTGCTTTGTGTGCCTCTGTTTTGGGCGCTTGCCCCGGGGATACTGTGGTGGACGTCTGCGCAGCTCCCGGAGGCAAGAGTTTTGCCATGGCGATGGACATGGAAGATCAGGGAAGGATTTATGCTTTTGACCTTCACAAAAACAAGCTTTCCCTGATAGAGCGGGGAGCGAGGAAGCTTGGACTGTCTATATTGGAAACGGAAGCGCGGGATGCACGGAGCCCAAAGGAGTCCCTGATCGGAAAAGCGGATCGTGTACTGTGCGACGCGCCATGCTCCGGCCTGGGTGTGATCGGAAAAAAGCCGGACATCAAATACAAGGATTTGGATGCGATGTCCCGTCTGCCTCAGGTACAGTATGATGTGCTTGTAGGGGCGGCTGCATACGTGCGGCCGGGGGGAACGCTGGTGTATTCCACCTGTACCTTGAACCCCGAGGAAAATACGGGTGTGACAGACCGGTTTTTGAAGGCGTACCCGGAATTTGCACCATATCCGTTTTCCTTTCAGGGAGAAGTACAAAGCTCCTTGACGCTGCTGCCACATATTCATGGTACGGACGGATTCTACATTTGCAGAATGCAGAGAAGGTGAGGGAGACGTGACGGAAAAACCGGATTTGCTGGGGATGACCTTGGAGGAGGCAAAGACCCTGGCAAAAGATTTGGGAGAGGCGGCCTTCCGCGGCCAGCAGTTATACGGCTGGATGCAAAAAGGTGTTCCTTTGGAGGAGATGGCCAATCTTCCGGCTTCTTTTCGGGAAAGGCTGCGGACGGAGTGTATATACCGGCTGCCCCAAATCGTGCAAAAACAGGTTTCAAAAGTGGACGGTACGATCAAGTATCTTGTGAGTATGATCGACGGAGAGTGTGTGGAAAGTGTATTTATGCGGTATGCTCATGGTAACGTTGTGTGTGTATCCTGCCAGGCAGGATGCCGGATGGGATGTGCTTTTTGCGCTTCTACACTCCGGGGCCGCAGCCGGGATCTGACGGCCGGAGAAATTTTGGGGCAGGTTGCAGTGATCGGCAGAGATACCGGGGAGAGAATCGGCGGTGTCGTGATGATGGGGATCGGGGAACCGCTGGACAATTATGAGAACACCGTCCGTTTTCTTCATCTTGTGTCGAAAACGGAAGGGCTGAATATTGGACTGCGGCACATTTCCGTTTCCACCTGTGGTCTGGTGCCGCAAATTTACCGGCTGGCTGAAGAAGGACTGCCGGTGACGCTGTCTGTCTCTTTGCATGCCTCGGACGACGGTGTACGCAGCAAGCTCATGCCGGTCAACAAGACGTATCCCATCGACAGTCTTTTGCAGGCGTGCCAGTATTATTTTGACAAGACAGGGCGGCGTGTTTCCTTTGAATATACGTTGATTGCCGGAGAAAACGATCGACTGGCGGATGCTGCTGCCCTGGCGGACCGGCTGCGCCGGACTTTGCGGGGACCTTGTCATGTGAATTTGATTTTACTCAATCCTGTGCGGGAAACGGGACTTTCCGCTCCCCGGCGAGAGGGAGCAAGGGCTTTTTGCGCATATTTGGAAAAACGGGGAATCAGCGCCACCATTCGCCGCAGACTGGGCAGCGACATTGACGCTTCCTGTGGCCAGCTGCGGCGAAGGCATCTGGAAGGCTTGGAAAATCGCAATTTGCAGGAAAAGTCTTAACCGGAGCAGCTTTTTGTGCGGCTACGGTTATTCCCTGCATACAAGAACAAGAGAGATTTCACGAGTAATTCAAAGAGAACAAGAGAAAATCAAATAATAAATTAAAAAAATAAATTTTTTTTAATAAAATCTATTGACATGCCTGCATATATTTGCTATAATGCAGCTTGTTGAAAATGACCAAATTGCAAATCGGAGGAGATCTTATGTCTACCTATATGGCAAAGAAGGAAACCGTAGAGCGCAAGTGGTATATTATCGATGCGGCAGGCAAGCCTCTCGGTAAGACCGCAGCAGCAGCGGCTACGATCCTTCGCGGGAAACACCGCCCCGAGTTTACCCCTCATGTGGATTGCGGCGAATTTGTTGTAATCGTAAATGCGGGCAAAGCGGTTCTTACAGGAAAGAAATTGGAGCACAAGTTTTATCGTCGGCACTCCGGTTATGTGGGAGGGCTCAAGGAGATTTCCTACAAGACCTTGATGGCCACCAAGCCGGAATTTGCAATGGAGCATGCGATCAAGGGTATGCTTCCCCGCAATTCGATCGGCGCCAAAGCGATCACGCGTCTGAAGGTGTACGCAGGTGAGGCGCATAAGCAGCAGGCGCAGAAGCCTGTTCCCTACGAGATCTGAGAGGAGGATGAGCGAAGATGTATACAAGTGCAAAACCGTATTTTTATGGTACCGGCAGGAGAAAAAGTTCTGTTGCCCGCGTTCGTCTTTATCCCGGAACAGGCAGCATAACCATCAATGGACGTGATATCGACGAGTATTTCGGCTTGGAAACAATGAAGCTGATTATTAGCCAGCCCTTTGAGGTTACTGGGACTGTAGGCAAGTTTGATATTGTTGCCAGTGTAAAGGGCGGCGGATTTTCCGGTCAGGCAGGGGCAGTTCGGCACGGAGCTTCCCGGGCGTTGCTCCTTGCAGACGAGACTTTCCGCCCCGCTTTGAAAAAGGCAGGCTTTTTGACCCGTGACCCGAGAATGAAGGAAAGAAAGAAGTACGGTCTCAAGGCAGCCCGTCGCGCTTCCCAGTTCTCCAAGAGATAACTTTACAAGGATACACCCCGGATTTCCGGGGTGTTTTTTTTGCATGGGGTCTCCGTTTTGCAGCGCAGTTCTCACTGCAGATATACAGTTGCTTTTTTTGTAAAAATACGGTATACTATCTTTGTAAATTTGTAAAACAAGGAGGGATTCCGTATGAGGCAGCGCAGATCTGCGGCCGGCATTTTGCTTGTGCTGCTGCTTTTGCACATTGCTGTATTGCCCGCGGCTGCATTGCCCGCTGATACGGACGCTGTGTCTTTGGATATATTAGATCCCTCCCTTTGGACCGGCAGCGAAGCGGTCTTGCGCGTAAGCTCGTATTCCGCGGGAGAGAGCGAGGCGCTGTATGTATCTGCCCGGGGCACGGAAGAGGAGACCCTCTCTGTTTCAGCTTCTTTTGCGGATCCGTTGGATTTTTCTGCCTTTCGTGAGCTGGCACTTTCTATACATGTGGGCGGAAGAGGGGAGTGCCAGTTTACAGTCTCGTTTCTTTCGGGCGGCGTGTATTATAATGCTTCTACGTATCTATCCGGCACAGCGGAACGGACGGTATATATTCCTATTCCCCAGCAGGCCCGGGGGATGGTGGATGCATTGGCATTTACGGTGACACGTCTGGGAGAGCCAATCGCCGCTTTTATGGTCAGTTCTGTTTCTGGTGACGCTGGGTTCAGTTATGCCTATATGGAGCGATTTATGAGTGCCGGATTCACACCCGTGTCCGGAACGATGGAAGAACAAGAGGACTGCATTCTTTTTACCACAGAGGGGGGGAGCGCAGCGTTTTACCCCAATTATATACCGGAAGAGCCCATCAGCGGCGGCGCAGTAGTCTGCCTGCGCATTCAAAGCGGGCATGCTTCGGGAACTGTCGCTGTCCGGGGCACATCGCAATCGACGCCTCTGGCTCTTCTGTCGGGGGAGCATACGTATGCCTTTTTTTTGGAAGACGCTTCCGTTGCCATGCAATATGTCCTGGAAGGTGTGGCGGCAACCCGGGAAAGTCCCGTTGTCATTACAGGGGCGGCGATCTATCCTGCCGGCGTTTCTTCTTTTGAGGGGAAAGGAAGCATCACTTCCTGCCGTTCCGATGGGGAAGTGGTGACGGTGCGCGGAACCATTTCGTCAGATAAAGTAGTGGAGCACATCAACGGAGAACTGGCGCTGTATATTATACCAGTCTGGGAAGATGAGGAGGCGGCTTTGCAGGGAGAACCTGCCGCTACGATGAGTATTTCCACCCGGTTTGAGCTTACTGCTGTGCCAGAGGAGCCGGCTTCCCTTTGCAAATATCGAGTGATGATTCTATCCGGAGAAGAAAAGATCTCTATTGCACCGTCCGTATTTTTGAACAATGGGGCATCGATGACTGCCCCCGATGCGTCTGTAACCGGCATTCATGGGACGGATACGGTGGGAATCTTTGAATCCAATGTTACCAGCGCGGTATTGGATGTATATGCAGACCGACTGCTGGAAAGGGAAGACGTGTACGGGGCGCTTTTATATGCGTCTGGAGATACCCATTATTATCTGGATCGTTCCTATATTGAGGAGTTGGACATGCAGATTCAATTCTGCCGTTCATCTGGAACGCAGATATATTTGCGCTTTCTTACGTCGGATGAGGAGGACTTTTCCTATACGGCAGCAGATCAGGGAAGTGTGATGCAGTTGTGTGCGCTGGCTGCTTTTCTATCGGAACGGTACCAGGGGATCGCGGGTTTTGTTTTGGGAATAAGCGCAAATACAAAATATGTGGAGAATACGGAAGATTTTGCAAATCTTGCGGCAGTCTTTTCTGCAGTTGTGCAGAAAAACAATCCGCAGGCAGTCACCATCGTACCGGTGCGCCGATTGAATGAAGAGAATTTCGCAGGTATTTTAGCTGCAGATCCCGCTGTATTTTTAACCAGACTTTCCGTAATGCTCAGCCGTTGTCAGGCTGGGAGCATCATGATTCTGTATGAGACCGGCCCGCTGCCCCAAGGCGCAGTTTTGGAGGCATCTGGCCTTGCTTCCATCGTGTCTGGATGTGGGCATGTCTGTGACGGCGCTATGCTTTTCTGGCAGCCTGAAGGAGGGACCGACACGGACATAAGCGCATTATATGAGTCCCTTTGCCTGGAAGCTACGCAGACAGGACTGCGGAGCGTTGTGCTCTCTCTTTCCCGTGTCAGCGTTTCCAGTGCATTGTTTGAAGAAATCAAAGAGACAATATTTGAAAATACTTCCGCTGGGCTACTGCAGCGTGAGGCGGAAAAGAACAAGGAAGAGGCATATCTGGGTACGTATCCTTTATGGGATTTTACTTCGTCCTACGACGTCGGTGGCTGGGTAGCCGGAGGAGGATTCGGAAGAATTTTTTCTACAAGTGCAGAGAATGGATCGGGCCGAGTGCTGCAAGCGAAACTGGAAACTGCTGACGACGAGGCAGGAATCCTGTTGTGCTGGTTAGAGCGGCCGTTGGATTTGACCGGAGACAGTGTGACATTTTTCTTGCAGTTGTATGATGTGGGAGAAAACGCGTCTTTATCCATTGTTTTTGGCAGTGGAGATTCCCGGGCGGAGTATACTCTGAATGTAGGAGAAGAATCTGATATTGTGGCAGCCTGTGATTTGCAAGATTTTGCGAGCGCTGCTTCTGTGGAATACGTAGCGGTTATTCTGCGTGGGGCGCAAGGTGCCCGGTTGGAAATATCCAAGGCGGAGATCTGTAGTATGGAACAGACTGCGCAGCAGCTGCAGCTGATGGTGGAGGGACCCGGAGAGCGCTTGTCTGGAAATCCAGTCTACTATTTTATTGTTGTTATTCTGGCTGCGGCGACGGTAGTGATTTTTTCTGTTTTGAGCCGGAGGCCCGGAAGGGGAAGGATGCACAAGAATCTTTTGTACCGCAGATAGAATATCGCAATTTGCTGCCGGTTTTCTTATGTCTGCTCTTGCAATCAAGTACAACGTGTTATATAATAAAAATAAACTTTGCAATTTGCTGGGGAAAGTGTAAGACTGCTGCACCGCTACGGAGGAAGATATCATGCAACGTAAGGTTGGAACTGTATCCAGGGGGATACGCTGTCCTATTATCCGGCAGGGAGATGATCTGTCGTCTATAGTAGTGCGCAGTGTTTTGGAAGCGGCACAGCAGGATGGATTTGTGATTCGGGACAGGGACGTGATTGCGGTTACTGAATCTGTTGTAGCACGCGCGCAGGGGAATTATGCGTCTGTTTCTGCAATTGCCAAAGATGTAAAGAAAAAATTAGGAGGGGGCACCATCGGTGTGATTTTCCCCATTCTTTCCCGGAATCGCTTTGCTGTTTGCCTGCGGGGCATAGCCCAGGGCGCAGAGAAAATTGTTTTGATGCTCAGCTATCCCAGTGACGAGGTAGGCAATCCGCTGGTCTCGCTGGATCAGCTGGATACCGCAGGTGTCAATCCCTATACAGATCTTCTCACACTGGAGGATTACAGGCGGTTGTTTGGTGAAAGCCGTCACCCGTTTACCGGCGTGGATTATGTACAATATTACGACGATCTGATCCGAAAAGCAGGAGCTGCGTGTGAGATTCTGTTTGCAAACGATCCCAGGCGTATATTGGAGTATACGAAGGATGTACTTCATTGTGACATCCATTCCCGTGCCCGGACCAAGCGCCTTTTACTGGCGGCCGGTGCGCGTCGTGCATATGGGCTGGATGAGATTTTGAATGCCCCGGTTTTGGGCAGCGGTTATAATGAGAAGTTTGGACTTTTGGGTTCCAACAAATCCACCGAGGAAAAAATCAAGCTGTTTCCCAGGGACTGCGCAGATTTGGTGCTGGATATTCAAAAACAGATGCTGGAAAAAACGGGAAAGCATGTAGAGGTTATGGTGTACGGAGACGGCGCCTTTCAGGATCCGGTGGGGCAGATTTGGGAACTGGCGGATCCCTGTGTATCTGTCGCCAATACCCCCGGCCTGGAAGGGACACCCAGTGAGATCAAGCTGAAGTATCTTGCGGACAACGATTTTGCCGATCTGTCGGGAGCGGCACTTCAAAAGGCCATCGAAAAGAAGATTAAGGAAAAGGAAGAAGATCTTGTAGGGAATATGGCGTCCCAGGGGACCACGCCCCGCCGCTTTACCGATTTGCTGGGATCTCTCAGCGATCTGACCAGCGGGTCCGGCGACAAGGGAACGCCTGTCGTGCTGATCCAAGGTTATTTTGATAATTTTACAAATGCATAAGAAGGAGCAAGACTTATGAAGCAGGATATGATTCTCGTTTTGGATTTGGGGAGCGAAGAAAACCCAAGGCTTGCCCGTGAGATCCGTGCTCTGGGTGTATATTCCGAGATTTATCCCCATGATATATCGGCACAGACCCTGGCAGCGCTGCCAGGTGTACGGGGAATCATTTTGAACGGAGGGCCCAACCGTGTGGTAGACGGGGTGGAGATAGATGCCTCTGAGGCGGTGTATGCATCTGGCTTGCCTCTCCTGAACATAGATCATAAAGGGGAAGCGGCGTTGCCTTTCGACGCAAAAGCGCGCAGAGAGACTTTGTCTCGTTTTGTGTTTGACACTTGCGGTGCGCAGGCGAACTGGAATATGGACAACTTTATTGCCGACCAGATAGAGTTGATTCGCAGACAGGTGGGTGACAAAAAGGTATTGTTAGCCCTGTCCGGCGGTGTAGATTCATCTGTGGTGGCTGCGCTTTTGATTCGTGCGGTGGGCAAACAGCTCACTTGTGTACATGTGAATCACGGTCTTCTGCGCAAAGGAGAACCGGAGCAGGTGGTGGATGTATTCCGCAATCAAATGGATGCCAATTTGGTTTATGTGGATGCGTCAGATCGGTTTTTGGACAAGCTGGCCGGTGTCGCAGATCCGGAGCAGAAGCGGAAGATTATCGGCGCCGAGTTTATTCGCGTGTTTGAAGAAGAAGCCCGGAAGCTGGACGACATCCGGTTTTTAGCCCAGGGTACAATCTATCCGGATATTATCGAGTCCGGCACCAAAACGGTGAAGGCTGTCAAAAGCCATCACAATGTGGGCGGCCTGCCGGAGGATTTGCACTTTGATCTGGTAGAACCCTTGAAGATGCTGTTTAAGGATGAGGTGCGTGCCTGTGGTGTTGCTCTGGGTCTTCCCAAAAGTATGGTATACCGCCAGCCGTTCCCCGGACCGGGGTTGGGTGTGCGCTGCCTTGGTGCAATTACCCGAGACCGTCTGGAAGCTGTGCGGGAATCCGATGCAATTTTGCGGGAAGAGTTTGCAAAGGCTGGTCTGGAAGGGAAGGTATGGCAGTATTTTACCATCGTTCCGGATATGCGGTCGGTGGGTGTACGGGACAATGTGCGCACCTTCGAGTGGCCGGTGATTTTGCGTGCGGTCAATACGGTAGATGCGATGACGGCTACTGTAGAAGAAGTTCCCTTCGCCTTACTGCAGCGTATTACGCAGCGGATCACGACTGAGGTCAAAGGCGTCAACCGTGTATTGTACGATTTGACGCCCAAGCCTTCTGGGACCATTGAGTGGGAATAAGAATGAACACCCCGGAAATCCAGCAACCATGCGGGTTTGCGGGGCTTTTTTCTGCCCCGAAGTACACGAAAAGTACACTGAGGTATTTCAGGCGTCTCTCTTATTTCACGCACAGAGCCTGTCCAGGCGCCCCGCGACTTCTTCATCCTTGTGCGGATACAGGTGCCCGTAGATGTCTAAAGTGGTTTGCACATCTTCGTGCCCAAGCCGTTCGCTGACGGGCAGAATGTTCGTGCCAAGCTCGATCAGCAGGCTGGCGTGGCTGTGGCGGATGTCGCGGATCCGAATTTTTTGACGCCGTTTTTTTCACTGATGTGCTTCATCTTGTAATAAGGTCAATTCACGGTTTTGGAGCTGCGTAATTTGAAAAAATTTGATTTTTCTCTTGACAAATTCGTTTTCTTTGCATATAATAGCAGTGTTATATGACACTGCTATATGGAGGGTGTTATGGAGGAAAATGTGTCTACTACATTGGAAAATATTTTACAGACTGCCATGGAAGAATTTTCTGAAAAAGGATTTCTTGGCGCATCCCTGCGGCAGATCGTAAAAAAAGCAGGTGTTACCACTGGGGCCTTCTATGGGTATTTCTCCAGTAAAGAGGCTTTGTTTACTGCCATTGTGGAACCTCATGCCGCCGCCCTCATGGGGAAGTTTATGGAGGCCCAGACCTCTTTCGCCGAACTGCCCGAAGAACAGCAGCCGGATCACATGGGGGTGGAGTCTTCCGACTGTGTCCATTGGATGGTGGATTACATTTGCACCCACCGGGAGCCGGTTAAGTTGCTTCTCACCCGTTCGGAGGGCACCAGCTACGAGCACTTCGTCCACAACATGGTGGAGGTGGAGGTAGAATACACAATAAAATATATGGAGGTCCTCCGCCGCCTGGGGCGGGACATCCCGGAGTTGGATGAACAGATGTGTCATATTATCGCCAGCGGAATGTTCAACGGTATCTTTGAGATTGTGGTCCACGATATGCCAGAGGACCGGGCTCTGCGCTATGTGGATCAGCTGCGTGACTTCTATACCGCCGGCTGGTTGAAATTGATGGGGCAATAGCCCCCATCTTTTTTGCATGGTAGTTAGTTAGTCCTAACTATATGATAAATATTTTAAGAAAAGGGAGGTATTTTTTTGAAAGCAAAAAAGCAAAGCAGCCTTGCCCGCATCCTAAGATATGCGGGCAGGCACAAGAATCTTACCCTGCTGGGCTGTATTCTCTCCGCCCTGTCTGCGGTATTGGGATTAATTCCTTACGTATGCGTCTGGCTGGCGGCAAGGAATGTGCTGGAAGCCTGGCCTGTCCCCGCCGGGGCGTCCGGTCTGGCTCATTGGGGCTGGACTGCGGTATGGACTGCTATTGGCAGTATCGCCCTGTATTTTGCAGCGCTTATGTCCACCCATATTGCGGCTTTCCGCACAGCCCGGAACATTCGGCATACGGCTATGGCCCATGTGCTGAAACTGCCCCTGGGGTTCTTTGTGGGAAATCAATCCGGACGGCTCCGGAAGCTCATTGATGACAACGCCGGTCTCACGGAGGATTTGCTGGCCCATAAGCTTCCCGATCTGGCTGGGACTGTGGTCACACCTATCGCTGCTATTGTAATGCTGTTTCTCTTTGACTGGAAGATGGGACTTTTATGCCTGTTTACCATGATACTGGCGCTTCTTTCCATGTGCCTGATGATGGGCGGAAAGAACGCGGGCTTCTTCCATCGGTATCAGCAGGAGATTGAGCGCATGAGCGGTGAGGCGGTGGAATATGTCCGGGGCATTCCTGTGGTAAAAATGTTCCAGCAGACGGTGTACTCCTTCAAGGCTTTTTATGCAGCCATCAAAGATTACAGCAATCTGGCCAGCCAGTATGCTATGAGTTGCCGTATGGGACAGACCTGTTTTTTGACGTTTATCAATGGAACCTTCGCCCTGCTGATTCCGACGGCGCTGCTGCTGGCCTCTGGCGGGAATGTACGAACAGTGCTTGTCAACTTTATCTTCTATGCTCTGTTCGCTCCCGCCTGCGGCCAGATGATCAACCGGATCATGTACATGAGCGAGGCTGTTATGGAGGCAGACGAAGCCGTGGGACGTTTGGATGAGATCCTTGACCAGAAACCCATGGAAGAAGCAAGCGTAAGGAGACACCCGGCAAACGCCGCCGTATCCTTTGACCATGTGACCTTTACCTATCCCGGCGCTGACCGTCCGGTTCTTACCGATGTGTCTTTTTCTGTCCGACCCGGCCAGGTGACGGCGCTGGTGGGACCTTCCGGCGGTGGCAAGACCACTGCCGCCAGCTTGATCCCACGATACTTTGATGTGGACAGCGGCGCCGTTTCCGTCGGCGGTGTCAATGTCCGGGAAATGGACACAGAAGACCTGATGGAACAGGTGGCCTTTGTCTTTCAGGATACCCGGCTGTTCAAGGAGAGCCTGCTGGAAAATATCCGGGCCGCTCGGCCGGATGCCTCCAGGGAGGAGGTGCTCTCCGCCGCCCATGCTGCCCAGTGCGATGACATTCTGAGAAAACTGCCCCATGGCCTGGATACGGTAGTAGGGACGAAAGGCGTCTATCTCTCTGGCGGGGAGCAGCAGCGCATCGCTCTGGCCCGTGCCATTTTGAAGGACGCCCCCATCGTAGTGCTGGATGAGGCCACCGCCTTTGCTGACCCGGAAAATGAGTATCAGATCCAGAAAGCGTTTGAAGTGCTCACCAAAAACAAAACCGTGCTGATGATCGCCCACCGGCTGTCCACAGTACAGGATGCCGACGACATCATTGTCTTAAGCGACGGGAAGATCGCCGAACGGGGCAGCCACGGTGATCTGCTTAAGAAAAACGGTGTCTACGCAGCCATGTGGGCAGACTATCAACGCAGCGCTCAGTGGAAAGTCGGAAAGGAGGCAGCGGTATGACGAAGAAATTACAGCACTTGTTTGCGCTCAGTGGAAAAGGGGCAAAGGATTTGGTGAAAGCCGTCATCTGGTGTTTTGTGTGCAATGTGGCTTTAATGCTTCCTATCGGAGCAGTTCTGTTCACAGTGCAGCACCTTCTTGGCTGCATGGAGAGCAGCGGCAGCCCTATGGACGGCTTTTGGATTTATGTGGGCTTTGGTGCGGCTGTTCTTGTCTTGCTGTTTGTTCTCCATTGGTTTCAGTATGCCTCGCTGTATCTGGCGACCTATAAAGAGAGCGCCAACCGCCGGGTGAGTCTGGCGGAGACATTGCGTCGGCTTCCCCTGTCCTTTTTCGGGAACCGGGATTTGAGCGACCTGACTTCCACTATGATCGCGGACTGCTCCAGCCTGGATCAGATGTTTTCTCATTATGTACCCCAGCTGTTTGCCTCCATCTTCTCTACGCTGGTGATCGGTGTTGCCATGTTTCTTTGCGACTGGCGGATGGCACTGGCTATCTTGTGGGTGGTACCGGTGGCGATCCTGCTGACGGCAGGAAGCAAGAAAATCCAGGATTCCTTTGGGATAAAAAACATTCTGAATAAGCGGGCGGTGGCTGACTGCATCCAGGAGGGGCTGGAAACCATCCGGGACATCAAATCATGCAGCCGTCAGAAAGCCTACATGGGGAAGCTGGATGAAAAGCTGGCTTCCATGGAAAAAGGTTCCATCCATTCCGAACTGGCTACCGGCGTGTTCGTTTGCTCTGCCCAGGCGTTCCTTCGTCTGGGGCTGGCAACCACCATCCTGACCGGCGGCGCGCTGTTGGCAGCCGGGGAACTTTCCTTTCTCTACTTTCTGGGGTTCCTCTTTGCTGCCGCAAGGCTGTATGACCCGCTTGGGCTGGTACTTCAGAATATTGCTGCCACTTTTAATGCGAAGCTGCAAATTGAGCGGATGCGCTCCATTCTGGAACAGCCGGTGCAGGAAGGCACGGAAGAATTTGCACCGCAAAACTATGACATCACTTTTGATCACGTTTCCTTTGCCTATCGGGAAGGGGACGGTGTGCTGAAAGATGTGAGCTTCACCGCCAGACAGGGAGAAGTGACTGCTCTTATCGGTCCTTCAGGCGGTGGAAAGTCTACCGCCTGCAAGCTGGCCGCCCGGTTCTGGGATGTCACCGGCGGAAAGGTGTCCCTGGGTGGGACGGACGTGTCTGCGGTGGATCCGGAAACCCTCCTGCGCTCCTCCTCCATGGTGTTCCAGGATGTAGTGCTGTTCCGGGATACGGTGATGGAAAATATCCGTTTGGGGCGCCGGGGAGCGACAGATGCGGAAGTTATCGCCGCTGCCAAAGCCGCACGGTGCGACGATTTTATCCGAAAACTGCCCCAGGGCTACCAGACCGTGATCGGAGAGAATGGTTCCACCCTTTCCGGCGGCGAACGGCAGCGGATCTCCATTGCCCGCGCTCTTTTGAAAAACGCACCGGTGGTGCTGCTGGACGAGGCCACTGCCAGCCTGGACGTGGAGAATGAGAGCGCTGTGCAGGAAGCTCTCTCCTGTCTGCTTCAGGGCAAGACGGTGCTGATCATCGCCCACCGAATGCGTACCGTAGCTGGGGCAGACCACATCATCGTGCTGGAGGACGGTCATGTAGCGCAACAGGGCACCCCAACGGAGCTGATGGAGCAGGACGGCCTTTATCGTCGAATGGTGGAACTGCAAAGAGAAACGGCGCAGTGGAAATTGAGCATGTGAACATTCCTCTGGTCACAAAGACATATTGCATAGCAAACACCCTGCAAGGATTCAAGTCTTGGAGGGTGTTTGAAAATGATTACTTCTTTTTCCAATGAAGCAGCAGAGCTGAATGGATGATAACAAGAACCGAACCTGCGTTATGTACCAAGGCCCCGATCATAGGCCCAAGCAGACCTGTAATGGCAAGGGCGATAGCCAGGAAATTCAGCCCCATGGAAAAGGTCAGATTCAGCTTGATGGTCGTCATCATCCGTTTGGAAAGAGACAGCAGATGGGGCAGCTCGCAGATCTCATCGTCCACAAGGGCGATATCTGCGGCATCCACCGCAATATCACTGCCAACGCCGCCCATGGCAATCCCGACATTTGCTTTTTTTAGCGCGGGCGCATCATTGATTCCATCGCCGATCATGCAGACCGCATTTCCATCTTTCTGATAGGCGCCGATTTGGTTTAGTTTATCTTCGGGCAGGCAATTGGCATGGACTTCACGAATCCCCAGCCGGCCAGCGATGGCTTCGGCGGCATTCTGATTGTCGCCGGTCAGCAAAACGGGCTGAACACCAATCTTGCCCAGCGCGGCGATCATATCCCTGCTTTCTTCTCTCACGGTATCGGAAAGAACAAGGTATCCGGCAAGAATATCATCCACCGCGATATAGATTATGGCGCTTCCCGCATTCAGATATGCGTTTGTTTCTGCGGTGCGCTCTTTGGGGATGGCCACTCCCCTGAGAAGTTTCCAATTCCCCGCTTTCACTATTTTTCCGTCAATGACGGCGGAAACGCCTTCGCCAAGGTGCATTTGAAAACCTTTACAGGCAGCGGGCTTTTTGCCGTAACAGTGGACAACTGCTTTGCCGAGTGGATGCTCGCTCAGTTGCTCGGCTGCGGCGGCCAAGGCATATACTTCGTCCTCTGTGTAGTCCGACACAGACTTTACTGCAGTCACTTTGGGCGTGCCATAGGTAAGGGTGCCCGTTTTATCAAAGGTGATTTTTGTCACTGCGGAAAGCCGTTCCAGAGCGTCGCCTTCCCGGACGAGAAAGCCATGCTTTGTGGCATTGCCGATGGCCGCCATGATCGCGGTAGGTGTTGCCAGCACCAGGGCGCAGGGGCAGAACACAACAAGAATGGTGACTGCCCGGATGATTTCACCGGTGAATGCCCAGGTAAGTCCTGCTGCGAAAAGAGCGATGACGACGATCCAGGTGGCCCACCGGTCCGCAAGCCCCACAATTCTGGCCTTTCCCGCATCGGCAGACTGCACCAGCCGGATCATCCGCTGGATGGAGCTGTCTTCGCCGACCTTAGTTGCCCGCATTTCAAAAGCACCGAACTGGTTTACCGTACCGGAGGATACCTCATCCCCCGCCGTTTTATCCACCGGGAGAGCTTCCCCTGTCATGACCGCCTGGTTTACAGAAGTCTGTCCGGAAAGGATGACGCCGTCAACTGCAACGGTCTCTCCGGGCAGGACACGGATCACATCTCCTACTTTTACCTGTTCGGCGGGGACGATAGCTTCTGTGCCGTCCAGGATCACTCTGGCGGTCTGCGGCGTCAGGTGGACGAGCTTTTCGATGCCGGCCCGCGCCTTTGCAACCGTCAGATCCTCCAGCAGCGCGCCCAACTGCATGATGAAAGCTACTTCGCCTGCGGCAAAATCCTCGCCGATGCAGATAGAGGCAATAAGCGCCAGGGATACCAGTACATCGGCCTTGATATCAAAAGCAGAAACCAGCCCGATTATGGCCTCCATGATGATTGGTACGCCGCAAAGGATAATGGCGACCCATGCCGCATCAAAGGGCAATGGAAGCAGATCAAACAGGCTGATGATTAGGGATAGGCCGCCAAGGACAAGGAATGTGATATCCTTTTTAACCCCGCCCAGTTCCAAAAAAGCTTCTGCTATTTTGACTATTTTCTTCATGGGAAACCTCTTTTCTATACCTATGGGGGTATACCTATATTATACCCATATGGGTATCATGTGTCAAGAGGGCAGAGAAAAAAGGCAGCCTTATGGCTGCCTTTTGCAAAAACGGATTTTACTGCATATTGGCAAAGCGTTCCACCGCTTTGGTGAATTTTTCTATCGTTGCGTCTGGATCCCCGTGTTCGATACCATCGCGGACGCAGTGCTTTATATGTCCTTCCAGTACAACCTGACCGGCTTTATTGAGCGCTGATTTTGCGGCGTTGATCTGAGACAGGATATCCTCACAGGGGATATCTTCGTCAATCATCCGGTCGATCGCCTGGATCTGTCCGATGATTTTTGCAAGCCTGCGGTGCAGGTTTGGGGAATCCATACATTGTTTCATATTCTGTCCTCCATACCACTATGGGTATATGTATTATAGCAGTTTATTCTAAAAAAGTCAATTCTGCACCGACATATAGGGTTCAAAGCGCTTGACAAACCGGCAGCAGCATGATATATTAAAAGTTAGGAAAAACTAACTAATTTTTCCTAAAGTCTGAAAGCATACATGGAAACAGTTGCCGGTTCGCCGCTTAAAGGCGTACAGGCTTAGTTTTGTATCCATTACTACGGGAGGAAGAGCTTTTTATGTCTGAAAATCTGAACGGCGTCCAGATCCAGCTGCTATTGTATTTTCTGGAGGCAGAACCGAAGAAGCGGACAGTGACTGCCGCCGCCCGGCATTTGAATAAGCCGAAATCCAGCTTGACGCATATTCTGGACAGCCTGGACAAGTTGGCGTTGATGGAGCGTGTGGAAGGAAGAAAATCGGTGCTGACCGCTGTGGGGAGAAGGACGGCACAGGAGCTGCTGCGTCAGCGGAAAATCCTGGAACAGTATATGCAGTACCAGGATATTCCTCCCGCGCAAATCAAGGAGAATGCCCTGCGGGCCCTTTCAGCAGGCTTTTCTGAGGCATTTATGGAGCGCCTTGCCGAACAGGAAGGACGCATGCGCCTCAAGGAGATTTTTGCCGGGCACCGGGATTTTCACGGCGGGGATATTTGCAATTATCTCAAGGACGGCAGCTATTTCTTCCCGTTTATCATCTACCGGGAACAGATTAAAAATCACGACAACCTCTCCATGGCGAATCGGGGATTTGAGAACCCCTGTGAGCTGATTGTGAAGAACCACGAAGGGCTGATCTACCTGGCAGTGAAAACAATGTCCGCTACGTCCATGTCCAGCGGCAGGAAAATGGAGGGCCGGGTAAACAAATTGCAGTATCTGTACGAGGGAGAATTCCGGGACGGGGGAGCCAACGGGCGCTATGTGTATTTTCCAGTGACTGCACTAAACTTTATCGCGATGGGAAAAGGCCGGGACACGCTGCTCCACGGCAGTGTATGTCTGAAAATGCAGTGCAGTGTGGGAGATATGCACATGCCGGAGAGCACAGCTATATTCACTATGTTCATCCACTGAAACAGTATTGCAAGGGCAAAATAAAAATTTTTTGGACCGTGTTTGGTTCAAGTGCAGTTTTTCATTTATCATGCGGGCTTCTGGGCTTTTTGCGGTCGAGAAACGGCCGTTTGAACCATATTTGGTACAAAAAATCGATTGACAACAAAAATCCAATTCGTTATACTAAAGCTGCTTCAGGGAAATTATGGGGTCGACCTGAAAAGCGCACTGGTTTGTGAAGCGAAAAAATGCAAATGTTTTGCGCAAGGAATAGACAAAACAGGCTGTTTTGAGAAATCTCCGGAAGGAGTTTTTTTCAGGCATTTAGTTAGCTGACGCTAACTAAAAGGCCGCTTGCCACAAAAACCGTTATACCAGGGCGTGTGAGCGAGCAGCTCGTCTCTCTGACCAGAAACAAATAAAAGGAGGATCTATGAATCGTATTAAGGATTCGCCGTAAACGGCAACAAATATAGCAAAAGTTAGATACGACTAACCAAAATATCGACTTTCCTTATTTGAGAAAACAATAAAAAGGGAGGAAATCAACAAATGACAATAACGAAACAGTCGTGGCTTAGGCGATGTCTGTCTGCTTTAACGGCGACTGCAATAGTAGCAAGTTTTTGCGCGGCAAATACTTTTGACGTAAAAGCACAAACAAAGTCTTATCCGGAAGGTTCACGTGAAGTCAGACGGCTTGCAGCGCCTATCGAGGATGGGGTCTATATGGCTTCTGTCGAACTGATGAATGCCAACAGCACAGGATCCGCTTCTATGGGGAATGCCGCTCTGCGAGGCAGCAGCTCCTTTTTGCAGAAAAATCCAGATGACACGGAATATCGATCCCTTGTAGTAGTAGAAGATGGCCAGGCAACGGCGCTTTTGGAATTTATGCCAATGGGGTATATTGGACAATACGGATTTATGATGGAGTTGGAATCGGTGACTGCTGAAGTTCTTACAAAATATGGGTATCCCGATGATAACTACTGCACCTATACGCCCGCCGATGTAATTGCAGAGCATCGTACCCAGCAGGGGGAAGTTGTTTATGACCCTTATAATAATCCGGACTCCGCTTCGGTGTATGATGGCTCCAACCCTGCAACAATGACGCGTCCTGCGGGATACGGTCATCAGGAAGATCGATTGATTGATATTGCCGACGAGCCCTATCAGCACATTCTGGCTTTGGATGTTACCCCGATCACATCCGCCGATACGGAGGGAAATCTGGCTATTCCGGAAAAACCAGAGGATTTCAATGTAACCCACGCGGCCTATGTTCATGTTTTTGTCCCGGTTATGTTTTCCATCAGTCCTTCTTCCGGCGATCAATATGCCAGAATGCAGGTGGATTGGACTAGCGTTGAAAGAATAGACAATCCGGAGAACAATTTGACCTATCGGCTTTGGAGCGCACGGCAGATCGAACAGGGCGATGCGTCGGATGAATCATATGCCAACCTTCAGACGGCGATAGAAGAAGTAACGACGCAGCTGGAAAACATCTGGCCCCATCAGCAAATTACTATGAACGGAACCGGCTTCAGCGCCCAACCAATGCTCGAGCAGAAGGAGTTTACGGAGGAGGAAAAAGCCGAGCTTGTCAAAAAGCTGAATGATGCAATAAGCGGGCTTGCAAGTTCGCCGGATAAGACTGCGCTTGGGGGATTGATAAACGAAGCGAAGGCACTGAGCAAGGCAGATTATACCCCGGAGAGTTATGCGCAGCTCGAAAAAGCTGTCAGAGCGGCGGAAGCGGTAAATGAAAACGCCGATGCTTCTCAAGAGGAGATAGACGACGCTCTTGCAAATCTTCAGACTGCAAAGGACGCTCTTCAGGTGGCCGACGATGCTACCAAGTGGAGCAATCTCTACGAGATGGCCAGCAACCTGGATGAAAGTGATTATACGGCAGAATCGTGGGCCGAGTTTTCAAAGTTGTGGATCGATGGCAAGTATAAAGACTATCCTGACAGCAGCAAGCTCCCCATGGTAGCGATCCTGAAAGTATCTTTCTACAACAGTAAACTTGCAGACGCTATGGCTGGGCTGGTGGAAAAACCGACGATAGAAACGGATCCCAATCAGCTTGCCGACGGAAAGTACACGCTCAAGGCATACATGTACAAAACAGCAGATCCCACCGTTTATTCGATGTCCAACAATGCGATAAATCATAACGTCTGGCTTGAAGTAAAGGATGGCAAATACTATCTGACTACCCAGTTTATAGGAATGTCTATGTACAATCAGTTCGGATATCTGCAAGATCTCAAGTATTTTGATAAGGGATATACCATAGGGGAATACGGAACGCCGCAGGGAACCCTTATCGATGCGACGGTGCTTACTACGCAGAAGGATTCGGAAGGAAACGATGTTATTGATCAATACAACGACGCGGACAATCTCTATCCGGAAATGGTGCAGTTCGAGCTGGTAGAAAAGGCAGATGGCAAATATGTTGCGCTGCAGGTGTTTGTGCCGATTATGGAAAGCATCTCTCCGGAGCTTGGAACGCAGACGGTGTACATGGAGCTTGATTGGTCCAAGCTTAGAATCGACGACGGAAGCGTAGAGAAAATAGAACCGCCCGTACAGTCGCCGGCACTGGACGCTGCTGATGCGGCGACAGGCGTCAAAGTCCATGCGGATAAGGGTGTTTTTGAAGAAGGAACCCGTCTTGTAGTGAAGGAGATAACTTCCGGGGATATATACGATCAAGGCAAGGAGTCCTTTGCGCAAAAGAAGATAGGCGACACTTTTGTTCTGTACGACATAAATTTCACTGATGCAAAAGGCGAAGCGGTGACGCCCAACGGATATGTCACTTACAGCATTCCAATACCGGAAGAGTACAACGCTGACGGGATCGTGCTTATGAGAATCAATGATCTCGAGGACAACATCGGACCGTCGACGCAAATAAGCGGTTTCAGCATCGAGGACGAATATCTCGTAATCCGGTACAACGCCAGGACCGCAAAGCCCATTCATTTTGCTTTGGTGGATGCCGATCCTTATACAGGCGCGGACTACACCGAAGTGGATGAAGCGTTGGCGAAGATCCCTGCGGATCTGTCGGTGTATACCGACGCAAGCGCTGCTGCAG
>CAJFOI010000003.1 GCA_904396155.1 Candidatus Avispirillum faecium | reverse complement strand
TGTAAAGGGAGCTGGCTCCGCGTATGCGGAGTCTGGGGGATTGTTTATTATACAACCCCTCCGTCGCAACATAGTTGCGACACCTCCCCTTACACAGGGGAGGCTTTAATTAGTGGTAACTACGCCGAGCCACCACCCCCGGGTCTGCTGCGCAGCCCCCACACAGGGGAGGCTTCAAGTGAGATATGGCCCCCTTGTGCAAAGGGGGCTGGCTCCGCGTATGCGGAGTCTGGGGGATTGTTCTTACATATACAACCCCTTCGTCACGGCTACGCCGAGCCACCTCCCCTTCACAAGGAAGGGGAGGCTTTATTTAGTGGTAACTACGCCGTGCCATCACCCCAGCATCTCCTGCGCAGCCCCTGCACAGGGGAGGCTTGGGTATATGTTCTCTGTACCTTCACCATTCACCAAAAAGCAGGGGATGCTTTCGCATCCCCTGCCCTGCTTTTATACATATTTCCGTATTGTGTCCGATGCATTCTCCTCTGCAAGAGAACAGGTCATCACACAATGCACATTGGATCTGGATGTAAGTGCATCTATCAGCCCCAAAAACCGGTCAAATGCGGAAATATCGTCGCCGCAGATCTTCAGGGCGGAATCTATATAAAGATCGGTCACATCGTGATTGCTGGCCAGGATCCCGGCTACAAAGCCGTACAGCGTACTGGCATCCGCAATGTTATAGTACTCGGTATCAATGAGTCTGCATTGGTATTTCACGTCAAATTTCAGCTTGTCGCCCTTTTCGATGCACACTACATCCCCCTGGGACGAATCCAAAGAAGCGTTCACCATATCGATCAGCTGTTTTGTTTTTCCGGTGCCTTTTACTCCGATGATCAGTTTCAGCATAGCGATTCCTCCGTGATTTTAACAGAATACATACCAGACAGACGCGCTGCATCTGTTCACCTATAGTATACAGCAATCTGACCACAAATGCAAGGGAAATCCAAAGGATTTTGTGAAAAATTTCAAAAGTCTCTGTAAAAACAGATCACTTCATCTGCTGCTCCAGGAGCGTACGCAGCGCATCGAGCTTGGGATCCGGCTTGCCCAGAAGAGCAAACATGTTGGACTTATACGCCTCAACACCGGGCTGATTGAAGGGGTTTACCCCCAGCGTATATCCGGACACGCCACAGGCCAGTTCAAAGAAATATACCAGATAGCCGAAGCTGTAGGCACTTCTGTCGGGAATCTCCAGCACAATGTTGGGCACACCCCCATCAGAGTGGGCACACAGGGTGGCTTCCATCGCGCAGTGATTGATTTCACTCAGGTCCTTGCCGGAGAGGAAATTCATCCCGTCCGCATCCTCCAAATCCATGGGAACGGGGACCTTGTCCTCGGAGGTGCGCACATCCAGCACCGTTTCAAAAATATTGCGCATTCCCTGCTGGATCAGTTGTCCCAGTGAATGCAGATCCGTAGAGAAAATCACCGACGCCGGGAAAAGTCCCTTTTGATCCTTTCCTTCCGATTCACCGAAGAGCTGTTTCCACCATTCGCCAAACATCTGCAAGCTGGGTTCATAGGCCGCCAGAATTTCCGTCACCTTGCCCGTACGGTACAGAATATTGCGATATGCCGCATATTTCAGGCAGTCGTTTTCTGCAAAATCTGCGCTGGTATATGCGCGCATGGCATCGGCGGCACCGCGCAGCATATCGTCTGTATTGATGCCGCAGACAGCGATAGGCAGAAGTCCTACCGCAGTAAGCACAGAATATCTTCCGCCGATGTCGTCCGGGATCACAAAGGTCTCATATCCCTTGCTGTCGGAAAATTCCTTCAGCTTGCCCCGCTTCTTGTCCGTAGTGACAAAAATGCGCTCTCTGGCACCTTTCTCCCCATATTTCTTTTCCAAAAGTTCCCGGAAAATCCGGAATGCCACTGCAGGTTCTGTAGTGGTTCCCGATTTAGACACAACATTTACACAGATATCCTTTCCTTCACAGAGGCGCAGGACATCCGCCAGCGCAGACGCAGAAATACTGTTGCCGGCAAAATAAACTTCCGGTGCGTCGCCGCGCAGACTGTTATAATAATTTCCCCGCACAAATTCGATGGCCGCACGGGCACCCAGATAGGAGCCTCCAATGCCGATTACGATCAAAACGTCGCAGCTCTTTCTGATTTTTTCAGCTGCTGCCAGAATCCGCTGATACTCTTCTTTATCATAATCCACGGGGCGGCGGATCCATCCCAAAAAGTCGGATCCCAGCCCGTCGCCGCGGCGCAGTGTTTCCAAAGCCATCTCCACCTGAGGACGAATGCCTTCCATTTCCTCTGCGGACACATAGCGCCGAATGAATTTGTCATTCAATCGAACAGACATACTTTGCTTCCTCCGTCATTATATACTTCTCTATGTATATTATACTGTAATTCGACAGAGATTGCAAGATTGTCCGATCGAAAATTTTAACACAGGCAAAACTTTTTTAACATCTTCAGCAGTATTCCTCCGTACCCGATTTTCTTCACTGTCTCGCCTGCCAGTATATTGGCTTCTCCCAGTACCTCTCCGTCGCAGACATACTGTACTTTTCCAATCACATCTCCCTCCTTTACAGGGGCATTCACTGACTCCTCCAGCTGTACTTTTGCCTCCACACCTTTTTCCTTTCCCTTGGAAAGAAGTACGGAGAAGCCTTCCTTGATAAGGGGAACCGACGACTTAATACCGCCCAGCACCTGGATTTCTCCAGCGTCTCCGCCTTCATCTGTATATACAGCGTAATTCGCAAAGCCCCAGTCCAGCAGCTGGGTTGCCGCTGCATTGCGGATATCCCTGGTTTCACTGCCCATAATTATGGCAATCAGATGCATTCCATCTCTGCTGGCGGTAGCGCTGATACAAAATCCCGCCTTGGAGGTAGAACCCGTTTTCAGGCCTGTAGCGCCGCTGTAAAAACGGATCAGTCGGTTGGTATTGGACAGACCAAAGGCGCCGTCCCGGATGGTGTCCATCCAAATGGAGCTGTACTGGAGAATCAGCGGATGCTTTGTAATCAGTTCCCGGGATACCAGCGCAATGTCTAAAGCACTGAGGGTATGATTTTCCACATCATCATCCAAACCGGTCACATTTTCAAAATGCGTGTTTTCCATACCCAGTTCCGCTGCCCGCTCGTTCATCCGGTTTACAAATGCCTCTTCGCTGCCGCTTACCTTTTCCGCAAGTGCCACTGCGGCGTCGTTTGCCGAGGAAATCACCACGCTTTTCAGCAGATCCTCTACACACATCTCCTCATAAGGCTCCAGATATACCTGGGAGCCTCCCATAGATGCGGCATACTCGCTGACGCTTACCATATCCTGCAAAGACAGACTGCCGCCGTCAATGGCCTCCATAACCAGCAGAAGGGTCATCACCTTTGTAACAGACGCAGGCGGCAATGCCTCATTTGCATTCTTAGCATAGAGCACTGTGCCAGTATATGCGTCCATAAGCACCGCGCTTTTCGCGTTTACATCGAAGGGCTTTATATCCTCCTGCGTCTTCGCGCCAGATGCAATTGTCATAACAGGCAAAATCAGCAGAAGAGCCAACCATACAGAAATCCACTTTTTCATAGAGCCTCCGGTATGTGTTAAAAATAAGATTTTCTCTAAGGAAATATATGCGCGACTGCGCAGGGATTATGCGTCTCGTCCGAAAGCAAACGCACAGCGCCCGTCTTGACATTGGAGGCAATTTATAGTATGATAAGAAATGTGCATACAAAAGCGCATACGAGTATTGCAGCCGTCCCTGACGGCAGAATGGAGTGTATAATGACCAGTGAAATAAAAGAAATCCTAAAGGACGCAACTGTACAGGGAAAGTTTTTGATGTACAAGGAGCGTCCCCTGGTGCGGGAAGGCAATACCATCCTGTACGGAAATATGGATGATGCTTATATTCTACAACTGATCATCATGAACGAAAAAGAAGTGGACGGCAAAAATGTGCCGGACAAAATTATCATCCAGATTATGAAAACAGATCCCACCCTTTCCGACGGAGACAGAATTGTAAAGCAGGAACTGCGCTCCGGCCTTTATGAAGCCTTTGAGCTGGGAATGATCTGGCTGGAACGCCTGCTGGGTGAATGAGGGGGCGGCACTTTTGAAAATCGGCAAATTCCTTTTATTTTTTATAGCTGCCGCACTGCTGTTCCTGCCCTCCTGCAAGAAGGCCGCAGAACCGGAGGAAACAACTGCCACCACAACAGAGACGGAAGGAACAACTCAGTCTTTGGAAGATACACCGCCCCAGTTTACCCATCCTCTTACGGGGCTTGCCTGTGAAAAGGACCTGTCCAAGACCCGCCCTGTCTCCATCATGATCAACAACATCGAGTCATCTTTGCCCCAGGAAGGAATCGCCCAGGCAGACATCCTCTATGAATGCCTGGCAGAGGGCGGCATCACTCGCCTGATGGCGATTATCACCGACTACAGCGATCTCACACAAATCGGCTCTGTACGCAGTACCCGGGATTATTATCTGGACTGGGCCGCTGGATATGACTGCATCTTTTTCCACGCAGGCGGCAGCGACGACGCCTACAGCACAATAGCGGCAAGAGGCACCGACAACGTAGACGGCGTAAGAGGACCAAGCTACCTTTTTGAAGGAACCGGCACCTTCGTCCGGGACCCCGAACGTCTGAAAACCTACAGCTTTGAGCACACGCTGATGATTCAGAGCGGCGCGGGAATCCAGGCAGCTATCGACTACTACGACTACCGAACAGAGGTACAAGAAGCCAATGCCGCACCCATGCAGTTTGCCCCCTGGGGAGAGACGGTCACGCTGGAGCAGCCGGCAGCAGAAGTGTCCCTGTCCATGTCCACCGCACAAAACATCCGGTATACATATGATACCGATCAAAACGTGTACCTTCGATTCCAGTATGACGACATGCCCCATATGGACAACACCACGGGAGAGCAGCTTTCCTTTACGAATGTACTGCTGTTATCCGCAGACTGCGGCGGCATCGCAAATGATGAAAAAGGACGCATCTGGATGGAAACCACCGGCAGCAGCGACGGCTGGTATATCACAGGCGGCACCTGTGCCCCCATCACTTGGGAAAAAGAATCCTACGACAGCATCCTGCATTTTTACTATGCAGACGGCAGCGAAGTAGCTTTCAACCGTGGAAAAACGATGATCCAAATTGTGCCTTCCTACAACATGAACACGATCGCCTTTGGCTCCTAAGAAACACTTCTTATAAAGTTAAAAGATCCTTGCCAGAGCAAGGATCTTTTAACTTTAATTCTCTGTTTGCAAATCCGAAAGACAGGCGCGTACCTCCTGCTCCGTCTCCAGAGACAGTACTTTTTTTGCAACTGCGGTACAGGACACACTGTCCAATGCGGCCAGTGCCCGACGCACCGAAAGCACACTGGAAGGATTGACACTGAACTCCTCCAAGCCAAAAGCCACCAGCATGGGCAGCATGTGCAAATCTGCGGCCGCTTCCCCACACATGCCGCAGGGGATGCCTTTCTTTGCAGCGGCGCCGATAATATGCTGGATTGCCCGCAATACAGCCGGATCCAGCGGAGAATATAAGTAACTTACATCTGCATTTCCCCGATCTGCCGCCATTACATATCCGGTAAGATCGTTGGTGCCGATGCTGAAAAAATCCGCATGCTCCGCCAGCAGATCCGCAATCATACAGGCCGCGGGGGTCTCCATCATAACGCCCACCTTTAGGTCCTCTTTATATGGGATATTCTTTTCGCGCAGTTCCCCCTGCAATTCCTTTACGAGGGCACGGACCGCACAAATCTCATCCACACGAGTGACAAGAGGTACCATCACAGCCACATTCCCGTAGGCAGAGGCGCGAAGGATCGCGCGCAGCTGCGCCTTGTACACATCTGAATTTGCAAGGCAGTACCGCACGGCGCGAAATCCCATAAAAGGATTTTCCTCTTTTTTCAGGTTCAGATAGGGAATGTCTTTGTCTCCTCCCACATCCAGCGTGCGTATAACAACTTCTCTTCCCCGCATGCCCGCAGCTACTGTCCGGTAGGCTTCAAACTGTTCCTCCTCGGTAGGCATGGAACTGCGGTCCAAAAACAGGAATTCTGTGCGAAACAGTCCAACCCCTTCGGCATCGCCGGCCAGTACAGCCTCCAAATCCTTGGGAGATCCAATATTGGCATACAGTTTTTTGGAAATTCCATCTTTGGTCGCTGTGGGTTTGCCTCGATACTTCTCCTCCAGTGCTGTCTTTTCTGCGAAGCGCTTTTGTGCGGCGGCAAAATGCGCCCGCATTGTTTCGTCAATGTCGGTGTAGACTTCACCGGCATTGCCGTCAACAATCAGCTCTTCACCGGAAGAAATCTGCGCAAGGGCATTTGCCACGCCCAATACTGCAGGGATTTTCAAGGAACGGGAAAGAATGGCAGCGTGCGAAGTACGTCCGCCGCGCTCCGTGACAATTCCCGACACATGGGCGCGGTCTATCTCGGCAGTCATCGACGGCGTCAGCTCCTCTACGATCAGCACCGTATCCGGCGGCAGATGATCCAAATGCACTTCCTCGATCCCCAGCAAAAGCTTTTGCAGCTCTTTTTTGATGTCCGTCACATCGACGGCCCGCTGCTGCGTAAACGCATCGTCTGTCGCCTGAAATGCGGCAATAAACATATCGCACACCGTATCCACCGCTTTCTCCGCACATGTGCCCCTGTCAATCTGTTCATTCATTTGGGACAGCATATACGGATCGGAGAGCATCGCAATGTGCCCCCGCAAAATCTCTCCATCCGCACCACTGGCGTCCATCTGTTTTGCCCGCGCTTCATTTTTTTCACAAAATACCTGTACCGCAGCATGAAGCCGCTCTTTTTCCGCCGCGGGATCGGCAACTTTTACATCCTCATAGACGATGGGCTGATCGGTCAGCTTTAGAGCTTTTCCGATGCCGATTCCGTCGGAAGCACCCGTTCCTTTCAACATCATGACTCACCCAACCCGGACTCGATCATGGACACGGCTTTATCAAGAGCCGCCGCCTCATCCTCTCCCTCACAGATCACCTTGACCTCCGAGCCGCACTTGATGCAAGCTGCAATAATATTCATCAGGCTTTTTGCATCTACGGTTTTTCCTCCGCTCTCCAGTGTGATCTTCGACTGAAATTTTCCCATCTCCCCGGCAAAAGCCGTCGCGGGACGCATATGAAAGCCCTGGGCGTTCACCACAGTCACTGTCTTGCTTACCATTCTATTCTCTCCTGCCTTTCCTGCTGTATTACTGTACCTTTACTTTTTTCTTAAGAAGCGCCAGCATAAGCATACTGACTACCGAGCCGGCAGCCAGTGCCAGCAAATACCAATACCAATTTCCCACCACGGCAAAAACAAATATACCGCCGTGCGGTGCCATCAAAGTACACTTGAACACCACCGAAAGTGCGCCGGCAACCGCAGAGCCCACAACACAAGACGGAATCACTACCAAGGGATAGGACGCCGCATAGGGAATCGCTCCCTCTGTGATAAAGCTCAGACCCATAATATAGTTGACCACGCCGTTTTTCCGCTCCTCCGGCGTCCACCTGTTCTTGAAAAACGTGGTGGACAAGGCAATGGCGATAGGAGGAACCATACCGCCGATCATCACCGCGGCCATGATAGCGTAGGCAACATTCGGATCTGCCATCGAGGACGCCTGCCCGAGCATAACCGTACTGCCGAATACGTATGCTGCCTTGTTGAACGGGCCTCCCATGTCGATCGCCATCATACCGCCTACGATTGCCCCAAGCAAAATGTCAAGATGCCGCTCACTGAGCCACATCAGGCCGTCGTTCATTCCACTGTTGATCATCCCCATAAACGGATTGACCACACACATCATCACACCGACGATCGCAAGCCCCGCAAGCGGATAAATCAAGACTGGCTTGATCCCCTCAAGGGCACGCGGAAGCTTGTCGCAAAGTCTCTCGATCCCCAACATCAGGTATCCTGCTACAAAGCTGGCCAGCAGAGCGCCGAGAAAACCGGAGGGTACTGTGCTTTCCGCTGCAGGATCCAAAAAAGTTGCGCCGTTGGTGGCCAGGATCCCTCCTACAATACCCACCAAAAATCCGGGGCGGTCTGCAATGCTCATGGCGATAAAGCCAGCAAGAACCGGAATCATGAAGCTAAATGCAAAATTGCCGATGTTCTTAAACCATGCTGCAGCCGGCGTGACCGTTCCGAATGCACTGCCAGCCTCCTGGGGATCTACACCCATCATAGTGTCGATGAGAAATGCCAGTGCGATGAAAATGCCTCCGGCAACCACAAACGGCAGCATGTGGGACACACCATTCATCAGATGTTTGTACAGCTTTCTCCCAAAGCTTTCGTTTTGTCCCGCCTCCACAGAAACCTTTGCACCTGTGTGATGATATATTGGTACAGAGCCACTGCGAATCTTCTCAATGAGCTCCTCCGGCTTGTTGATCCCATCTGAAACAGACACAGAGAGGACCGGTTTGCCATCAAAGCGGCTCATCTCTACACTTTTGTCCGCTGCGATAATAATCCCGTCACATGCGGCGATCTCTTCCGGGGTCAGTACATTCTTCGCACCTGCAGAACCATTTGTCTCCGCTTTTAAGGGATAACCCATCTCTTTTCCTTTTTTCTCCAAAGCTTCCGCCGCCATATAGGTGTGCGCAATCCCTGTAGGACACGCAGTCACAGCAAGGACACGGTATCCCTCCGTTTTGGGTTCCGACACAGGTGCGTCAAAGCGCTGGCGCTCCATTTCATCGATCGCCGAAAGAAATTGCTCCGGCATCTGAGCATCCTTCAGCGCCTTTCGAAGCTTTTCATCCATGAGCAGGGTCATCAGACGAGACAGCACCTCTAAATGCAGATCTCCATCCAATGGTGCGGCTATCATGAAAAGGATGTCAGAGGGCTTTTTGTCCGGTGCGCCGTAATCTACCCCTGTCGGCACAGTCATGGCCGCCAGCCCGGGTGTGCACACAGTTTTGCTTTTCGCATGCGGAATGGCGACGCCTTCTCCCACCGCAGTAGAACCAAGTTTCTCCCGCTTGTAAATTTCTTCGCGGAAGATGTCCTTATCCTCGATATTGCCTACCGATGCATGAAGATCAATAAGCCGCTCAATCGCCTCCGACTTGTCGGCGATAGACTGATTCAGCCGGATCGCCTCAGGTTTTAACAGATCTACGATACGCATTGCTTGTTCTCCCTTCTTTATAGAATAATATTGTTTTATATATTTGGGCACAAAGCCATAATCTCCTCTTTTCCTGCAAGTCCCGACGCAAAGGCCGTAGCGCTCCCTGCAGCAATTCCAAGAGCAAATGCATATTCATAGCTTCGCGCTGCACCCACCAAAAAACCTGCCACCATCGAATCCCCCGAACCTACCGTATTCACCACCTTACCCGCAATAGCCTTTCTGCGATGAACTTTATCAAAGGCATCCACCAGCAGCGCCCCGTCGGCACCCAGGGACACAAGCACGTTTTCAGCGCCCTTCTGCCGCAACTGACGCGCTGCTGCTGTAATTGCATCGTCCGTACAGAGTTTTTCTCCGCAAATGTCTTCCAATTCAGCGCGATTGGGTTTGATCAAAAAAGGATGATATGGCAGCACATTGGTCAGAAGTGCACCGGTAGCGTCTACTACAAAGCGGATCCCCCGCCCGCTCAAACGAGACAGGATTCTTTCGTAAATATTTTGTGGCAGGCCGCCTGGCACACTCCCTGCCAGCACCAATGTATCACCATTGGCAATCACATTTAGTTTCGCATACAGTTTTGCAATATCCTCTTCTGTAATTTCAGGGCCTTGCGCGTTGATTTCCGTTTCTACATCGCCCTTCAACTTCACATTAATTCGGGTGTTTCCACTGGAAAGGCGGAGGAAATCTGTTCGTACTCCCCGGGCGCTCACTGCACGGTCCAACGCCTCTCCTGTAAATCCCGCTACAAAGCCCAACGCGACTGTCTCCTCGCCCAGATTTGCCAACACGGTGGAGACATTGATCCCTTTTCCACCAAACTGGATCTCCTCCCATTTAGAACGATTCGTCTCCCCACGTTGGAGTTTTTCCACACACATGATATAATCGACAGCAGGATTAAAAGTCAATGTATAAATCATATTCTACCTCCTAATCCACAGTCTTGATAATCGTCAGCTTTTTATAATGCGCATCCGGCACACTGTCTGTAATGATACATGCATTGGCAAGCTTTGCAAAGGTTACTGAGGACACCTTCCGAAACTTTGAAGAATCTGCCAGCACATAAGATACATACGCATGCCGCATCGCTTCCTCTTTGATAAGGGCTTCGTCGATGTCGGGGGTGGTAAAGCCCCGCTTTTCATCTATGCCGTTCGTTCCCATAAAGCATTTTGTAAAATTGTATTTCTCAATGGACTGTACTGCACCGGCCCCCACAATTGCCTCTGTAGTCAGTTTGAACCGTCCGCCCGTAATATATACCGTATAACCGCGCTGCGTCAATGCTTTCGCATGAGAAAAACCATTTGTTACAAACACTGCACCCGGCGCATGAATATAGGGAATCATTGTCAGCGTAGTCGTTCCCGCATCGATATATACCAAATCATCTCCGTGAATAGCAGCAGCCGCATATCTGGCAATGCGCAGTTTCAAATCCGCATGGATTGCAGCCTTGGTCTGCACATCGTATTCTCCAGTGAAAACCGGTCCTGAAATTCTTGCAGCTCCGCCCCGCACCCGCCGCAACTGTCCCCTTCGGTCCAGTTCGATCACATCGCGCCGAATCGTAGATTCGCTGGTTCCTACAGCCGCAGCCAGATCACTGATGCTGGCAGTGTGATAACGGTCGATAAATGCAAGAATTTTATCTGCTCTCTCTTCAAACAGCATAGAACCTTCCTCAATATCTTCTGTTTCTGGCTATATTATATATGCAATTCTTATCATTGTCAAGCATTATTTATCATTTTATTTCAAATATTTTCAAAATTTATCATGTTGACGCATTTGAGTATACAATTAAGATTCCGCTAAAATCTGTAACCATTCGTAAAAAAAGCAAAAAAGAAGATTCCAAGGACATAAAAGTCATGGAATCTTCACATATATATGGCTCCCCCTGCTGGGCTCGAACCAGCGACATCAT
>CAJFOI010000002.1 GCA_904396155.1 Candidatus Avispirillum faecium | reverse complement strand
ATGATGTCGCTGGTTCGAGCCCAGCAGGGGGAGCCATATATATGTGAAGATTCCATGACTTTTATGTCCTTGGAATCTTCTTTTTTGGCCGCGACCCTTATATCAAATTGTGATTCTATCACTGAAGATTTCCGGCGAAGTGGATATAATAAAAATGTACAGAATAGGGAGTGGATTATGAAGCATGTATATGATATACTAATCATTGGCGGTGGACCTGCCGGATATACGGCGGCATTGTACGCGGCGCGGGCAGGATTTGATGCAGTTTTGTTGGAAAAAACGGCGGCGGGCGGACAGATGGTATTGACTGGGGAAATCGACAATTATCCGGGTTTTGAAAAAGGTATAGACGGTTTTACCTTGAGCCGGAAAATGCAGCAAAGTGCTGAGCGCTTTGACATAAAAACCGAGTACACGGAAGTGACTGCTGTGGATTTTTCTGGTGAAATTAAGAAAGCGGAAACCGCAAAAGGAGATTTCCAGGCGAAGTCCGTTATTATCTCTACCGGAGCCAATCCGCGAAAGCTTGGTCTTTTGGGGGAGCGAGAGCTGACTGGAAGAGGAATTCATTACTGTGCTCATTGTGATGGCCGATTTTATAAGGACAAGACCGTTGTGGTGGTCGGCGGAGGGAACTCAGCCGCTTCGGCAGCTCTTTATCTTTCCAGGTTGGCGAGGAAGGTTTATGTGGTACATCGCAGAGATACACTGCGGGCAACGAAGGTGTATCATGATCCGCTGCTGAAGGCGGAAAATGTGGAATTTTTTTGGAACAGCACCGTTTCAGAGTTGGTAGCGGACGATGACAAATTGACCGGTGTGCGGGTAAGGGACGTTCATACGGGAAAAATAAAAACGCTGGCTTGTGATGGCATTTTTGTCAGCATCGGTAGAAAACCTGCTACGGAATTTTTGACAGATGTTATAGATCTTGATCCCCTTGGTTATATCATAGCGGGTGAATCCACTCGGACAAATATAGAAGGTGTGTATGCGGCAGGGGATGTCCGAACGAAACCACTTCGTCAAATTGTTACTGCCGTATCAGACGGCGCCGTGGCAGTCCACTATGCCGAGGCGTATCTTGCAGGAGAAGGACAAACTTTGTGATTCTTTTTATAATTTTTATAAATGAAAAGAACAGGAGAAAAGAGTATGTGTGAAAACAGATTTTACGTTTGTGAGCATTGTGGCAATCTGATCGGAATGATCCACAACGCAGGGGTGCCGATCATGTGCTGTGGCCAGAAAATGACGCCACTCGAGCCTGGAACCATGGAAGCCAGCACGGAGAAGCATATCCCGCTGGTCACTATGGAAGGAAACATCGTCAAAGTGGAAGTCGGTTCGGTACAGCATCCCATGACCGAAGAACACAGTATTCAGTGGGTCTATCTTCAGACAGACAAGGGGGGCCAGCGAAAATGTCTGGAAGCTGGCGCGGCTCCTATCGTGACCTTTGCCCTGTCGGATGAAAAGCCGATAGCGGCTTATGCTTATTGCAACCTGCACGGCCTTTGGAAAACGGATATTTAACGTGTTTCATGCACATCCAAGCAAAAGCGTATAAAAAACGGGGGGGAGGATCATGCTCAAGATTGGTGATAAGGCGCCGGTATTTACACTGAAGGACAAGGACGGAAGGGAGGTTTCTCTCTCCGATTTTGCGGGGCAAAAGGTGGTCGTGTATTTTTATCCCAAAGACAATACGCCCGGCTGTACCAAACAGGCTTGTGCTTTTGCCGGACTTTACAGTGCATTTCGGGAAAAGGGGGTAGAAGTAATAGGCATTAGCCGTGACAGTACCACTTCGCATGTTAAATTTGCTGAAAAATATGGATTGCCTTTTCTTTTGCTTTCCGATCCTGAACGGACTGCGATCCAGGCATACGGCGTATGGCAGGAAAAGAAACTGTATGGAAAAACTACCATGGGAGTGGTGCGCACCACCTTTATCATTGACGAACAGGGCAATATAGAAAAAATTATGCCAAAGGTCAAGCCGGACACAAATGCGGCGGAGGTATTGGCGCAGCTTTCATAAAAAATGGAGGCAGAGAAAACATCTCTGCCTCCATTTTTGTAGATAGCCACAGCTTTTGAGTTTATAAGTATACATGGTTGGGAGAGCAGCACAAAACAATTTCATAGGAACTTCATAAAACGGCCTTGCTGTGTTCGGCCGATATTCGTTTTTGCATATATTGCATATATGTTGTAGTTATGGAAACACTTTTATTATAAACTTGAAAGTGGGGAGATATTATGTTCAAACATGAAAAAATGTTGTTTCACTCGGTAGAAGTGGAAAAGCCCAATCCGCAGTATGCCGCACTTTTACAGGAGCAGCTCGGCGGTGCAAATGGGGAGTTGAAGGCTGCCATGCAGTATATGTCGCAAAGCTTTCGTATCAAAGATCCGGAAATCAAGGATTTGTTTTTGGATATTGCGGCGGAAGAACTCGGTCATATGGAAATGGTGGCGCAGACAATCAATCTTTTGAATGGTCACGATGTAGATGCAGCTACCGTACCAGCGGGTGAAATCGAATCCCATGTGTTGCTGGGGCTGAATCCCGGTTTGATCAATGCTTCCGGATATTCATGGACGGGAGATTATGTGACAGTTACCGGCGATCTTTGTGCAGACCTGCTCTCGAATATTGCTTCAGAGCAAAGAGCAAAGGTGGTTTACGAATATTTGTATCGCCAAATCAATGATAAAAAAGTAAAAGAAACCATCGATTTTCTCTTGAACAGAGAAGAAGCGCACAATGCCATGTTTCGGGAGGCCTTTAATAAAGTGCAAAGCACCGGGTCAAACAGAGATTTCGGCACAACGCAGGCAGCAAAAATGTATTTTAGCATGTCCGAGCCCTCCCCGGAAGAAAGCCGGTTTACAGATACAAAGGTTACGCCGCCCGCGTTTCAATCCTAAGAACAACGGTTGAAATATCGGAATATACTTCGTATTGCCGAGTTTCAACCGTTTTTAATTTATTTTGTAAAGGTACTGACGTCAGATTTTGGAATGATAAAAACATAAACAGCATACAATAGGCCGAGAGGTGATGACTTTGCATATACAATGGAAAAAACTGCTGATTTGTCTTGCTGTTCCACTGGGCGTTGGGGGATTTTCTGCGCTGCTGACACGAAATAATATGGATTTATTTCAAACGATCAGCAAACCGCCCTTGTCTCCACCAGGGTGGCTGTTTCCTGTCGTATGGACAGTTTTGTACATTCTGATGGGAGTTGCGTCTTATCTCGTGCTGATCTCTGGGAAACCAAATCAAACTGCTCTGACAATATACGGTGTCCAGCTTTTTTTCAACTTCTTCTGGTCGATTTTCTTTTTTAACATGCAGTTATACCTGTTTGCATTTATCTGGTTGGTTATTTTATGGCTGCTGATTTTTGCAACAAGTATTTTGTTTCATCAAATTTCCAGGGTGTCCGGATATCTTATGCTGCCGTACCTATTATGGGTGACTTTTGCAGGATATTTGAATTTTTCTATTTATTTGTTAAATTGAGATGAATATAGAAAAACTCAGGCTTACTGCCTGAGTTTTTCATTTTTTCCTTTTTAATCCTAAAATATAATCAGCGGACACTTGATAGTATTTGCAGAGCTTTAACAAATGCCGTATAGGCAATTCATTCGCGCCGCGTTCATATCGGGCATACATTGTCTGGGAAGTTCCAAGATAGTCGGCGATCTCCTGCTGCGTTTTGTCGTGGTCTTCGCGCAGGTCGCGGATGATCTTTACATATCTGTAATTCACCGTGACACCTCCCCACTTCATTATATTTAATAAACAAATTTACTATTGACATTAGTAAATAAATTTACTATAATATGTGTGTCCCTTAAAGTATTGGGATTCATGTGAGAAATAAATACAAAAAAAGTTGTAAATTCGTAAAAATTCTTGTAAGGTATAAACGGCGGGACCGTTTATATATGTCATTGAAAAAATAATATAAGGAGGGTAAAAACAATGACAAGCAGCAAAAAAACCAAAAGCGCATTGCTGGCCAGCGTATTTTCCCTGGTACTTTGTGCGGCGATGCTCATTGGTGGTACCTTGGCATGGTTTACAGATCGTGTTGTCAGCGGCAATAACAGAATTGTAGCTGGCAGTCTGGATGTAGAACTGTACCATGGAGAGAAACTGGACGAGAAGGTGGATGGATCCACTACTTTGTTTGCCGGCAAAGAGGGCGAGTCCATTCAATGGGAACCGGGAGTTATTGCTTACGAAAACTTCCGCGTTGCAAATGCAGGGAGCCTGGCGCTGAAGTATGAGCTGTCCATGCGCTTGGGTGATTACAACACAGTTGAAGGCAGCGGCGAGTCTCTCAAGGATGTGCTGCAGGTTGCAGTTGTGGAGGGTGGTTTTGATGGAACCCGCGAAGATGTGTCCGAACTCGCCTTTGAAAGTCTGAATAGCTTTATAAAAACCGGAAACCTGCTTGCGCAGGAGGATGACACATACGGTGTGGTAATTTACTGGGAGCCTGGTGCAGCAGACAACGCGTACAATTTGAACAATAGTAAGAAATCCAGCGACGGCAAGGCTTTGTTTGTTGATTTGGGTATCAATTTGAAAGCAACCCAGGATACGGTAGAAAACGACGGCTTCGGCGATCAATACGATGCAGATGCCACTTGGATTGAACCGTGGGATGGGGAGAGTAAAGAGGAACCGGAGCAGGCAGCTGGCGTATATCAGATTTCTACGGCAGCAGAGCTTGCCTGGGCTTTGGATCCCGCAAACATTGCAAACAATACGTTTGCTTTGCTGAATGATGTGGACTTGGGCGGAAAACAGTGGCCGGTTGCAAGTAATAATGGAAACTTCACCTTTGACGGACAGGGACATACCATCCGTAATTTTACAATGGATGCTGCAGGCAGTCAGAGTGGTACCGGTTTGTTCGGCTCCAAAGGAATCCGGGGAGCAGTGATTCAAAATGTAGTGATTGAAGATGCTGTGGCGGTAGGTGCAGAGTATACCGGCGTTGTGCTGGGAATGTCCTATGGCTGCACACTGGACAATATCACGTTGCGGAATATAACCGTGACCAGTTCCTTAAAGTGGGCCGGCGGCGTCGTCGGATATGCCGCAGAAAATACAAATTTGACAAACATCACCGTGGAAGATGCTTCTATAAAACTGGAAGGTACAAACTTCCTGGAAATGTCAAAAGTTGGCGCAGTAGCCGGTGCGTGGCAGACGACGACAGGTGCCACTGCAACTGCGGAAAACATCACTGTGCGCAATACTTCCGTAACGGGCGGCCTTAAGGGTAGAGGAATTATAATCGGTACATATGACGGGCGCGGTGTAGCGACAATGTCCAACTGTCATGCGGAGGATTGTACAGGATCAAATTACCTGATTGGTGAAATTTATTGGAGCAATTATCCGGTAGATATTACTCTTCGGGTTCAGAATTGCTCTGGAACGTCCAGTGCCGTCAGTGGCAGTGCACATTGGGAAACCATCGCGTAAGAAAAGCAGTATGCTGCAGATATAAAGCATCGTCTCTATCAAAGAGACGATGCTTTTTTGGGGTATTTGTTATCGTGCTAAAAAGGAGGCAGTATCCATTGTGTTCCCAGGTTTTTCTTGCAAAGATGATTTTTTGGTGATACAATAAAAATTGGAGAACTTTTCTGAAGTCCTGACTGGTGAAAGATGATCTGAATGCAACGGAGGCCGCAGTAGTGAGACAAGTAAAACAGGAGAACAGCACGTACTTTCTCATGTGTGAGAGAAAGTGGATTTTTCATTTACTGATGGTTGTCGCCGGTTTTTTTGGTTCTTATACATTTTTACTTCGCGGAAATGTGTTTTGCAACGCGCAAACAGGAAATGTGGTGTTGATGGGGATGGCGCTCGGCGCGGCGAAGTGGAATGAGGCACTCTATTATTTGATTCCGATTTCGGCATATCTCATGGGTGCATTTGTTTCTGAGCTGCTTCCAAATCCGATTAAGCGTCATTTGCGTATTCGTTGGGATACGCTGCTAATTGGAGTCGAGATGCTTTTTGTGTTGGGACTGGGATTTGTTCCGGAGTCGGCGCCGGTGCAGATATCTCAGATCGCGATTAATTTTATCGCATCTATGCAGTACAACACGTTTCGCGTGGCGGAAGGAATTCCAATGGCAACGACCTTTGCCACCAATCATATAAGGCAAATTGGAGTCGGGCTGGCAAAAGAAGTCCAGCATTCCCACAGTCATGACAAGTCCCACAGGAGAAAATTAGCACAGCATTTTGAGATGTTGCTCTTTTTTCTTGTGGGTGCAGTGGTTGGCACGATACTATGTAATCTTTGTGCCGGAAGAGCCATTTGGGCAACATTTGTTCCTTTGGGAGTCATTTTTTGTGCATTGCTTCACGCGGATTTTGTAGAGGAAAAAAATATGATGGGGAAGAAACCGGCCGGTCATTGAAGCATAAGTAAGACCGCGGACCGTGTTCGTTTCGGCTCCTGCTGCAATAGAAAAAGACGCCGCAATCTTTGGCGGCGTCTTTTCTGCCTGGTGGACCTGACGTGGATCGAACACGCGACTTCTTGAATGCCATTCAAGTACTCTCCCAGCTGAGTTACAGGCCCCTGTTTTTTCATAGTATATCATAAAAAAAACTGTTTGTCTATGGTTTTTAGAATTTTCTCGGCAGAATATTTTTCGCAAATGCAAGTTGACAACAGACGACTTTTGCGCTACCATATTTTGGAGGGATTATACACAATATATGCTGTCGCCGCTTTTTAGAAACCGGTGATGGAATGTTCTGTATGAAATGCATCGAAATGGAAAATATATACTTATCTCTATTGAAGGGAGAGAAGTGCAGGTATGAAAAAAATAGCGGCAGTTTTGCTTTTGCTTGCTTTGGGTCTTGTGGGATGTTCCCAGGAAAAATCGTATGATGGGTTGCGCAGCAGTGAATATCGCAGTGCATATGACTTTTACGATGCGAATGTACAGGCGATGATGGAAAGCATGAAGCTGGATGCACAGCAGGCAGATGCCGCTTTTGGGCGGCTTTTGGATGCGGGGATCCGTGAGGAGATTTCCAACATCATTCAGATGTCGGACGGCCTGGGACAGAGTTATTACCGTATTTGGTGGGGAGAGGATTATTCCACTTCCGCCGAAGTTTATATAGAAGATGGAACGGTGACGAAGATTTCCGTGGGAGAGGATATTTTGTATGACGAAAGCGGGAGCGAAACCACGGAAGAGGATCCCGTCCCGGCACAGACAGACGATGAAACGCAAGAACGCGAGAATGAATCGGAGGAAAGCGGGTCCGCGCAGCCTCAGTCGGATTCCGGGACTGGGGATGGCGGTGGAATTGTGCTGCAGTCCGTCACTTCTCCCATAAAACGAGGGGGAACTGCCAGTATAGAGATTTGTGGGACACCGGGGGTGGAGTACAGCATTGTTGTTCGCTACTCCTCTTCTGTGAGTAAGGCGTCCGATCTGGTGCCCAAGATCGCAGATGCAAACGGCATCGTCGTCTGGGAGTGGCGTGTGGGTTCCAGAACCAAGCCTGGTACATATACCATTACTGTCACCGGTGGCGGGGACACCCTGGAGGCTGCTTTTACGGTGACAGATCAATGAGGGAGGCGAAGCGTATGCTGGAGAGATGCAGGCCTGCAAAGGTGTTTTCCTATTTTGAACAAATATCTGCAATTCCTCGGGGGTCGGGGCATTGCGGGCAGATCGCTGATTATATAGAAACCTTTGCCCGGAGTAGAGGCCTTTGCTGGGAGAGGGACGCTAATGACAATATTATTGTAAGAAAGCCGGGAAATCCATCGATAAAAAATGTCCCTGCCGTGATGCTTCAGGGACACCTGGATATGGTGTGCGATAAAATACCGGATTTGCCTTTCGATTTTTTGCGGGATCCCCTTCCCATAGAGACGGACGGCAGATATGTGTGGTCCAAGGGGACAACCCTGGGCGCAGATGATGGGATTGCTGTGGCGATGATGCTGGCAATTTTGGACGACGGGGATGCGGTACATCCGCCTCTGGAATGCATTTTCACTTCAGACGAGGAGATTGGACTGATCGGCGCCCAGCATTTGGATTTGTCGAAATGTACCGCCAGATATCTGATCAATTTGGACAGTGACGAGGACGGTGTATTTACTGCAGGTTCCTGTAGCGGCGTGCGTATGCGCTGCCGCATTCCCATACGGCGTGTGCTCGGAAGCGGCGACGGCAGACGACTGATTCTCCATGGGCTTCAAGGAGGGCATAGCGGCGCGGATATTCACAAGAATGGAGGAAATGCTCTCCAGTTGATGGGACGGCTTTTGTCTGCGGCAGGCATTGGGTCTTATGCGCTTGTGTCCATAAAGGGCGGAGACAAGGACAACGTGATTCCTTCCAGGTGTGAGGCAGTCGTTTTGGGGGAGGGAGACTTTGCATCTGCATTTGCCATGTTACAGGAGGAATACCGGGACCGGGAGCCGGAAATGCAGCTGACGGAAGAGGGGATCGGTGAAGGAGAGGCAGACGTTCTCGCCGGCGAGAGTCTGGCATATTTGCTTCAATTTTTGACACAGGCACCCTGCGGTGTTCTGTCTATGCACCCCAATATAGAAGGATTAGTAGGAACATCTGCAAATCTGGCAGCAGTGGAGATAAGTGGGGATTCTGCTTGCAGTACCATTTCCGTGCGCAGCGAATCTACACAGCGGCGGGATGCGGTATGTGCGCAAATCGATGATTTGCTGGCATCCATGGGAGGCGGCGCACAACGGGATGGTGCATATCCCGGCTGGGTATATAATGAAAAATCACAGCTGCGGGAGACGATGGTGAAAACCTGGCAGGAGATGTTTTCTGAGATGCCCAAAGTAGAGGTGATCCACGCAGGGCTGGAATGCGGCGTACTGCAAAGCAAAATGCCGGGGCTGGACATTGTTTCCTTTGGACCTGCGATTACAGGGATCCATACGCCGGCAGAGCGACTGGATGTTTTGTCGGTGGAAAAAAACTACCATTTTCTCTTGCAGGTATTGATGAGACTGGGAAGGGATGCAAATGCTTAAGGATATTCTGGCAAATAAGAAGCTTTTCATTTTTGATATGGACGGAACCATCACAGATACGGAACCACTGCATTTTTTATCGTATCAACGCACGCTGTCCGAGCTTTTTCCGGGATTTGTTCTGACGGAGGAGGAGTTTTTGTCCTGCTACGTGGGCCATCCGGAGACAGAGATCTACATGCTGCTCCAGAAGGCGCACGGCATTGTTTTTGCGGCGGACATATTTTTTCAAAAGCGCATGGAGCATCTGTTTTGTTTGGTGCGGGAGACCCATCTTGCGACGGCCCCCTTTTATCGGCAGCTTTGCCGGCTTTTCCCGGATAAAGAAAAAATCATGCTCACCAGCCAGCGGATGCAAGTGCTGGATCAATTTCAGAAGGAGGTAGATTTTGGTGGGTACTTGTCTCGATACATATCTGTAGCGGAAGAGCCTGGCGGGAAGGCGGCGCGCCTGCAGGACCCTGTGACGTATTTCGGGTATATGCCGCAGGATATTGCAGTTTTTGAAGATTATGCGCTGACGCTGTCCTGTGCCAGGGAAAACGGGATCTATGCGGTGGGGGTGTGTCACCGATTCAATCGTTTGCCGCAGGATTGCTGCGACGCGCAAATCAAGATCGACAGGGAAGTAGAAAGTTGAGAAGAAAGGAAAATATGGCATGAAGATGCAAAACAGAGAAGTTTTTGAAAAGGTTAATATGTTCGGCACAGGCGCGCCCAATGATGCCTTTGCGCAGTATTTTACCGGAGAGTCCTTTCTGCGTCCTCTGACGCGGCCGGGGGAGTCGACGGTGTCTCTTGCCAATGTGACGTTTGCACCGGGCTGCCGCAACAACTGGCATATCCACCATGCAAAAAGCGGCGGCGGCCAGATCCTTCTTTGTACCGCAGGGGAGGGATGGTACCAGGAGGAGGGAAAGGCGGCGGTCCGTCTGGCACCGGGAAGTGTGATTGTCATTCCCGCAGGGGTGAAACACTGGCATGGGGCAACGGCCGATTCCTGGTTTAGCCATATTGCCGTGGAAGTGCCGGGAGAGGAGACTTCGAACGAATGGCTGGAGCCTGTGTCGGACGAACTGTATCGGAAACTGTGAGGGATTTTGTGTGTCGTTCCCTTTTCCCGGTCAGGCGGCTGCGAAACTGGAAGGCCGGCTGATTTGCCCATCACCGCACGGGGCGATTTGGGATGCGATCGCTTGTATTGAAAAGGCATCAGACTCTATAATCTGCATCGCGCAGCAAACGGTTTTGCACCTCGCGGTAGACATTCACATAGATTGTCTATGAGGTGATTGAATGACAGATGTTGTAATATTGGCGCTCATCGCTACCCTGGGAACATGGTTCATTACAGCTTTGGGCGCCGCAACCGTTATATTTTTCAAAAAAACCAATCAAAAAGCGCTCAATTTGATGTTGGGCTTTGCTGCGGGCGTCATGATCGCGGCCAGCTTCTGGTCTTTGCTGCAGCCGGCCATCGAGCGCGCTGAAATATATTTGTCCGCGCCGGCCTGGCTGGTCGTGACCTTGGGGTTTTTAGCCGGCGCAGTTTTTATGTGGGGCTCGGATAAAATTGTCAGTCGGGCCCGCCGCAAGGCGAACAATGTACAGTTGCAGACCAACGAGCGGTTAAATCGGATCATTTTGCTTGTTCTGTCCATTACACTACACAACATTCCGGAGGGACTTGCCGTAGGCGTGGCATTTGGTGCGCTCCACAGCGGTGCATCCCCGGAGGCGCTTATGGGGGCAGTCACCATTGCGGTTGGAATCGGGTTGCAGAATTTTCCGGAGGGCGCTGCTGTCTCCATTCCCCTTCGGCGAGAAGGATACTCCCGAGGAAAAAGCTTTCTTTGGGGCCAGGCTTCGGGAATGGTAGAACCCATTGCAGGTGTACTGGGCGCGCTGCTGGTCGTATACATGCAGACGTTTTTGCCCTTTGCCCTGGCCTTTGCGGCAGGTGCAATGATTTTAGTGGCGGTACATGAGCTGATTCCGGAATGTCAGCAAAATAAAAAGGTACATCCGTATTTTGCCACCATGGGCATCGTTTTTGGATTTGCCGTTATGATGCTTTTGGATGTTATGCTTGGCTAATAAAAATAAATGTAAAATGAGACCTGGGACTTCCGGGTCTTATTTTTGTTTTATTTGGATGGGGATTGTAACAACCCCTCCGACACGGCGTTGCCGTGCCACCACCCCCGGGGCTGCTGCGCAGCCCCCGCACAGGGGAGGCCTAAATGACAAAAGGTCTCTTGAGTAAAGGGGCTGTCAGTGAAGTTTTATCCTAAAAGGTCCCCTTGAGTAAAGGGACTGTCAGTGAAGTTTTTTTATCCTAAAAGGCCCCCTTGAGTAAAGGGGGCATGGTGGCGAGCCACCTGGGGGATTGTCAGGATATTATTAAAATACAATAAAAAATTATTGACAAACGATAAATATTCTGGTATATTAAAGAAAATCAGGAAAGGTATGGACAAAACCATGTGGACATCGAAACGCTCCCTCAAATTATCTATTCTCATGTTGTATGTAGCGGCGGCCGCTTTACTTGTTGCAATGTTTTTTGTCCCGTCTATGTTGGATTGGTATGTGCAAGCCGTGGGAAGGACAAAAACCCATTTTTATGTGCTCTGCAGTATATTTTACTGCTGCTGCCCCCTGTTTTTCGGTATTTTGATTTTACTGCATAAGGTTTTACAAAATATACGCGGAGAACGCGTGTTTGTCCAACGGAATGTGGATTATTTGCGGTATCTGTCCTGGATGTGCTTTGGGCTGGTTCCTCTGATTCTTGTAGGCAGCGCTTTTTTTCCCGTACTGTTTTTGGTCAGCGTAATTGTGGCGTTTATCGGCCTTTTGGTGCGGGTGGTAAAAAATGTTATGGCGGCGGCATGCGATTTGAAAGATGAAAATGATTTAACGATATAGAGAGGCGGCAGAAGTGTGGCAATTGTTGTAAATTTAGATGTTGTAATGGCAAAACGGAAAATATCCTCCAGCGAGCTTGCAGAAAAAATCGGATTGACCCAGGCAAATTTGTCGATTTTGAAAACGGGAAAGGCGAAGGCGATACGGTTTTCTACTTTAGAGAGTATTTGCAGAGAATTGCACTGTCAGCCGGGGGATATTCTTGCTTATATAGATGAAGATTCTCTTAAATGATAGGAAAATGGAAAAATGCAGTTGCTGGTTGCCTATAAATTCTGTTGCGGTGAGCCTTTAGCAACCCCTCCGACACGGGTTGCCGTGCCACCACCCCGGGTCTGTTGCGCAGCCCCCGCACAGGGGAGCTCAAACGATAAAAGGCTCCCTTGTGTAAAGGGAGCTGTCAACGAAGTTGACTGAGGGATTGTACTAACAACCCTACTGTGTTTTGCACTGCAAAATTTACCTCCCCTTACACAGGGGAGGCTATTGGTTAAAACTAAAATAATTTTTCAATAATTATGCTGGGAATAGCATAGAAAGGCGGGATTGGATATGGAAGACAAATCAATCGTGCATACAATAACGAAAAAGGACACATTATTTTTCTTTTTTACAATGGCCTACTCTGCGTTTATGATGGTTTTTACCATTGGAGGCTGGTTCAAGCTTGGATTTACCATTTCCTGCATAGTGTTTATGATTCTGGCCAATATATATTTGATGCCGCCGAAAGCCCTGCGGCCATTTCCCATACTGTGTGGTCTGATGGCGATCGTACTGAGCTTGCTTTTTGCTCTGTACCCGGACCCGCTGCTCCACCTGATCGCCTTTTTTGTGATCGCGATTTTGAACACGGTATATTTCACTGCGCTTTGCGGCGCCGGCCGCTATGACAGCGGCGGTTATCGCTTTATTGGGGACATCTTCAGAGTGAGTCTGTTTGATCCCATTGCCGGCGTACGGCTGCCTCTGACTGCGTACCGAAGCAGCAGAAGGGGAAAGACAGGTCCCGGCGCAAAGATATTGTGGGGGCTCCTTCTGGCTTTGCCCGTGATTTGCGTGGTGGTTCCTTTGCTGATCCGCTCTGACGCGGCATTCCAGGGTCTGGTGGACCATGTTCTCCGTGTGATTTCCGTGAAAAATGTTCTGCTGGCAGCTTTGGGTCTGCTTCTTTCCCCTTTTTTGATCTCCTTTTTGTTCCATCTGAAAAAGGAGAGCGGTAAAAAGGAGGCAGTGCGGGAAGAGGAGGCCGGCAAAGTTGGTGATCCGCTGATTCTCAATGTTTTTCTCAGCGTACTCTGCGGAGCATATATCATCTATTTGTTTTCCCAACTGGCATATTTCATAGGCGCTTTTTCCGGGATACTGCCGGAGGGATATGATTTCACCCGGGCAGAATATGCCCGGCGGGGATTTTTCGAGATGACCGCCATTGCGGTGATCAATCTGATCGTTTTATTTGTAGCCCATGTGCTGATCCGGCACAAAAGCCGCGGCGGAAAGTGGTATACGACGGCTGTCTCTCTCTTTATCTGCTTTTTCACACTATTTATCATCGTCACGGCGCTTTTCAAAATGCTGTTTTATATTGAATCCTACGGCATGACACGCCTGCGGCTGGGGACCTCTGCTTTTATGATCCTGCTTGCGCTTGTCTTTATTGCGGCAATCCTGCGTCTGCTTCTGCCCCGATTTCCCTATATGAAAATGGCAATTCTGTCTTTGGGATTGGTTGTGATTTTGGTGGGTTTTGCCGATGTGGACCGGTGCATTGCCGCCTATAACATTTGGGCTTATGAGACGGCTGAAGGAGAAAAGCCCCTCGATGTCCAGGCGCTGGCGAAGCTGTCTGATTCGGTGATCCCCTACTTGATCGATCTGATGGAAGGGAAGGATGCCGACGTGGCAAAGGAGGCCAGGGAGGCGCTGCAGTATCGGTTCAATTGGTATTTTACCAAGGATGCGCAGGGGAATTTTGTGAAGACGAAGTACGCCAACGGCGGACTGCGTACATACAACTGGACCCTTTCCAAAAATCAGGCGCTGCTTTTAGAATACAAAGATGTGTTATATGTAGAAAATACGAGGGCCCCTGCGGCAGGGATCCTGGGATAAGATGCTGCCCGGGGATGGTTTGTTTTTCTACGCTTTTTCTCCGGCGACACGATATTTTTCCGCCTGGAGATGAAACATCTGTGCATATTTTCCTCCCAATGCGATCAGCGCATCGTGCGATCCGCTTTCCGTGATTTTTCCATTTTCCAGCATGTAGATCCTGTCTGCCATGCGCGTAGTGGACAATCGATGCGAAATGATAATGACGGATTTTTCTTTTGACAGGGAAAGAATCAGTTCATTGAGTTTGTATTCGGAGAGGGGATCCAGCGCCGCGGAGGGTTCGTCCAGGATCAAAATATCAGCAGACGAATAAAGTACACGGGCAATGGCGATTTTTTGTGCCTCTCCTCCGGAGAATCCGGCGCCGTTTTCGTCGAATTCCTTGGTCACTTGCGTTGCAAAACCGGCAGGCAGTTTTGCAAAGGTGTCTGTAAAACCGAGCCCTGCGAAAATGTCCAGTGCTTTTTCTTCGTCTATCGTTTCCCGGCTCATGGTGATATTTTCTCCCAGAGTTGCCGCGATCAATTCATAGTTTTGAAAGACTGCACTGCATTTTGATCGCAGCTCCTGCAGAGGATACTCCGGCAGGGAAACGCCGTTATATGTGATGCGTCCACCGGTGGGGTCATACAGCCGCAGCAGCAGTTTGATCAATGTAGATTTGCCTGCGCCGTTATATCCCACCAGGGCAATTTTTTCGCCGGGCTTTATATCCAGCAGAATATTGTGAAGCGTATCAGCTGTTGCGCCGGGATAGCGGAAGGATACATTTTCCATAGAGAGAACGCCAGCGTGGGGCAGGGGAAGCTTCCCTTCATCCGACAAAGTGTTTTCCTTTTCCAAAAAGCTGCGCATTTTCTCCAGATACAGACAATGCTTTTGAAACATGGGAAAAATGGAAGAAAGCTGGCTCAGATTGCTGCGCAGACGGCCTGCGGCATTATAGAGCGCAACCAGGTCGCCATATCCAATCGTTTGGCGGGTCAGCGCCTGATACAGAAGATAGGAAAGATATGCTCCATCGAACGCCAGCACATTTTTAACGGCAGCGTCCAGAAAGAAGGAAAGCGTAATTTTTGGAGCATATTTGTTTTCTATTTTGGTGAGCTGTTCCGCCGCATCGGTGAAGTCATTGTACAGCTTGTCCGCCATGCGGCTCATTTTCAAATCTTTCGTATACTGTGCCAGGTAAAACACCCGGTTGATATAGTCCCGCTTTCGTTCGTATAGCTTGCGTTCTTCTTCCTTGTGGATGGTGTGCTTGTTCAAACGCAACTGCATAAGTGTGGAAAAGAGCAGGGCGGCGAAGACGAACAGAATGCCCCACGCGTCTACTGCTGCAATGTAAATTCCTGTGATAAGCAGGGTGCATATGGTGGAAATGCAGTAGGATAAGGTGTCCACGCTTCCGAAAACATGCGTGGGGGCGTCCCGCATGGCCCAGACAAAGTCGTTGTAAAATGCAGGATCGTCATAGTAGGCAATGTCCATATGCACTGCTTTGCTGTACATCTTCAGGCGCAGACCCTTTTGGATTTTCTCCTTTTGCAGGGGATAAAATACAGCATCCAGCCAGGGTTCGTAAAACATGCGGGCAAAGATGACGCCGACCACCGGAATAAACATATAAAGAACTTTTACAAAGGGAGCGTTGCTTTCGGCGCAGGAGATGATATATGCCACCAGAAAAGTGTGTTCAAATAAGATGGAGACGTTTTTGACAGCCTCCTGCAGGATTTTTACGATCAGGTAGGCGGGGCTGATGGAACCGATCATGCGAAAGGCGAAAAGATTATTTTGGAAAATTCTCCCCAGAGAAGCATGGTCTTTTTTCTTATGCATTGGTGTCCTCCTCCCGGTAATTCTTTGCCTGCCTTGTGAATAATTCTGCGTAGATCCCCCCTGCGGCATACAACTGTGCGTGACAGCCCTGTTCTGCCAGCGTCCCGTTTTCCAGTACATATATATAGTCGCAGAGTGCTGCAGAAGAGAGCCGGTGGGAGATGATGACGGAGATTTTGCCGCGGCTGGGATCCCACTGACTGCACAGGCGCGCGATGGTCTCGTATACCTGATGTTCTGCGATGGGATCCAGTGCGGAGGAAGGCTCATCCAGGATCACAATCGGCGCGTTTCCGGCAAAAGCTCTGGCGATGGCGATTTTCTGGTTTTCGCCGCCGGACAGCACGGCGCCGTTCTCGTCAAATTCCCTTGTGAGAATGGTGTCGGGACCGTTTTGCAGCTTTTGCACCCGTTCCAGCACACCAGCTTGAGAGAGGGCTTCCATGCAGGCGGCACGTTCTGCTTCGGTCTGCAGTGCGCCCATTTTTACATTTTCCAAAACGGTTGCGGCAAAAATGGAGAAATCCTGCAGAGTCGTGCCGATGAGGGAACGGTATTTTTGAATATCGTACGTTCGGATGTCTATGCCGTTTACATATATGGCGCCCTCTGTTGGATCGTACAGGCGCATGATAAGGGAAACCAGAGTGGTTTTTCCGGAGCCGTTGAGCCCTACGAGTGCATATTTTTTTCCGCTTTCAAAGGTCATAGAGATGTTTTGAAGGGCGTATTTGCTCTGGCCGGGATACCGGAAAGAGACGTTTTTCAGTTCTATGGTTTGGATCGGCAGCGTCGGCTCCACGCCTGGCGCCGTTTCATCCATTTTGGATTGATAGTTGAGAAACCGTTTCAAATTGTCAGCGAAAAGACCGTTTTCGTACATTTTATTAAAGGATTGCGATATGTCATCCAACATCCAGTTTGCACTGACAATAGCGCTGGAGAGAACGACGAAATCTCCCAGAGAAAGTGTTTTGGTTACCATGACGAGGATCGCGCCGCACAGCCACATTCCCTGGAAGGCCAGGGGATAGCAGAGGATTCCCCCGATCACGCCGTTGACCATACGTACCAGTGAAAACTGATGGATCACTTTTTTGATGTTTTTATAGGCGCTTTCGTAAGTGTCTGTCATGATGTCGTACATGTGGGTCAGGCGCATTTCTTCTGCGTACTGTTTCAGATACACGGTACGGTTTACGTAATCATATCGTCTTTTATAAGGGATTTGTGCCTGTTCACACTGGAAGTTTTTCTCCCATACCCGCTTGTAAAATACCATTTGCCCCAGAACTGGGAACAGGAGAAAGGGAATGGAGATCCAAGTGATATCGCACATGGTGGCAATGACAAAAGCGGCTGCCAGTACAGCAGCTACAAATTCTCCCATAGACCATACAACAGAAAGCCCTCGGCTCATTGCCTCCCCTGTGGCGCGGGTATAATCGTCGTAGAATTCCGGGTCTGCCCAGGAGGATACATCTACGGATACAGCTTTGTCAAAAAGCATTTTGTTCATGGCGTAATGGATGCGGATATCTGTGAAAGGGGTATACCGCATATAGAACCAGGCTTCCAAAAGATATTGGAGGATGCCAGCCGCTGCAACGATCCAGACGAATACGATTGCCTCCTCAAAAGTCCGGCTGCTGCTGTCGCTTCCAAACAGGTACCGCATGAAAACAACACTATAAAATGTCCAGGATGCAAAACTGACGAGTTGCACGGCAAAAGTCAGTATAACTCTTCCAGGAGCGATTTTCCAAATAAGGGATAATATATAGAGGTTATTTTTGAAAGAAGGGATTTTCCCCTGGCTTTTCTTTGTCCGTCTCACGGGGCACCTGTACTTCCTTTTCATAAATGTGTATTCTTTTTGAACGATATGTTAATAATAGCATATTTGACAAAATTCGTCAATATGTTTGATAATATTTATACAATTTAATTAGAATTTTTGTGAAGGCAGACTTTATGCAGCAGAGGAACGAAGGAGAGGTTTGACAACCCCTCCGATTTGCCTGCGGCGAGCTACCACCCCAGCATCTCCTACGGAGCTGCACCACAGGGGAGGCTTAAACAAGAAAAGGCCCCCTTGTGTAAAGGGGGCGGGCTCCACATATGTGGAGCCGGGGGATTGTTTTCGCTTTTCTTCTTATCTATAGTAAGCCACCACTCCAGATGTTGCAGAGCAACTTCCATGGAGAGCTTTTCTTTATGTCCGTCCCCCGAGTGTTGCGGCCAGTACGGCTTTGATGGTATGCATTCGGTTTTCTGCCTCGTCGAAGACGATGGACTGGGGTCCTTCAAATACTCCGTCAGTCACTTCCATGGCGTCTCTGGAAAAACGCAGGCCCATTTCTCGCCCTACTACGGTTTCATGATCATGGAATGCAGGCAGACAGTGCATAAAACGGCACTGTTTCCCGGCGTTTTCCATCAGTGCTTCGTTGATTTGATAGGGCGCAAGGTCTTGGATGCGCTCTTCCCAAATTTCCGCAGGTTCACCCATGGATACCCATACGTCCGTGTACAGGACATCCGCCCCTTTGGATGCTTCCATAGGATCGCTGGAAAAACAAATGCGGGCGCCTGTTTCTGCAGCGATCTTTTTACATTGTGCTGCAAGCGTGGGATCCGGATAATATTTCTCCGGTGCGCAGAGGGTGAGATCCAATCCCATTTTTGCACAGCCCACCATGAGGGAATTGCCCATATTGTAGCGTGCGTCCCCCATATATACCAGCTTGATGCCGGCCAGACGGCCGAAATGCTCCCGGATCGTGAGAAAATCAGCCAGAATCTGTGTGGGATGGAATTCATTGGTCAGGCCGTTCCACACGGGAACGCCTGCGTATTTTGCCAGAGCTTCTACAATTTCCTGTCCGTGGCCTCGGTATTCGATACCGTCAAACATCCGGCCCAGTACCCGCGCCGTGTCTGCGATGCTTTCTTTTTTCCCGATTTGAGAGGCGGAAGGATCCAGATATGTGACATGCATTCCCAGGTCGTGTGCGGCGACCTCAAAGCTGCATCTGGTACGGGTGCTGGTTTTTTCAAAAATCAGCGCGATATTTTTTCCCCGCAGGCATTCATGGATTTTTCCGGCTTTTTTTTCGGCCTTGAGCTCCGCCGCCAGGCGCAGCAAATGATCGATTTCAGCAGGTGTGAAATCGAGTAGTTTCAGAAAATGTTTTCCGACAAACTGCATGGTGTCTCCTTCTTTGAATAAATATACAAATCCTGTTCGCTTTTATTCAAAACGCATTTTTATTTTAGCACAAAATACAGGCGTTGTAAAGGCTTTTTTCTTACTGGGACTTTTGTTATTCGTACATTTATGCCTTGACTTGTATTGGAAAATATAGTATAATTTTCATATATAATATACAATTGGCGGAGGAAAAAATGAAAAAAACTATCAAATGTGTCAGTCTTGTTCTTGCTCTGACGCTGTTGTTTTCACTTTTCAGTTTTGGAATAACAGCGCTGGACTACACGCCTCAGACGGGAGGATTTGTTTTTGACAGCGAAGAGATGCTTTCGTACATCTCAAAAACCAACAATCTGAATGTCATTTACGATCCTTTTGAGAACGCACTGCGCACAGTGGTAAGCGCTCACGACTCGGATCCGGATCCCTATTTTGTTCTGGATCTTTCGCTTTTAGATGTGCCTCTTGGGGCAGCGGATTATGCTTCTCTTTTGATCACTTACCGTTGCCCGGACACCAATTCCCAGTATGCAGCCAGTACGGAGGTGTTCCTCAGTGCCGGTGAGATCGCGGGACCCACTGCCGGCTGTTCCGTTCTGTTTGCTCCTGCGGAAGGGGATACATATACAGTGCAGGAGATGGATCTGACAGCCATTTCCTGGTGGACGGGAGACATACACAGCATCCGGATCGATCCTTTCACTCAGGGGGCCTACGGAGACACCATGTATATCGACTCCATCGTTTTGTGTAAGGACAGTACCCAGGCCGAGAGCGTGCGTGCAGATCGTCTTCAGAAGGCTGGCACGCCTGCGGGCGAAGCGCTGTCGGATTATATCTGCAACCGCTATGATGTCCAGAAATACACCTCTCCGGTATGGGAAGGGAACATCATTTACAACGAGGCAGTCTATCCCATTCAGGGGCAGGACGGCAGCACTACCTATACGTTGATGTATACACCGGACGAGGTGAAGTCTGTATACGACGCCACTTTCAGTCACCTTTACCGGGAAGGTATAGACTATGTGGTGGAAGGAAATCAGCTGACGCTTCTTCCTGGTGGAGCCATTCCAACCGTAGATTACGAGTACATACATCCCCAGTCCAATCCCAACAATTACGGCTGGGACAGATATTATAACCGCACTGCTGCGGGGGACGGCAAATGGGAGTACTGGGGCCAGAGCTCGGAGTTTTTTGCGGGGTACTTAAACGTGACCTATACCCACAGCGACACCTGGCAGGGATGGGTCCCGGAGAACAAGGCAGACGCACTTCCCGGCACAAAGGAGAAGATCGAAAACAACGACCAAATGAATGTGGTGTTTTTCGGAGACAGTATCACCGGCGGGGCCAATTCGTCCTCCTACAGGGACATTTACCCGTATGCGGAGTACTGGAATGAACAGATTATCCGCAAGCTGAAGGAGTCTTACGGATGCACCAATATTTCCGATTATTATTCCTCCGTAGGGGGCAGCTCTGCTTCCGGTATGGTGTCCGAGCTGGGAAGCGGCGTGATTCAGTATGCGCCGGATCTTGTGTTTATTGCCTTTGGAATGAATGACTGCATGAATGAAAGTCAGGACTCCGGCGGCAGTCTGGAACGGGTGCGGTCGGAATACAAAAGCGCCATCGAAGAGATGATTTTGCAGGTGCGTGCCCAGTATCCGGACTGTGAATTCGTGCTGGTTTCGTCCTTCTACGCAAACCCCTACTGTCACTATCAGTCTTACTTTGACGCGTGCCGGGATGCACTGCTGGAGCTGGAGGAGGCATATGACGGCGTGGTCTGCGCGGATGTGACCAGTCTCCAGGCGTCTATGCTGGAATACAAGGACTATCTGGATTTCAGTGGCGACAACATGTGTCATCCCAACGATTTCATGGCACGCCTCTATGCCCAGGTTTGCCTGGAGACGATCGTTCCCGGCGGAATTGACGCCTATGTGCCTGCGGAGGAAGATCCGGGAGAAGAACCGGAGCCTGGGGTACCTGGCAGGCCGGGCGATGTGACACTGGATGGCAGAGTTACCATTCGGGATGTGGCTGCAATCCGCCAGTATATGGCGGGAGCCCTTTCACTCACAGAGGAACAGCAGAAAGCGGGAGATGTGAATGGGGACAGTCGAATCACCATTCGGGACGTAGCTGCGATTCGTCTGTATATGGCAGGAAAGCTTGCCTTAGAAGATTGACGCGAACTTTTTGCTAAAAAATCTATACGACGCCTTACTTCAAAATTTGGATTCTGGAGGCAATATGAAAAAGCTCGGTTTTGGTTTTATGCGCCTGCCGCTTGTGGATGCGGAGGACCCCACAAGTGTGGATATCCCGCAGGTCATGCAAATGGTGGATCTGTTTTTGGAGCGGGGATTTACCTATTTTGATACCGCGTATATGTATCATGGGTTTGTCAGTGAAAAGATTATCCGGCAGGCGCTCACTTCCCGTTATCCCAGGGATCGTTTCTTTCTCACTACCAAAATGCCTACCATGCGCCTGAAAGAGAAGGAAGATTTGGAGCGAATCTTTCAGGAGCAGTTGGAGAAGTGCGGCGTACGCTATTTTGACGGATATCTGCTGCACAATCTGAACACCACGCATTACGAGATTGCCCAGCGATTGGGTGCCTTTGACTTTATTCGGCAGAAAAAACAGGCGGGTCAGGTGCGCAAAATCGGATTTTCCTATCACGATGGCCCCCAGCTTTTGGATCGGATTCTGACGGAGCATCCCTATGTAGACATGGTGCAGCTGCAAATCAATTATCTGGACTGGGACAATGGGGGAATTCAGTCTCGCAAGTGCTATGAGGTCGCCCGCCGTCATGGGAAAGATGTGATTGTGATGGAACCGGTAAAGGGCGGGGCCCTTGCCCATGTGCCGGCGGAGGTAGAGCGGCTGTTTTTGCGAGCGGCTCCGGATCGATCTGTCCCCTCCTGGGCGATCCGGTTTGCCGCCAGTTTGGACGGAGTGGTGACTGTGCTCAGCGGTATGAGCAATATGGAACAACTGACAGACAACGTAGGGTATATGGAGGATTTTCAGCCGTTGGACGAAGCGGAACGCAGGGTCATTGTCCAGGCGGTGCAGTTGTTGGAAGAATCCATTGCGATTTCCTGCACCGGATGCAATTATTGTACCACGGGATGTCCGGCAGGCATTCCGATTCCCACCTATTTTTCTCTCTATAACGCGGAAATGCAGTCTACGCGAAAAGGATTTTCTCTGCAGCGGGGGTATTATGAGAATTATGCAAAGCATCACAGCAAGGCTTCCGCGTGTATTGCGTGCGGCCAGTGTGAGGCACAGTGTCCTCAGCATTTGCCGGTAATTCAGTGGCTGCGAAAGGTTGCGGATACTTTTGAGGTGTGAAAGGGAAAATCGATCAAAAAAGACCTGTTGGAAATTTCCAACAGGTCTTTTTTCTTAGTCAATCACCTGGATTTGCATGGAATCGGTGAGCTGCTCTGCAGGAATAAAAAGTTTTGGAATCTGCATCAGCGGATCCCACACGCCCTTTGCCTTTTTTCCGTTGACCGTAAATGTGCGGTTTCCGGCTCCTGTATTTTGGTAGGTGAGGACAACAGGATGTCCTTTGACGACGATTTCGATTTTCGCGCTGCTGCATGGCATCTTTGCGGGCGTTTGGATGACCAGCCCGTCCAGCGTGGGGGCAATTCCAAATCCAAAGCGGATCATTTCCTTAACGAGTACAGCGCCGCTGCCGGTGTACCAGTCTCCCATGGAACCTCCGTCGATCTCCAAATCCGGATTTTCGCAGTAGGAATTGGGCATGACAAAGGTGGTCATGGTGCAATTTTCATGGGTGATCACCATGGATTTCTCCATCTGTGCCCACGCTTTTTCCGATTCACCCAGGCAGAACAGCGCCATAATGCCGAAGGTGCTTGCATGGACATACGCGCAGGAATTTTCGTAAGTGCCGGGGGTTATGTAGGAGATGCGTCCCGCTTCCGGCATTCCATAAGGGAAGGGGACGTCAAAGGTCTTCAGCCCGTATTTGGAATCTACCGCGTCCAGCGTATCCATGATTACTTCTTTCAGGGACGGATCTTTCTCGATCATGCCGGTAATAGCCCAGAAAGAATTGGCAGTAATGCTCCTGCGCGCTTTTCCGTCGGGGTCCTTCCAGGAGCCCAGTTTATAGGACAGCTTGTCGCCCCACCCATGGATGATGCGCCGCTGCCCGGCGTCGTTGACGTCGATGCCGTATTTTGCAAGGCCTGCTTCGATTTGTTTCGCGTATTTTTTGTATTCTTCAATCTTTTCTGCGTGCTTCCCGATTTTGGTAAGGATCTTGGTCATTTCCTGCAGGTTTTGGTAAAACTGCAGTGTTGCCATGACCGTTACGCCGGAACCGTATTTTTTGCCTGGATCCTTGGTTCTGCCCAGTCCGTCCAGTGCATCGTTCCAGTCACCGTACAGGGCACGCAGACAATTTGTGCCGTATTCCCGATCCAGGTTTCGGGCAAGAAAATCCATGATCCGGAGCAGATGTTCCAGCACGGAGTCCTGGATATCGCTCTTTTTCATCACATAATTGTGCTCGGGATGGGCGACATAGTAGGAGCATACCTCATCCAGAATCGAGTAGTCGTCGGTATAGGAAAGGTATGTGTAAATGGTGGAGATGATCCACACTCCCTGATCGATATATTCCCGCATATCCATATCCGGAAGCGTATCCGGCGTGGCCGGCACGGAAAACTGACGGGGCGGCCGGCCATCCTCCAGAATATAATTGAGCGCTACGACGATTTTTTCCCGGCTCAGCTGCGGCTGCCAGATCAGGGAACCTTCCAGTTGCTGGAATACATCGCGGATGCCGATATGGGGACCTGCGTAATTTTTTCCCAGCGCACAAAAGCTGGTCTGCTTTTGTACATTGCGTAAAAAGCGGTTCAGCACTGCAGGGTGCAGGTCAGTCTTTCCGTTCCAATCCCTGAAGGTAATTTTCATGCTGTCCAGATCCCGGCATTCTTCCTCTTCCCATGCAAGGAGGGCATCATCTATGGCAGCTGTGTCGATGGAGTCTTTCGCGTGGGATTTTGCCTCGTCGATGCTGTGATAGTAGGAAAGATCATATTCCCGTCGCACCATCTCGCCTTCTGCCAGTTCCATATGGATCATGTCGCAGGCGGCGGGGATTTCTGTGGTGTTGGCTGCTCTGGCTTGCCTTGGGAAAGTGCCGGTGCGAAGGGAGAGTGCGTTGGTCATATCTCTGCCTTTATATCCCAGAAAATCGGATTTTGCCACAGTGTAGTATGCGTCTGTCACAGTCCCGCCGTCAGAACAGGTATTAATGAGGAGACAGTTATCTCCGGTACGCAGCAGACTGGAGCTTTCCGACAGACGAAATCCGAATTTGTTCATTCGATCCCAAAACGCCTCTGTTTCCTCAAACTTCAGGATGGCATAGTGATAGGAGGCCAGATAAAAGGGGACGGTTTCCTTAGTCTTATTGATGGCGGTAAGGGCGAAATGGATATGTTTTTTCTTGTCTGTGTGGAGTCGTATGGCAAAGGTGACTTGCTCCGTATCTGTGATGTAGTACGCACAGCGGGGAGCGTATACTACATAACGCTTAACGACCAGCGGCTCAAACAGCTGTCTGCCGGCGCCCAGCAGAGAGAGGGGATAAAAATCGCCGCTGTCCATGGGAATGCCGGCAAAAAAATTTACAGACGGGTCTTCGGAAAAGTGAATGGTTTGAAAAATGTTGAAGGTAGACTCACATGCCTCAATGTAGCCGGAGGAACGAGCCCACACCACAAGGCCGTCTGCATCATAGGGGTAACGGGATTCCCCATTTTCTCTGGGGTAGCAGACGATCTCCCGATCATTCAGGTAGTAGGTGTTTTGGGGAAGCTTTTTATCCGGCGCGGGATTGGCTTCCAATTCCTCGATCTGAGACAGGATGGTTTCGATTTTTTGTCTGAGTGTCATATTTGTGGATCCCTTTCAAAATCATTTGCCTTATTGTATCATAGAAAAAACACTGCCGCAAGGCAGTACTTGATTTTTTTGTTCCGATTTTGTAAAATGAAGACAGAGCGGATGAGATTTGGAGGACATACAATGAAACGAATCCTGACCGGGACTCAGATGCGGGCTTGCGATGCGGCGCAGATCGACGCCGGGACGCCGTCATATACGCTGATGGAGCGTGCGGCACACGCTGTGGCGGAGGAGATTTGCCGCCTTGGGTGGGAGAAAATGCGGATTTTGACAGTTTGCGGCAGCGGCAACAACGGCGGTGACGGTTTGCTCGCAGCTCGCCTGCTCCATTTGCGGGGGGCAGATGTGCAGGTGTATTTTGCGGGAGAGTGGGACCGATGCACCCCTGAGACGGGCAGAGCATACGCAGAGGCCCGGCAGGCAGGCGTGCCCTTTGTGGCAGAACCGGAGTGGGAGGGATTTGGTCTGATCGTTGACGCGTTGTTTGGCATTGGGCTGTCCCGGGCGCCGGAAGGATTGTACGGAGAGGTGATCCAGAAAATCAACCGTTCCGGGGCACGGGTGCTGTCTGTGGACATACCCTCCGGTGTATGTGCCGATACGGGAGAGACGCCGGGGCCGGCGGTACGTGCCGATGTCACGGTGTCGATGGCGTCCTATAAAATGGGACATGTACTGGGGCAGGGTGTACGATGCAGCGGCAAAGTCGTCTGCGCAGATATCGGGATCGGCACCGATTTGTTTGACACGGCACAGGAGATGCCTCCCTATGTGATCGAAAGGCGGGAATTGGCTCTGGTTCCCCGGCGGAGAAGAGATGCCAACAAGGGCACCTTTGGGAGAGTTTTGGTGATCGCCGGATCCCGGGGCATGTGCGGCGCGGCGTTTTTGTGCGCCAAGGCGGCATACAGAAGTGGCGCGGGCCTTGTGGAAATTTTCACCTGTGAGGAAAACAGACAACCGCTGCAAATCCTCCTGCCCGAAGCAATTGTAACATCATATATGGAAGATATCCCCGATATATCTGCGCTGACAGCGGCGCTGGAGAGGGCCAGCTTTGTGGTGATCGGGCCGGGGCTGGGACAGAGCAACGCAGCCAGAATTATGGTGCGGGAGACTTTCCGCAGGGTACGGGTGCCGCTGATCTGCGATGCGGACGCACTGAATGTGTGCGCGGCGGATTCTCTGGTGTACCCCAGTGAAGCGCCGGTGATCGCAACGCCGCACCCGGGGGAGTTTTCCAGAATGACTGGGCAGAGTATCGAGGCGCTTGCCCTGGATCCGCAAGGATTTGCTGTGCAGTATGCCCGGGAAAACGGAATCATTTGCGTGTTGAAATTTGCCCGCACGGTGATCACAGACGGGAGCATGTGCTTTGTCAACATGAGCGGGACCCCCGCTCTCTCCAAGGGAGGCAGCGGCGACGTGCTCTGCGGGGTAATCGCCGGTATGCTGTGCAGTGGCCTGTCCCCTCTGGGGGCAGCTTCCATCGGCGTGTATGTGCACGGCCGGGCAGGGGAAGCGGCGGAGGACTCCTATGGGGAGTATTCTCCCCTCGCTGCAGAGGTGTGCGATGGAATTGCCGGCGTGTTAAAGGATGCGCATCAATAAGAAAGATCGCCGAACACCTTCCGGCACAGGTCCTGACAGTATTTTAGAGAAAAGCTGGGGTCACTTTTGCAAATTTCATTTTCTTCTGCCATGGCCTGGGTGTAGTCCGACAGCTTATAGGTTGTGATCTGCCCGGGACCGGTTTGAATATGGGTGATTAGAGGCAGCACTCCGTAGTCGGAGATGTATGCGCTCCCTTGATCGTCCATCGTTACAGTGATCTGTGCCATGGCGCCCACCATGCGGTTTGCGATGCCGCTGCCGGTTTCGGCAGTGGCGTTGACAAAGTTTCCCAGCGAATAATAGACCAGCATATCTCCCTTTTCACCGGTAATTATTTCCACCGGCTGGATCACATGCGGATGTGTGCCGATTACCAGATCGGCACCGCATTCGTAGAATATCCGGGTCCATCGTTTTTGCGAGGCATCCGGTTCCAGCGTATATTCCGTGCCCCAGTGAGGTGCAACGATGACAAAGTCGGCTTGTGCCGCGGCACTGGCAAGGTCTGCCCGCACCTGGGATTCTTCCAGCATATTTACGCCGTAAGAAGATCCGGCAGGCAGCGTCATCCCGTTGGTGCCATAGGTGTAATTCAGGATGGCGATTCGTATTCCGTTTACCTCGCGGACATAGACGGCATCTCTGGTCTCTGGGCTGTCGTATATACCCAGGACTGCCATTTCGGGATGATTTGCCCTCCAGAATTCCAGGCAATTTTTCACGCCCGCTTCCTTTTTGTCCAGTGCATGGTTGGTTGCGTGGAGCACTACGTCAAATCCGGCATCGGCGATGGCGTCGCCGACTTCAAAGGCACCGTTGAAATTGGGATATCCGGAAAGGCCAAGCGCTCGTCCGCCCAGGATCACTTCCTGGTTGACGATGGCGACGTCGGCCGCTTCGATTTCCTTTTGCACATTTTGAAATAAGTGACCGTATTGCCAGCTTCCGTCTGTCATGTGCCCGCTTTCGGTCACTGGCTCATGGAGCAGGACATCTCCCACCATGGAGATGGTTACGCTTTGCGGCGCCGGCGTCTCCAAAGGGGGAGCAGTGGTGGATGCCGTGTCCGCAGTCTCTTCCAGGCTGGTATCCTGTGGTACAGAGGTCGCAGAGGGTAGCTGTGCAGGATCGATTTTGCGGCAGCCGGCAAGAGTAAGAAGCAGCAAGAACCATAGGAGAAATTTTCTCATGATAAGTCTCCTCTTTCAAATGTGCCGTATGCCTGCGCTTGCAGGCATACGGCACGTTTTTACCACTGAATAGATTGCAAATATTTGATACTTGCCCGGGCGCATTCCATTTGATCCATGCCCAGGGAAGGGGCATCCTGTTCAATAATGATCCACTTTGCACCGGCGTCCTTTGCAGCTTCCAAAACGGAGGGTACATGGAGCATACCTTGGCCGGCAGGGCGAAATTCCAGTGTGGACTCGCCTTCCTTTGCCTGTGTTTCCGGTTTATCGATCAGTTCATACAAGTGCTCCGGTTTTTCTCTGCCCATGAAGTAATCTTTTAGATGTACACAGGGGCAGCGACCGGAAAACTTGCGAATATAGGCTGCCGGGTCCTCCCCAGATACGGATACCCAGCAGGTGTCCAACTCCGCTTGGAGCTCTTCGGGCGTCAGGTGGTCAAATTGATATTCCAGTTTATACTGGCCGCCGATTTTTTCAAATTCAAAATCGTGGTTGTGATACAGCATTTGGATCCCATGCGCTCTGGAGGCTTTTCCGATTCGGCGCATATTTTCCAGTACTGTGTCGTAATCGGGATCTCCCGGACGCTGTCCCTCCACCATGTAGGGATAAGCGATATATTTTGTTCCAAGGCTTTGGTAGAGAGACAACTGATTTTCCAGGTCAGTTATAAGGGTATGGTAGGATACATGGGCGCTGATGACATCCAGCCCCAGCCTGTCGCAGAGCGCACGGAATGCTCCGGGTTCCATTCCATATGTACCTGCACAGGGCTCTATGCCGTCATATCCCATTGCGGCGATTTTTTCTAAAGTTTTTTGGGGGTCCTTCTCCATGAAGTCTCTGACTCCAAACAGTTGAATTGCTAACGGTAATGCCATGGAAATTCCTCCGGATATACAAAAATACTGCATAACATTATAAATGTTTTTCGGATGAAAAACAAGACAAAATTTTTGTTTTTTTATAAAATTCCCCCTCGCCTTTTCTCCATCTCTTGACATTTTGGGGGATATTGATATATAATACATATAATTATTAAAAGGGAGACGGCGTATGGTTAAGTTGAAAGATAAGGTTGCATACGAGGGACTGACCTTTGATGACGTGCTGCTGGTTCCGCGCAAGAGTGATGTGCTGCCATCAGAGATCGATTTGAAGACGAAACTGACAAAAAAGATAACGCTGAATATACCGCTGATCAGCGCAGCTATGGACACTGTTACGGAAAGCGAGCTTGCCATTGCGATGGCGCGGGAAGGCGGCGCCGGAACCATCCACAAAAACATGTCCATTGAAGAGCAGGCCGATCAGGTGGAGCGTGTGAAAAGAAGTGAAAACGGCGTAATCACGAATCCATTTTTCCTTCATCCGGACAATTTTGTCTACGAAGCGGACGAGCTTATGGGAAAATACAAAATTTCCGGAGTGCCTATTTGCGACGTGGATGGCAAGCTGGTAGGGATTATCACCAACCGGGATCTTCGCTTTTTGCCGTCTTTTAATATTCCCATCAGCGAGGTCATGACCAAGGAAAATCTCCTTACCACCAGGGAGGGAACGACACTGGAGGAAGCGAAGGCGATTTTGTGCAAGGCGAAGGTGGAGAAGCTGCCCATTGTGGACGAAAAGTTCCATTTGAAGGGTCTGATCACCATCAAGGACATCGAAAAGGCCTCGCGGTATCCCAATTCTGCCAAAGACGATGCCGGAAGACTGATCTGTGGAGCAGCCATCGGTGTCACAGCGGATATATTGGACCGTGCGGGCGCTCTGCTCCAGGCCGGCGCAGATTTTCTGGTGCTGGACAGTGCACACGGGCATTCCAGAAATATCATCCGGTGTGTAGGCAAACTGAAGGATGCGTTTCCCGAGGCACAGGTGATCGCCGGAAATATTGCTACTGCAGAGGCGGCAAAGGATTTGATATCTGCCGGTGCAGATGCCATCAAGGTAGGGATCGGCCCGGGCTCCATCTGCACTACAAGAGTGGTGGCAGGCATTGGTGTGCCGCAGCTCACGGCAATTATGAATGCATATTCCGTTGCCTGCGAAGCGGATATTCCCGTGATTGCAGACGGCGGCGTAAAATATTCCGGAGACCTGCCCAAGGCGATCGCGGCCGGGGCAAATGTGGTAATGATCGGTTCTCTGTTCGCAGGATGCGAAGAAAGTCCCGGTGCTTCTGAAATATATCAAGGCCGGCAGTTCAAAGTTTACCGGGGCATGGGTTCCATTGCGGCAATGGAACGGGGAAGCCGCGACAGATATTTCCAGGAAAACGCAAAGAAGCTTGTGCCGGAAGGAGTGGAGGGCCGTGTTCCTTACAAGGGTCCATTGTCGGACACGATCTTCCAGCTGATGGGCGGTCTGCGTTCCGGTATGGGTTACTGCGGTGCTCCGGACATTGAGACCCTGAAGGCAGAGGGCTATTTTGTGAAGATCTCCAGTGCGGGACTTCGGGAAAGCCATCCCCACGATATCAACATAACGAAGGAAGCGCCCAATTACAGTCTTCAGATCAACTGAAGAAAAATGCCACAACTTCAAAGAAAGGTATGGTTGTATTTGTGAAAAAGATTGTTACATTGATTCTGGCGGCGGCGATGTTGCTGTCGGCGCTTGCTGTTGGAACATTTGCGGCAGATGATAATAAAGTACGGCTTTCCGTGGAGGGAGCCCAGGGACAGCCCGGCGATATTGTAGAGGTCCATGTTTATATAGATGAAAATCCGGGGCTTTGGGCAGCTGCTTTTTATGTGTCGTATAACCCCGCTTATTTTCAATTGGGGGATGTGGAAAATGGAGATGTGTTCAGCGGCGATTCCGCTTTTATGAAAAGCCCAATCACGTCCATCGGAAGATGCTGGTTTTATGCTTCCTATGATAATCCGGATGATGAAACAACAAAAACAGGACTGCTTTTGACACTGCGCTTTAAGATCCTGGAGACCGCTCCCAACGGTGCCCACAACATTTCTCTGAATTTGGAGAACGGCGGAAAGGGTTGGTTTATCAAGGTAGGACCCGACGGGGAGGCAATGGATCTTACTGTCGATGCAGGCAGCCCATCCCAGATCCGTGTCACCGATTCGTCGGCAACTGCCCCGGCGACGGAGGCTACCACCACAGATCCAAATGCAGGGGCGGATACGACGGCGGAGACCACCGGTCGTCCTGTCACGGAATATGTCACAGATGAAGAGGGCTATGTGGTTCGCGACGAGGATGATATTCCCGTCACGCAAGTGGTGACGCAGGCTGTTACCAATGCGGAAGGAGAAACGGTCTATGATGCGGACGGCAATGTGGTCACGGAGATTGTGACGGAAACAGTGCCGGTAACGTCGGAGGCGGCTACGACCGAGGTAGATGAGCAGGAAAAGCAGCAGGAGACCCAAAAGCGGACGATGATTCTGATTGCCGGTATTGTTCTTTTGGTAGTAGCGGCAGTGATCATTGTGATTATCCTTTATAATGCACGCAAGAAGGGAAATGGTCCCAAAGACGGTACCAATCCTCCGGATGATGCGGCTGATACAAACGCTGGATCTGATCCGGGAACAGAAGAATAAGGCCTAAAATGGAAAACAGGCGTAGCGCAGAGTGGCTATGCCTGTTTTTATAAAATGTTATAGATGACTTGTACATGGTAGGGAGGGGCCCAAAAGACGGCTTTGATATTCGGATCGTGTGATTGCACATATGCCTACAGACACCTGCCGGCCCTTTATTGTCAATGGTGCTTCCAAAAATCCTTCGAAGACCATACCAGCTTTTTCCATGACTCTTCTGGAAGCGGTGTTTTCCTGCATATAGCGGGATTCCATACGTTCCAGTCCCAGTACTTCAAACCCAAAACGGATAATTTGCGAAAGTGCTTCTGGTGCAAGCCCCTGGCCCCAGTATTTTTTATTCAGTACGTACCCGGCTTCTCCACATCGTTTTTTACAATCGATCCGTGTGAATCCGCAGGTCCCGATCATTTTGCTTTCCGATTTCAAGATCAGCGCCCAGTCGTAGAATTCTCCGGCTTTATATCTGCCCGACAGGAAGGTGAGGTACCTGCGGGTATAGGTTTCGTCGGGATGAGGCTCCCATGTCAGGTATCGTGTGACGGCGGGATCCCTCGCGTATTCAAACATGTCGCTGCTGTCGCGACATTCCATGCGGCGCAGCAGCAGCCGATCCGTCTCCAGTATGGGAGGGGCTCGAAAGATGGATTTTAGCGTGTTTGCCATGATTGTCCTCATTGGGGTTAAGATACTTCAGTATAGCACAGATCGCTGAAAAAATACAGTGTATTTCCCTCTCAAAGAAAATTATCATATATATTAAGAAAACAAATTGCAGGATTCATAAAAAATTTATTGATGTATCCTGAAAAATATGATACACTGATATTGGCTTTTTATGTATCAATATGCAAAATCTTGGAGAGGAACAAAAAATGGGATTTCAAAAGATCGCAGTCCTGGGCTGCGGGAATATGGGCCGTGCCATCACCGATGGAATGTTGTCCTCCGGCTTGGTCAGACCGGCAGACCTGATCCTGGCAGATCTCCAGGCAGATCGGCTGGTGTCTTATAGAGAGATGGGTTGTACCGTTGTTGCCGATGCAGCAGAGGCGTGCCGGCAGGGAGATGTGTGGATCTTGGGGGTCAAGCCCCAGTCCTTGCCGCAGCTGATGGCGGATCTGCGTCCGTACTGTACGGGGAAACTGGTGATTTCCATAGCGGCGGGAGTTTCGATCGATACCATCGAGGCGGCACTTCCCGCATGTTCTGTGGTGCGTGTGATGCCCAACACGCCGCTGATGGTGGGAAAAGGCGTCAGTGCCATGTGCCGGGGCCGTCTGGTGCGGGAGGAGGAACGTGCCTTTGCGGAACGGATCTTTTCCTGTGCGGGGACCGTCCTTTGGTGTGACGAGTCTTTGCTCAACCCCATAACAGCGCTTACGTCCAGCTCGGTGGCGTATTTTGCCCAGCTGATTGCACATATGTGCGCGTGGGCTGAAAAAAACGGATTTGATGCATTCGATGCGTCTGCAGTGACCAAATGGGTCTGTGATACCGCTGCCGGTACGGCGGCGTTGATTACGGATCGTGAAATGGCTCCGGCAGACTTGGTACGTACGGTTGCTTCTCCAGGGGGGACAACCCAGCGGGCGTTGGATGTGTTTGAGGAGCGAAAACTGGATGCCATTGTTGCCGAGGCAATGGACGCCTGCCTGCGCCGTGCAGACGAGCTTTCTAAAAAGGCATAGGCCTGGAATGGAAAAGCCCTCTTCCGCATAGGATGTACTAAAAAGGAGCGGGGGCTGTTATGACGGAAGAAAAGGAAACCATCTGGAGCAAAGAACAGGAAAAAAAGCGAATTTACCTGTCGTATTTGCCCATTGCGGCGTTTTTGATCTGCATTGCTGCAGGAACATATTTTGGAGGTGACGGCAGCGCCGTTATCGATCTCAAAAATCCATTTGATGACGGGGCTTCCTTTTTCTTTACCTGTGCGCAGATCTGTCTTTTGGATGTTTTGCAGATTTTGTTCGTAGGCATCAGTGCGGGGCAGCGCCTGTTTGTGCCTGCTGCGACGGCAGTAGGGGGCCTTCGGGGTGGGGCACTGGGCGCAGCAGTGTCCTTTTGTACAAAAAATGCGCTTCCCGGGGCGGCCGTGGGGATGACGGCTTCTTTTGGAGCGGTGTCCGTGCTTTTACTCTCTTATGGGATATTTATGGACCGCATTGCTCCGCAGACAGGATTCTTATACCGTCTACTATGCTATTTTGCAGTGACAGGGGCGGCCGCGCTGCTGCGCCTGCTGCCCTATGTGCTGCTGTAGAATTTTCTTGCGAGGAAAGGAAGTCAAATGGCAAAGAAATATGAAAATATGGGAGACACGGGCTACGACGAAGAGCCGAAAAAGAAAAGGCGCTTTACCCTGAATCCCTTTGAAAACATGTATAAAAAAGACGGAAAGGGCGTAGGACTGGAAGAACTTCACGTATTGGAAAAGCCCGGCCTGCGCAATTTTTTCAAGCTTTTGCGCCGCAAGCTGAATCACATTTTTTCCGTAAATATTTTGCTTATCCTTGGAAATTTTCCTCTGCTGTTCCCCCTGTTTGCTTTTGCCTATACGATGGGAGAAGCACTTGCGCCCAATTATCAGCTATATTCGGTGCTCCAGGGGGCGGCGCTTTTTGACAATTCTCCTCCCGTGTTATCCCTCCTTGGAATATACGGTCTGCAGGATACGGTGGCGATCCCCACCACCGCAACATACGTGTTTTTGGGCCTGGGGGCATTGACGTTGTTTACTTTCGGACCGGTGAATGTGGGAACTACTTATATTTTGCGCAATATCGTCCGGGAGGAGCCGGTATTTATCTGGAGCGATTTCTGGTATGCCGTGCGAAGAAACGTGAAGCAGGGGATCTTATACGGAATGATCGATCTTGTGATCATCGGGATCTTGATCTATGATTTGCTGGCGTACCGCATAAACATTTTGAACAGTCCCCTGTACTTTGGATTGTATATTCTCAGCTTCGGTATGATCATCCTGTATTTCTTTGTTCGGATGTACGTGTATCCCATGATCGTCACCTTTGACATGCGGCTTTGGAAAATTTTCAAAAACGCGATCTTTTTTGCGGTTCTGGGTATCAAACGGAATATTATGGCATTTTTGGGCGCGGTGATTCTCTTCGTTTTGGACTTTTATTTGATGCGGCTGTTCCTTCCCATTGGCCTTATTTTGCCGTTCATCATTTTGTTTGGCCTTGTGGGATTCATGTGCAATTATGCTTCATTCCCCAAGATCAAGGAGATCATGATCGATCCCTATTATAAGGAAGTGCAGGTGTCCGAAGGCGGGGATGAGGAGGAAAAAGAGGAATAAGCAAAAACCAGGTCAAACTTTGACCTGGTTTTTATTTTTTGCCACCTTGTCAGCAGCCACAGCGTTTTCCGGACGATTCCGTACTGCATCCTCTGGCGAGGCTGCCGGCGGAAGGCGGGCAGAATTCGTTTACAGGGAAGGCCATACTGTGGAACAAGCGGCAGGGATCATCCTCGTGCACTTCCTGGCATACCTTTTCCGGCACGCAGTATTCCACTGCATTCACCAAGAATTGGGCGGGCCGTTCAATGCGGATCACAGAAAAGAGCCCCAGCGTGACAACCAGTTTGTCTCCCTCTGTGTCACAGATGTCGCCGCCGGATACTGTGCAGCAAACTCCCTGCGGGATTTCGTCACAGCAGCAGCAACAGCAGCAGCAGTTCTGTTCCGGCTTTACGATCTTGCAGGAAAGAATGATGGGATCCACTGCTTCCACAACAGCGATGGGAAGATTGGTGGACATGGGACAGCCGCAGCCATCCTTGGGAGGACAGAAGCCGGAGCAGTTATTGTCACTCTTGAACACACTTACATTTCCTTCGCTGCCGAACAGGATTACTTTCTTTTCTACAACGGCGATGCCTTCGATTTCCTGTATATTTCCAGGGGAAATACACGCTTCACAAGTGACACGGATATAGATCTTGATTGTCAATTGATAGAATCCTCTGTTAAAGGGAACACAATCAATATTGATGTAAGACCAAACGATTCTGGCACATTTGCAACGAACGGCAACGCCTCTATCCACAAGCTCCTGGCCGTACCCAGTCAGGAATACACGTACATCCTCGAAACAGTCCTTGTCGCGGCAGGAATCAAGAACCCGGTATGTATCGATACATACCATTTCCCGGGACGAGGGCTGGCACTGTCTGTTATCAGACATATATATTATACCTCCTATGAGCATAAGACAGCAAGACTTTTACTGCCTTCGCTATATCATATGCAAAGGTATACAAGTTGACAATCAGACATCTGCTTCGACAAAATCGGGAAAAGCTTCCTCCAAGAGCTGAAAACCCCGCAAAATTGCCATGGCACTGTCCAAAATTTGGGCACTGTCGTCTGGAAGTGCAAAATCCATGCGTACATATCCAGGAGAAAAATCTTCCTGGTAGCGGTCAATTTTTCCTTCTTCATAAGCATCTCGCAGAAGTGTGCGCAGCGTATAGCATAAAATCGATATGGCAGAGCACAGAACATCCTGTCCTGCAGAAGCGTATTCTGTATGTCCGGCGCATTCAAATAAATAGGTATCATAGTAGGTGTCAAAGGAAATTCTGGTCATTGCATACGTCCCTCCAAAGCGGCAGATGGCAGCGGAATATTGCTTTGCTCGCTGTTTTCTCGTACGCGGCGCAAAATTTCTTCTTTTCCTTCAAATTCCATCATCTCCAGGCACAGCTGCGCTTCCTTGCTGTTTTCCGGCGCAAAGAGCCCCATTTTATACAGCTCGCATGCCAGTTCGTTCATGGCCATTCGGGAGAAGGAAGTTTTTTTGTGCGCACGTACCTTAATGTCAAAGATGGGTTCTGCCTGCAGGGACAGTGTTTCATCTGCATTCTTCCGGTCAAACAGCTCGTTTCCGCAGTGAACAAACGCCTGCAGTCCGTCTGCGCCTACGATACGGAAGCACCGAGGCCAGGTGTAGAACTGGCGAATCAGATCAATGAGAAGAATGCAGATTTCTTCAAATGCACGATATGCGCTGGAGATCATATCTCTGGAGCCCTTGTTTCCCGCTTCCTGAAGTGCAGCGATTGCAGAGGCCGCTGTTACGCCGCCGGTAGTGGATCCCTGAGAAAAATCCCGGTTTCCGGTGATTTCTTTGATTTCCTCGATTTTGTTGTTCAGAATTGCCACATATACTTCCGACAATGTAGGTACATTGATGGGCATGATGGAAGTGGAAGGGTCGCCGGAGCCGGAGTAGTGGACAAAGGGTTGGTCCCACTGGGCAAATTCTTTTTCGTTAATACTTCCATCGCTTCGTACAAAAAATCGCCGTTCCGCTGCCATCCGTGCATTGCGGACGATAGCGCTGCTGAGGATGTCGATTTCTTTTTGCGCGCCGCGCATGGCGTCGATCATACTGAACCCACAGGGCGATCCCTGTACCGGATACATTTTGTCGATAACAAAGGGGTATTTCCCATGATTATAGAAACCGGTGTCTCGGTAGTCGGGGTCGTTTTCCGATGCATACAGCAGAATCCCGTTGCAGAACTTGCAGAAATGGACGCATTCCCTCCCTTCATTTTTTGTTTTATAATACCAGTCGATGACTGCCGATTTGTCTGATGTGTCCACGGTGTCGTCATAGATATACTGGGTGACGTCAAAGGTAGGTGTGGACAGACAATCCTCCAGCACAGGATATTCTTCTTGCAGGTATGCATTGTCCCAAAGCTCTACGTGAAAGACGTTTTGGGATTTTTGAATGTCTGTGATGCCCGGCTCCCAGAACAGGTTCAAGAGATCGATGCGCCGCACGTCTGTATTGCCCAGCCCGCCGTCCAGGGATTTGTTCCAGAAGACGCCGTAGCATGCGGCGCCGTATTTGAGTTTGTCATACCAGCAGTCGGAATAAGTGCTTTCAAAGTGGTTGCGTTCCAGAATGAGGGGAAGGACATCCGTAAGCAGCCGTGCTGCCGGTCCGTCGCTTTTTTCCCGGGGCAGACAGGTTGCTTCCGGAATGTTGTCCATCGCGTCGGCATGCTTGTTGATGATGGTATTGAACAGCCATCCGGTAGCAATGGAATCTTCATTTTTCTCATCGTAATGGCGCAGTTTCCACCACTGCTCATTGTCGATGATCCTTTGCTCCAACGCCGCCTTACCGGCCTTGTATTTTTCCAAAATGGCGTACGCTGCATGAACCGTGTCATTGGTAATTCGATTGGACATGCGTCCTTTTTTCTCTTTCTTCATTTGGATTTCCTCCTTGCCGCTGTGCGGCATTGATTTTTTAATAATAGGTGTATTGTTTGTATTTTTTCTGATCTGCCAGAAGATTTAATGGGTCGTCGCCTTTTGTCTCTGCGGTAGGCGGGAGAGTGGGCCGGATGGGCCGATTCATACAGAAATAGCGAAAAGAATCTGCAAAATGGTCCTCCTGAGAGGTGTCCAGATCTTCCGGGCTGTGCTCGCTATAGGTGAGCAAAGGAAGCGTGCGTATGGCGTGCTTACATGTTTGAAAAAAATACACCATAGGTTTGCCGTCTTCATCAAATGCCAGTCGATAGTGACATTGCATCCAACCGGGCAGGCGCTTGTTGTCTCCGGGTTGAAAAAAGACGTAATGTCGGTCGGCTGCTTCGATAATGGCCTCTCCGCGGGATGCATCCCAGATGGAAGGATCGGCTACGCCGAAAATTTGTTTTCCTCGCAACCACCGATGCTCCGTTTCAATTTTGTGAATTTCTCGAAAAATTCGGTCCGGATCCCACTTTACGCCTTCATTGGGACCGGTGCAGCCGTAAAGCTGTAAAATCAGGTAAGCCCTCCCCTCGTAGTCGATGGCCCACCAGTCACAGGAAAATGGCTTGGAGTATCCGAAATCGAAGCTCCGGTACAGCTTCCAGTCCGGTGGTACCTCAAAAGGTTCGATGACATGGGTATACAGTCTGTCCTGATAATGCGCTGCGTCGTCGGTAAATTCTTCGAAAAACTGTCCTTCAAAGATGTCCCAGTCTCCCTCCAGCCAGGCTCTGCGGAGCTTGGACGGCAGCGCTTCCAGTTTTCGAATGTATCCGGGATCGCTTTTCATCAGTGCTGCATTGTCTGTTACCAGAGAGCGGATAAATACATATTCATCGGCATTTTCTCCCGGCTTCATGGCTTTGTCGATGAAAAGCCGCTTTACCCAGCCGTGTCCTACACCTCCCGGATTGCAGGTGAGATAGATCCGTTTTGGAAAAGAATTGACGCCGCGCACACAGGCTTTGATGCGGTCGTACATTTCTTCCGGGAATTGGGTTGCTTCGTCGATGAAAAGAACATCTGTTTCTGTTCCTTGAAATTTGTCCAGATCCGCTATGTTGCGGCAATAGCGAAAAGCGATCATCGATCCGTCTGCAAAGGTCATTTCCCGTGTGGAATCCCTGTAAGCGGCAATTCCCTGAAGCAGACCTATCATGGGAAGAATGTGGTTTTGCCGCAGTTCCGGGTAGGTGCGCCGTACAATCATGATGCGGATTCCCGGATACCGGAGGGCCATCAGAGCAGCTTTCATGCGCACCGCCCAGCTTTTTCCCCCGCCGCGGGCGCCGCCGAAAGCGATATACCGGTGTGTATCCGCCAAAAACAGTTCCTGCCGCGGAGAGGGCCTCGGAATTTGCAAAGTTACCTTGCCCATTTTTCTACCTCCCCTTCCAGCACGATGTGGACGGCATTGCCTTCATCTTCCATGTCATCTCCTTCCAGCCCGCGGATTACGGCTGCCAGTTCTTTTGCTGCGAGTGTTAACTCCTTTAGTTGCTTAATATCCCCGCTGTCTCCGTTTTCCAGGGAGCCTCTCATTTCCGCGGCCATTTTGTCGATGATTTCTGCAATGGTGTCTACAGCTACGCGCAGCCGCATCCCGTTGCCGTCTGTTTCTTTTTTTGCCGGCGGGTCCGGCATGTGCGCTTTTTCTCTGCGCAGATGATACCAGCCTTCTTTTCTGCCCTGCTTTTGCAAAACAGAGAGGGGGATACCATATTTTTCTGCCAGGGATTTGTAGGTGCACCCTGCCAGGAAATCCTGCCGGACGGTTTTCAAGGTTTCATCCGTCAATCGTCACACTCCTTTCTGACAGCTTTTAGCATAGCGGATCTGGGCTGTCATTTCTCCCCTCTCTGAATATACTGATATAGGATTGCTTGAAACGGAAGGAAAAAGGAAGCGGGAAAGGTGCAAAGGGCCGACTTTTCGGCCGAAAGGACGGTCGGATCTGCAAAGTTGAAAACAAAAAGCGATGAAAGGAAAGAAAGCTATATGATGTGTATCGCGGCAATGAGAAATATGACAGCCGCAATAAAAGGACGGAACGCGCTGGAAGCGGCGGGAATTCGGTGCACGATTGTGAGCCTGGAGCCCACGCTTACCAAGCGGGGATGCGCATACGGGCTCAGTTTTGCATGTGCGTATTTGGAAAAAGCAAAATCTGTTTTATCGTCCAGGCGGATCAACTATGGCGAAATTCTTGGCGGCAGCTGAAAGGAAACGGGTGAATGATTTATCTTGACAATGCGGCGACGACGTATCCAAAGCCGGAGTCGGTGGTGCAGGCGGTGACATCGTGTATGCGGGAGTATTGCGGCAATCCGGGGCGGGGCAGTCACACGATGGCGGTGCGTGCATCGGAAAAGCTGTATGAATGCAGGCAGGAAGCTGCAGAACTGTTTGGAGGGGGCAGCCCGGAAAATGTAGTGTTTACCTTAAACACTACGTATGCGCTGAACATGGCGATCAAAGGGCTTGTGCCGGCAGGCGCGCATGTGATTATATCGGATATGGAGCACAACAGTGTTCTGCGCCCCGTAGAGGAACTGCGCAGGAGCAGAGGAGTTCAGTATGACATTTTTCGCACAGGCGGGAGCGATTTTGAAACATTGGAGCGGATCCGGCGCCTGATCCGCCGGGATACTGCTGCAGTGATATGCACCGCATGCTCCAACATTATCAATCGCACGCTTCCGGTGCGGGAGATCGGGCGACTGTGTGAGAATCATGGACTGTATTTTATTTTAGACGGTGCTCAGGCTGCGGGAATATACGATATCCACATGCGAAGGGATAAGATTACGGCATTGTGTGTTCCGGGGCACAAGAGCCTTATGGGACCCCAGGGGACGGGCCTTCTCCTTTTGCGGGAGGATGTACCCATCGGCACACTGATCGAAGGAGGCAGCGGAATCCATTCGGCGGACCTGGGAATGCCGGAATTTCTTCCGGACAGGTTGGAAGCGGGAACCATGGCGACCCCAGGGATTGCAGGGCTGTGCGCAGGCATTCAGTATGTACGCAGCAGAGGATTGGAGGATATTCGTGCGCATGAGGCTTCTCTTTACCGGGTGATGATGAATACTTTGCGGGGAGACTCACGTCTGGTGATTTACAGCAGTCGGATTCCTGGTGCCATTGTATTGCTAAACATCAAAGGGGTCAGCGCACAAAAAACCGGGTATGAACTGGATCGCCGGGGAATTTGCGTGCGCAGCGGCCTTCATTGCGCACCGCTGGCCCATGAGACAGTCGGCACACCGGATGGAGGCGCTGTTCGCGTGAGCTTCGGACCGTTTTCCACAGTGGAGGATGTAACTGGTTTTTGCAATGCACTGTATGATGTGTTGAAGACAGAAATATAAAAAGCAGTCCCAGTGGACTGCTTTTTTATCATGAGTAAGTTGCGCGGGGAGACTAAATCTCGAAAAAGACTTACCACAAGGGTTTTTTCCATATTAAAAGTTTCTACTCTGGTGCGGGACTGCAAAATTTATATAAAAAGCCTCCCCTTTTTATAAAGGGAAGGTGGCTTGCCGCAGGCAAGTCGGAGGGGCTGTTCGGATAAACAATCCCCCAGACTCCGCATACGCGGAGCCAGCCCCCTTTACACAAGGGGGCCTTTCTATAATTAAAGCCTCCCCTGTGTGGGAGTTGCTCTGCAACTCCGGGAGTGGTGGCATGGCGTAGCCATGACGGAGGGACTGTTATAGTAGGCCGCCTCACAAAGTTTTAGGACCGGCACAGGTATCACACAAAAAAGCTGCTGCACCTGTAGCCTGTAATTCCGACATTGCGCGGCGTGCGGCATACTTATTCTGAAACAGTCCAAACACTGCCGGACCGCTGCCGCTCATCATGGCGGCAGACGCACCCGCCTGTGAAAGAATTTCTTTACAAGCAGCTGCTTCCTTGTGGATAGGTAAAATCACCGATTCAAAAACATTGTACATGGATGCCCATACGGAGCCCCAGTTATCAACAGACAAGCTATTCCATATCTGCGGCTTTTGGGGAAGTTTGTCTTCATATGCCTCATCCAGCATATGATAAGCTGCCCCAGTAGATACATCTGCGCCGCCTCGTGCGATGACAACGTAAATCGGCTCCAAAGACGGTAGGGAAGTAATGATTTCTCCTCGTCCGCGGCATATTGCAGTGCCGCCGGTCATGCAGAAGGGAACATCGGCACCAAGACTGCTTCCCATATGCAAAAGCACTTCCATCGGGAGCGGATTTTCAAAGAGATGATTGAGAAGCAAAAGGACTGCACCTGCATCGGTGCTGCCGCCGGCAAGGCCGCTGGCAATGGGGATTTGTTTTTGCACAGCGATACACACGCCTGCATTGTTTATCCTGCTTTCTCGAAAAAAAGCCTGTGCGGCACGGTATGCAATATTTCTTTCGTCGCAGGGCAGTGACGTTCCGGGGCAGGACAGGACGATGCCCTCAGCACTTTTTTCTGCTGTGATCGTGTCATACAGAGAAACAGTTTGCATCAGGCTGCAGATCGGGTGATATCCATCCGATTTTGCGGGCCCCACATCCAAAAACAGATTGATTTTTGCCGGCGCAAGAATGCTGCATTTTTTCATAATTACCCTTCAGCGGACAAGCCGCAGGATCAAATTTTTCCGGATCTTTACGGCATTTTTTGGACACATCTCCTGACAACAGTAACAGCGGATACAGTTTTTGTCCCGAATCTGCAGTCGCTTTTTGCCGTTCTTTACCTTGACAAAAATCGTTTTCTTGGGACAGGAGGCGGCACACACGCCGCAGCCGACGCAGATATTTTGCTGGATGATCGGCCGCGGTTCCAGAAAGTGAACCAGGCGTCCGCCGAAAATATCGGGAAAGTCCCGCAGAATGGAACGGCGGCTTGTGTCCGGAGGAATAACATCATTTGTAATATATTTTCGATAATCTGAACCTGCGACGGAAAGATCGGAAACATCGCCCGGGCAGAGAGAACGCTGTATGGAGGTTTGCACGGTGGGAACGGTCCCGGCAAAGCCCAGCAGAGACTCGGCAAGCAGATCCAATGCGAAGGGAGAAAGGGAAGTCATCAGCACGCCGAATGCCCTCGGAGTACCCCCTGTAGGTCCATTGCCTTCCATACCCCAGATCCCGTCGCAGATGGTGATCAGTGTTTTCTGCTCTGTCAGCATTTGCGCCAGATCGCAGAGCATCTGGGAAAAGCTTTCCACCCGGCTGAATCGGGCGTGCATTTCTATTTTTTCCGTGCCGGGAATGATTCCATACAGATTTTTTACACCGCAGCTCATCTTGGTGAGGGAATGGGTTTTCAGTTTGCAGATGTTTACGATGACGTCCGCATCGTAAATGGGCTGGATCACATTGAATTTTCGGCAGACGGTACCGGCGGGAAAAGACATGGAAGACGCGCCGGTATTAAAATTCAGGAAAATGTTTTCCCGGGCGGCCGTTTCTTTTATACCGCAGCTGCTGTAGTGAAGGCGCATGGCAGCTTCTGTATAAGGACCGCCGGAGCTTTCCGCAATCAGCAAATCCGTTGCTCCCAGGCTGCGCAGCGCTCTGGCCGCGCCTGCGATAACAGCAGGATGGGTAGTGGCAGCTGCGTCCGGCTTTTTGCTCATGACCAGGTTGGGCTTGATGACAACCTTTTTTCCAGCCAGCATTTTTTCGCATACGCCGACGGCAGTCAGCTGGTTTGCAAGGAGCTCTGCGATATGGTCTGCATTGTATTCGGTACAGCCGTCCAGAGCTACAGGAGGGAATTGCATAAGTTCTCCTTAGTCAACGATGTAATGTGCGCCAATGCTCTCTTTTCGGGCACAGGCGGCGTCGAAGATCATTTTTGCGGTTTGCGCCATGTTGCAGATTTCATACGCGTCCTTTGTGTTCAGACACAGCGGTCGGTATTTTTCGAGGAGTTCTTCTATGATCTGCGCTCCCGCCTCCAGCTCCTTACTGTGGCGCACTACACCTGCATACTTCGTCAGGGTCTCCCGAATACGATCTCTGTCCTGGGCGATTTCCTCCGCGTTTGTTTCTTTGATATAGTGAACGGGAGGGGGGAGCAGTGCCTTGCGCGCTTTTCGTTTGGACCCGTTGATGTGACGCGCGGCGCGGCGGGAAAAGACCAGGCATTCCAGCATGGAATTGCTGGCCAGGCGGTTTGCCCCGTGGATTCCGGTTGAGGCCACTTCTCCACAGGCATAGAGTCCTTCCATGCTGGTCATAGCGTCCAGATTGGTTTTGACTCCCCCCATAATGTAGTGCTGTGCGGGGCGTACCGGGATGGGGTCTTTGGGAACCTGAATGCCGAATTTGTGGCATTCCTCATAAATAGTGGGGAAGCGGGAAGCGAAAAATTCTTCCGTCATGGATGATACATCTAAAAGGACATTTTTTTCACCGGTCTTCTCCAGCTCCTGCAAAATGCATCTGGTGACGATGTCCCGGGGGGCCAGATCCTTCAATTTATGCTTGTCGCGCATAAAGGCCTCTCCCTTGTGATTGCGCAAAATGCCGCCCTCTCCTCGCACTGCCTCCGATATGAGAAAGAGTCTGTCGCTGTGTTTCGGGGAAATCAGCGTGGTGGGGTGGAATTGGACCATTTCCATGTTTTCACATACCACGCCGGCTCGCTTTGCACATGCCATCCCGTCTCCCACGGCGCCTCTGGGATTGGTGGTGTACTGATACAGATATCCCACGCCGCCTGTGGCCAGTATTACGTTTGATGCTTGGAGAATAAAAGGCTTTTCATCCTCGTCGGCGACGATGCAGCCGGCGACACCTGCATCACCGGCGAGCAGATCGATTAGGTATGTATTGTAAAAAATCGTGATATTTTCCCGGTCTTGGACGATATGCCCCAACCGTTTGGTGGTTTCCCGGCCGGTGGCATCGCCGCCGCAGTGTACGATCCTGCGGCAGGAGTGGCCCCCCTCTCGGGTGATCTGCAGTTCTCCCTCCGGATTGGTATCGAATGGGACGTTCCAATCGATCAGCTCGCGGATATTTTCCGGTCCCTCTTCCACCAGTACCCGAACGGCCGCTTCATTGCAAAGACCGGCGCCGGCGATGAGTGTATCCTCAATGTGGGATTCGAAATTATCTGTGGGGGACAGCACGGCGGCGATCCCCCCCTGGGCAAAGTAGGAATTGCTTCTTTTTAGATTTTCTTTCGTTACCAGGGCGACGCGAAGGGAAGAGTCGATATGGAGTGCGCCGTACAGTCCGGCAATGCCGCTGCCTATGATGATCACGTCAAAATCTAAAATGGGAAGTGTGTCATGCGTCCCACTGTATAAGTATCTTCGCATACGACCGTCTCTCCTCAGAAAAGCTTGAATTTCAGGCTGATATCCATGGCGCGCACGGAGTGGGTCAATGCGCCGATACTGATGAGATCCACGCCGGTCCTGGCTACAGCATTCAAGTCCTTTTCTCCCATATTGCCGGATGCTTCCGTCAATGCACGTCCTGCCACAATCTCTACGGCTTTTTGCATTTCTTCATAGGACATGTTGTCCAGCATAATAATATCTGCTCCGGCATCCAGTGCTTCCTGGAGCATCTCCAAATTTTCCACTTCCACTTCGATTTTCAGCGTATGAGGCACTGCCGCTCTGGCAGCAGCAACCGCGTTTTGAATGCCTCCTGCGGCGACAATATGGTTGTCCTTGATGAGCACACCGTCGGACAGATTAAAGCGGTGATTGACGCCGCCGCCGCACCGCACGGCATATTTTTCCAAATGCCGCAGTCCGGGCGTGGTTTTTCTGGTATCTGTAATTTTTGCTTTATAGCCCGATATGCTTTCCACTGCTTTTGCCGTGGCAGTTGCGATGCCGCTCATGTGCTGCAGCAGATTCAGCCCCACCCGCTCTCCTGTAAGGATGCTTCCGGCATTGCCGGATACCTCCGCCAGCACATCTCCCTTATGAAAAGGAGTACCGTCCGGCATATGTGTTTGCAGATTGATGTCCGAATCCAAAAGAGAAAATACGGCCTGTACAACGTCCATGCCGCAGAGAATGCCATCTTCTTTTGCAATATACCGACCGTGCGCTCCCGCCTTTTGGGAAATGGTGGCCAGGGTGGTGATATCTCCGCCGCCGGCGTCTTCCTCCAGGGCGGTGCGCAACAGTGCTTGTACGGATGGGATCGATGTGATTTTCATAATAAAGCAGAACCTTTCTGTGTCTCTTTACAGTAAGATAAAATTTACATATACTTATTCCAGTATACCACAGGATCCCGATCTTTGCAAGAAAAAGCACAAATTTTGCCGTATTGGGTTTGTCTATCTATACTTAGGTCCCTTTTACATGAGCTCTCCGATACTCCATCCGGAGAAATTTCCGGCGCACGGTTCGTAAAACAAAATCAGCTGTGTGCCGGTCAGACTTGTTCCGATCAGAAGCAGCATATTATTATAACTGACCGTTTGTATTTGGAGAGAAAAATCAAAAAATATCCACGGAGTATTCTCAATAATATACGTAATATATGTTTGTGGGAATTCGGAGTCTGTGTAGGCATATGTTACATACAATTTAGAATACTGCATCCAAAACTGCAAAAGCAAATTCTGTGCGGCGGCATTATCTCCTTCAGTGTCATATATTTCCCATGCAGTATCTTCAAACGTATATTCTGCCTGCAGCAAAATTTCCTGTAGTTGCTCCGTTGTCTGCTCTTTTTCTTTCGCCGTCAAGGGGGTATTCGAGATAGGAGTACAGACATAATAAACCAATTCCATCCATGCAACATCGACGGCAAGCGTAAGTATATACTGGCCGCTTGATGCTTCATACAAATATTCTTTAAGGAACAAATAGCGTTCTGATTCGTCATATTCCAAATGGCCGGCAGGATTAAAAGCTTCGCTTGCAGGCATTGCGTCAGGTTGTAGTTGCTGAATTGTCTGTCGGATTTGGGAGTTTACGTCCTGGGTCTGTTGCTGAGACAAATGCAGTGTATGATTTTGTTCTGGAGCGTAGTAGTTCCAGGGATAAAGAGTGAGTGTTTCACTTTCCGCAATATATAATGGATATTTTTCCATATCCATTTCTGTAGTTGTCAACGTACTTTCTTCCCAAGACGGAATATATTCCGGCAGCATGGCGACGACAAATCCGGCAGAAAGGATCAGTATAGCAAGTAAGTAGGGGAGTATTCTGTGTATCCAGTGCATCTTTTTCTCCTTTGAGCTGGGTAAATCGGTCTGCTATGTTTCTGCCGCGGGTAAAACAAGCCATACAATCGTTCCCTTTCCCTCGTGACTGCGAATATGTAGCTGCGTGTTGTGCAAACGGGCAATTTCACAGCACAGGGAAAGCCCCAGTCCTGCGCCGTTTTCTTTACGGCTGCGAGATTTATCTGCCATATAAAATGGTTCGGTCGCACGCTGCAGCTGCTGCGCATTCATTCCGATTCCGTGATCCTCAACTGCTATAATGCTTTTACCGCGTTTGGTTCGGCAGGACAGCCGGATTTCGCTACCCGTGCGAGAGGCTTTTACGGCATTGTCTATCAAATTATAGAGCAGAGATTTGAACAATTCTTTATCGATAAAAAGCGCAGTTTTGTCACAGTGAACGGAAAGTCGGATGTGGCGTTGCAGGCACATAGGTGCTGTCGCTACACGGATTTCTTCAAATAAGGCTGACGATGATATCCGCTCCATCTCTGCTTGCACGTGCTCCGTGGTCGCGAGCTGGAGCAGCTTTCCAGAAAGGGTTTGGAGCCGTTTGGCTTCGGTGACGATAATCTGCGCATATTCCTGCCGCAGCTCCGCATCCATCGACCGTGTGACGCGCATCAGGTCACCGAATCCCATTATGGAAGTCAGCGGCGTTTTGAGTTCATGGGCAAAGTTGTCCACAAACTGTTTGCGGGAATCCGCTGTATGCTGCAGTTGCTCCACATGATCCTCTGTTGCCTGTGCCATGTTATTGATATGTGCTATTAGTTGCCGTAGTTCTACAGTCCCCTGAACCTTCAGCCGAGTACTGTAATCCCCGCTTGTAATCTGTTCCAGCCCCTCGTTGATGGCAGACAGCGGACGAAGATAAAAGTAGGTAGTGAGGAGTAACAGTACCGCAATAATGGCCGCAGTCAGCAGATTTATATAGCATATCATTCGCATCTGCTCTGTTCTGCTCGTATAGAGCGTATCCAAATTCATTTCAGTATATAAAATATAGTCTGTCGCCTCTATTGTCAAAATAGAACCGCTCATCAAATAAACAGACGGTGCATCACGGCTGATCTGCTGTACGCAGATATTCTTCTCACTGATATTTCTCAGAAAGGTTTCCGCTCTTTCTGAGACCTCTGCGGGATATGCGACAGTTGCTGTGCCATCTAGATAAAGTACCGCCCCGCTGATGTCGACACTTTCGCAAAGATATGTACCGGCAATCTGCTGTACTTGTTCTTCCCCCAATACAGGGAGGGAAGATGTAAGTCTTTGGTATACGACTTGGCTGGAGATTCCTGCCGCCAGATTTGCGTGCACTTCGGCGGCGTGTGCCTTTTCCTTCTGCAGCGTACTGTTGAAATTTCTGCTTTGAATCATCCATCCGGTTGCTGTTGTTGCTAAAATGACAAATACCAGGGAAGTGAGAAATATTCTCTGCCAGAGTTTCATGGGCTTTTCTCCAACCGGTACCCCAATTTGGGAATGGTTACCAGACGGTCGTAAAGCTTTAGCTTCGCGCGAAGCTGCTGTACGTGGATATCTACTGTTCGTGTCTCTCCTGCAAAGTCATATCCCCATACTGCTGCGAGAAGCCGTTCGCGTGTCAAGGCGATGTCGGTATTTTGCATGAAGAAGGTAAGCAAGTTAAACTCTTTTGGCGTCAGAGAAATGATTTTTCCTGATTTTTTTACCGTATGCCGTTTCAGATCTACTTGGATGTCATTGTATGTAAGAATTTTTTCCGCTTTGTTCGTTCGGCGCAGAACAACCTCAATGCGTGCCAGAAGCTCGACAACTTCAAAAGGCTTGACGATATAATCCTCTGCGCCGCTTCGCAACCCCCGTACTCGGTCGCTTACTTCCTGCATGGCGGTAAGAAAAATTACCGGTACTCCTTTGGAGCGAATCTGTTCCATTACACCGAAACCGTCTAGGCCTGGCAGCATGACGTCCAGAAGCACAAGGCTGAACGACTCATGTAATATCCGGGATACGGCGGTTTTTCCGTCGGCACATTGGTCACTTGCATACCCTACGATATCCAGGGCTGCTGCAATCATTTTTGCAATATGCGGATCGTCCTCTACGATCAATATTTTTATCAATTACCTGTCGCCTCCCCGCATTCTTTACAAAAAGTATAGCATATGTACCGGTAAATTACAAAGTTAACTTCTCCCTTTTTACATTTTTCTTACATCTTTTTGCGGACAAGCTGTTAGCTACCGCCGTAAGATAAAACAGCGGCGCTGTGCGGTATCTCCCTTTTTATAAATCGTTTTTCTCCAGCTTTCCGTGCTGCGCCGCCTAGAAGAAAGGAGAATTTTATGAAGATTTTAATTTGCCGTTCCGTTTTATTGCTTGCAGTTTTTACATTTATTCTGAGTGCATGCAGCAACTCTTTGGACTCCCCACAAGTGCAGATTCCAGATACTACTTTGATATGGGAAACATCCGCTGTTACAGATAAAGGATCAAAGGCATCCAAGGGACGGATTCTAATCGATCCGGGTCATGGATTTGACGATCCAGGATGCACAGCATATGATGGTAGCTTTACCGAAGCACAGATTACGGAAAAAATGGCCGTCATGCTTCAGCAAGAGCTAATTTCACGCGGGTGGGAAGCAGAGCTTACCCATGACGGAAAACATATGCCGGATGCAGCATTGCTGTATGCAAGTGCCCAACAAATGCCGCTGCGAAACGATGTAAATGTGAACCCCCAGGAATGGGTCTGCGATAATTCTGTATTCAGTAAATATGAACGTGTGCTGTATGCAAACGCCTGTAATCGGGAAAAACCAGTTACCCTGTTTCTTTCCCTGCATGTTAATTCCATTGAGACGTCTGCTCAGACGGTGAGGGGATTTGAAATAGATTATTACAAGGATCATCCAAACGCGGCTATTGCCGGCAGCTTTTGTGAAATACTGAAAAGGGCACTCAATGACACATTTGATCAAAAGATCAGGCTTTTTGCAGACAATGCCGAAGAAGCGTTTGTTGTAACGAAATATACCGATATGCCCTCTGTTTTGTTGGAAATGGGATATGCCAGCAATGCAAAAGACGCGGCGCTTCTCATTAGCTCTCAGTTTCAGATGCAGCTTACGCAATCTATTGCGGATGCAATAGACAATACTTTTTAAATAAAAGATTTAAAAATACTACTAAAAATTCACTTTTTTGACAAAGACTATTGACACTTTATACAAAACATGATATATTTAGAGCAAATGATATAACAGTTATGTTAAATTTGCTTATTGTAAGGTAAAAATAATTTAAGCAAAAAACCTCCAAATATGGTGCAGAAAGGAGTTGACGCCTCAAAATTATTTGTATTTCCCACTAAGGCAAATGCAAACAAAAGAAAACAAAAATGTTAGCGGAGGATTTATTTATGAGAAAAATTTACAAGGCACTGGTACTTATTCTGGCGGCAGTATTTTGTCTTCAGGCAGGCCAGATATTTGCCGCAGCCGAGGACGCAGGAACGTCTGAAGACTGGGAAATGACTGACACCATTTCATTGGATGTGGCTTCTACATATGCCCAGGAAATTCTGGCGGACCCGCTGGCCGCCTTTGACGGCCTCCAGGTGCGGGAGGTGTATATCACGGAAAAGCGCACGCTTGAAGATTCCAGTCTGTACTTAAGCCTCCTTCTTGTTGCAGAAGAGGGAGCGCAAATCGATGCGATGGTGTCCCAGCTTTCAGAGGATATCCGCTTCAACAACGTGCACCACAATGTGCCCACCGAAACGGTAAATACATTGGAACTGCTTCCTTCTGCCGATACGGTGGAGGTGGGCGAAACGGTGACAATCCAGCTGGACGGGACGCTGGAAATAGGTTCTTCTTCCAATGAGCCGCCATACAAAACCATTTCAGCAGTGACAGACAATTTTGATCCGGAAAAGGAATACACGCCTGCGGATTTTCCCCAGTTTGCCTTTTCTGAGGTGGAGGTGAATTCCTTTCCGGGGGATACGCACGGATATTTTACCCTGACGCTGGCGGAGCCCGGATACTGTAATTTCTATCGAGCCATCAACGCACTTGCGCTGGATCCAAATATTGTAGAGGTACAGTCCGGAGACGATTTTGATGTTCCAGATGTGTTTTATGATCCGGAATGGGAGATTTCCGACCCGTCGGTGGCTTCCTTTGTAACAGATACACCGGACGAAAACGGTCAAATGGTGCTGGAAGGGTTGCAGCCGGGGAAAGTCACGATCACTTATACACCTTCTCTTGGGTACTACCTGGGAACCGAGTATGCGGTGACTTGTGAGATTACCGTAACAGAAGGTGAGCCTGCTCCGGTGACGACGGAGACAACGGGGGAGCCGGCACCTGTGAGTGAAACGACAGATCCCCCTGCCGGCGGCGGGAATGACAGCCCGCAGACGGGAGACGGATCGTTTGGGGTCCTGTGCATCTTTTGTGCATCCGCTCTGGCGGGCGTAGCGGCACTGGGGATCATTCGGCACAGGAGGAGGTCCGGCTGCTGATTTCAAAGCTAAAAAGCTTACAGGATTCTCTCTCCTGTAAGCTTTTTGTTTGGAAAGGCATGTGTATAGACGTCGGTTGACAAGAAAGCTTTTTTGGGGTATACTAAATAGCAATTGCATCGATCGGTGGGAAAGGAATTCAGGCATATGAAAAAGCTGTTGCTGCTCATCAATCCCACGTCCGGAAAAAGAGCGTTGGAAGATTCCCTCATGCATGTGGTGGGAATTTTTTCCGAGGACGGATACGACGTGACCATCCATTTTTCCAAGGATCCGCAGGATCTCTTCGACTGTGCATACAGCGGTGGAGCGTATGATTTGATCGTTTGCTGCGGAGGAGACGGAACATTAAATATTGTGGTAAATGCGGTGTACAGATCCGGGACAGATACGCTGATTGGCTATATTCCCGGTGGAACGACCAACGATTTTGCAAACAGTCGGCATATCGACAGCGTTGCCACAGGTGCTGCACGGCAGATTGCGCAGGGAATGATTCGGGATGTAGATCTTGGGCTGCTTGGGGAAAAGCCGTTTGTATATGTGGCTGCTTTCGGTATGTTTGCCGATGTATCTTATTTGACGAGCCGGGAAAACAAACAAAACTTCGGCCACGCTGCCTATGTGCTGGGCGGGATCAAATCCTTTGCCAAAGCGAAGACGTACCATATGCAAATAGAACACGATGGCGTGTCTTTGGAGGGAGATTTTATTTTCGGCATGGTGAGCAATTCCAAGAGGATCGGAGGCTTTGAATTGCCGATTATTAAAAATGTTTTGTACGATGACGGAGAAATGGAAGTTACGTTGGTGCGCAAGCCCAAGACACCGGGGGATACTACACATTTGATCAACTGTCTGCTCACGCAGTCTTCCGACGACGTGCGCATCCACACGTTCAAAACAGCATCCCTTCGTTTTTCTTGTGACGAAGAGATTCCCTGGTCTCTGGACGGTGAATTCGGGGGTGCCTACAAAAGCGGTGAGATCCAGGTGAAGGGTGCCGCCGTGCGTATGATTTTTTAGAAAACAGTGAGGAAGCTTGGGATTATGATTACGGTCAGCAATTTGTCCTTTCAATTTGACGGTCAGTATTTGTTCAAGAACGTAGATTTGAAATTTACGCCGGGAAACTGCTATGGAGTAATTGGCGCAAACGGCGCGGGAAAGTCCACATTTTTCCGACTTTTATGCGGAGAACTGGAGCCTACTGGGGGAAGCGTGGAAATTCCGCAAACAGAGCGCGTGTCTGTGCTGCGTCAGGATCACTTTGCCTTTGACGATTTTACGGTACAGGACACGGTGATTATGGGGAATCGGCGCCTTTACGAAATTATGCAGGAGAAGGATGCAATCTATGCGAAGGAAGATTTCAGCGATGCGGATGGGCTTCGTGCGGCAGAATTGGAGGGAGAATTTGCTGAGCTGAATGGTTGGGAGGCGGAAAGCGACGCGGCTAAGCTTCTGCAGGGGCTTGGGCTTTCTGTTGACATAATGGATGCGCAGATGCGTACGCTGCGGGACAGCGACAAGGTGAAGGTTCTTCTGGCACAGGCGCTTTTCGGGGATCCGGATATCATTCTTTTAGATGAGCCTACGAACGGTCTGGATCTTGCCGCCACAAAGTGGCTGGAAGATTTTCTGGCGGATTATTTCGGCACAGTGCTGGTGATCTCCCATGACCGGCATTTTCTCAATGACGTATGTACCAATATTGTGGATATCGATTACAATGAAATCAAGATGTATGTAGGAAACTACGAATTCTGGTACGAGTCCAGTCAGCTCATCCAGCGGCTGATGAAAGCGCAGAATAAGAAAAATGAGGAAAAGATCCGCGATTTGCAGGAATTTATTTCTCGCTTTTCTGCCAATAAGTCTAAATCCCGGCAGGCCACCAGCCGCAGAAAGCTTTTGGACAAGCTGACGGTGCAGGAGCTGCCTGCGTCCAGTCGGCGGTATCCATTTATCGGGTTTGATATGGATCGCGCGCCAGGAAAAGATATTTTGTTTGTAAAGGATCTGGCAAAAAGCGAGAACGGGCAGCCGCTTTTTTCAAATGCTACCTTTACGGTGGGGAAAAACGACAAGATTGCATTTGTAGGCAATGAGCTGGCAATCACCGCCCTGTTTCGGGTATTGATGGAGGAGACAGCACCGGATGCCGGCTCCTTCAAGTGGGGTGTCAGCATTACGAAATCTTATTTTCCTCATGATCATTCTGCATATTTCAACGGACACGAGGAAAATATGCTGGATTGGCTGCGCCCTGTTTCGAAAGACCAAACAGAGACGTATCTGCGTGGGATCTTGGGCAGGATGCTTTTTTCTGGGGATGCGCCGCTGAAGAAAGTGAGCGTACTTTCCGGAGGAGAAAAGGTGCGGTGCATGTTTTCCCGAATGATGCTCCAGGGTTCCAATTTTTTGATTGTGGATCAGCCGACAGATCATTTGGATTTGGAATCCATCACTGCGGTGAACAACGGACTGCGGGATTTTAAGGGAAATGTGCTTTTGTCCTCCCATGACTATGAACTTGTAAATACGGTTGCCAATCGCATTATAGAAATCCGCCCGGACGGGATAACAGATTTTTTGGGAACATATGACGCATATGTGGCAAAGAAGGAAGAAGAAGCAGCCCGGCTTGCCGAGGGATGAACGTATATAAAAAAGCCCCCAGGGAAAGCCGCACACCCATAAGGAAGTAATGGTATCTTGCAGGACAGCATGGCAAATTGCTATGCCGTCCTGCTTTTTCTTTCTCGTTCAATGGTCTGCTTGTTCTCGTCCTGCTTCAGTTCCCCGATAAAGTTCCAAATAATCTGGATTTTCTGCCGCCGGTGGCCGCTGGACTTGTCCGGCGCATGGACGATAATCTTCTTCACAAACTCGTTGACAATCGT
>CAJFOI010000001.1 GCA_904396155.1 Candidatus Avispirillum faecium | reverse complement strand
ATCGGGATTGGGCTTGGTAGGAGTGGGATTGGAAGGGGCCCCCGAAGAAGGATTCTTCGGGGGATCCTGCCTTGGTGGATCGGGCATGGTTTGGGGTATATGGCGCGTCCCATCCGGATTATACAGCAGATAGGATGCGGTTATGCCTACAACACCGTTTTCTATTGTCACCAAGCCGCCGTCATAGGAGATAATGTCCCCTACTTGCAGTGGTCGCTTTTTTATGTCATAGGGATAGCCTAAGTCTTCCCAGTAAATTCCATTGCCGAAGAGCAGCACAGCAAGCCTCCATAGGGTGTCGCCTGCTTCCGCCTGATATCCCAGGCCTACCGTCGCCCACAAGCCGGTGGGGTCCACATAGTTAACCGCGTCGCAGTTGCAGTAGGAGTACCAGTTGGTGCCGTCTTTTGCCGGGTCCTCGGAGATAAACCGCCCTGTCTGGGGATCGTAGTACCGGTTGTGTAGGTAATACAGCCCCAGGTCCCCATCGTAGATATAGGAACGGTACCGGAACAGGTTCTTTTCTGCGATACTTCTTACCTGCTCGGTATATTCGGTAGAGCCGGACTCTTCTCCTCTTACCCAGATAGTATGCTCTCCCCAGGCGTCGTAGGAATATCTTGCGATTACCATTCCCGCCTCGTTGGTGAGCGCGATCACGTCTCCCTGCAGGTTCTTGAGAAGGTAATAGGTCTTGCCCTCATGCACCATCCCGCAGACTTTGCGCTCGCTGTCGTACAGGTAGTCCACATCGTTGTATTCGTCCCGCACCAGACGGGTTCCATCCAGGATATACGCGTGCTTTACCCCGTTGATTGTTTTCTCGGTACGCAGACCGTCCAGGTTATACCGGAAGGTGATATTCTTGTCTCCTTTGGATGCGGAAGCAAGCTGACTGCCCTTGCTCCAAGTGAGGTCCCATCCCCGGTACTGCCTGGGGTTGGGGGAGCTGCTTGTATATGTAATTGCCTCACCGCCATAGGAAATCAGCCGGTCTTTGTATGCGGAGGAGTAGGTGTAGGTCTTCCCTCCCTTGGTAAGAATGTTGCCGTAGGAATCGTAGGTGACGGCTGTTTTTAACACGCCGTTTTTGTATTCCCGCGTCAGCTGGCCCAGGTCGTTGTAGGTGTATTCGGAAGTCCCGTCTGCGCTGTCTGTGATTTTGGTGATCCGCTGTTCTCCGTCGTACTCGTAGCGGATGGTCTGTCCTTCCAGATAAGTGGAATAGGTGATGGTATCCACCAGGCGGGTGGTGGGTTCTGATTTGACCTTTTTGTGATCTCTGTGTTCCTGCGTGATCTGCCCGGGAAGGTAGGTATACTTTCTGGACAAAAAGCCCGAGCCGAATTTCAGCTCATCCGAGGTCTTTCTTCCGAAGTGGTCGGTGCTGTACTGACTGGTCGTTCCGTCCGGCAGGGTGACGATCAAACTGCCGTCCTCTGCCAGTTCATACTTGTATTCCTGGGAAAAATCGCCCTGCTCGATGCGCTTACCCGTCAGGGTTCCGGAAGAATTGTAGCGGTAACAGATCGTGCAAATCGGTGTTTTCGAGGTGACGATTTCATTTTCGTCCAGCACCACTTCGCTTTCTGTGATCCGGGAGATCGTACTTCCTTTTCTATAATAGTAATTATACTCCAAATGGTTTTTAATGTCAATTACCCGCACAACCTTTCCGTCGCTGTCATACACATATTTATAACGGTGTGTGGTTTCCCCGTCGTTTGTCCAGGTTTCAGAGAGAATCTGGCCATATCGGTTGTATATATACGTTACAGCGCCATCAGCCATGGCAATGGTTTTCAGCCTTCCGTTGTTGGATTTATAAGTGTATTCGGTCGTTGAGCCAGTACTGTTTGCATAAATCTCGGACAATCTGTGATACCTGTTGTAATCGTAGGTGAAGGATGCATCGTCTCCACGAGTCATCTTTGTAAGATGCCCCATTTTGTCATAGGAATAGGAAATGTCTGCAAGAGAGGTATTCCCTTCGCCCATGGCAGACATTTGGGACAATCTTCCGTTTGCATCATAGGAAAATGCCGTTTTGTTTTGATTGCGGTCCTGGATACTCAAGATGCGGGAGGTTTCACTGTCCACGGTAAAGTATGTATTGTTCCCGCGTTCATCGGTAATGCGAATCTGATCATTTCCTCCGCTGTCTCCGGGACGACTTTTGTCGTCTGAATTATACATGAACGAACGGTAAATGGTTCCGTATTTACCTTCCTGGAAAATGGTTTCTGTGATTCGGTTGCCATAAGCGTCTACCGCTTCTTCAAATACATTGGAGGCTTCTTCTTCCTTCTGGGGGCTTGTTTCTTCTGCCACTCCCTCCTCGTATTCTCCGGGGAAAGAATATTTTGTAAGTCCGCTTTCATAGTTGTTCTGAACGAGCTGAATACAATCAAATTTTGCAATTCCCGCATTGTAGCTGTACTCGCAGGAAACTTCCAAATGATCTACAGACTTGAATTTGGATTTGGAAAAATGTACAAATGCGTATTGCCAATCCTGAGTAGAGGGAGAAAAATCCGCGATATGATTTTCCGCTGTGCCGTCGGAATATACAATTCTTGCCATCAAGCGGAAGCGGGCGTTTCTTCCATTGTTTCTTTCCTTTGCGGGAAGTGCAGAAGCTTTCGCATATCCGCTGAGAGTAAAACTTTCGCGTACATCGGCAAAGGAGCGAATATCCACATTCTGTGCCGCACAGCGAACGCTGTTCAGATCTCCTGGAATGAAGAGACTGCGTGTGCCGCTGAAACAGTCTGTCGTATTGACACCCATTTCGTCGGTACAAGTCCAGCCTGTAGTGTCTCTCTCAAAGTTTCCGTTTTCCAGAAGGTTATATGGACCTGCAAAGACATTTTTCTCCAGCTGTGCTGCGTCGACGTGCAGTTCCGCTCTTCCGTTGATACAGATCCACACTTTTACAGACTGTGCGCCATGCAGTGTGAAAGGTACTACCAGACGGATATATTCATCGCTTTTTTCTGTGATTCTCTCACTTTGAGCAATTACGTTGTTGGAAGTATCCGTTACTTTCAGAAATACGCCGGGCGTTCCGTTTACTCCCACAATTTCTGTTAAAAGCCGAACATATGCTGAAAAAGTATACTCCCCTTCGGACAGCATATTGGTAAGCTGATAGACGCCTGCATCTCCGGAGTTGGAAACGGTCTCTTTCATATACAGCAATGTTTTTCCAAACAATGCGTCAGTAGATGAAGCAAGGGAGCGCGCAGTCAATGTAGAGCAAAACCCGCTTACCAAGCTCCATCCTTCCAAGCTCTGGAAAGAATGGTTGTGCAGCAAATTGTCTCCGTTGCTGCCGTAGCTGATCCCACTTACGTAGGGATTGATGCCGGTGCCGGAAGGATTGAATTGCACCTTATCTCCGTTCTGCACATATGCGTAGCTGCCCAGAAGAGTGCCGTCATTGTCAAAGGTATAAACGGTATAAACAGTTTCCGTTTTGTCGCCGTTGTCGATAGTGTTTTCCATTTTTGTCGTTCTGGCGGCAACATTGTAGGTATAGAAAGCGCTTTGTCCGGTTATATTTCCTTCTCCTTTTTCCGTCACCTTACGGATGCGTCCCAGAGGATCATAAGCATATTCTACACGGTAAATATACGCGCTGGCAGCAGCCGAATCATATAAACTTACGCCAGTCAGTTTGTTTTCCGTGTACTCCAATTTTGTATGGGATCCATCCGGCGCAGTCACACCGGTAAGGTTGCTACCAGTGTACTGATATTGTACTTTTGTATCTCCGTCCGGGCCTGTTATAGACGAAAGTTTGCCGGAGGCGTCCCAATCCAATGTAAAGGAGCGGCCGGCTCCGTCGACAATGGAAGTAATTCTGTCGCCTGTGTAGATCATCTGCAGGGTATTTTCATTTTGATCTGCAATTTGGATCAGCCTACCCTCCGTATCAAAGGTATAGGTATCTGCGCAGTAGTAGAGTTCTCGCTTGTAGGGATCATACATATAACCGGAATCTGTGAGGTCTTCATACATATAGTATTCCTCTGTCGTTCCCTCTTCAGTTGTATATTCCTTTTTGAAATAGTCCTTTGTGCTTTCCATAAGGTATACTGCAGCACCTGATTCATCTGTGTAAACATAGCCGTTGCGTACGGTACTCTCATGGGTAAAGGTTTTGGGTACAATGCTTTGCATATAATTCAATTTCCAGCCATACCCGAGATGCATGGCGCTGAAATCTGCAGTACTAAGGTCTGTTGTGCTGTTATTTGTGTACTGCTGTCCGGCCAGCGCACTGCAGAATGTGTGCCGGATTGAAACAGGCATGCGGTTTCCCTGCCATGTCATATCCTCAGATGTGATCATGAGTGTGCCGGTCTGCAATTCTATGGATGTGCGGCCGTATGCGCCTAAATCATGCGTTGTGCTGGCAGCTGCATTTTCTGCGTAGTTGTTTTCATAGGTGACAGTCACTTTCGGCTGATATGCGGTGATCGCAGAAGTGCCGTATATGTTGGCATAGGACAGACTGCTTCCGCTTTCGTCTTCTGCCATCAAGACCAGATTGGCATAAGGTGTCTCGCCTTTTCGCATACTGTCGTAGGCAGCAGTGATGTCAAAGGAAAGGGTTTGCGGGCCTGCGGCCGTTACCTGGACATAGTCCAGCATGGTATCACCGATCGCAGGCGTACAGGTGCCGACGGTGATTTCCTCTTTGACCTGATACAGACACAGCCGGGGTTTGCTGCCGGAGCTGTTTTGCTGACGCAGATCCAGTGTTGCCTTCTCGACGCGCGCAGTATCGGGGATATCCGAAATATGCAATTTCATATACATGCGGCTCACAAAGCAGGAGCTGCCGGACCCTATACTACCCACGGGGATAGCTGTTCCCTCTTTGGCCATCTTACCGCTGTTCCACCGGTAAGTTTCTATCGCTGTATTTCCCGTCAGTACGATTTGGGGATCGATCGTCACCGGGAATACCCGCTCCTTCGCATCGATCCACGATCTGTCCGGGAGAATGGTAAGTACGGCCTGGCTTTCGTTGACAGCGCGCACTTCGTAACAAACGTCTTTGCTATATGCGCCTTTTGCATCTGTCATAAAGGGCGCAGGAATCCAGAACACTTCTTCACCGTCATCCAGACTGTAAAATGTCAGCGTACGCTCTTTTTCCTGAAAGCGCATTTCCAGTCCATTGCTTTCTAAGAGAAAGCTGTAACGGTACGCAGACGCTTTTCCACGAAGTACAATATTCTCCTTTACGCGATCACTGAATGTGGAATATAGGTAATCTGTTTTTTCTGCTATATCGGCATATAGCAAAGCCTCACTTTTCTTCTGGGGTACAGGTATACTGCTTTTCCTGTGTCCCCGTTCCAGTGCAGAAACAACGAGGCTGCATCCGTCCTTTTCCATACGGAATAGTTCACCGCTGTCTGACTTCCGCCTGAACTGTGCCTGAAATCTGCTATTCCTGTTTCTGTAACAGTCGTTTTCCTCCTCAAGGCCGACGCAGTCTTCAATCTCCTGATAAGAACCATCGGTCCCCAGGATATGGACAGGTGCAGCAAAATATACCGCTTCTTTTTTTCTGCCATTTTTTGTATAGACCTTTTTATTTGCACCTCTCTCCGATATGTCTTCCCAAAGAGAAGGCGCCACTTTCCGCTCCAGTGTCAATACGTCTGCTGCCGGGGTATCTGCAAGGGCAGACGTCTCTTGTTCTGTCAAAATCCGTTCTTTTTCCAACACATTCATCCTCCTTTATAATAAAACCCCGCTGTAGGGAGCCTTATTATAAAGGCTTAAGAGGCAAAGGCGTGTCCCCTTTAAGAAAAAACCGCTTGCATTGCAAGCGGTTTTCTTTTATTGGGGCTTGAAGCTGTCTTTTAAGGATACGGTCCGATTGTAGACATTGGAGAGCTTGTTGTCCCGCACAAAGTACCCGGTGCGCACAAACTGAAAATGCGTATCCTTCATCTCCATAAGAGAGGGTTCTGCCTTGCATCCGACAAGCGTAACCAGAGAATTTTCGTTTTTGAAATCCGAGAAGTCTTTCCCTTCCGGTATGTCTCCCGGGTTTTGCAGCGTCAAAAGCGGCTCGTAAAGTCTTACCGTAATATCCTTTGCATGGCGGACGGACACCCAGTGGATGGTTCCCTTGACTTTTCGCCCGTCGGCGGGCATTCCGCATCCGGACTCCAGATCGGCGGTGCAATGGATTTCCGTCACATTGCCATCGGCATCCGTAAGGATCTCCCCACATTTTACAATATATGCGCCCATCAGCCGCACTTCTCCGTCCGGTTTCAGGCGGAAAAATTTCGGCGGCGGAGCAAGGGCAAAATCGCTGCGATCGATCCACAATTCCCGGGAAAAGGGCACCTGCCGTGTTCCCATATCCGGGTTGCCCGGATGATTGGGGAGAGTGAAATACTCTTCTTTATCCTCCGGATAATTGTCTATCACCAACTTTACCGGATCCAGTACGGCAACGCGCCGCTGCGCTTTTTCGTTCAGTTCTTCCCGGATACAGTATTCCAGCAATGCATAATCAATGAGAGAGTTGACCTTAGCGACCCCTGCGCGGCTAAGAAAGTTCTTGATCGCGCCGGGCGTGTATCCCCTGCGGCGCAGGCCGCACAATGTAGGCATCCTGGGATCGTCCCATCCATCGACCACACCATCTTCCACAAGACTGCGCAGATACCGCTTGCTCATTACTGTGTTGGTGAGATTCAGCCGTGCAAACTCAATCTGCCGTGGCTTTTTTTCGAAGCCGCACTGCTCCACCACCCAGTTGTACAGAGGCCGGTGGTCTTCATATTCCAGAGAGCAAAGGGAGTGGGTGACCCCCTCCAGGGCATCCTGAATCGGGTGGGCAAAGTCGTACATGGGATAGATGCACCATTTGTCTCCTGTTTGGTGATGTGATTTGTGGAGAATCCGATAAATCGCAGGATCCCGCATGTTAATATTGGGAGATGCCATATCGATTTTTGCCCGAAGCGTATGGCTTCCGTCCGGGAATTCACCGGCTTTCATACGGCGGAACAAATCCAGATTTTCTTCCACGGTCCGGTTTCTATAAGGACTGTCCTTGCCCGGCTGCGTCAGTGTTCCCCGGTATTCCTTCATCTCATCTTTGTTCAGATCACAAACATAGGCAGCGCCTTTTTCGATGAGCTTTTCCGCATACGCATAGCAAATGTCAAAATATTCGCTTCCGTAACAGAGATTCTTCCATTCATATCCCAGCCAGCGGATGTCCTCCTGAATGGCGTCCACGTATTCCGTATCTTCCTTGTCCGGATTGGTGTCGTCAAAACGAAGGTTGCAGTAGCCGCCGTATTTTTCCGCAGTGGAAAAATCGATCACCAATGCTTTGGCATGACCGATATGCAAATATCCGTTGGGTTCGGGGGGGAACCGGGTGACGATATCGCCGTAGGCATATTTCCCCGCCTCAATTTCTTCATCGATAAAGTTGTAGATAAAATTATTGCTTTCTTCCATATGGCAAAGCTTCTCTTTCTTTTTAGGATAAGATGGTTTGAATGACATGCTGCATTCTTGAAAAGGTGGTGTCTTTTCCCAGAATCTGCATCACAGCATATAAGTCCGGCGCATTCATTTTTCCGGTGACCGCGACCCGCAAAAACATGCTGACGTCTCCGATGTGTCCCTTGTACGCTTCCGGGCTTGCCTTATACACCTTCATATCCGGTGCGAACCCAAGTGCGGCTGCAATTTCTTTTATTTTATCAAACCAGGTCTGTTGATCGTCGTTAGGATCATAGGAGGCCATAAATGCTTCCAGCGCCGCCCGAATGTCGGATTTTTGGAAGGCATCCGGATAAGGTTCCTGGATTCGGTAAAGTGAATCGAAGAAAAATCCCATATATTCCTTTGCGTCCGCCCATACGGTGAGATCCTTGCGGGGTTTGTTTCCCCCACGTCCGATGGCAAACGCCGCCTTGGCCATTTCCGGTTGCGCCAAAAGCAGTGCGGCAAATTCTTCATCGTATGTCTTTGCCCAATCCAGCACACCTGCATAGACTTCCTCCGCCGTCATGCGGGAAATGACGTTTTTCGATACGTCATTCAGTTTATCAAAATCAAAAAGTGCGCCGGATACACTCATTTTTTTCACAGAGAACGGGAATTCCTCCCAGGACTTATTTCCATTTCCCCGGCGCCATTCCTCGTAATTGGAGTTGAGAAGTGTAAACACATATTCAATGACAGACAGTCTCGGATACCCCATGGCCTTGTAGTCGGCCAGCGCCGCTCCCCGATCCCGCTTGGACAGCTTTTTCTTGGAATTTCCTTCCATACGCATCAACTGTGCAATATGCAGGTATTTGGGCGGTTTGAATCCCAGATACCGAAACAGCTGCAGGTGCTTGGGCAGACTGGGAAGCCATTCTTCTCCCCGGACGACTGTGGTTGTCCCCATCAGGTGATCGTCTATTGCATGTGCGAAGTGATAAGTGGGAATTCCGTCCGATTTCAAAAGGACAAAGTCCTCGTCATTTTCCGGAAACTCCAGCTTCCCCTTGATTAGGTCCGTAAAGAAAACCTTTTTTTCTCCGTCTCCGTCTGCGCAGATATATAAAACAAACGGCCGGCCCGCCGCCACAGCGGCCTCTGCCGTATCGATCCATGCGGTTCTGCGGGCCTCCTGGGCCGCTTTTGCGGCCTGGGCCTCGGCAGCCCAGTCCTTTGTTTTGTTCTCTTCTTTTTTATTAACCTGTTTCAGCGCAGACATTTCCGCATCGGTTGGGAAATAGGGATATGCCTTCCCTTCCCGCACCAGCTGCTTTGCAAAAACATGGTAGATATCTCTTCGTTTGCTTTGCCAGTATGGGCCATAGGCATCATCCTTTTCCCCAGTGCCCGGGCCTTCGTCAAAATGGATCCCGTAATAAGACAGTGTATCGATTAAATCCTGTTCGGCCCCTGGTACGTAGCGCAGGCTGTCCGTATCCTCGATGCGCAAATAGAAGACGCCGCCGCTCTGGTGGGCCAGCCGCTCAGATACAAATGCGGGAAACAGTGTTCCAAAGTGGACAAACCCGGTGGGAGAAGGCGCGAGACGTGTAACCTTCGCACCTTCCGGCAGTAAGCGCAGGGGATACAGTGCTTCTACCGCTTCGGGTGTCATCGTCACATCTGGAAACAGAAGCTCGGCAAGATCAAGTGAAGTCATCATTTCTGTGCCTTTCTATGAATATCAAAGGGTTTTCAGGTAATGGTTATATTCCCGCTGCTTTTGCAGTGTGGTTATGGATCCATGACCGGGATATAAAGTGTAATTCTCCGGCAAAACTGCGATGGCACGCAGGCTATCCTGCAGCTGGTCCATGCTGCCGCCGTAAAGGTCTGTACGACCGATGTCCTGGTCAAACAAGGTGTCGCCGGTAAACATTACGTTCCCAATGATATAGCATACACTTCCCCCGGTATGGCCCGGCGTATGCATGACCCGGATGAAGTCGCTTCCAAAGGGGAGCATGTCCCCGTCTTCCAGGAGTCGGTCCGCAGGCTGCATGGTCAGATCCCGGCGAAAAAAGTACTTGTATCCGTTGTGTTCGGAATTTGTGAGAAAGTCCCCGTCGTCTTTGTGAATCAAAACAGGTGCGCCGGACGCCTTTCTGAGCGAATCCACAGACAGGATATGGTCAAAATGCCCGTGGGTGAGGAGGATGTATTTCAGATTTTTTTCGTCAAGTCCACTCTGATGGATACTCTGCAGGATTTTTTCCAGGCTGGGAGAAGGATCGATGACGGCAAAGCATCCGCCCTCCTCCTCCAAAAGCAGCCAGCAGTTGGATTCGTATCCGTTTGACGGAATATTTCGTACTTTCATCATATAAATCTCATTCATTGCATTTTATATTTTGGTTTATTTATTAGTATATCAAATATTTTTTTGCCTGTCCATAAAAAGTATACACTTTTTTCCAAAATTTAACCTTTTTTTGCAAAAAATAAAAGAAAAAATCAACGGAAGACTCCGCCGATTCTTTCTCAGGGTTTTATTTCTTCACTTCAAATTGAAAGACAGTGGTATAATCATAACATTCTCCCGGGGACAGCGTCGTGTCTGTAAAGTCCGGGTGGTGAACTGCATCGGGCATCTTTTGCGTTTCAAAGCAAACAGCGCCACGCCTTGCCTGACGCACGCCGCCCTTGAAGGGAACATCGTCCGGGTTCAGCATGTTTGCCGTATAAATGCCGATGCATGGCTGATTGGTATGTACCTGCATTTCAATGCCGGAGGCGGGAGAATAAAGGCTTGCCCGCAGGCGCAGCTGGCCGTCATAGCCGTTGAAAATATAGTTGTTGTCGTATCCGCCGGCTTGCTTTTCCATCTCCGGGTCGCTGTCAAAATCCCTTCCAACCGCTTTGGGAGTAGTGAAATCGTAAGGGGTTCCCCGCACCGGCAGAATTTTTCCTGTGGGGATCATGTCTGCGTCGTGTTCATTCATGGTATCCGCATCGATCCACATGATCTGATCACGGATCGAACCGGAATCGTATCCGTCCAGATTAAAATAGGCGTGATTGGTCATGTTGAAAATGGTCTTTTTGTCCGTATAGGCCGCATAGTGAATGGAAAGTCCTCCCACAGCCAGAAGACGATATGTTACGGTGACTACCACTGTTCCGGGATATCCCTCTTCCATGTCCGGGCTGACGTATGTAAGAATGAGTGCAGGCTCTGCTCCATCTATAGCTCTGGCGCCCCACACCCGCCGGTTGAAGCCGATTTTTCCGCCGTGGGCGGAAAAAGAACCGAAATTGGGGCAGAGGGTGTATTCTGTACCGTCCAGGTGGAAAGATGCACCGCTGATTCGATTGGTCACCCGTCCGATAAGGGCACCCTGGTATCCATCCGCCTTGCAATATCCGTCCAAATCGTCAAATCCACAGACGACATCCCGGCTCTCCCCGTTTTTGTCCCGGACCCACAGGCTGATGATGATGCCGCCGAAATTGGTGATTTTCGCACGGACACCGGAATCATTTTCCAGCGTATATGCGTATACAGCGCTGCCTTCCGGTGTCTTTCCAAAGGGCTCCTGTTTGATCATATATGTATCCGCCTTTCTTATATATATTTTGCGGGACGCCGGAGCGTCCCGCAGCCTTATTTATTCGTCCGGATATCCGTCCGGGTTCATTTCCTGCCAGCGTGCCAGATCCCTGCACATCTCCTCAATACCTCTCTGGGCTTTCCAGCCCAGTTCTTTGAAGGCTTTGCTTGGATCGGCATAGCATTCCCCGATGTCACCCGCACGGCGGGGCCCGATTTTATAAGGCACCTTTTTGCCGCTGGCTTTTTCATAGGCGCGCACGATTTCCAACACGGAATATCCGTTTCCGGTACCGATATTGAACACATCGGTTCCGGTGTGTGTCTCTGTCCAATCCAGGGCCTTCAGGTGCGCAAGAGAAAGATCCACCACATGGATATAATCCCGCACACCGGTTCCGTCCGGTGTATCGTAATCGTCTCCGTATACGGTAAGACATTCCAACTTCCCTGCCCCTACCTTGGATACATACGGCAGGAGGTTGTTGGGGATTCCCTGGGGATCTTCCCCAATCAGGCCGCTCTCGTGGGCGCCGATCGGATTGAAATACCGCAGATTGACCACGCGCATATCTTTGTCTGCTTTCGTCAGATCGGTGAGGATCTGCTCGATCATCCACTTTGTCCATCCGTAGGGATTGGTACAAATGCCTTTTGGGCATTGCTCGGTGATCGGGATTTCCGCGGGAGAGCCGTAAACAGTAGCAGAAGAGGAAAATACGATGCGCTTGACTCCATACTTGCGCATCAGACTGCACAGGTGCAGCGTGCCCGTCAGGTTGTTGTGGTAATATTCCAACGGCTTTTCCACCGACTCGCCTACCGCTTTCAGGCCGGCAAAATGGATGACGGAATCGATGTTATTTTCCTGGAACACCTTTTCCGTCCCTGCGTAATCCAGCAAATCCACTTCATAGAATTTGGGCAGCACACCGGTGATTTTTTCAATGCGTTTCAACACGCATCGCTTGCTGTTGGACAGGTTGTCCAAAATCACCACTTCTCTGCCGTCCTTGATCAGTTCTACAACCGTATGGGAACCGATGAATCCTGTTCCGCCTGTAATTAAGATTGCCATGAGTACTACCGCCTTTCTTCCGGTTTATTTCCAAAGTCCCTTTGGATAGGTTCCGTCAGCGATCATTGCCTGGATCTGCTGTGCTACGCCAGGCTTGTCGTCCGCGTAGGTGACACCGTACCATTTTGCCGAGGTCTCGATCACTTCAACAGTACAGTATCCGTCATGTTTCATCTGCCCAATCACATTGGGCAGGAAGCACTCGCCTTTCAATGGATCTCTGGCGGGATCCGCCAGGAATTCTTGGAAATATTTTTTTGCGCCGGCAAACACAGAGGGGGTAAAGCACCAAAAGTTCATGGAAACGACGGTGTCGGCGGGAAGCGCAATCGTTTGCCCATTTTCGTCTTCAAACCGGCCGCCTGTTTCCGTTTTGTAAATCTTTGTCCGCTCTACAATTTCAGAGAGATATCCATCTTTCGTTACACACACGCCTCTGGCCACGCTTCCGTTGTCGGTCAGCGTGTTGCCCAAGCGATAGCCGATCATAGCATAGGCATTTTCACTTTTCTTTGTTCTCTCCTTCAGAAAAGCCGCCGCTTTATTGTAGGCATCTCTGCCGTAGAAATCGTCTGCGTTGATAACGGCAAATACATCGTTGCCCACCGCATCCTGGGCACACAAAATCGCCTGGGTAGTTCCCCACGGCTTCGTACGCTCGGCGGGAAGCTTGTCGGCAGGAACCAGATAGTCCATGCGCTGAAAAGCATATTCGACTTTCACTTTGCCTTCCAGACGCGCACCGATCGTCTCTCGAAAGTCTTCGTAATTTTCCTCTTTTATAATAAATACTACGCGGTCAAATCCCGCCTGCAATGCATCATATACAGAAAAATCAATGATAAATTCCCCGTCCTCTGTAAATGGATCAATTTGTTTTAGCCCGCCGTAACGAGACCCCATTCCGGCAGCCAGTACAAGCAGTGTCATAGAATACCTCCCCGCCAGACAACTGGCATATTTCACATCTGTATTTTGTATTTTTGCCTTGTATATTCTATTATATTTTACCCGGGATTGCAATACATTTCCACATGTTTACACATTGTTCACATTATTCTTATGCTTCCCTATTGACGAAGCGTAATTTTTTTGCTATAGTATGACTGTCTCAAATGAGACAAAAATACAAGAGGCGATGTATTTATGGACAAAATGATCCGGGAGCGGATCTCCTCTCTTTTTCTTTTCCATGAAATGCATTTTGAGGAATTAGACGCAAAATATCATGTGATGGAAAAAGTTATCATACAAAAATACTGCGCCGGGGAGATTCTTCTCTCCGCAAGGGAGAATCCTGTCGGTCTTGCTATACTTTTGGACGGCAGCGCCCAGATACTGTCGGGAGATGAAAAACATCCTGCGCTGCTGCGTACAATGGGCGCCGGGGATTCCTTCGGAGCCGCTTCCCTCTTTTCCGGCGAAAAAGGATACCGAACCTGTGTGCGTGCCCTGGAAGATTGCCGAATTTTGTACTTGCCCGCTGTCCTGGTGGAGGAGATTTGTCTCCATGAGCCGATGGCGGCCCGCAACTACATTGTCTTTCTCTCCGGTCGCATTTCCTTCTTAAATCGGAAAATCACGGCCTATACGGCAGGAAGTGCGCTGGAACGTCTGGTGCTGTATTTGTTGCATTTGCCCCTTGCATCGGACGGAAGCTGGGAATTGGATATTTCCTATGCACAGCTTTCCGAGCAACTTGGAGTGGGCCGGGCATCTCTGTATCGGGCGATGGACAGCCTCTGTGCCCAGGGACTGATCCGCAGAGAAAAGAAGAAGGTAACACCGCTTCAGCTGGAAACGCTGAAGCTGATGATACAATAAATTTATGAAAGAAGGACTTTTTATGAAACGACTGATCGCTCTTGCTATTGCGGTGCTCCTGTGTGCCGGTCTCTTTGCCTCCTGCTCCAAGGAAGACGGACAGACAGCACAGACCACTACGGATGCACAAACCACGACCGCACCGGAAACCACAGCGGAGCTGTCCCAGGATCCTGTGCGCGCTTATGCTCTCCAGGGCCCTACCGGTATGGGACTTGCAAAGCTGATGCAGGACAGTGCGGATGGAAATACAGCGCTTTCCTATGAGTTCCAGCTGGCAGCTTCCGCAGATGAATTTACAGGGGAAATCATCCAGGGAAATTTTGAAATTGCTGCAGTGCCCACAAATCTGGCAGCTGTGCTGTATGCAAGAACAGAGGGCGCGGTTTCCGTGGCAGCGGTCAATACAATGGGTGTTCTGCACCTTTTGGAGAACGGCGATACAATTCAGTCTATCGAGGATCTGGAGGGCAAAACGATTTATTCCTCCGGTCAGGGCAATGTGCCAGAATATGTGATGGATTATATTCTGGACACCTTTGACATCGATTGTGAAGTGATTTACGAGGCAAACCACGACACGGTTGCCACCAAGCTTATCGCAGGAGAGATCGATCTGGCAGTGCTTCCGGAACCGAAAGTGACGACGGTACTGAAAAACGCGGAAGCCCCTGAAGGTATGCGCGCAGCGTTGGATCTGACAGAAATCTGGCAGGACGCTTGTGAGGCAAATGATGTAGATGGTTCCCTGTATATGGGGTGTGTGATCGTAAACAATTCCTGGGCCGAGGATCATCCGGCAGAAGTGAAAGCATTCCTGGACGAATACAAAGCAAGTATTGAATATGTGGAAAATAATCCCACGGAAGCTGCGCAAATCATTGCCGATCAGGGGATCATCCCCTCTGCACAGATTGCCGAGGCAGCCATTCCCGGCAGCAACATCGTATATGTGGACGGCGAGGAGATGGCGGCGGATCTTGCTTCTTTCTATGACGTTCTTTATTCCTACAATCCCGATTCTGTAGGCGGCGCGGTGCCGGATGAAAATATTTATTACATTGCAAAATAAGTGAACAAAGAAGGGCGTCCGAAATGCATATTTGGAAAAAAATTGCAAAATATGCTGCAGTAACTCTGTTTTGGGTGGGACTGTGGTGGATCGCCTCTCTGCTCGTGGGGAAGGAAGTGCTTCTTCCCTCCCCGCTGGTCACGGGCCAAAAGCTGCTGTCTCTTGCAAGGGACAGCAGCTTTTGGCTCAGCTGCGCATGGTCGCTTCTCCGCATTGTAGCGGGACTTTTTATCGGTGTAACTGCCGGTATCATTCTGGCGGTACTGACGGCATTTTTCCCTCCCTCGCGCACATTTATCGCACCTCTTCTCACAGTAATACGCAGCACACCGGTGGCTTCCTTTATCGTGCTGGCACTGGTGTGGATCGGGCGGGGACTGGTTCCCTCCTTTGCAGCTTCACTGATGGTATTGCCGGTGATCTGGAACAGTGTGACAACCGCGATCGATGGAGCAGATCCGTCTCTTTTGGAAATGATGCAGGTGTTTTCCTTTACACCGCTTAAGCGGCTGCGCGCATTTTATTTGCCGACTGTCCTTCCCTCCTTCGCCGCCGGCTTTCAGACCAGTCTGGGTCTGGCGTGGAAGGCGGGCGTTGCAGCGGAGGTATTGAGTACGCCTCGTGCGGCAATCGGAACGTCTTTGTACGCCTCCAAGGTCTACCTGCAAACACCGGAGCTTTTTGCCTGGACGATTACAGTGATTTTGCTCAGTCTGCTTTTGGAAAATGCATTTTCCGCGCTGTGCGGCAAATGGATACACGCAGGGAGGCGAAACGATGCTTGAATTGTCTCATATTTGCAAATCCTTTGGAGAAAAGCCGGTGCTTCGGGACTTTTGCGCATGTATCCCGGAGGGAATCCATGGAGTTGTCGGTCCCTCCGGTGTTGGAAAAACTACGCTTTTGCGCATCATTGCAGGGCTGGAAAAATATTCGGGCACCGTCAAGGGTGCCGGCCGTATTTCCTTTTGTTTCCAGGAACCCCGGCTGCTTCCCTGGTACACCGCGGAGAAAAATGTCTCGCTTGTTTCGGACAGGGACACAGCGCGGGCGCTGCTTGCCGCAGTGGGGTTAGGGGGGGACTTCTCTGCATATCCCGCACAGCTTTCCGGTGGGATGCAGCGCCGCGTGTCTCTGGCGCGGGCACTGGCAGTGCCCTTTGATACCCTTCTTTTAGATGAACCCCTGGCAGGGTTGGATGACGACACCGCAAAAATTGCCTACAAGCTTATTCGTGAGAGAGCACAGGGAAAAACGGTGCTCTTCGTGACCCACGACCGGGCGCTGGCGGAAAAAATGGACGGAAAAATTGCATTGTAAAAGGGATACACTCTGGGTGTATCCCTTTTATGCGGTCGTATCTTCCAATTCGTATAACCTGAATTCTACCGCGGCACCATCCATTGTCAGCGTGAGGCTGTCTCCATCTCTAATATAATCCAATGTGACGGCAGTTCCGCTGGCGTACGTAAATGTGATCGTCCCATCACTGAGTTCATATGTTCCAGTGTCGATGGATGTGCGTTCATCTGCAGCAATATCGTATACGGCCCATATAAAAGCATTTTCCGTAGTATCATATGCATAAAACTGTATGGCATTTCGGATATCTCCCGTGTCGTTGTACCAGGTGCCGTAGAGTTCTTCAACACCGGCAGTAGAGCATCCCGTAAATACCAATAAAATGGATAAAAGAAAGAATACGCATTTTTTCATTTGTATTCCCTCAATTGAGCATTGTCTGCCCGCCTGTGACGGGAAGCGCCTGCCCGGTTTCATATTTTTGTTCGATGATATAGGAAATCGCTCGGTTCACATCCTCCGGACGGCAGCCGCGTCCCAAAGGCACCTTTGCTTCGTAGGCGGCACGCACGTCTGCGACTGTTTTTGCCTCGGGGATTTTTCCGGCATGCAGGTACTGCACAAACAATCCGCGGTCCGGATCAGACCACAGAGGTCCATCCAGGAAATTTCCGGGACAGACTGCATTGACTTTGATCCCGTAAGGTGCCAGTTCCAGAGCAAAAGACTGTGTGAGCCCGATTCCGCCAAATTTTGCACCGGCATAGGCAAAATTCTTGTTGCTGCCCTCCAGACCGGATTTGGAATTGATTTCAATGATGTCCGCCATATAGTCCGGAGCATAGAGCCGCTGGATCTTCATAGGTTCTGTAGCATATTTTACACACAGAAAATACGCCGTGTAGTCCACAGAGGTGACAAGTGAAAAATTCTCAAGGGTCATTTCCTCCAAACTGCCTGCCCGGACAATTCCTGCATTGTTGACAAAGATATCCAAGCCCCCGAAGAAAAGCACAGTTTTTTGGATCATCTCACATACGGATCTCTCGTCGGACACGTTCGTCTGGACGGGAAATGTAGGAATGCCATACGTCTTTGTAAGATGTTCTGCACGCTGGCAGACGCCATCGTAGTTCATATCGGCAAGTACGACACGGGCGCCCCTGCTACAGAGATGTTCGGCAATATGGGCACCAAATCCCTGAGCGCTGCCGGTGACAATTGCGATCTTCCCGCTAAGAGGCAGATCTGCCGCCGTTCTTTCCACAGTGAAGTAGCCCACTTCTTCTATATGCAGAGAAATCGAATCCGCGGTCTGCTTTGCACAGAGCGCAGTGAAATCCTTTTTCCAGGATGTTTTATCTGTGTGGAGTATCGTCTCTACTTTATTTTCGGAAAATTGCACCGTGGCGTTTCCGTGTGGAGCATAGATCATACGAAGGGCGGGGGCAATTTCGGCTGCCTGCTGCAAATGGTTCATTTTTATCCTTCCTTTCCAAACCGGGTCTTACGGCCGTATGCGGCATATTTTGTGATTCGCTTCGCAAGGGACTCTGTCTCCCCCGGGGAAAACATCCCTTCTCCCGGATGCCGGGTGGCATATTGTTCATGCCCGATCAGGGCATAGGTTGCGTCAATCAGATGGGGGTAGTTTTTCATCGCCTCACAGCGAAAGGACTGACGCGGGGAATTGATGTCCTCTCCGCTGATTTGAAAAAATTCGTATTTATCACACAGCTCCATTACGAAAGCAAGCTGTGCCTTCGTGTTTCTGGAAGGCATATAGGTCACGGCGTGAAATCCGATTTCCCGCAGCTGCGAAAATAGAAGCTCCAGATAACTGTCTTCAAATGCCTGGGCCTTTTTATCCCCGGTGGGACTTTCCGACACATCTCCAAGATACGCATAGGCGGCGATTCCCCCCACCTCCTCTGCCAGCCGGACAAAATCCCGGATATGCATCAGTTCCGCCTCAGCATCCACATAAATCCTGGAAATGAGATGACTTTTCAAAATGCCCAGGATATCGTATAGGTAATATTCCTCCGGTGCAACCACAAGCTTTTCCAGCGCCGGATCGTTTCGATTGATCCGGCACAAGGCACTGATTTTTTCTGCTGCCTCTTCCCTGCCCGCATCACGGACAATCCGCATCGCAAGAGCGTACATAAGATGGCGTTCCGTCACACTGCCGCCTTGCTCGTAAAGGGACAGCGGCAGTACGTCCCTGTCAAAATCGATCTCTATTCCAAGCCCAGCGCAAACCGCATTGATGCGGTCACACATCTTTTTGTTGCGTACATTGCGCTTTTCCCGCAGCGGCCGCAGCACAGCCTCGCAGCGCTCCAGATTTTGATGCGGGATGCCGTGGAGGGTCACGTATGCCACAGATTTTTGATCCGGATTGTTGAGACGCCGTCCTTCCAGAGGCGTTCCCGCAACGGATGTACGGCATTCAAAGCCTACAGTAACCGCCATGGAAAGGATCTCTCCGGCCTCTATAAATTCCCTGCAGCCGCCTACACTGTCGTGATCCATGATTCCCGCTGTAGAAAGGCCGGCCCGCTTTGCCTCATATACGGCCGCAGCAGGTGTATATGGAGAAAAGGAGTAGGTGGTGTGGATGTGGTTGTTTACATATTCGCAGGCAGGTTTGGGATCGTCTATGCAGGCCGCCAGTGTTTGCAATGCCTTCAAGCGAACTTCTGGCCGTGCATGTATGTCAAAAATTGGTGTTGTCATGATCGTCTTCCTTCAAATTTGGGCAAGAAGAAGGGCTTCCTCCTGTAAGATAAAGATACGCCTGCCGGTAACGCGCGCTTTGCTTCTTGCTTTTTGCATTTTTATAATCTACTGTATTGGGAAGGATCGCTCGAATCAGTACATTTTTCGGCGTGTCTTCCGGATCGGTGAATTCCAGCGCGTCACAAGTGTACCCTGCCGCTTCCAGCCGAAGGATGCGCAGTGCATCTGTGGCCGCATCACAAAGTTTGTATTTCAAAACAGGGTACCGGGAGATAAAGGACAGGGGCGGACAGTTTAATTCCCGGCTCAGTTGCCGGTGGCAGCAGGGGGTGGACAGGATCACCTTCGCTCCGAGAGCCACGCCCCGGTCCAGTACAAGATCCGTAGCAGTGTCGCAGGCGTGAAGACTGATCAGCAGATGCACCGGATGCGCCGGTGCGTATTTTGACACATCTCCGGCTTGGAAATGCATACCGGTAAATCCGCAGCGAAGCGCAATTGCAGCGCAGTCCTCCATGACGCTCTCTTTCAGATCCACGCAGTCCATCACTGCTTCCCTGTGCAAAATACACGTCAGATAATAATAGGCGGCAAAACTGAGGTAGCTCTTGCCGCAGCAAAGATCTGCGATATATAAGGTGCCCTCCCCAGGCAGGTGGGGCGAAATGATTCGTATTTGCTCCAGAAAGCGTTGGATCTGGCGGAATTTTGCCTGCCGTTTATCGTGTACGCGGCCCTTTGCATCGGAGATCCCCAACTGGATCAGAAAAGGCTCGGTGCCATCCAATATATACTGCTTTTTTCTGTTGTTGGGCGCCGGGTCCAGCTTGTCTCCATCTCCGATGACGCCATGGGTGACAAGGGAGATTTTCCCCTTTTTCGAACGCAGAAGCATGGCTGTCCCGCCGCTGTCATTGAGATCTGCTTTTGCAAAGTGTTCCAGTTCCCCTGAAAACGCATCCCAAAAATTCGAAAGGGAAAAATTGTGTTGCCGCACCCGACCATCCGTATATTGATATTCCATTTGTATGCAGCGTACGCCGGAGAGCTGCCGCAGCGTGCAGCGAATCTTTTGCACCTTGGTGCTTCTTGGGGTGGACAGGACGACGTTTTGCAGAGTCTGCATATCGATGGCACGCCGGACCAGGGACAAAAAACGCGCCGTCTTATCGTCCGTCATGCTTTTCCTCACCATCTGCCTTCTTTGCGGCTTCTTCCTTTTTTTTCTTGCGAAAGCTCAGCTTGCTTTCCGTACCATGGTATAGTCTTTTGATATTTTCCCGATGCATGAATACCACAAAGCAGGCGATCACGATGGCGATGAGTTCCACAGAACGCACCGCGTTCTCCGTTCCCCTGTTGATCCGGTTCAAAATGAGGGGATAGAGCATGGCGCCGATCACCGAGCCCAGTGAGACATATTTGGTGCCCAGCACAATAATCAGGAAAATCGCAAACAGGATGAGAAAAACGCGCCAGTCTGTCATCAAAATCATCACTGCCAGACATACGATTCCCTTCCCGCCCTTAAATCGAAAGTAAACGGGAAACATATGCCCCAAAATGCAGAACAGTCCTGCCAGATATGCTCCGTAAACCCCGTAGATCCCTATGCCGAACGCACAGGATACCACCGTTTTCAGTGCATCTCCCAAAAGGGTAAGTCCTGCTGCCTTTTTTCCGTAATTGCGCAGCATATTGGTGGAGCCGGCATTGCCGCTTCCCTTTGCGCGCACATCTTCTCTATAGAGCCTGCGGGAGAGGATTACGCCGAAATTCAGGCTGCCCAGAAAATAAGGAACGACGATGCAAAGAATCACACTAAGCACTGTGAGCACATATACATTTATAAAATTTTGTTCCAAAAGATATCGAAACAGCATGTCCGTCTCCATTCTGCCGCGCTGCGGCATATACAGTGCCCTAAAGGGGAAAGATTTACTCTTCCTTATCTCCCCGCTGGCGGATGATCATGCGGATAGGCGTCCCCTTGAATCCAAAGGTCTGCCGCAGATGGTTTTCAATGTACCGCTGATAGGAAAAATGAAAGAGCTCTGCATTGTTGCAAAACAGAATAAAAGTGGGCGGGGCTACTGAAGATTGGGTCATGTAGTAGATTTTCAGCCGCTTGCCCCGGTCAGAGGGAGGCTGCACCCGATTTATCGCCTCTGCCAGCACATCATTGAGCATACCGGTGGAAATGCGCATCTTGCTTTGATTATTGACATAGTTGATGTGTTCAAACAGCTTTGGAATACGCTGCCCAGTTTGTGCGGAAATAAATAGGAGCGGTGCATAAGTCATATAAGACAGTGCATCGTAAACCTTTTTGGTATATGCGTTCACGGTTGCATTGTCCTTTTCGATCAAGTCCCATTTGTTTATGCACAAAATGGAGGCCTTCCCAGCTTCGTGGGCGATACCGGCAATTTTTTCGTCCTGCTCTGTCACGCCTTCTTTCGCGTCGATCACCACAAGGCATACATCCGCCCGTTCTACCGCCATTTTTGCCCGAAGTACACTGAACTTTTCGATTCTGTCCTCTACTTTGCTCTGTCTGCGGATCCCGGCTGTGTCAATAAAGATGTACTTCCCAAATGCATTTTCATAAGGCGTGTCAATGGCGTCTCTGGTAGTCCCGGCGATTTCGGAAACAATCAGCCGTTCATCCCCCAGGATCCGGTTGATAAGCGACGATTTTCCCGCGTTGGGCTTTCCAATCACCGCCACGCGGATCACGTCATCCTCCTCGTCTTCTGTCTCGAAGGGAGGGAGCGCCTCCAGAACTGCATCCAAAAGATCCCCGCTGCCGCTTCCGTGGAGAGAGGAAAGAGGAATGGGATCGATGGCAAACCCCAACTCGTAAAATTCGTAAAAAGTCGGATCTACCGCACCGATCCGGTCCGATTTGTTGATGGCGGGAATGACGGGCTTGCCGCTTTTCTTCAGCATGACGGCAATATCCATGTCATCGGCCAGCAGGCCTGTACGGATGTCACACATAAAAATGATCACGTCGGCAGTGTCAATGGCAATTTGCGCCTGCTGCCGCATTTTTTGCAAAATGGTGTCGTCCGTCTTGGGCTCAATCCCCCCCGTATCGATGACAATCATCTTTTTCCCGCGCCATTCTGTCTCCCCATAGATCCGATCCCGGGTGATTCCGGGCGTATCTTCTACGATGGCACGGCGTTCTCCGATAAGTTTATTGAACAGGGTAGACTTGCCCACATTGGGCCGCCCTACGATAGCTATGATCGGTTTTGCCATATTATACCTCACTGCGAAATGCCCAACAGACTGCGGAGAAACGCTCCACCGTCGTCGGGGGTGAAGATCAAGGGAACCTGTAGTATATTCGTCAGTTCTGTCGGCGTCATGCCGCACAAAAACAAATCTCCCTCACTGCGCAATACACTTCTGGAAAGAAGCAGAGCCTCACCCAGAGGCTTGTCCTGCAGCTGCGCAGCAATGTCCTGACCGGTGAGGAGTCCTGTGACTGTCACTTCCCCGCCGAAAAAATTATTCTTAACAGGATATATGTGTATGTGCAAATTGGGGCAGACACTCCAAAGCCGGTCTGCAAGGTCCTGCATCATGCCTGCCGCCGCTTCCCCCGTGGCGACAGAAACACAGCGGCAGATCTGCTTTTCCTCCTCTGTGAGCGCATCCAACATGCACATAAACTCATATACAAAGGAGGACAGCATTCCCACGCCGTTTTCAATCTGGCTGTATTCGCCGAAAAAGTCATAATCCGGCAGCGGTGTTTTGCTTTTTACATAAAACTCGTCGGCAGGATAAAAAATCCGGGTACCAAATCGCTCCATGCACCGATCCCCAAAAGCATTTACCTGGCGGATCACTGCAGCGCATTCCTCCGGTGAGAACGGTTTTAGAGGATACAGCCCCTGCCGATATTTTGTCAGCCCAGCAGGAACGACAGACACGCTGTCCAGACTGGGATAATAAGCGGTGAGGTCCTCCATGGTACGGTCCAGCTCCTCTCCGTCGTTGAGTCCTTTACACAGCACGATCTGCCCCCGGATAGATATGTCGGCATCTGCCAGCATTTTCAAATAGGAAAGCACCTCTCCTGCGTGCTTGTTTTTCATCATTTTTATCCGCAGCTGGGGATTTGTAGTGTGGACAGACACATTTACCGGAGAGATGTGCATATCGATGATCCGCTGGATATCCTCTGTTTTCAAATTGGTCATTGTAATATAATTGCCGTGAAGGAAGGACAAGCGGGAGTCGTCGTCCTTGAAATAAATGCTTTTTCGCATTCCCTTTGGATTCTGATCGATAAAACAGAAGACACATTTGTTTTCACAGGTGTGTTTTTTGTCCATCAGCGGCGTCTCAAAGGAAAGGCCGATGTCATCATACTCCCCTTTATGTATGATTACAGTGTAGGATTTTTCATTCCTGAAAAGGTTGAGGGAAATTTCCGATTCCGCCAGAAAAAAACGATAGTCCAACACATCTCGGATTTCATGTCCATTGATGCTGTGCAGCATATCACCTGGGCGAATCCCCTGCCGCGCAGCGCGGGAATGGGGCGCCACTTCTGTTATTTCAACCATTGTGCTCCCTCCCTTCCATCCAGTATAATATTATACTGTTCTTTCCCGCGCGGGTCAAGGGATTTTACAACATTTTCCCCTACAGGCGCCCACGTTTTAGGTGCTCGTGGATTTTCTGCAGTGCACCCTTTTCAATTCGGGATACATAGGAACGAGATATGCCCATGCGCTGTGCCGCCTCCCGTTGTGTCAACGGCTTTCCCCCGTCAATTCCATATCGAAGGACAATGATCTTTCTCTCCCGAGGATCTAAAGAATGCCGGATAAAATCAATCGCGTTTTTGATTTGCATGCGCGTATCCAAATCATCTGCAATCGTGTCTTCACAGTGGATGATATCCATGTATGTAAGGGGATTTCCGTCCCGGTCCGTGTCGATGGTTTCATTGATGGAAACCTCCATCGAGGATTTTTTCCGTGCGCGGAAATGCATGAGAATTTCATTTTGAATACATTTGGAACCGTATGTCGCAAACCGGGCACCATTGGCCATATTAAAGGTATCTACCGCTTTAATGAGTCCCAGGGTTCCAACGGAGATCAAGTCATCCTGACAATCCCAGCTGGCATAATACTTGCGTACGATATGGGCTACAAGCCGCAGATTGTGCTCTATGAGTAATTTTCGCGCTTCCTCGTCCCCTTCCATTTTTTTCAAAAAAAGCTCGGCCTCCTTTTCTTTGGGAAGAGGCGGCGGAAAATTTTGTGCAGACTGGGCACTGAGCAATGCAAAGGACAAAGCGGCCGCTATCATTAAAAGGAGTTCCATAATTGTATGTTCCTTTCCCCGGTGTAGCCGTATCATCCGGAGAAAAAATCTCCCGGCAAAAGGCTCTTACAGAAAGTATATGCGCGATGTGCTTGACCGGCGCTTGTCTCTTGTAAAATATCGAATGAAAAAGGAGACTTTCAAAGAAACAGAATCCACAAACAACTTATTTCACAGATGGCGATCTACATAAAAAAGCCATGACGGCGTAAATCCCCATCATGGCTTTCCTATTTGTTTTCCCCTTGCTGTTGTCAGGCAAGCGACTGATCACTTCTTTCAAGTGTATATTTTCCTGCCAGAAACAATCGGATCGCCGACAGGTCCCGTATCGTGACTCTGCCGTCCTGGTTTATGTCCCCTGCCGCTTGCTGCATCTCTGTCAGTGCGAGATCTCCCGCAAGAAACAGTCGGATCGCCGACACATCCCGTATGGTGACTCTTTCGTCTTTGGTTACATCGCCTGGAATGCATTCGCCTGTTTCAAAGGTTTTTTCGCTGATACTGATCTTTCCTGGTACAACACGAAAATCCACATCGTTTTCATCGGTATCGCTGATATCTCCCTCTGCATAAAGGACCGTAACAGATATATCGCCCAGTTCTGCGCTTTCTGCTATTGTAAAAGTAAGCTTTAAGAATTCAGATTCCGTTACATTTTCACTTTTAACAAATGTGATATACGGCAGATTTCCATAAGAGACAAACGCTCCGGCAGCAAAATCTCCGCAAAGCGCAGCATCGGTCAATGTGATATTGGTATCATCAAAATCAATTTTAACAGATGCAGCAGAAAATCCCGGATTGTTCTTCAGTGTAACATAAAGAGTTACAGCGTCGCCTTTACGGCCCTCAACGGAGCTTACTGTCATAACAGGAGTGTTTGCCGTGGTCGCCCAAGCCAGATTTACTGCTGCTGCCATTAACAGCGTAAATGCCAGCAGCAACGCCATTAGTCTTTTCATTTTGCGCTAACCTCTTCAAAATATTTCAACATCTTCATGATTGATGTATTTCAGCAGTCTTGTTAAATCTTTGGAGTTGACTCGTCCATCGCCGTTGACATCAAGAGCTTTTTCCGTACATTCAACATCTTCATGATTGATGTATCTCAACAGGCGTGTCAAATCCTTGGTGTTGACGCTGCCGTCACCGTTGATATCTCCGGGCAAATAATCTGTAACCATAATTTTTCCGTCAACAACTTTGAAGTTTATGCTTTCCTCGTCGATATTGGATATGTTTCCTTCTTCATATAATAGAGAAATATAGGCGTCACCAGCCGAAGCCGTATCCAGGACTGCAAAGGTAAGGGTCAGCATGTTTGTGTCAGAACTGATGTTACCGCCTCTGAAAAATGTCAGATAAGGAAGATTGTCATATGAAACAGTCGTTCCGCTGCTGAACTCTTCACTTAATTCTGCTCCGATCAGATGAAGACTTGTCGTATCGTAATCGATTTTAAAGGACGCCGCATTGAAACCGGGATTGTTTTTAACAAACAAATTTACAGTTACCGTTTCTCCGGCTGTAGCAGTTTTGTTTTCAATAATAATCTGCGGGACATCCTCGCCCACATAATCGGTGTAATGATCCTTATAGTTATCGCCGCAAACAGAACAGGCGTGCAAGGTATATCCCTGAGAATTTTCTGTCGGAGGAATGATCGTTGCGACATAATTGTGCGGAATCATCGGGATCTCTACGTTCCCCATGACTTCTCCGCATCTTGTGCAGTAGATCTCCTGCGTTCCCTCTTCTGTACAGGTAGCAGGCTTCGTCACCACAGGCGCGCCGGGCTCATGACCCAGTGCTTCCGGATGGTCCGGATCTACCTCGCGGCTAATCTCTGTGTTACATACGGAACATACCGTCACCAAGTAACCGGGCTCTGTGCAGGTGGGCTCGACCACTTTCTTCTCTGCTGCAGGTGTATGATCCAGTTTCGGAATCACTACTTCCACTGTCTGGTTACAGTCCGGACATACACCGCTCTGCAACCCTTCTTCTGTACAAGTCGGTTCCTTCACAGTCTCCAGCACCAGATTGGGGTGCTCACAGGACGCTACATTGATGTAGCAGGTGGGACGATCCGGATTCAGACGAACAAGCGCAGGATTTCCAAATTCATCTACTTCTGTGTCGCTAAGCTGAATAATATCGCCATCTTTCCAGCAGAAGTCAATGGGGAAGCTCTCTCCCTGCTGCAGATCTTCCGGCAATTTGAATGTCAAACGGGCAAGAACACCGTCTGCCGTCTTATTCTCGTTTGCTGCAGCGTTTGCAAGCAGTACAGCACATACTTTGCTGCCGTCTACGGGAATTCCCATATTTTCAAACGCATTGGTAATATTGCTCGGGCTTCCGTCTGTCGGAGGATAAGCGTGCAAATCCTCATTATAAGTGAATCGGTCTACATCTGCAAAGAAGATGCCGTCAACCGTCTCCAAAGAGGTCATTTCCAGTTCTTCATCATATACAATGTATACAATGAGACCCTTGATACCCGGGTTGTTCACCAGACGAAGATCTACGGTTGCTTCCGTAGCATCCAAATCTACATTTGCCTCTGTGGTAAACACCGTGAAGTTGTCATAAACTTCCTTGTAGGGATCGGGCAGTGATGTGACCTTGCCCTCCGCCTTACCGGCGAAAGCAATAGCATCACCATTGCTATTTTCTGCTTCTGCTACTTTAATACCATATGTAAACTCTGTTCCTGCGGCATGTTCACCTTCAAGATTGAAAGTTACATTCAAAATGGTACCATTACCAGCTTCATCTCCATCTGTTGTAGAGAAAAGATCTACTTCTGTTACTGTATATACAGTACCTTCCTCAAATTCAGGGGCTGTGAAGTACTCGTCAAATCTATTGCTGGTAGATTCTCCTGTAGCTCCCTCTTCCGCTTCAAAATAGTCGCCACTTGTCACACCGGCAACCGACATTTGATCGCCTAAATAATACACCAAAACGGTCATTTCGGAAATGCCAGGGTTATCTGCAATCCCAAAAGACACATCGACAGTGCTCGCGTTTTCATCGTACTCGGTGTTCTCTTCCACCACAAAGGACGGAACGTCCGCTGCGGAGGAATAAAGCGCCGGCGTGATGCACGTCACAAGCAGTGCTGCCATTAATAGGATAGAAAACAGCTTTTTCATGT